>JAETNT010000093.1 GCA_021772025.1 Enterocloster bolteae | reverse complement strand
TCACAGTAGGCCATGGATCCCTGGGCAAAGAGAATCACATCCACCTTGTCCGCAATGGTTCCCGCGTATTCACTCATAAGGGCCTTAAACTGTTCCTGGTCCAGGCCGAAGCCGCCGTCCACCAGCGCGTCCACCAGCTCTACCTGACGGTTCATCTCCCTGGCAACCCTTAAAATAGTGTTCTTTGTGGGATTCAGTGTGGTGGGAAGGGTTGCCATAACCCCGATTCTTTTTCCCTGCCTTACTGCCTCCCGGCACATCTCCTCATCCACACGTACAATGGGGATTCCCGTGTATCTGGCGATATCCTGGGCAGCGTCCGCCACCTCGCCTACGGAAGAACAAAGATTTAAAATAGCGTCCGCTCCTTCTGAAACAGCTGTCATATACATGCCCACCAGCCTGGCTGCCGGAGGAGCCGTCACATAACCTGCGTCCCTGACCTCTGCCAGGATGGAAGGATCCTGGTAACTGGCCACCTCAGTCTCCCGGGGAAGGACATCCCCCACTTCCTTTTCTACTAATTCAATCAACTCCGGTGTTGTGCTTGTGTAAACCAATGCTACTTTCATGAATTATCCTCCTGATATACTTCTATTAGAACCAACATCCAACATCCTATGTTTTATGAGATAAATATACTACATCCTACGTTGGTTGTAAATTGTGAAAATGCACATGATTATAACACCTCTTTTATGCAGTTTTACTTATTAAAAATACAAAAAACATGGAAAGAACCTGCAAGTCAGGATCTCTTCCATGTTTTTCATTCTGCATCTCTCCCGCACTCCGGTACGTGAAGCCCTCATTGAACTGAGCAAAGTAGGTTTGGTGGAGATCCAGCCCCAAAGAGGAAGTTGTATCGCAAAGATTGTCTATGAACTGATTGGAGAATCCCGGTTCATGCGCCTGATGCTGGAGAATGCCGTGTTAAAGCTGGCCTGCGAAAGTATTTCACAGGAATATATGGACAAACTAAAAGAATATCTCAGGATGGAGACAATATCCTGAATACTGTGTGAAATAAAGAAGATTTCTCCCCAGGAGATACGGATGAAATATACCGGTATTTCCTGGGGATATTTTTATTTTTTTCCTCCCTTCTATTACATTCAGGTACTGCAAACTATTATAATGTAATAGAACATTATGTTATATTCTTATTGACTATTTTAATATAACGTTATATAATGTATTTATAAGACAAATAAAAACTACATATCTCTCAAAGGAGGCCCTATTTTTATGGAACTAAAAAAAATTATCGAGGAAATCAAAGCAGAGCGCCCGGAAGTCACCTCAGTCATCTTTGTAGGATGCGGCGCATCCCAGGCAGAGCTTTATCCGGCCAAGTACTTCTTAGAGGGCAATGCAAAAAAGCTGAGGACCAGTCTGTACACGGCCAATGAATTTGTACATGCCACTCCTGCGTGCGTGGGCAAAGAAAGTATTATCATTACCTGCTCCCTTGGCGGCAATACCCCCGAGACAGTGGAAGCCTCCAAAAAAGCCATGAATATGGGCGCTAAGGTAATAGCCATCACACATACCCCCGGTTCACCGCTGGCTAACAGCGCACACTATGTGGTACTTCACGGATTTGAGAAGAATTATGCGGCCAAACTGGAAAAAATGACCTTCTGTCTGCAGCTGGCAGCTGAAATTCTCAATCAGTATGAAGGGTATGAACATTACCAAGATATGATGACCGGTTTTGCTAAGATCTTTGACTTAATAGAAGACGCAGTTTCCTTCGTAGTCCCTTCCGCAAAAAAGTTTGCAGAAAACTACAAGGATGCTCCTGTTATTTACGTTATGAGCTCCGGAGCTACCCATATGGTGGCCTATTCCTTCTCCATATGCCTTCTGATGGAAATGCAGTGGATCAATTCAGGCTCCTTCCATGACGGCGAATTTTTCCATGGTCCATTTGAAATCGTAGATAAGGATGTGCCCTTCCTTCTCCTGATGAACGACGGCAGTACCAGAGCATTGGATTCCAGAGCCCTGGACTTCCTGAACCGTTTCCAGGCCAAGACCACCCTGATTGATGCAAAGGATTTTGGATTAGGGTCCGTAATACCATCCACGGTCAAAGATTACTTCAACCCGATGCTGATTACCGCAGTGCTGCGGGTTTATGCAGAGCAGCTGGCAATCCTCAGGAATCATCCCTTGACCCAGAGAAGATACATGTGGAAACTGGAATACTAATTATCTTTCACATTCAAAAGGGCTTCCGGCTGCTGATGCTTTGCCGGAAGCCCTTTTTATGGAGGTAGGACTATGTCTAAATTATCCGGAAGGAATACTCTCTTATCCATGGCCGGTGCCACCGCGGGGGTATTCCTTTTTGCATTTTCATTCTGTGTGTTTCTGCGGCCTCTGGGGCTTTACAGCGGAGGTTTCACAGGCATTGCCCAAATCATACATCTGGTCTTTCAGGACATTCTCAAAATCCCGCTTCCCGGAGGAATCGACTGGACCGGAATCATTTTCTGGATGCTTAATATCCCCCTGTTCCTGTTATCCTATGTACTCATCAGCCATAGCTTTTTCTATAAGACAATTGTATGTGTATGCCTGCAGTCCCTCTTCATTGCGTTTATCCCATCGCCGGAGATTCCTGTGTTCACAGATCCACTTGCATCGGTCCTTGTGGGAGGTGCCATATCCGGCTTTGGAGTGGGTCTGACCCTGACCTGCGGCGGTTCAGGCGGCGGTGTGGATATAGTTGGAATCTACTGTACCAAGCGGTTTCCCAGGTTCAGCGTAGGCAGGATATCCATTTTGATTAATGTACTGATTTATCTGTTCTGCGCATTCCGGTACAATCTGGCCACAGCCGCATACTCTGCCCTCTTTGCCATCATTGCAGGGGTAGCCACAGATAAAATTCATTATCAGAACATCAAAGCCTGTGTCACAATCATCTCCCGGCATCCAGACATCCAGAATATAATACTTAACAACCTGCACCGTGGTGTCACAATCTGGAATGCCTCCGGCGGCTATACCGGCCAGTCCACCTATGTCTACATGACTGTCATTTCCAAAAACGAGATAGAACCATTAAGGCAACTGGTCCTCACTGCTGACCATAATGCTTTTATTGCCATCCAGAACAATATAGACGTCACCGGCCACTTTGAGAAGCGTTTTTAGAGAGGCCGGAACAAACACATACGTTTTTCATAGCGGGCGATTCTGTCAAAGCCCGCTTTTTTTACGAGGCCGAGGGCTTCTATGAAACCGCTTCCCACATCTTCCGGGAGATGCGCATCAGAACCAACTGTAATCACAGTGCCTCCAAGCTCTTTGTACAGCTTAAGGCATCTGATTCCAGGCATGGTTTCCCCTGCTCCCTGCCTCAGCCCTGATGTGTTGACCTCAATTCCCTTTCCCCTCTCAATGAGCGCGGTCAATACCTGAACTATCCTGTCCTCATATTTATCATAATCATCCGGAAGTCCCGCTTTCCTGCAATGACGCTTGTACAGATCCAAATGTCCCATACAGTCAAAATCCCCTGTCCGTGCCAGCTTCAGCAGGTGACTGTAATAAGCATGCGCAATCTGCTGCACCGTATCCTTCCGAAACTCCATCTGACTTAAGTCAATGTTATCAATCTTGTGCACGGAACCAATGAGATAGTCAAAGGGCCAGCTCTTTATAATGCCGGATGCCTTCTCCGGGTCCAGGTGAAGCTGCCCGAATTCCATAGCGCTGCGGATAATAAGCCGGCCTTCATACATCTGCCTGCATTTATCCAGTTCTTCAAAATAACGGATAAGATATCCCCGGTTAAAATATTTCCCGGTTATCCCGCCTGCGTAAAACTCATAGTGGTCTGTAAATGCGATCTCTTCTATACCCGCAGCCATGGCTGCATTGCACATTTCCTCCATGGTACCCTTGGCATCGGGGGAAATTGTGCTGTGGACGTGATAATCTGCAGTTTTATATTCCATGTTTTTTATTCCCTTTTATATTTAGTGGTCTGTATCATACATGTAATTTCCTGTAACAGTAAACAGGAGGAACCATCCTGTTCCTCCTGCTGATATATGACATTCTAATTATCTATCCCTTGACCGCACCAGAGGTAAGACCCCGGACAAACTGTTTCTGCATACACAGATAAAGTATGATCATTGGAAGGGATGCAATGGTGATGCCTGCCAGCATTACCACATAGTCCGATCTCATATCGCCTTTAAATGTCATCAAACCGATAGGAATGGTCATAATACTCTTACTCTCCAGGAACACATTGGCAAACAGGAACTCGTTCCATACGAAATTTAGGTTCACAATGGCGCAGGATGCAAAAATCGGCTTGCTGATAGGGACTATAATCTTTCTGAATATCTGAAAGCTGTTGTAGCCGTCAATAACTGCCGCTTCCTCCAGTTCCTTTGGTATACACATAAAATAAGCACGCATCAGGAATACGGTAAACGGTATCCTGAATGCCACATAGGGCAGGATAACCGCCCAATATGTATTATACAGGTGTGTGGCCTGAAGTATCTTATACAGAGGAACCAGTGCCACCTGCTCCGAGAGGGCCATGCCTCCTAATGTAATCAGGAATATCAGGTTTCCGAATCTGCTGTTGAATCTGGTTATGCCATAGGCCAGCAGGGAGCTTAGAAACAGAATGGATATAAGTGAAATGGAACTTACAATGACAGAATTTCCAAAGTATTTGTAAAGTCCTTTATTCCATGCTGATATATAGTTGGCAAACTGTACTTTCGCAGGCAGCGCCAGAGAATCGGTAAACAGTTCCACATTGGTCTTCAGCGAATTCATAATCAGCCAGGCTGCCGGCAGTATAATCACAAGCACTAACAGTATGAAGAATATATTCAAAAGTATGGTTACTGCTGTTCGTTTCTTCATATGCCTCTCCTTTCTACACTTCCCCAGACCTGGTGATCTTCATCTGAATCAGCGACAGCACCATGGTTACCATGAATATAAATACGCCGGTTACAGCAGCCATTCCCAAGTCATCGTGAAGGAATGCGTTCTGGTAAAGAAACACCCCCAATACCTGTGTACTGTTTCCTGGCCCTCCTCCTGTGGTGGAATATACCTCGGTAAACAACTTAAACGCTCCGATTACCGTGATGATTGAGCATACCAGAAGCTGCTCCTTTGCAAGAGGCAGTATGATATGGAGTGCACGTTTTACAGGTCCCGCGCCATCAATAGATGCTGCCTCGATATAATCATTGGGCACATTCTGTATGGCCACTACCATGAGAAGAGTGATATATCCGGTAAACTGCCACTGGCTCATGGCTATGATACAGTATATGGCAATCTTGGAATCTCCCAGCCATGAACGAGCCATATCCCCGTGTCCTATAGCTCTCAGAAATGAGTTGAGCATACCCAGGTCCGGCTGATAAATGAATGTAAACAGAATACCAACGGCTGTCAGAGAAATCAGGGCTGGTATATAATATATATTCCTGTACACATTGCGGAAGCGTCCTGTTGCCTTACTCTCAAGAAGAAGCGCGAGCAAAGTTCCGAAACCCACCTGAACAACGAGGGAAATAATACAGTACAGTCCGTTGTTCTTCAGCATGATAGGAAGGGTATCCTTAGTAAAAAAACGGATGTAATTACTGATACCCACAAATTTTGCCGAAGAGGAGTAGGATGACAAGCTGAAAAAGCTGTATACGATATTTGTTATGACCGGTATGTATACAAATACAAGTACCATAATAAGACCGGGAATCATATACAAATAAGGAGTGGATTTCTTCGTTCTCATAGCTTTTACCTACTTTCTTATGTTGCAGGGGGATGTTTCCACATCCCCCCTATAGATTACTCTGACTTAGTCTGCCCGGATACAAGACTCTGGGCTTCTTTAGCGACTTTCTGTACTCTTGCCATTGCCTCCGCAGGTGTAATATCTCCATTTGTAAGGTCAGAAGCCGCTGTGAGATATTCATCACATGTTGTTGAATAAAGAGCGTTGTCAAACCATGGTCCCATGATTTTGGCTTCATTTACAACTTTATAACCGTCCAGCAGTTTCGTATCATTGACTCCTTCTGTCACATTTTTTGATGCGTTAAACCAGCCGATGGTCTGTGCCTGCTCCTTGCCCACTTCCGGTCCTAAGAACCATTTCAGAAACTCGATACATTCGTCCGGATACTTTGTTTTGGACGAAACCACAAATCCTTCCGGAACGCCAGTTAATATATCAGGGTTGCCTGGCCCTTCCACTACAGGGAATTTGAACATACCGTAATCCAGATCGGCGTTCAGGTCTGTAATATATGGAAT
Organism: Enterocloster bolteae; assembly: GCA_021772025.1. Lineage (GTDB taxonomy): Bacteria > Bacillota > Clostridia > Lachnospirales > Lachnospiraceae > UMGS1370. Next base: position 4,066 of record JAETNT010000093.1, on the reverse strand, counting down.
CTCAATGAGTTCTGCATAGTACATAGCGGACTTGCCCATTGCAAAATTAGTTCTGGCCATGTCTGCTGCTGTACCGTTTACTGCATCGTTGCAATAGGGAATCAGCTGCTGATAGCATTTTAATGCTTCTTCATAACCAGGATCGGTGAACTCTCCCTGGGCAGGATCAAAATCTTTCTCTCTCACCTCATCGCTTACAAGCATCTGGTTCAAACTGCCAATATAGTGTGCTGCCGGCCACTTTTCCTGATTTCCATAAGATATGGGAGTGACACCAGCCGCTTTCAGCTTATCACACACTTCAATGAGCTCATCCCATGTAGCCGGTGCCTTCAGGCCGTTCTCTTCGAATATTTGTGTATTGTAGAAGAAAAGCTTGCAGTCAAGTCTGAATGGAATACCGTATGTAACACCATCCTTCGTATAGTTTACCAGCTGGGACTCCATAAGGGAATCTTTCCACTCCTTATCTGCTTCCAGGTATGGAGTAAGATCCATAATCAGGTTTTCTCTTAAAAACCGCTCCGAAAACTCGCCGCACCAGCTAAAGAAAATATCTGGAGCATCATTACCGCCAACCACTACTTTAATTTTCTCTTTGTATGGATCATTCTGGGCACTCTCAACTACAATGTCAATATCGGGATGCGCTTCCTCATATTCAGCAATCTTGCTTTCAATAAAGCCATTGAACGGTTCATCAGGAAATCTGTGGAAAAACTTTATGGTTTTCTTCGCTCCTGATGTCTGAGCAGCCTGAGTAACACCTGTGTCAGCTCCTGCCTCCAAAGAAGCCGTTGTGTCCTTCTTGTCATTACCGCCGCTGGGGGTAAATCCCGCACAAGCTGTAAGTGACATTGCCATGGTTCCTGCCAACAGGGCAGCCGCCGCTTTCTTAACAAACTTTCTCATAATAAACTCCTTTCGCCTCTTCATAATACTTTTTATATAATGCTTTACTCATTCTGAAACACTTTGCCAAACCCGAAGGATCCATCCTTCTGGCAGTTGCCTGCCGAGTAAACGGCTGCGCGGTACAGACTGGTTCTGACTGTCAAATCCTGATAGTCTGCAGCTGTCACTGTTCCTTTAGTTCCCGATGCTGCCGGGAAGTCCCTGGAGTCCTTCATGGCATCCACATAATTTATCAGGAAGCAGGTAATAAAGGAATCTCCCGCTCCCATGGTATCCACCGCCTCTACCAAACATGGTGACTGTTCATAGAGACGTCCGTCCACCATTACCAGCGCCCCCTTGGCTCCCCTGGTAGCAATAACAATATGTCTGCATCCGAATTTCCGAATCAGAGTCATCTGTTTCTCAATCTCGCTTCTGGGCATATCGCCGCAGGAGATGCTGGCACAGTCAACATATGGCGCACATTGTCTCAAATATTCCTCGTCTGCCCTGTCCGAAAAATCCATGGATACAAAGGATGATGCCTGGCGGAGCAACGGCAGCTCATCTTCTATATAACTGAAGATACTGGTATGTACAATGTCATAGCCGGCTATATAAGCCCTGTCCATTGCAGTCAGTTCCAGAGGATGTTCCCTTGACACTCCGCCTTTGTTTGAGCCGATGAACACCCGGTCCCCGTTGTCCAGACGCACCTCGGCATATCCGTTCTCTCCAGGATAAAAACGGCAGTGGGAGAGCTCCAGCCCAAGACCACGGATCGTATCATATACATGAGCGGCGGCCTCGTCATCTCCGAACACCCCCAGATAACCGGCCTCAATTCCGAACATCTTTGCATAGACTGCAAAATTCAATGCGTTTCCGCCCGGGTACATGGTGCGGATGTGCATATACTTATCCACCACGTTATCGCCCAATCCCAGTACTCTTAACATGTCCTCACCTCTTTGTTGATGTGTTTTAATTATCATGTAATCATTATATGACGTTATGTATATTTTGTAAACATAAAATGTGGTCCCATTCTAATTTTCGTATATTTAGCACATTAATTACGTATATTTTTGTGCTATTTATCCAAAAAAGCGAACTCCAATCGTCTGCACGCAAGGAATCCGCTTTATTAGTATACTTACCACTCACCATGGACTTCAAGTCAATACGTCATATAACCTCTCAACGCTTTGTAAAACAGAGGATGTGGGATCCACTCTGTATCTGCCGTCTGTTATCTCCAGAGACAGGTAACCTTTATAAGAATACCGTGAAAACTCTTCCAGATACCCTTTCATATCCAGAACTCCATCCCCCCATGCCAGGTGTCCTCTGGGAGCACCGTCGATAAAATGCACATGGACCAGTTGCTCCCCGAATACCTTCAGGTAATCCTCCGGCCGCTCACCTGCCAATACCATAGGAATTGTATCAATCATTGCCCCGATTGCCGGATGACTTAAATCCTCCATCATCCTCTTAAGAGTGGGCAGATTGTAGACCAGATTGCTTTCATCCCGGCGCAGCACCTCAAGGGCCAGTTTGATGCCGTAATCCCTGGCCATATCCCCCAGGGACATAAGACCTTCCCTGGCATATTTCCAGGCTTCATTTATATTACTATTATCCAGATATCCCCATCCAGTAGTCACCAGCATCTTATCCGTGCCTAATTCCGCTGCCGCACGCAGATTATCTTCGAAATACTTAAGACTGCGCCGCCTCTGTACCGTTGAGTCTGCCGCTAAATTCACAGGATAAATACATTGTTCGGGGGTATAGCACACCAGTGACAGGCCCCTTTCTTCAATCTGCTTTCTGACACGGCACACATCTGTGTACGTCATATCTTCCAAATGAAAATGCGGAGCTGCTCCCCACAGCTCCACATGCTCTACGCCGGCTCTGGCAGCGTCATCTAAGAATTTCTCCAGTGGATAATAGCCATATTGAATATTCATTACCGATATCTGGGATTTGCTGATTGTTATCATTCTCTATCCGCCTTTTCTCAAGCATTAACCATGACCGTCATCTTATAACGGTCCGGATTAATCACACTTTTACAATTATGGACAGGATTTCCCTCCCGATCATAGCTGACATCTTTTACATAAAGCAGGGGCTTGTCGAGATCCACGCCCAGATGCTTGTGCTCAATCTCATTGGCCTGGCATATTCCAATCCGCTTAATGCCATTGTCCATAATTGTCCCATTCTCCGCCAATATCTGATAGATGGAGCCTGTGAGATCATGCCCTAAAAGGTATGCGAAACGAGCCGGAAAGTGATTTTCCTCAAGCATAACGGGAATCCCGTCGCAGGTCCGCACCCGCACAATCTTAATAATTTTCTCATGTTCCTGAATCTTCAGTTCCTCTGCGTCCACCATGGTGGCCTCTGCCAGTTCCGCAGACACCAACTGTGCCCCGGCCGTGTTTCCCTCTGCCAGACAGCTCTGAGTAAATCCCATGAAACCATTGATATTACGGCAAAGCTTTTTCTGCGACACAAAAGTTCCTATGCCCTGGCGCTTTACCAATATCTCCTCCTCCACCAATAATTCCACGGCTTTACGTACTGTTATCCTGCTGACGTCATACTCCCTGCTCAACTCTATCTCAGTAGGTATCCTATCATTTTCTTTTAATTCTCCGTTGAGTATCTGATTCTGGATTACCTCCATCAGCTGCTGATACAAAGGGACGCTTGATTCCTTGTTCAGTTTTCCCATGATTCCGCCTCCATTGATTATGTCTGTATCATTATTATACGATACATGACCATATATAGCTTAAGTATACCATTGGGAAAGTATTCGTGCAACCGTTTCAAACATCCCTTTTCTCCTTGATTTCAATGCATTTTTGGAACTGCCAGCATACATTCTGAAGGGCCTGGTATTTTAGTAATCCAGCCTCCTATAATACCTTCTGATAGCCAAAGGATGCCGCCTGTTATACTCCAAATGCGTGGACACCCTCTGGAACGCAGAGCGCATCATAATCGGGCAGAGCATTCCCCTGAACTCGTCGCTGATCCCCTTAAGCTCAAACTCCTTGCTGTCAAACACAGTCACCTTGGCGCTGATCTTGTGGACAAAATTTTCCACCCTGTCCATAAGCGGACGGGTTTTATCCTCACCCTTAAT
>JAETNT010000186.1 GCA_021772025.1 Enterocloster bolteae | reverse complement strand
CCTGAAAAAAGGAGAGATAACGCCGCACGGCCCATGCAAAATCCCATCTGGTATTTTCGTGGAAATCCCTTGATGAGAGGAAGGCTTCCAACAGGCGGCTGTACTCCTCGTTGAGCTGGTACTTGGATATCCTTTTTGTGCACTCCCATGTAAGGGTTCCCGTTGAATGGAACATATCAAATTTTCTGGCGGCACGCTTCTGGGCATTGTAGTATTCCCTGCCGATGCTGCCCTCACGGTAGCGTTCTTCAACCGTATGGAGGAATTCAAGAGTGACAGCCGGATCATAATCATTCAGCCCCTTTTCATGGTAGAAGCTGACAACGCTTCTCAGTGATCCATACATATTTCCCCACAGGGTATGTTTGGCATAACCCGCCTGCTCCAGCAGTTCCATGATGCCGGAGAACATTTCGGTTACAGATAATGGTTGCTTTGTCATACACATCATCTCCTTAAATAAAAAGTCAGGAAGAATTTCCTGCTAAATATTTATTCGGAGAAAAACAAGTGCCAGGAAAAGTTATCCCGACTTTTTCCGTTAAGGCGTCTTCATTCAGGCAGTCTGATATCTGCCTTTTTTGAAAAAATTATCCCGACCTTTTTTGAGCAAAAGCCCATAGTTATCTGCTTTTCCGGGAATGGTCGGGATAATCAAAAAGTCGGTATAACTATTCTTGTCAATAATTCTTGATAATCGGAGCAAGCATAGGAAGCGGGTACCCACTTCCGTATTTTCCCCCTCCCGCGCTGCGGCGCGTCGGTTGAAAATGGCTTGTTGGGAAGTGTACCAAACCCTCGGAACGGAAAGGAAAGGAGCGAATACATGGACGGACGGAAAAGGACGGTGCAAATCAAATTCAGAGTGACGGAAGCGGAACGGGATTTAATACTGGAAAAAATGAAGCTCGTACCCACCCGGAACATGGCGGCGTATCTGCGGAAAATTGCCATTGACGGGTATATCATTCAGATAGACTACGCCGACATAAAGGCTATGACCGCAGAGATACAGAAAATCGGTGTCAACGTCAACCAGATAGCACGCCGCGTAAACGCGACGGGGAACGCATATCAAGAGGACATAGAAGAAATAAAGGGGGTGCTTGCGGAGATATGGCGGTTACAAAGATTAAGCCTATTAAAAGCACTCTAAGCAAAGCCCTTGACTATATCGAAAACCCGGACAAGACGGACGGAAAAATG
>JAETNT010000185.1 GCA_021772025.1 Enterocloster bolteae | reverse complement strand
ACAGCCAGTCCGCTGTCCTCCATGGCCTGCAGATAGCCCTGGCACCGGTCCTTGCCCGGCTTGGAGGTCTCAGGGCCGGTTATAATGGCAATCCTCTCATGGCCTGCCTTTATTAACTCCATCACTCCGTCATAGGATCCCTTCTGGTTGTCCACGAATACGCCGTCAAACTGGGCCCCTTTCACATCACGGTCCACCAGCACCACCGGTATGCCGGATTCCTCCAATCGGAGCAGGTAATCCCTGGTAACCGTATCTGTCTCTGAAATCGGCGTTATGATTACGCCCTTCAGTCTCTGGCTTTCCACGATTTTCAAAAAATCATGTTCCTTGTCCAACGTCTCATTGGTTCCCAGAAAAACAATATTATAATGGTACGATTCAGCCACTTCGCTGATTCCGCTTATAACCTTGGAAAAAAACTCATTCTCAATATCCGGGATGATGGTTCCCACGCTTAAGCTGTCCTGAATGCTCAGGCTTCTGGCGATGGCGCTGGGTACATAATTATACTCCTCCACTGCCCTAAGTACCTTTTGCCTGGTCTCCTCTTTCACGTATCCTGAATTATTGAGAACCCTGGAAATCGTAGCGGAAGAGACGCCTGCCCGGCGTGCAATTTCTTTAATGTTCATGACCCTTCCCCTCTCTTTTTCCTGTAACCATGCCAGCATAATCTGTAACCGGTTACATATATAATACTACCACATAGATTGTTAAATGTAAATAGTTTTTATCATTTTTTCACAATAAAGTCAATAGGAATTCAGTGGAAATAATTTAAGATGGATATCCCGGCTAACCCCCTATAGGATACATACAGAAAATCTGCCAAATGGATCGGATGATCTGGCTGTTATACAGCAGTCTATACTGCTTTAAGTCCGCTTATACAGTCAAAGGGAGACAGCCCAAAGACTGTCTCCCCTTTTAATCCCAACTCATGAAATGCTAAATCTATAAAAATATCAATTCACATCTTAATTTGAGTATATAATGACATCACCTAACCGCTGCTATGCAAAGAAGGATATAATAAGAGCCACTACAAATCCCGTGCCGCCCACCAGCGTCTCCATGACAGTCCATGTCTTGAGAGTGGTCTTTTCATCCAGCCCCACCAGTGATTTCACAAGCCAGAAGCCGGAATCATTAAAATGAGAGCACACCGTTGCTCCTCCTGCCACTGCCGCTGTGACACAGGCCAGGTACAG
>JAETNT010000184.1 GCA_021772025.1 Enterocloster bolteae | reverse complement strand
TCACTGAATACACATAAAAGCTTGATGTTTCCCGCTTCCACTTCACCGCTCATGTCTCCGTACTCGCCTACACACACATCCACGAAGCCGCCGAGGATTGCAGTCAGGGAATCGGAACCTGTATCATAGATTACGCGGTTTACATCAATTCCCGCCTGTTCGATCAGACCAACGGAGCAAACGGTGCTGGCGCTGGTGGGAGCGCTGGTGGCCCAGTTTAAAGCTCCCGGGTTTTCCTTTGCATAGTCAATCAGCTCTTCCAGTGTATTATAGGGCTTGTCTGCCTTACAGTATACGTACTGGGGATCCATGCCAAGACCAATGACATAGTCAAAATCCTGATACTTTACAGGGCTTCCTCCAACCAGATCAGCCGTTACCACAGTGGAGCTTAAGCAGGCCAGGGTATATCCGTCCGCTTCCGCCTCCTGGACCTTGCTCCATGCGGACGCTCCGGTGGGATCCACAATGTTCTCAATGACAATATTATGCCCATTTAATTTTCCGTTCAGTGCCGCGGACATCTGGCGAAGGAACGTATCTCCGCCGGAACCGGCCTTTGTATAGTAAATAATATGGATGTCCTTTTCCGGCCAGCTTGAGTAATCATTTCCGCTGCTCTCTGTTCCCGATGCCTGTCCCTCAGCCGTTGTCTGAGGCTGAGAGGAAGAGCCGGAGCCCTGGCTGCATGCAGTCAGTGACAGCGCCATAGTTCCTGCTAATAAAACCGCCAACATTTGTCTTCTCATGAGTAAATCCTCCTCCAATAATATTTTCCCCATTTATCCCGTTAAGTCATTTATAGCAAGTTTTAAACTATTTGGCAATACCGTCGAAAATCGACAATTTTCAGTTTTTTACATTTTTTATAAATTTTCATTATGAGTAACAATCTATTTTACATTTTCTATACCTTTCTATCCGTTAATTTTATTTTTCTTATAAGAAAATTTTATAGCTTGAATTTCAGAGAAAAGTGAAGGCGGATTCCAGAGGAGTTTCTTATATAACAAAAAACGCTGCTCATGATCGGAAACCTCATCTGCTTCCGGTCATGATACAGCGTTTCTCTTTTTCTTATTGGTTCTATACAACGTCCTCTCTGTAACGCTTTTTCACCATCTGATAGTAAATAAAAATCAGGGCTGCCGTCACTCCCCATGCCATGGGATAACAGAAATAAACATTCTCGATGGTACGGTTTATGCTCATGGAAACTGCCAGGTAA
>JAETNT010000183.1 GCA_021772025.1 Enterocloster bolteae | reverse complement strand
GAAACCTCCTTCTCCTGTGGGGTGTTGGACACGCTGGGAATGGAAACCATCCCCCGCAGGTAATCATATATCTGTTTTTCAAACAACAAAGCAAACGCCTCTTTTCCTGAATACTGCCTTTATTTTATATATGACCCAGTATATTCCATTCATTCCGGGATATCAATACCCATTGTATAACCTGCACAAAAAACCTTGTACCAAAATGGTTGTTTTAACGAAAATAAAATTCCCTATTTTAAAAAAACAACAGGGTTGCTATCGTAGATGCAGAAAACAAGTTTGTTATTACGTAAGGGTAAGCAAGACTGTTAATAATACTTTCACAGGGGTATTATAAGCAGTTTTTTTATATCATGAAATTCCTGTATTCATTTTATTTCAGATATAGCGGAGGGAAAACCATTGAAAAACATCAGAGTCCTGAATACAACTGCGGTGGTGACACTGGACCGCAAAGACCCTCCCGGGCCGGTTAGATACTGATATTCTATCCGTCCTGCGGGAGGGTCTTTTATCTTACTCATTTATCAATTTTATTTTTTACTTATCTGTTTCGTTTTTTACTTATCTGTTTCGTTCTTTGCTTCTCTGTTTCCTGTACTGCATGACGATTCTTTCCCTGATATCCGGCCTCAATACCCTACCGTTCTTCCCTGAAATACGGAAGTCCCAGGCTCTGGGGCGGCTGGTATTCTCTCTTCTTTCTCAGGCTGGTTATAACCAGGACCACAATGGTGACCACATAGGGAAGGGCTTTGAATATCTCCTGGGCGCCCCTGTCCAGGCCAGGTATATACAGATAAAGGATGTACAGACCGCCAAACAGGATAGAACCCCAGATGGCATTAACCGGTTTCCACAGGGCGAAGATGACAAGGGCGATTGCAAGCCAGCCTCTGTCGCCGAATCCGTTGTTGGTCCAGGTACCGCCGGAGTATTCCATGACAAAGTATAATCCGCCCAGGCCGCTGATGCCTCCTCCCAGGCAGGTGGCCAGATACTTGTAGGCCGTTACATTGATGCCGGCCGCATCTGCCGTGGCCGGACTCTCGCCCACAGCCCTCAGGTTCAGTCCACGTCTGGTCTTAGCCAGGAAAAACGCCAATGCCAGGGCCAGGGCCACTGCCAGATAGGTCAGAAATCCGTAGGAGAAAAAAATCTGTCCGATGACGCCAAACTTGGACAGTCCGGGAATAGGAGTCTTATAGGCAGCGCCTGTCACTGCCAC
>JAETNT010000092.1 GCA_021772025.1 Enterocloster bolteae | reverse complement strand
AGCCAAGTGGGCATGCTCGCATGCACATTTGGCGACTGCCGCGAGGGTCAAATACCCCGCTGCTCTGCAGCGCTGCAAGCTTGATGCCCCGTTGCTTGCAGCGGGGTTTTTGACTTCCGATACCCTGCGGCAGCAACCACGGCTATTTTTGTTCCTAATTCATCGGTAATTTCCGTCTCGTAAAAGCAGGCATGACGGCCTTCCTTTACCGGACGGGTAACCGCGGTGAGAAAGTTTCCTTTGGCGCCGGACAGAAACTGGATCTGGCTGCTTAAGGTAACCGTTCCCATTGCTTTAAAATTGGCGGCGGCAGCAAAGCCAAAATCCGCCAGAGTGAAGAGCGCTCCGCCCATAACGGCTCCCACGGCATTGCGGTGATTGTCCGTAATGGCCATGGTACAAACAGCGCCGTTTTCATCCAGCTTTTCTAATGTAATTCCTGCCGCACAGGTGGCAAACTTGTCCTGCTGAAAAAAATTTTTTGCTTCTTCCAATGTCATAATAATCTCCTTGCAATACATGGTTTTTTATTTTATTTTAACACAACTGGGAGAAAAAGTATCTTGAAATTGTGAGCCTTTTATTGTATACTTAATTTATGTGAAAATGTGTGATTCTGTAACACCTGAAATGTTCGACACTCTTACGTATTTGAACCTACACTATGACATCGGGATTCCAATATTTTCAGGCGGATGTCGGGCCTCCTTTGAGTGGATGGCAGAAGTCTGATTGAGGTTGCCCACCTAGCTTTGCTAGGGGTCAATTAGTAAGAACCGGCATTTTGGGGTTACAGAAGAGAAAAGCAGCGAGCAATCGCTGCTTTATCTGTACAATAGACTATCCAGAAACTTCCAAATCTGCCTGGATAACACAGCAAATGAGCCAGAAAGAGGAAATCATGAATAATCAAAAGTTTTACCATTATATCTGCTGGGGGGTTACAGCCTTTTTGGTGATAGCTTCCAGCATTGCATTTTGTTTTGTATTGCTGAAATTTAAAGCTATAAAGGAAGCCTTTTCCATGCTTCTGGATATTCTGGCGCCGGTAATTTACGGGGCGGTTCTGGCCTATCTGCTAAGTCCTGTTTTTAACCGGTGCGTGTCTAAGACAGAGCCGGTATTTGCCAAATGGACGAAAAATGAAAAGCAGGGAACAGCCCTGGCCAAGGCTCTGGCTACCGCGGCTAGTCTGGTGGTTTTGACGGTTATTGTGGTAGGTATTTTTTCCATGCTGATACCGGAAGTAATAAAGAGTATCCAGACAGCTGTCAACAGCCTTCCGGATAATATGAGAAATTTGTCTGTATGGGTGTCTCATATGCTGGAAAACAACCCGGAGGCGGAGCAAATCGCAATCAGCGCATTAGATCGCATGTACGGATGGGCAAGAGGAGTGTTGGAGCCTAATCTGGATAAAATTTTAGGAATTATCGGGAACGTATCCTTAGGTGTTATCAGTGTGCTGATCTGGCTTAAAAATATCCTAATTGGTCTCATTGTGATGATCTATATGCTGAATATTAAAGATCAGTTTGTCGCTTTGGCAAAGAAGATAACCTACGGTCTGTTTTCTGTGGATTGGGCCAACCGCTTGATCAAAGAGGCAAGATTTATCCACAAAGTGTTCGGCGGATTTATTATCGGAAAGATTGTGGATTCTTTGATTATCGGAGTGCTGTGCTTTGTCTGCCTCTCTTTCATGAAAATGCCGTATACCCTGCTGGTCAGTGTAATTGTGGGAGTGACCAATATTATCCCCTTTTTCGGACCGTTTATCGGAGCTATCCCCAGCGCTTTTTTAATTCTTCTGGTAAGCCCCGTTCAATGTTTGTATTTTTTGATTTTTATTTTGCTGCTGCAGCAATTTGACGGAAACATTTTGGGGCCGAAGATATTAGGGAATTCTACCGGGATTTCCAGTTTCTGGGTGTTGTTTTCCATTTTGCTGTTCGGCGGCCTTCTGGGATTTGCAGGAATGATTATCGGTGTTCCGGCCTTTGCGGTTATTTACCGACTGGCAGGGGACATTATCAACGGACGGCTAAAAAAGAAAAGCCTGTCCGTCCGCACTCAGGATTACGGAGATTTAGACTATGTAGAAGTCAAAGACAAAAGCTATAAAAAGCTATAAAGCATTAGATATAAAGAGGAAAAATATGAGCAAGAAATCATTCATTATTCGGGTAATGGGGGTTCTTGCTCTCGTTCTTGTATTGATGGCAATTATCGTAATTTTAGAGCCGGAGCGGCAGACCGCGGGGATCACCCGGGCCAGGGCGGCCAAGGCGGTGGCCCTTATGCTGGATTCCAGGGAAGAGGTGCTTGAATACAGGAAGGAGACAGGAGGATCCCATTTTTCCCAAAAAGAACAAAATAACTGGTATGTCCCATATATGGATTATCTGTATGATAAAGGGATTTTATTGGAAGAGCTGACAGAGCCTACGGCTGCGGCGGCTCAAAAGGAGATTACCTATGAGGAGATAAGCCGTCTCACTGGCGCTATCCAAAAATCTTTGGAAAGTTCTGTGGGTATGGTGCGTAAAAACCGCGGCCGCCCCTATCCGGAGGAGGACTTTTGGCTTCTTTATGATAAGCTGACGGAGGCTTCCGGTTCAGAAGGAGAGGAAGGGGTTCGTACCCTGGATATCCTTTTATATGGGACGCCTTCCAATATTCATCCGTCGGAGAGCTGGACCGCTTACACCAGCCAGGGAAATTTCCGATTTGAGGGATTGGCTTTGGATACTTACATAGACTGCCGGATTCGGGTTATGGTCCGGGGCAGCGAAATGATTGGGGTCAGAGAGATGGTTTCAGACGAGATCATCTACGAAAATGTGTGGCTGGATGACAGCGGGACGGATAGTTTCCAGGTACATCTGGGGACTATAGTCCGGACCTTTTCCGGAGAAGGAATCGAAAATCTGGAGCAGTTTCAGAATAATCTGGTGGATTTGGAGCTGAAATCCGGAAACCTGGTCAGAATTTCCATTAAGAAAGATACGATTACCGGCACGGTCCTGGCAGTACGGGAGGATGCCATTGAGATTGAGGGCTATGGGGAAATTCCTCTGGATCAGAATTTTAAAGTTCACAAGGTTTACGGGGAGTATGAGGAACAAGGACTTTCGGATATTTTGGTGGGATACGATATTCAGGAGTTTGTTACATCAGGAGGGAAGCTGTGCGCGGCGCTTACCACCAGGGCTTTTGACGCAAAAAAAATCCGGGTGCTTCTTTTGGATACAGGATTTCAGTCTCCATTCCATCCTTCTGTGACACTTACAGTGGACTCAGACTCCAGGCTTCTTTACGGGAAAAGGGAAGAAACCCTAAAAGCGGGCGAGAGCCTGACTTTAAAACCGGACAGCAAGTATTTAAAAGAAGGACGCCTTACCATTGTTCCCGGAACGGATAAAGGCCGTACTGCAATTACTTCCATCTCCAGAGCCCAGGGGACTCCATCCTACCAGGGCAGTATAGAAATTAAGAATGAGGCGGAGGGCCTTACCATTGTCAACGATCTCTATCTGGAAGATTATTTAAAAAAGGTGGTTCCCAGTGAAATGCCGGGAAGCTATGAATCAGAAGCTTTAAAGGCGCAGGCAGTCTGTGCCAGAACTTATGCATACCGTCATATTTTAGGAAACGGCTACAGCAGGTACGGCGCTCATGTGGATGACAGTACAAACTTTCAGGTATACAATAATACCGAAGAATCCGCCAGAGCTTCTGAAGCGGTAAATGCTACCTATGGACAGATGATGTTTTATGGAGAACAGGCAGTAGAAGCATTTTACTTTTCGACCTCCTGCGGACACACCACGGACGGAAGCGCCTGGGGGGGAACCGGGGAAAATACTCCTTATCTGAAAGCAAGGGAGCTGAGAGACAGAAAGGAATGTCTGGATTTGTCCAGCAATGAGGCTTTTTCAGAATTTATAAAAAATAAAAATTATCCTGCCTATGATCAGAGTTATCCTATGTACCGCTGGGAGACAGAAATTTCCGCCCATAGTTTAGAAGAAAAACTGGGTAATTTGGGAGAGATTACGGACATGGAGGTAAAAAAGAGAGGAGCAGGAGGCATCGCAGAGAGCATTGTCATTGAAGGAACGTCCGGTTCCAGAGAATTGAAGGGTCAGACCCAGATTCGGAATGTTCTGGGAAGCGGCAGCCTGGAGATTAAGAGGAAGGACGGAAAGAGCCAAAGCGGATTTGCCATTTTACCCAGCGCTTATATTTCCATAGAAAAGAGAACGGGGACAGACGGCAGTATATCCTTTTACATTTACGGCGGCGGCTATGGCCATGGTGTGGGGATGAGCCAGAACGGCGCTCAGGGAATGGCGAAGGAAGGGAAAGACTATAAAGCGATTTTAAACTTTTTCTATGAAGATGCCCGTCTGAATTGTTACTAACTTGTCCACTGAGGGCAATAAAATATATTGACAAAATTTCCATATCCTTTTATACTTTATATCAGTGTGTTACTGATAAAGAAGCTCTATCAGGCATAAACTACCTATAATATGGCAAAACTTGCTATGGAAAGGGGGGTTTATGCCTTTTGCCGTTTATAGGCAGTTATGCCGCACAAATTTAAGCAAAGGTAGGTAAAAGAAATGAAAGACAAGATTTTTGGTGTACTGCAGCGGGTCGGACGTTCCTTTATGCTTCCGATTGCGATTCTTCCGGTAGCCGGACTTCTGCTGGGAATCGGAGGCTCCTTTACAAATGCAACTATGATCAGTGCGTATCATTTGGAAGCGGTTTTGGGACCTGGCACATTGTTGAACGGTTTTTTAAATATTTTAAACAGCTGCGGAAGCGTGGTATTCGACAATCTTCCTCTGCTGTTTGCCATCGGGGTGGCAGTAGGCATGGCAAAGCAGGAGAAGGAGGTTGCTGCCCTGGCCAGTGTCATCGCCTTTTTTATTATGCACACGGCGATTCATGCGCTTCTGGTGCTCTCCGGCAAGCTGGTGGTGGCTCCGGAAGTCATGGATGCCGCCGGCAATACCCTGTCCAATATGGTGGGGTCGGTAGAACAGACCGTAGGGATGCTGGACGGTTCCGTAACAAAGGTCCTGGGCATTTCTTCTCTGCAGATGGGCGTATTTGGCGGTGTAATCGTGGGTCTGGGAGTTGCGGCGCTTCACAACAAATATTATAAAATTCAGCTTCCTCAGGTGCTTTCGTTTTTTGGCGGCACCCGGTTTGTCCCGATTGTCTGCAGCGTGGCATACATTTTTGTGGGTATTTTAATGTACTTTGTGTGGCCGGTTATTCAGACAGGAATTTATGGACTGGGAGCTTTGGTGAACAGTTCCGGTTATGTGGGAACCTGGATTTATGGAATCATTGAGCGTGCCTTGATACCCTTTGGCCTTCATCATGTGTTCTATATGCCTTTCTGGCAGACGGCTGTGGGCGGACAGCTGGAGGTAAGCGGACAGATGGTGTACGGCGCTCAGAATATCTTTTTTGCCCAGCTGGCTCATGTAGGGGAAATCACCCATTTCAGCGTGAATCCGGGAACCCGGTTTATGGCGGGCAAGTTCCCCTTTATGATTTTCGGACTTCCGGGGGCGGCTCTTGCTATGTATCAGGTGGCAAAGCCGGAAAAGAAGCAGGCAGCCGGGGGCCTTCTTATTTCGGCAGCTCTCACGGCTATGCTGACAGGAATCACAGAGCCTTTGGAGTTTACCTTTATTTTTGTGGCGCCGTTTTTGTATGCGGTTCACAGTGTTTTGGCCGGCGCTGCCTACATGTTGATGCACATTCTCAATGTAGGCGTAGGAATGACTTTTTCCGGGGGTATTATTGACCTTTTACTTTTTGGTATACTGCCTGGCGCAGGAAAAACAAGCTGGTACTGGATTCCGATTGTGGGAGTAGCCTATTTTGCCGTTTATTTCTTCCTGTTTAAATATTTAATTCTGAAATTCGATTTAAAGACACCGGGGCGGGATGACAGCGAGGAGGTAAAGCTGTACCGCAGAAGTGACGTGGATGCGAGAAAGGCTTCAGGCGACGGACAGGCGTCTGTGGATGAGCGTTCCCAGATGATTCTTAACGGCCTGGGCGGAAGAAAAAATGTGGTGGATGTAGACTGCTGTATCACCCGCCTGCGCTGTACGGTCAATAAACCCGAGCTGGTAAACGAGGGGATCTTAAAGAAAACCGGCGCAGCCGGTGTAATTAAGAAAGGCCAAGGCGTTCAGGTGATTTATGGTCCTACCGTTCCTAATATTAAGGCGGACCTGGTGGCATACCTTCCGTCCGCGCCCGATGTGGAGTACCGCGAGGAAGAGGCCGTATCAGAAGAAAATAATGCCGCAGCAGAAAATAGCGGAGCAGGAGAGAAAAAAGCTTCTGATGGAAAAAAGGTTCCTCTGTACAGCCCCTTTACCGGCCGGGTGGAATCGATAGAACATGCGCCGGATATCACTTTTGCTCAGAAGATGATCGGTGACGGATTTATGGTTATGCCTACTACAGGAGAGGTGCTGGCCCCCTGCGATTTGGACGTGGCATTTGTATTTCCCACAGGCCATGCTATGGGGCTGAAAACAACAGACGGTACGGAATTTATGCTTCATATTGGCGTGGATACAGTAAAGCTGGAAGGAAAGGGCTTTGAACCCCAGGTTAAGGACGGAGATCAGGTAAAAAGAGGAGAGTGCCTGCTGAAATTTGATTTGGAATATGTAAAGAAAAACGCAGTGTCGGAGGCTTGTATGGTAATTTACACAGCTCTGCCGGAAGGCGCATCTATTGTGGTGCCGGAGGAGAAGGAGCTGAAGGCTTTGGATTATGCCGCAGATCTGACTGGGGTGTAAGCTTTGAAGGCAGCAGCTCAGATGAAAATTTTAGAGGACAAATCTGAAGAAATATGTTAATATAGAATATGGCTCAGTTATGCGGCGTTTTTAGATAAGAGGTTGTATGGCTGGGCCATATTTTTTCAAAAAGAGTAATCAGTTGGCGGGGGATATGCAGTATGTATCGTGTAATCAAGGTATTAAACAATAATGGCGTGCTGGTTTACGATATGAAAAGGGAGGAAGAGGCAATTCTGCTGGGAAACGGCATTGGCTATGGAAAGCGGGTAAATCAGCGGTTTGAGCGGGATGAGAATACCAAGCGCTATACGATTGTAGACCGGGAGGAGAAAAAGAGAAAGGGACGGCAAGTTTTAAGCGGTATGGATATGGAGTTTTTGGAACTGGCCGGCAAAATCGTGGAACTGGCAAAGGCGGAGCTGGGAGAATTAAATCCCAACATTCTGATTCCCCTGGCGGATCATATCGCAGTGGCTGTGGAGCGGATGCAGAATGGAATTCTCCTGAAAAATCCTTTCCAGGGAGATATCCGAATCCTTTATCCGGAGGAATATAAAATTGCATTAAAAGGGCGGGATATCATACAGGAGTCCACCGGATGTGTGCTGTGTGAGGATGAGGTGGGATATATCGCTCTTCATATCCGTGCCGGACGGATGGATGAGAAACTGGAAGAATCCCTTCAGATGATTACGGTGATGCGGATGGTGGCGCTGATGGTGGAAGAGGCTTTGGGAATTAAGTTAGATCCTCATTCCTTTATGTTTGAGCGGTTTATGGCCCACCTGCGTTATCTGGTGGCCCGGATTCGGGATGGGGAAGCCATAAACCTGGACATGGATGAGTATGCAAAAACACAGTTCCCTGAGTCCTATGCTTTGGCAGAGAAAATTTGCGCCAGGCTGGGAGAAGAGCTTCACAGGCAGGTGCCCCGGGAGGCAATCGGCCATCTGGGAATCCATATTGAGAGACTGCGGGTGTAGCCATGAAGCTGAACATTTTTACGGAAACGTCAAAAATGTTCAATATGATTTGCCCCCAACATCATTATAATGTAAAAGGCAGAAAATATATCGGCACACCGTTGAAATATTATTTAACAACTGTTCACAGGGCGGCAAAAATTCGTTGACAGCCCATAATTCCTATGCTATGATAAACAAATATGAGTAAACGCCGAAACTCAGCCGGCAGGAAGACTCCAACCACGGCTTGGTTTGCGGTAAGTTTTCATTTAAGGAGGATTTTATCATGATTTCTAAGGAAAAGAAAGCAGCTATTATTGCAGAGTACGGAAGAAAGGCTGGAGACACCGGTTCACCTGAGGTTCAGATCGCCATCTTAACCGCAAGGATTACCGAATTAACCGAGCACTTAAAGAACAACCCCAAGGATCATCACTCCAGACGCGGCCTGCTGATGATGGTAGGTCAGAGACGCGGCCTGTTAGACTACTTAAAGAAGACCGACCTGGAAGGCTATCGTGCACTGATCGAGAAGCTAGGCATCAGAAAGTAATTCCGGTTCTGTTAGGGTGGAGATTTATCTCCGCCCTACACTTGTATCATAGGAGTTTTTATTAAAAGGAGACACAATATGTTTAAAAGTTTCAGTATGGAATTAGGCGGCCGTACCCTGACTGTTGATGTGGGCAGGGTGGCAGCTCAGGCAAATGGCGCCGCATTTATGCATTATGGAGATACGGTAGTTCTTTCAACCGCCACCGCATCGGACAAGCCCAGAGAGGGAATTGATTTCTTTCCCTTAAGCGTTGAATACGAAGAAAAGCTGTACTCAGTAGGAAAGATTCCCGGCGGCTTCAATAAAAGAGAGGGGAAGGCTTCCGAGAACGCTATCTTAACTTCCCGCGTAATTGACCGTCCTATGCGTCCTTTGTTTCCCAAGGACTACCGGAATGATGTTACCTTAAATAATCTGGTTATGTCTGTGGATCCGGACTGCAGCCCGGAGCTTACCGCTATGCTGGGTTCCGCCATTGCAGCCACTATTTCCGATATTCCCTTTGACGGCCCCTGCGCCACCACTCAGATCGGCCTTATTGACGGACAGTTTATTGTAAACCCAACCAACGCTCAGAAACAGGTTTCCGATATGGCATTAACCGTGGCTTCTACCAGAGAAAAGGTAATTATGATCGAGGCAGGCGCTAAGGAAGTTGCCGAGCAGGTGATGATCGAGGCTATCTTTAAGGCGCATGAGGTAAATCAGGAGATTATTAAATTTGTTGATACCATTGTGGCGGAATGCGGGAAGGAGAAACATGCTTATGAGAGCTGTGCAGTACCAAAAGAGCTGTTTGCGGCAATTCGTGAGATTGTGACTCCTGAGGAAATGGAAGCGGCCGTATTTACCGATGAGAAGCAAAAGAGAGAGGAAAATATCCGAAACATCACCGCCCGTCTGGAGGAAGCTTTTGCAGAAAATGAAGAGTGGCTGCCCTTACTTGGAGACGCCATTTACCAGTATCAGAAAAAAACCGTCCGCAAGATGATTTTAAAGGATCACAAGCGTCCTGACGGCCGGGGTATCAAGGAAATCCGTCCGCTGGCAGCAGAGATTGATTTGCTTCCCAGAGTGCACGGTTCCGGTATGTTTACCCGGGGACAGACCCAGATTTTAAATGCGTGCACCCTGGCTCCTCTGTCTGAAGCTCAGAGATTAGACGGCTTAGATGAGAACGAGACCGCCAAACGGTATATGCACCACTACAATTTCCCGTCCTATTCGGTAGGGGAAACTAAGCCTTCAAGAGGGCCGGGACGCCGTGAGATCGGTCACGGGGCTCTGGCTGAGAGAGCTTTGGTTCCGGTGCTTCCCAGCGAAGAGGAGTTCCCCTATGCCATCCGTACCGTATCCGAGACCATGGAGTCCAACGGTTCTACTTCTCAGGCAAGTATCTGCGCCTCCACTTTGTCTTTAATGGCGGCAGGCGTGCCCATTAAAAGCATGGTAGCCGGTATTTCCTGCGGTCTGGTTACCGGAGAAACGGATGACGATTATATTGTCCTTACGGATATCCAGGGTCTGGAGGATTTCTTCGGTGATATGGACTTTAAAGTAGGGGGTACTCATAAGGGCATTACCGCAATCCAGATGGATATTAAGATTCACGGCCTGACCCGTCCGATTATCGAGGAAGCCATTGCTGCCTGCCGCGAGGCCAGAATCTATATTATGGATAAAATCATGGCTCCGGTTATTTCTGAGCCGAGAAAAGAGTTAAGCAAGTATGCGCCTAAGATCCGGCAGATTACCATTGATCCCCAGAAAATCGGAGATGTGGTAGGAAAGCAGGGCAAGGTAATCAATAAGATTATCGAAGAAACCGGTGTAAAGATCGATATTGAAGACACCGGTGCAGTCAGCGTATGCGGTACAGATGCAGATATGATTGAAAAGGCAATTCAGACTATCAACAGCATTGTTACGGATATTGAGGCAGGTATGATATTTACCGGAAAGGTTGCCCGTATCATGAACTTTGGCGCTTTTGTGGAGCTGGCTCCCAACAAAGATGGAATGATCCATATCTCAAAACTGGCGGATCGCCGTGTAGGAAAGGTTGAGGATGTTGTCAACATTGGAGACGAGGTTACGGTAAAGGTTATCGAGGTAGACAAGATGGGCAGAATTAACTTAAGTATGCGGCCCAGCGACTTAGCCAAAAAAGATGACGCCGGTGAGGGGCATGGGACTGACGCAGAGTAAATAATTCGGCAGAAAGGTGTTAAGGATGTTTCTGCCGGATATTTCACAATAGAAAGGGCTGCCGTCCCATGGATGGCAGCCTATTTATATCAGTGCGCCTGGCGGCGCACGTTTCTAACGGGTGCAAGACCCGAATCCGCCCGGTAGCGGGAAGGATATAGTCGAAGGCAAGGGTGTCCATCGTGAGGTGGAATCCGAAGGAAGCCG
>JAETNT010000182.1 GCA_021772025.1 Enterocloster bolteae | reverse complement strand
TGGCAAGTGTGACCGTCAGTGCCAGAGCCAATGCAGCTATGGTGATCAGAAATACCAGGGCAGAGGTCTGGGCCTTGGCGGACTGAGAATAGTCCTCGGCCGCGATCGCAGTGGTATCAGAATCAGCTTTGTTCATTAAATTCATAAATTCCAGCATTAATGGCTGGTATTTAGTAAAAAGCAGGTCAGCCGCTTCTGTATTCTTATTCTGTCCTGCCAGGTCAAGAATCTCTATCCGGTATGGCTTTGCCTCTTCCAGAATTTTCTGGGCCTGGTCAAGCACCGCCTTATCACCTCTGAAATTCTGCCGTAAATAGTCGAATCCCGGAGACAATGTATTAAATTGTTCATTGGCCTGGGTAATATAATTCTGTGTTTCAGCAGCATCATCCGTAAGCATGCTGATTGCTATACACTTTAAGCCTGTCTGGGTAGCACGGCACATATCGGTTGTCTTATTGGAAACCGGGTATCCCACTGTGTAGAAATCTCCAAAATTCTTACCGGAGTTGCTCAGACTCATAATTGATACCATAAGTGAAATTAAAAAAAGTATAATGATAACTCCAAATGTAACAATTAATTTTTTTCCAATTTTTAAATTCTTCATAAAATTCATAAATCGACTCTCCTTAGTAATCATGCCCCGGTGATTGGGGGCATGGCAGTCTATGCATTCTGCAAATCATCTGTTTGTATGGCTGCTCTGTTACTCCTTCCGGTCTCAGCCATTCATCGCTGATTATACTCTCCCACTCAACAGCATGGTTGACTATAAAAATAGTTTGCATATTTCCCCCTTTTACGCCATTTTTAGCAGAACCATGGGAACAAATTACCGGCCTGAACCATGGCTGGACAAGTTTGCCGGTATTTGTCCCCGCCCTGTGTGAATATGCCAAACCAGCACACAAGGTATATGCTATATATCGGCATGAAAAGCTAAATTATAAATGATTTATTTTATTCAATGGCGTTCTACCGATGGATTCTTTCTCATAAAGATTAAAAAACCACCTATCCAGCTTTTTCCAGGAGAATGTCCCATGAACAATATTCAATATAATATCCGCGCAAACCCGGATTCTTTTCCGGTTGCGCACTCAAACTGGTATCCTCCCGTTGCTGTTCTGGAAAAGAACCAGCAATACGCCCAGATCCTTATGGCGGATTTAGCCTCAACCGCCAGCGAAATGACCACGGTACACCAGTATCTGTATCAATCCTGGACCATCAATGA
>JAETNT010000091.1 GCA_021772025.1 Enterocloster bolteae | reverse complement strand
GGAGATGTAAATGAAAAGGTCATCGAATAAAAAATCCAGGTCAGCCAGATTAGAAAATGGCTGGCCTTTTTAAATAGATTATAAAAAATGAAGGAGAAATTTCATGCAGATCACAACCGATGAGTTACTCAAACTGGAGCGAATGTAAACAGTTAGCCATCCAGTGCAGAGTGCCAGCGCTGTGGGATTGGTTATCGGAGTATAATTCCATAGAGGAGCTGAATGATTTGGCGACTGAGTATTGTCGGAGCATGGAGAATCAGCAGGCGCCAGTATTAGAGATGTAAATGAAAAGGTCATCGAATAAAAAATCCAGGTCAGCCAGATTAGAAAATGGCTGGCCTTTTTTAATAGATTATAAAAAATAAAGGAGGAGTTTCATGTAGATCACAACCGATGAGTTACGCAGAATGACAAATCAGGAAGGACTGATTCTCCAGGGCTGCGGAGGGGATGCCAGGAGTGGATAGACGGAATCAACGAACTGTTAACGCAGGAAGGCATTTTATTGGAGGGAACAAAGTTTAAAAATGTGAAGTCATTTCGAAATGAGGGATTGACCAACCTTCTGTTTCCGTTTGAGGACGTGAAACTCGATCTTGGAAAGCTGGCAATATGGAGAATACAGAGCCATGAGACATTTGGGGGTACTTGGCTGTCTGATTATGTTCCGAATCAGCTGGGAGGTTTTCTGGAAGAAGCGCCTGCACAAAAGACAGGGGAGATTCAGCAGCCGGGAGAGCATCCGTCTCACCCTGCCTGGGAAGGCGAGGAAGCAGGTCTGGGTGGGATGTCAATGAAGCAGTAAATTTGCGGAACACAAATGGATTAAAATCTTCTAAGTTAATATACAAAAGAAGGATGGTGAGTCATGAATTGAAAGATTATACAGTGAACACAGCCATAACCTTTCATACCGGATTTGATGACAGGGAGTGTAACCGCCTGATGTATGAAGGGATGAAGGAAAAGATTAAAAATGACATCCAGACCGCATTCTTAAATGAGGAAAGCCTTAATGGGTATATCACCAGCGATCTGACGCTGCGGTTTCTGGACGGCTACAAGGTAAGGGTGGAGTATGAGTTTTCTTGTTACGATGAAAATGAACAGGAGGCGGAAGGATTTTGCAACTACTGTATAAAAGGAGTCCAGAGCAGGCTGGAAGAACTGGGATACCGTATGGAATGTATCAGTTCAAAACAGAGGAGGTGGATACGGGGGAGCTGGATGAAATGGAATCCATGGTATTCCGTTAGGGAGAAGAGCTGGGGAAATTTAACAGACAGACTCTGCTTAGTGAGTGCAGAAAGTAGATAAGACCGCGGAACTGCAGTTATGTCTTTAAAAATAAGGATATAGCTGCTATTTAGTACGCCGAATTGCGAACTCCTTATTTTGTTTTTCGATATGAGACAGAAAAATCCCCCTTATTTAAAACAAAAGGCATTGGGCCAAAGTTTTTAGATAAGGGGGTTTTTGTATATATCTCTTTTAAACTCGTTTCAATCCGCAAGCGCCGCATGAAGTCTTGACATCATAGATGATATCATAATTGAAGAATAAAATCAAATTTAATTTAAATTATACTCGAGTTAAAAAGAGAATGTTGAAAATCTATAGCTGATGGAGTATAATGAGAAACATAAATAAGCGGAAAAGGAGTAATTAACAATGATTGCTCATAGAAGAGACGATGGACAAGAGCAGGACTGGAAAGAACATAGCGTTCATGTGGCGGGATTATGTTTCCAGGCTGCTGAAAAGCTGAGGCTGGGCAAGATGGCCAGATTAATAGGGCTGCTGCATGATCTGGGAAAAGGAACCGCAGATTGGATGAGCTATCTCCGTGGCACCGGAAGCGGACATCCCAATCATGCTGGCCTGGGTGCGCTTTATGTTCATCGGCTATGGTGGGAGAGGGAGACTGACCCGGAGAAAAGGCAGGCGGCTCAGTTGATTTCTTTATGTATTTATGGTCATCATACCGGTTTGCCGGATTGTCTGTCAGATTCCGGAGACTCCCCCTATTTAAACGGTTTGAGAGAACAGCCGGAGAATGATTATAGGGAGGCAGTGGCTAATTTTTACGTGGAAGTGGCAACAGAGGAGGAATTGGACGAGCTATTTGCAGAGGCGTATAAGGAGTTGAAGGAATTTGGGCTGGACAGCCGTTCCTTTAACTGGGGAATGCTTGCCCGACTGCTGCTGAGTATTCTCGTGGATGCGGACAGATGGGATTCCGCGTGCTTTGAATATGATGCCAATCCATTTGAAACGTCATGTGAAGCTCAGCCCGATTGGGATAAGCTTCTGATTGAACTCGAAGCCTATATAGAAAAGTTCCCCAAAGAAGGGAGATTGGCCCCAATTAGGGGTGACATATCAGGCTGGTGCAGGGCTGCGGGAGAATATGGGCCAGGAATCTACACATTGTCGGTTCCTACCGGCGGCGGTAAGACTTATTCCAGCCTGCGATTTGCACTTGCCCAGGCTAAAAAGAACGAACAGCGAAGAATTTTTTATCTCATCCCCATGAACACAATCCTGGACCAAAATTCAGGAGATATCCGGGAGGCACTTTCTGACTACCCATCCATTTTAGAGCATCATTCCAATATCATACCGGAGGATGAAACAGAGGAGAAACATTATCGCAGGTTGACGGAACGCTGGGAAAGCGACATTATTTTGACCAGTCTGGTACAGTTCTTAGATACACTGTTTAAGAATGGGAACGGCAAGGCGAGGCGAATGTACCGCCTTGTAAACTCAGTCCTGATTTTTGATGAAATCCAGGCGCTGCCGAAAAAATGCCGGGAACTCTTTAAGCGGGCGCTTCAATTCCTTGTACAGTATTGTAACTGCACAGTGCTGCTCTGTACGGCGACGCAGCCGAATCTTGAATTAGATACGAAGGAATTGGTGCCGGATGTGGCCGCGCTGTATCAGAATTTAAAGAGGGTGCGCTATATTCCACAAATGAAGGCGCGTACTTATCAGGATGCTGCCGATGACATCGCGATGTTTATCCGGGAGAAAACCTCTGTGCTGGCGATTGTAAATACTAAGGATGCGGCCTTTAATATTTTCCGGGGAATTTCTGACCGGCTGAATGCCTTAAATTATAAGCAGGTGCAAATACAGCAGGGACTTTCGGATGAGGAGCTGAAAGAATGTGCCAAAGGCTGTAGGGAGGACGAGATATTGAGTGTACACCTGAGCACGCTTATGTGTCCGAAGCATCGGAAGGAGATATTGCGTTGGATTAAAGCCTGGCTGCTAGGGAAAAAGCTGGTCTGCTGTGTATCTACAGCCCTGATTGAGGCGGGAATCAATGTGAGTTTTCCAATTGTAGTCCGCAGTTGGGCAGGTATCCCAAGCCTGATTCAGGCAGCAGGGCGATGTAACCGCAACTGCGAAGAGGATACGGGAAGGGTCTATATATGGAATCTTACTGAGGAGAGCCTGGGGCCTTTGCCGGATATACAGAAAGGCAAGGAATTCAGCATGAGCCTGCTTCGTGATGTGGAAAATCCGGATGAGCTGGGAAATCCTGAGATGATAAAAAAATATTTCGCCAAAGAGGAGATATGTACAAAAGCGGTTGAAAATTATCCATATAAAAAGTGGAACTCGGATTTGGTTACAATGTTGTCAAGGAATTGTCAATGTCGGTGCGCGGCCGGGAATTTGCGGGAGGAGGACAATCCGCTGGCTGATTTAAGTAAACGGTTCTATCAGAGCTTTCGAACGGCGGGGACGGTTTTTCAGGTCATCGACCAGAAAACAAAAAGTGTGATTGTTCCCTATGGAAAAGGAAAGGAGTTAATAGAAAAATTGGGAAATCGTCATACGCTTTGCGAGGAAATCACTCTTTTAAAAGAAGTCCAACAATACAGTGTAAATTTATATGAACATATTTTTAAACGGCTGGACGGGGAACAAGCTTTATATTCTCTGGGCGAGACCGGAGTGATAATTTTAATGGACGAATATTATGATCCGTGGGCAGGAATCAAGATAACGCCGCAGGAAATGATAGAGCTTATAGTTTAGATTATGACGTAAAGGAGGGCTGCAATATTGAAAATAAGAAATCAGATAGAGTACTGCGTATGGGGCAACTATGCGCTGTTTAGTGATCCGATTGCCAGAATGGGGGGAGAAAAGTTCAGTTATATGCTTCCAACCTATCAGGCGCTGAAAGGAATCACGGAGAGCATCTATTGGAAGCCATCAATTATATGGATGGTGGATGAGGTTCGGGTTATGAAACCAATCCGCACAGAGTCTAAAAATGTCCGTCCCATCAGCTATGTGGCGTCAAAGAATACGCTGTCGGTCTATACCTATCTGGCAGATGTATCCTATCAGGTTCGGGCACATTTTATTCTTAATGAGAATCGTCGCGCGGAACTGGAAGAGGATTTTAATGAGAACAAGCACCACAATATTGCAACGCGTATGGTGAGGAAGGGGGGGCGCAGAGATATTTTTTTGGGAACAAGGGAATGCCAGGGATATGTAGAACCCTGTGAATTTGGCAAAGGTGAAGGCTGTTATGACCATTATGGTGAACTGGAATTTGGAGTTATGTTTCATGGGTTTGATTATCCGGATGAAACTGGCCGGGATATGCTGGCCGCCAGATTCTGGAGACCGAAAATGGTAAATGGAGTAATCCTGTTCCATCCCCCGGAAGAGATACCGGAAGAGATGAAGCGGAATATCCGTCCAATGAAAGCGAAGAAATTTGGTAAAAAGTATGGCAATTCCAGCGGTTTGGAGGAAGAGGCGCTGCAGCAGGAGTTTGCCTGGGAAGGAGGAACCTATGAGCTGGATGCAGAAATTGTGCGAGGCATATGATGCCGGTGTTGTCTGTGCTCAATCGAAAGAAGCGGTTAAGCTTGTTCCGCTGGGATTTGTGCGCAAAAGGGTAAAATACCATGTGGTACTATCGCGGGAAGGGCGGTTCGTATCGGCAGACGAGCTGATGGATGAATCCCAATTTCTGGAAATTCCCAGCACGCCGCAGGCAGAGAGCCGTACAGGCGACAATGGAGCGCCTTTTCCCTTGGTAGAACAGCTGAAATATCTGATTTTTGAGAATGAAAATTCAAAAAGGTTCAGTCAGTATATGGGACAGTTGAATGCATGGTGTGAGCAGCCAGACGCGCCCGCCTGCCTCCGTGTGGTGTATACATACCTGGAGGGGCATACTCTGCTTACCGATTTGGAATCACAGCCCAATTTGAAACTGAAATATTATAAGAACGTGGAAAGGCGGGAAGGAACAGGGGAAGACACAAAGGCCATGGTCTGTTTTTCTGTCCAAACACAAGATGAAAGCGCCGATGATCTTTGGCTCAGAACCGATGTCAAACAGTCATGGGAGCGGTATTTAGCGGATAAACTGCCAGGAGCCAGAGCGTTTTGCTATGTGGAAGGTAAAATACTTCCTGCTATGGAGAACCATCCGAAGCTTCAGGGAAATGCAAAATTGATTTCAGCGAAGGATAATGAATTCCCATTTCAGTACAAGGGACGTTTCGCTGAGGATCGCAGTGCGGCGGTGGTAAGCTATGAGGCTTCTGTGCGTGCCCATAATGCGCTGATTTGGCTCATAGCGCGCCAGGGAATGCAGAAATACGGTATGACATGGGTGGTTTGGAATACAAACGGGGCGGTCATGAAGGTTCCGATTGATGAAAAAAATGGGTTTATGGAAGCAGAGGAAGAGGAAGAAGATGATTCCGGGCCGGTCATCGATACATTTGAAGGCTATGCCAAGAAAGTGAGGGCTGCGGCTGGCGGTTATGAGAGCAGACTTCATGGTTATAATCCTCACCGGACAAATTGTGCGGTGATATTAGGATTGGAGGCGGCGACGGACGGAAGAATGTCGGTCACTTATTATCAGGAGTGTTCCGGAAATGAATACGTAAAGCGTTTGGAAGCGTGGTATAGGGATTGCTGCTGGTGGAGCTATTCACGAAAAAGCAAAACTAAGGAGATTGCCTCTCCCAATCCAGAGCAGATTGCCGTTGCTGTTATGGGAATCGATGCGGTGAATACGGCTAAAAAAGACAAAAAATGTGAGAAATCCCACACAAAATTGATGCGTGGACTGCACTCCAGAATTCTTGCCTGTATTGCGGACGAACAGCCGTTGCCAATTGATATTGTCCGCAGTGCATTTAACAGGGTATGCGCGCCTCTTACATTTGTCAGCGGGAAAGACCGGCTGTGGTCCCGAACTGCATGGGAAAACAGTGTTGACACAGCGTGTG
Source organism: Enterocloster bolteae (assembly GCA_021772025.1). Taxonomy (GTDB): domain Bacteria; phylum Bacillota; class Clostridia; order Lachnospirales; family Lachnospiraceae; genus UMGS1370. The sequence continues at coordinate 4,636 of JAETNT010000091.1, read as the reverse complement.
CAATGATATCTTGTTTTCAAACGCGCGGAGGGAGGGAGGATTGCCTGGTAATCACCCCGATGCTGGAGATTGATTCAAAAAATGGGGATTACTTATATGGCCGTCTTTTGGCAGCAGCGGATTTTATGGAAGAGAAATCAACGGATAAGGGACGGGATTATCCGACAAATGCTGTACGGCTTATGCAAAAATTTGTGCAATGTCCGTTTGAGACGTGGCCGAAGATTCATGAGAAATTGATTCCGTGTTTTAAAAACCTGGGTCCGGACAGCAAATGGTATCAGATTCTTTTTGGAGAAATTGAAAAACGATTCCCGGAAGAGAACAGATACGGGCGTAGGGAGCTTTCGCTGGAATTTTTGCTGGGATTTTCCAGTCAGAGACAAATGCTTTACCAAAAATGGAAACCTGAAAAAAAAATAGAGACTGGGGAAACCGTCATATATGCACTACCGAGACGGCGTTCTGAGTTGTACGGATGCTTGTTGGCGGTTGCTGATGTGGCGGAGCAGGAAGCCAGTGAGGGGGAACGGGCGGGCATGACCAATGCGATACAGATGATGTCTGTTTTTGCGGCAAAGCCCTATGAAAGTTGGGGAAGACTTCATGACAAACTGCTGCCTTATTTGATAAAATTAGGTAAAAGGGCTGAGTATTACCAGAGATTGATTGGGTTTACAGAGATGCAGTTTTCTCAAGCGGAACGGGTATCAACAGAGCCGCTGGACGGCAGCTATCTGCATGGATATTATTGTATGCGCCAGACTTTTTATCAGAAGACACAGTTTTCCAGACTACCGCAGATCTGGGAGACGGCAGAGGATTCGAGAAGTGTCCGGTATGGACGGCTGCTGGGGATTGCGGATCGGATGGAGAAAAAACGTTTCGCTTGCGAGGAAGGAGATATAGACAGACGTTCTACGAATGAATTGCGATTTATGACGGTATTTTCCCGGAAACCGTCATCTACATGGGAGAATCTGAAAGTTAAATTAAAACCGTATCAGCGATATGGAGGAAACCGTTCAGGGGAAAATTGGGCTGCTTTGGAACAGTTGGAACAACAATTGAAGCAGTGCGGCTGGAATACGGATATTCCTTTGGGAAGTATTTATCTGCATGGTTACTATGAAGAGCGAAATAAATAAAAGGAGAAATGATGATGGAGTCTTTGAAGAAGAAAATTGATTTTGCACTGGTGTTCACTGTAAAAAATGCAAATCCAAATGGGGACCCTTTGGATGGAAATCGTCCGAGAACTACATATAAAGGATTGGGGGAGGTTTCGGATGTTTGTCTAAAGCGTAAACTTCGTAATCGCCTGTTGGACGAAGGCCAGAATATTTTTGTTCAATCCGATGAGCGCCGCAGAGAGGGGGATACATTCCGATCTTTAAAAGATAGAGCGGACAATGAACCTGTACTGGCGGCGTGCATGAAAGACATGAAGGCTGGAAAGAAGACCAGGGAGGATTATGCCAGACTGGCGTGTGAAACATGGTATGATGTCAGGGCATTCGGCCAGGTTTTTGCATTTAAAAAAGGAAAAAAAGAGGAAGAAGAATCAGACGCTGTATCAATCGGAATTCGCGGACCTGTCAGTATTCAGCCTGCCTTTAGTATAAATCCAGTTAATGTCACCAGCTCCCAGATTACAAAATCAGTGAATCTGGAAACCGGGAAGGATCCGGATAAAAAGGGACCGGATACCATGGGAATGAAGCACCGCGTGGATTTTGGGGTTTATGTTACTTATGGTGCAGTTAATGTCCAGCTTGCAGATAAGACAGGCTTTAGTGAAGAAGATGGGGAGGCTTTAAAAGAGGCGCTGAGAACTTTATTCTGTAATGATGAGACATCCGCACGTCCGGCCGGGAGCATGGAGGTTGTAAAGCTGATATGGTGGGAACACAATTGTGCCAATGGTCAGTATTCGTCAGCTAAGGTACATCGGACACTTCAGGTTTCCTGTGATGCACAGGGACGTGTTTCGGTGAGTACAGAGGATTTGGAGGGTCTGGTTCCAGAGGTGTTGGATGGCGAATGATGATTCGGATTTTTTAATGATTTCAGGACTGAAACATTTTCAATTTTGCCGCAGGCGCTGGGCATTGGTTCATATTGAACAGCTCTGGGAAGAAAATGCACTTACATTGGAAGGACACTTTATGCATGAACGGGTGCACGATGACAGTTTTACGGAAGCGAGAGGTTCTGTACTGCTGTCCCGCGGTATGCCTGTCCGCTCCCAGGAACTGAGAATTACCGGCGTATGTGACATGGTAGAATTGTATAAGGACGAGAACGGAGTCCCAATTCAAGGACGGGATGGGCGATGGAGGCTGTATCCAGTAGAATACAAGCTTGGGCAGCCGGATATACAGGGGGCAGATGCGCTGCAGCTATGTGCACAGGCTATGTGCCTGGAAGAAATGTTTGTCACCAATATTCCGGAAGCTGCTCTCTATTATGGAAAAGTCAAACGCCGGCAGCGTGTTCTCCTGACAGAGGAATTGCGGCAAAAGGTAAAAGATTCTGTTATGGAGATGCAACAACTGATGTTAAAGGGGCGCACGCCGAAGGCAAAGATGGGGAAAGCCTGCAAAAGCTGCTCTCTTGTGGATATCTGTCAGCCTAAATTAACGAAACAGGTTTCGGCTTCAGAATATATCCATAGAGCATTCCATGAGGAGGATGAGGTATGAGGAAGCTGCAGAATACTTTATATGTAACAACGCCGGACGCATATCTGTCGCTGGACGGAGAGAATATCGTACTGCTGCAGGATCAAAGTGAATTGGGCCGTATTCCTCTTCATAATCTTGAAGGAATAGTATGTTTCGGTTATAAAGGGGTCAGCCCTGCTCTGATGGGAGCTTGTGCGGAAAAGGGAATCGGTCTTTGTTTTTTGACACAGCATGGCCGGTTCCTTGCGCGGATTGCCGGACCAGTGAGCGGCAATGTTCTGTTGCGGGAGACACAGTATGCCAGAGCGGCAGATGAAATACAGTCCCTCACAATCGCCAAATCATTCCTGCTGGGAAAAATTTATAATGGGAGGTGGTGCCTGGAGCGGGTGAAACGTGACCACCCAATGCGGATAGATCAAGATAAGATTAATGCTGCTGTCAGCCAAATGTGCGGATCTCTGACTAATCTGGAAAATGCCAAAAACCGGAGTGAACTGATGGGAATTGAAGGAATCGCGGCGAAAGCATATTTCGGAGTTTTCTCGCAGATGATTCTGCGAAATGAGAGCGTGTTTGTTTTTGATGGAAGAACCCGCCGTCCGCCGCTGGACCCGGTGAATGCAATGTTATCTTTCGCATATACTCTGTTGGGAAACGAGATTGCAGGCGCTTTGGAAACGGTGGGGTTAGATCCGGCGGTTGGATACCTTCATACGATGCGTCCTGGGCGCGCGTCGTTAGCTCTTGATCTGCTTGAAGAGCTACGGGCGCCGCTGGCAGACCGATTCGTGGTAACACAGATAAATCTTGGCATTTTCACAGAAAAAGATTTTCAGAAAAAAGAAAATGGCGCTGTTTTTATGACAGATGACGCGAGAAAAGCTTTTTTGTCTGCTTGGCAAAAGAGAAAACAGGAGACGCTTACGCATCCTTACTTGAAAGAAAGGATTCAATGGGGGATGGTAGCTTTTTCGCAGGCCATGCTTTTGTCCCGGTATCTGCGGGGGGATTTAGATGCCTATCCGCCGTTCTTATGGAAATGAGGTGATGGATTTGCTCGTACTGATAACCTATGACATTAATATTACTGAAGCCGCAGGGGCGCGACGTTTAAGACGTGTAGCTAAGCAATGTGTAAATTACGGTACACGAGTGCAGAATTCTGTTTTTGAATGTCAAGTAGATGCAACGCAATACGCGAAGCTAAAGCATCTTCTGTTAAAGGAAATTGACGAAGAAAAGGACAGCTTGCGTTTTTACTCGCTGGGTAATCATTACAATGGTAAGGTTGAGCATTATGGCGTACGGCGTGGAATACAGGTGGATGAGCCCTTGATTTTATGAAAAAACGGAAAGAATATGTCTGGGTTTGGCCGTGCGAACCCTAAGTGAACATAAATTCTGTGGGAGGTTCGCACCTGGATTTTAGGGTGAGTTGGAGGATAGTTTGTATAAAGAGGTGAAAAACATTGTGATATTTGGTTGATTGCAATAAAAATGTAATGTGTAAATGCTTTGAATTCGTAAATGTTTGCTAATCAGGCTCTCGCGAGCCTGCGGATTGAAACAGAAAATACGGCTTTATGTGTTGAAATAGGTAAATCAGGCTCTCGCGAGCCTGCGGATTGAAACTCCGAAACAGCGGCCAAGTATATAGTATCCATATGCAATCAGGCTCTCGCGAGCCTGCGGATTGAAACGGCGGACGCCCTCTCATCCCTGACCGGGGTGGAACAATCAGGCTCTCGCGAGCCTGCGGATTGAAACACCTGCAATACGCTGTGCATTAAGGGAGGTCAATAAATCAGGCTCTCGCGAGCCTGCGGATTGAAACCAGATATTGGTACCATTCATCAGGGAATCCTGGAAATCAGGCTCTCGCGAGCCTGCGGATTGAAACAATCCAGTACTACAGGAAACATCTACGGACATATAATCAGGCTCTC
>JAETNT010000090.1 GCA_021772025.1 Enterocloster bolteae | reverse complement strand
TTTGTCGCTTCCGATTCTTTCTATTAAATCCTTCTTTCGCAAAGAATCCAATGTCCGCTGGATCGTCCTCAATGATTTTGATGTAGCATCTGCCAGTTCCTGTCTTGTGTAATAAGGATTCTTCCCAAGCAGACTATATACTGCCTGCTCATTCTTGTTCAGGGAAATATTTACAGTGCCACTTTCAATGCCATTTACAGTGCCATCTGTCTTATTTTCAGTCTTCCGTGCAAGGATATTTTTTGTCTTTCTATAAAAAATAAATGTAAATCCATTGTCCGCAAATTCATACGAATACTTTATCCCTGCATCCTTACACAAGCTGTTGATACGCTTAAATCCACTTCCGAACTGCTCAATTGACTTATTCAAGTACAAAATTTTAGAAATTGCAGCATTTCGTATAGAAGACTGGAGATTTTTGTTGATATAATCTTCCGGACTGTATGTACTCGCAAAAGAACCCGGACTATATATGGTAACTTTCCCCGGATGTATGCAAATTTCATGGTATGTACTGCCGTTATACACTGCATGGGCATAGCTGTTCGCTAAAATCTCCCTTACAGCCGCAACTGGAATTTCCGGAATTTCCTCCCTCTCCATACCGATAATCTCGCTTCTCCAGTTTATGTTTTTCAAAATATACTTTTCCGCTATTCCAAGAAGATTCAAAATGTTGTCTTCATACATCTGCATATCCAAAAATGTAAGTTTTTCATCCGTCGCAAAAACGGCTGCTTTTAAAGTCACCGGATGCAAATTTCCAAACAAGACATTTCCGGCATTCGTCAAATGATCTCCCTCTACAAATCCGAACCTTTTCAACACGGTCTGTACTGTATATCTTCCATCAACCATGCGTCCTGCAGCAATCGCTCTTTCGCAAAAATCCTTTACGGTAGCTTTATCGACCTGCTTTGTAAGGCATTGCGATTTTGTTTTCTCCCATTTTTCCTTATATTCATTCGCAACAAAAAACTGCCTTAGTTCCGCAGGTGTTACTTCTCGGTCCTCGTCCGCTGTCCTCAGATAATATCTTCCCGCAGCAGAATATGGATAATCCTCCCCATGAAACTCTACCTTAATTACATGGCGGCCATCCATAATTTCTTCCTGTATCACAAGGATATATCTGTGGTCTTATGAATTCATATACAAATCTGGATACATCCCGAAGAGATGATTCCGACACATCCTGCCCAATCACATCACCATTTGGCTTTACGCCAAAATATAATGTTCCAACGCCATGCTTATTCAAAATAGAAGAAATCGAAATCATAGCTTCTTTCAATTCGCCGGTAGTTTTTTTGAATTCCAATGTCTCTGATTCTTTTCCTAAGTTCATTGTCCATCACACCTCCCCAAACAGTATAACACATGTCAGGATAAAAGCCACCAGAAATGGCACTGTATTGGCACTGTAACGGCACTGCAAAATTTATTATATTACCCAGTGCCATAATCATCCTTCTCTTATTTCTGAATATTCTGGCGCAGTATAACTTTTCCTATAATTTTTCCCCATATGGTGTTTTCGATTCTGCTACCATCGACAACGGTTGCTGTCTGTCAAAATCATAAGTAACCACCTTCTTTTCCTGCCCTGTAAAGGATGCCTGACCGCCAATACCAAAGTATTTTTCAAAAAAGGTCTTTAACTTATCAATGACGCCCTGTTTCTTCTTAGCTCTCCCACCACCGCCAAATCTAGAAATCGGCGGCATGAGCTTGTCAATGTCTGTTCCGGATGTTTTTATCTCTCCATCCCGAAACGCATTTTCCATAAATTTGCGAGTGTCTTCCGGCTTCAGTTTTTCCTCCGCTATGATTTCATCAAGATCATGCGCCCTCTGTTCCACCACATAACTGTGCCATTCATTCATAACATCATCCACGTCATTGATTCCCGCAATAAAATTTTCAATGAGCTGTTTCTTACTACGCAGTTCCGGACTGGCATCAATCGCTTTATGAATCGTAATCAGCACCTCCTTATCCTCACAGTGGGTATCATGGTACTTTTTCACAAGCATGAGAATATAGTCAATGTTAATTTCTATCTGCCGGATCAATTCAATCTCAAATACGATATCATCTGTGATATCTGTACTTTCCTGCCGTTTCTGTTTCCATTCATCCCGCAAGTCCTGATAACGCCCGAGATAATCCTGCAGATCCCGCTCTGAGATTAATTCATTCCCCTTAAAATCATCAAAAGACAGCAGCAGATTCCGCATACGGAGAATTGCTCCAAACAGGGCAATAAAGTCTTTCTGGTTTTGCCTCCAACAATCTGCGGCTCTGATAAAGGAAACTTATGATTCAATTCCTCCATCAAATCCACATAACCCGGCATTTGTTTTCCGTCCACAGACTCATACCCGTAATAGTAACCCTTGAAACTCTGCAGAAGGACAATTCCCCCGGCATTCTTATCCCCGAACAAGGAAATTGCGCTGTCTACACGCTTTTGCAGGTTGCGAAAACATACGATATTGCCAAATGTCTTGATGGAATTAAGAATACGGTTGGTACGGGAAAATGCCTGTATCAACCCGTGCATCTTCAGATTCTTGTCCACCCACAGGGTATTCATGGTAGTGGCATCAAAACCTGTCAGGAACATATTGACAACAATCAGAATATCCAGTTCTTTATTCTTCATCCGAAGCGATACATCCTTATAATAATTCTGAAATTTATCGCTGGAAGTATCGTAGTTTGTATGGAACATTTCATTATAATCTTTAATGGCCTCTTCAAGAAATTCTCTGGACGGCTGGTCAAGCGCAGAGGTATCCTCTGAATTTTCTTCATCCAGAATACCGTCCGCTTCTTCTTCATTTGCTCCATAACTGAAGATTGTCGCAACACGCAGTTTCTTCGTTGGATCGGCTGTCATCTGCTTCTTAAATTCCTGATAATACAGCTTTGCCATCGGTACGCTCGATACTGCAAAGATAGAATTAAACCCACTGATGCGTTGCTTTCGCTTGATTTCCTCCACCTCTTCATCACGCTTAGCTGTTGCCACCTCTTCGATATTTGTCAGCGTATTGTAGATGTATGTTTTATCTCCACGATAAGTTTTCTGGTCAAAATGTTCCAGTATGTACTGCGTCACAATGCGGATGCGCTTAGGAGCCATCATAACCTTCTCCCGGTTAATGTCCCATACCATCTCGTCTGTGATTTCTTCATCCGTGTCCATCGTCTTGATATAATCTACCCGGAACGGAAGGACATTTTTATCATTGATTGCATCCACAATGGTATAACTGTGAAGCTGATCGCCAAAGGTCTGTCCTGTCGTGAAGGATTCCAGATTCTTCGCTCTACCGGAATTTACAGAAAAAATAGGAGTTCCTGTAAATCCGAACAGGTGATATTTCTTAAAATTCTTTACAATAGCTGTGTGCATATCTCCAAACTGGCTGCGATGGCACTCGTCAAAAATAATAACGATATGTTTTGTGTACACTTCATGCCCCGGATTCTTCTTAATAAAAGTTGCCAGCTTCTGAATGGTTGTAATAATGATATGCGCATCCGGATCTTCCAACTGGCGTTTCAGTATGGCAGTAGAGGTATTGCTGTTGGCCGCTCCCTTTTCAAAGCGGTCATATTCTTTCATGGTCTGGTAGTCCAGATCCTTACGGTCAACTACGAACAACACTTTATCAATATAGGGCAATTTAGAAGCAAGCCTTGCGGTCTTAAATGAAGTCAGCGTCTTGCCGGAGCCTGTCGTGTGCCAGATATATCCACCGCCCTCCACGCTTCCATATTTTTTATAATTATTCGCAATCTCAATACGGTTCAGAATGCGCTCCGTTGCCGTAATCTGATATGGGCGCATAACCATCAACATATCCTCTGAGGTAAAAATACAGTATTTCGTGAGGATATTCAGAATCGTATGCTTTGCAAAAAAGGTCTTCGTAAAATCAATCAGATCGGGAATTACACGATTGTTGGCATCCGCCCAGAAGCAGGTGAATTCAAAACTATTGCTTGTCTTCGTCTTGCTTGCTCCTTTTTTCTCATGCTCCTTTTCCGCATTCCTTCTGGTACTGTTAGAATAGTATTTTGTGTTCGTGCCATTGGAAATGACAAAGATCTGAATGTACTCATACAGTCCGCATCCTGCCCAAAAAGACTCTCTCTGATAGCGGTCAATCTGATTAAAAGCCTCACGAATGGCAACACCTCTTCGTTTCAGTTCAATATGCACCAAAGGAAAACCGTTTACCAGAACCGTAACATCATAACGATTGTCGTACTTTGCACCGTCTTCTTTACCGACTATATACTGATTGATAACCTGCAGACGGTTATTATGGATGTTTGTTTTATCAATCAGCGTAATATTTTTAGTTTCCCCACTATCACGCTTTAATACCTTCACATGATTCTCTTGTATGGTGCGTGTCTTTTCCACAATATGCTCGTTGGGATTAACAATGGTATTTTTGAAAAAATCCTCCCACTCCGTATCAGAAAACTGGTACTTATTCAGTTCTTCTAATTTTTTACGAAGATTCGCAACCAGATCCCTCTCTGTGTGAACAGGCAGATACTCATATCCCTGCTCGCACAGCAGACGAATAAATTCCTGTTCTAGTGCAGACTCACTCTGATAGCTGTCAGAGCGCTTCTTGACTGGCTCATATTCTGTGACTACCGTATTTTCCGATGTCTCCGCTACAATATTAAAGTACGGCACAATCTCGCCCCCTTACTTTTGTATTTCTTTAAAAAATAACAGCTTATCCCTATAGTATTCGTATTGCTTCTGTCGTGCTTCGATTTCTGCCGGAAGTCCTGCGGACAAGTCATTGCAAAGGGTATGGAACTTACTCAGCATATTCACAATTTCCTGTTGCTTTTCTATACTCGGAAATGCAAGCTGATATTCTGCAATAGTTTTTCCTGTTAATGACGCTCTGGTTGTAAAAGCACAATGACTTGTGACATACTGTCTGAAATCATCTGTAGCGAAGCAAAACGCACAATATTCCGGCAATAAATAATTTGTTTTTGGTGTTGCCTTAATAGTAAATCCATTAAAAACACAGTCTCCCATATCATCCAGCATTACCGATGACCATCCCACATCTTCCGCCGTTTCTGATGTCCTGGTAAAAAATACATCTCCACGATGAACTTTCAGTTTTTCAATCTCAGCAGGCGTGCATTCTACCAAAGCAGTAATATCGTCTTCCCTAAGAAATCTATTATTATAAACATCTGTATATCTAATGAAGGGAATTCCCGTCCCAAAGAAATCTTTTCCCTTGCTCAATCCATTACGGTCTGTCTGTCTGTCTGTCTGTCTGTCTGTCTGTCTGTCTGTCTGTCTGTCTGTCTGTCTGTCTGTCTGTCTGTCTGTCTGTCTGTCTGTCTGTCTGTCTGTCACGAGTGTGCTTCCCGTCTCGGCAAATGTCAAGAGCAAATCTCGATAATATTCATATTGTTCTTGACGTGCTTCAATCTCGGCTGGCAAGCCAATATTAAGGTCGGTACAGATAGTGTCAAAATGCTCGATAACCTGTACCAGTCTCTTCTGCACATCCAGCGGTGGAATCGAAATAAGAACACGTCCAATATCATCCTTATTTATTTTTGTAGGTGTAGCATCCCACAAAATCCACTTGCTTAATTCTTTTCTTCCCCAACCACTTTCAAGATAATATTTCAGATACTTGCTATCAAGAACTTCTGCATTTGGTCTCAGCAATGCAAGAGAAACATAATAAGCTAAATCATCATCCCTATCTACTACAGTACATTTTCCAATGACACCCGCAGTAATTCTTGTCATAAAAACATCACCAATGCGTGGTTTTATTTTATATTTCGCATATGCTTCGGGAGAAATATATTTCTGAGTCCCATATAAATCATCAATATTCTCAACACTAACAAATGGTATTCCACTATTTGTATATTTGGGTGTCTGATGTGTGCCATCATAGATTTCACACACAGCCTTCAGTTTTATTTTTTCACTTTTACATTCTTTCTTGAGTAATGAATCTCTATAAAAACCATACTGCTTCTTCCGAGCTGTGAGCTCGGCTGTAAGCTCGGCTGTAAGCTCGGCTGTAAGCTCGGCTGTAAGTAACGTGAAAGAGTCCAGCACGCGGACTATTTCACGTTGTACCTCCAGAGGAGGTACAGGGAACTTAAACTTAACAAATTTTTTCATGTCAACCGATGCAAAATTCCCTTGATTTAAACATACTTTACAGTATTCATCCAGCTTAAAACAATAATAGTAGACAAACATGATGTCCATGCAAGTGCTATATTCTTCTTTAAGCATCAGATATGTAAATCTCTGATTTGCTAATGATGAAACTTTTATCAAAGCATGTTCACCAATAGTTGCTGATGTTGCAACTATTATAGAATTTGCCGGAAATAAAGTTCCCTTAACTGCACTTTCAGAAACATACTGTGTTGCTTTTGAAAGAATACGACCATTTTCTCGAATATCTTCCATACGAAACCAAGGAATCGTACCGTTCTCCCAATACTCACTATGAGATTTAGATGGCGTATATCCATTTTTGGTATTAAATAATTCTGCAATACTTTTATATTCCACACCATCTGGGCAGAATTCTGTAATTAATTCATTTATTTTATTCATTCTTGCCCTCCTGCCTTCCTTAAAAAATTTCATCACTAGTTTTTGCTAATTCTGCAAAAAACTTTTCCATATCAAGAGGCGGAAGATGAGATGTGACCTCATCCCAATCAATAATTTCATAATTAAAATGAAATTTTTCTTTATTTCTCTTGTAATATGATTCTGCCACATTGCACAGTATCATACATATTCTCCTAACATTCATTCTGTATTCCCGAATATGTTCATTTCCGAAGTCAGTTATTGAACTGCTATCAGAATAAATATCAAAAGGTTTCGCTTTTTCGACCACTAATGAGAAATGATCTATAGGAAGATTGGTTCTTAAATTATCATTTTTCATATTAGGATTACCTTCATGCAACAAAGAACATCTTAGGCTATAAATTACTTCTCCCGATAAATATGGCATATTATCTTTGTCTTTTGGATTCTTTTCATATTTACCTATTTCTTCATCATACCATAAAATATATCTTTTTCGACTACTCCGTTCCTCTGGATAAGCAGCCTTTCCACAAATATCTGGTAATGTCAAGGCCGAACTCAATGCTACAAAATACAATTCATTTTCCAATGCCTTTCTTATGTCCTGAACAAGACGAAAAACCATTTTACACCTCAATTTCTGCGATGATCTTATCAATCTCATCTCGAAGCATCTGCTCTCGTGCCACGATTGCCTTTATTTCCGCATTCAACTTCATAATGTCTATTTTCTCTCTCGTATCTTCAGCTTCAACATATGTAGACACAGATAAATTATAATCATTGCCAGACACTTCGTCATAACTTGCCAGATGTGCAAAATACTCTACTTCCTCACGCTTTGCAAACACATCTACAATACGGTCTATATTCGCAGGCGTCAGCTTATTATTATTCGTAACCTTAACGCACTCCCTTGTTGCATCAATAAACAACGTCTTGTTATCTGCCTTATTTTTCTTCATTACCATGATACAAGTAGCAATAGATGTTCCAAAGAACAGATTACTCGGCAACTGAATCACACAATCCACATAGTTGTTATCGATCAGATATTTTCGGATTTTCTGCTCTGCACCGCCGCGATACATAATACCCGGAAAACATACAATGGCAGCCGTTCCATTAGACGCAAGCCATGAAAGACTGTGCATGATAAATGCCATATCCGCTTTACTCTTTGGTGCCAGAACTCCGGCAGGAGCAAAACGGGGATCATTAATCAGCAACGGATTTTCATCTCCTGCCCACTTGATAGAATAGGGAGGATTTGAAACAATCAGTTCAAATGGCTCGTCATCCCAATGCTGCGGACTGACAAGCGTATCCTCACAGGCAATATTGAATTTATCAAATCCCACATCATGTAAAAACATATTGATTCGACACAAATTATAAGTTGTGATGTTAATTTCCTGCCCATAGAAACCGTTACGAATCGCATCCTTACCAAGAATTTTCTCAGCCTTCAAAAGCAAAGAACCGGAACCACAGGCCGGATCGTATACTTTATTAATCTCTGTTTTACCCACAGTTCCAAGTCTTGTAAGTAATTCTGACACGTCTGCCGGAGTGAAAAATTCTCCACCGGACTTTCCAGCATTGGACGCATACATTGTCATGAGGTATTCATACGCATCCCCAAAAGCATCAATGGAGTGGTCTTTTACATCTCCGAGGTTCATTTCGCCCACGCCATTTAACAATTTGACCAGTTTCTCATTACGCTTAGCAACCGTAGAACCCAATTTGTTGCTGTTCACATCATAATCATCGAACAGTCCGGCAAAATCGCTCTCTGCATCACTGCCTTTCGCAGATTCTTCAATATGGCGGAACACTCGCTCCAACGTTTCATTTAAATTTTCGTCACTCGCAGCATTGGCACGAACATTGCAGAATAATTCGCTCGGCAAAATAAAAAAGCCTTTTTCCTCTACCAGTCCATCACGAGCTTCTTCCGCATCTTCGTCTGGCATTTTTGCAAAGTCAAAATCAGAGTTTCCTGCATCCGCTTCTCCACTGTTTATGTAATTACACAAATTTTCAGAAATATATCGATAGAACATCGTTCCAAGAACATAATTCTTAAAGTCCCATCCGTCAACTGCTCCCCTCAGTTCATCTGCGATTGCCCAGATGGCACGATGCAGTTCGTCACGCTCCTGTTCCTTTTTGGTATCAACCATTCTCTTTCCCTCCGTTATCCTCCGGTATAAATTCCAGAATATCGTCCACTCCACAATTCAGAACACGGCAGATGCTTTCCACGCTTTCAAGGGAAATATATCCTCCTCGTTTCAACCGTGTGATAATATTTGCGGAAAACCCCGCTTCCTGCTGAAGCTGTGAGTTCGTCATGTTTTTCTCTATCAATAAATGGAATAATTTTTTATAGCTGACCGCCATGTCGCACCTCCATTTTTCTGCCAGAAAATATAAGAAAAGTATATCACGCAAAAGTGAATTTTTCAATTCAAGAATACAGTTTTGAAATACAATTTTTCTCTCAAATAAGCCACTATTCGTAACAAAACGGCATTGCACTTCCAATCAGTTAAAGGGAATGCAATGCCGTTCTTTTTTCCAGTTTTGCGAAAACATATCCTTTCGCCAAAATATATATCTTCCGTTTCCCACAGCATATCCCCCCGGGTAAATCAATTCCCTCATACCCATTCTGCGGAAACAGAAACACACATCCATTTTTGCCTCAAACTGGCAGAACCCTTTGATTTACTGGGCTTTTCTCGTCAGCAGAGCGACCGTCTCCACATGCTCAGTCCACCCAAACATATCGCATCCCCACGCCTCTCTGGCTTTATACCCTACTGTCTCCAGATATTTCAAATCCCTTGCCAATGTTTCAGGACCGCAGGAAATGTAAATTACTTTCTCCGGATTTAAGGCGGCAACAGAGTCCATAAATTCTTTCGTACTGCCGCTTCTTGGCGGATCCATGATGACCAGGTCAGCTTTTTTTCCTGCTGCAGCCATATCTGCCATAAACTTCCCCGCATCCCTGCAGTAAAAACGGATGTTTTTCACTCTGTTTCTTTTGGCGTTCTGAACGGCATCCCGGACAGCGTCAGGATTTCGTTCCACCCCAATTACCTCCCCTGCCTTTTCGCTGGCGATGATTCCGATAGTTCCAATGCCGCAATAGGCATCGATAACCGTCTCTCTTCCGGTAAGTGCAGCCAGCTCCAGGGCTTTTTTATAGAGGATCTCTGTCTGCACCGGATTCACCTGGTAAAAGGATTTGGAAGAAATGCGGAAGGTGTATCCGCACAGCGCGTCCTCAATGTATCCGGGGCCGTAGAGAACCTGCTCTTTTTCTCCCAGAACCATGCTGGTGCCCCGGCCGTTGATGTTCTGGATGACTGTGGTGATCTCCGGGTGGCGCTGACGCAGTGCCTTAACAAAATTGTTTTTGGAGGGAAATACCGGGGAGGCAGTAACCAGAACCACCATGATCTGTCCTGTGGTAAAGCCTCTTTTAATCAACACATGGCGCAGCAGGCCGTAGCCGGTGTCCTCATCATAATAACGGATTTTAAAAGACGGTGTCAGCGACCGGATCGTTTCCATAATCTCGCCGGATTTTTCGTCTTCAATAAGGCAGGATTTTATCGGAACTATGTTGTGAGTTCCGGCTTCATAAATGCCGGAAACCGGCCTGCCCTTCCAGTCGCAGCCAAATACAGCGTGAACCTTATTACGGTAATGATAGGGATTTTCCATCCCCAATATCCCTTTCAGCGGGCAAATATCTTTTAAAAGAAAAGTAAGCTTATCCTCCTTGACTTTTAACTGCTGCTGATAGGTTAAGTGAAGATACTGGCAGCTTCCGCAGCGTTTTTCCGCCGGACAGGGAAACTGGTCTTCTCTTTTATTTTTAATTTTTCTATGCTTTTCTATCTGTTCCACGTATTGATCCTCGCTTTTTCTTGCAATTTTCGGATTTCCGCTATAAAATATCTTTCAAAGTAAACCTTCATGTGCCCGGCAGCGGAAACATCGCCGTGCAAAAAGTCCGGCAGGCATTGGCATATCTGAACGCATGCCGCCTATTCGGCGGCGGACTTTTATAGTATAAAAACAAAAAACTTTGACACCGTAGAAAGGATTTCATATCATGTCCCAAAAAATATCGAACCCGTCCCTTACTCTGGCATTTGGCCGTCCTGATGCTTCTGCCTGCACCTGCCGCCTGGAAAAGGAGATCCGCACCTATGATCTTCTCGATCAGCTCGGTATCTCCTATCAGAGGGTGGATCACCCTGCCGCCCAGACCATCCATGACTGTGGGGATGTAGATATTCTTCTGGGAATCTCCATCTGCAAAAATCTTTTTCTTACCAACAGCCAGAAAACCCGATTTTACCTTCTGCTGATTCCCGGAGAGAAAAAATTCCGCACAGCAGTATTGTCGAAACAGATCGGCAGTTTCCGGCTGTCCTTTGGAGGGCCGGAGGATATGGAGCGGCTCCTCGATATTACTCCCGGTTCTGTCAGCGTCCTGGGGTTGATGAATGATACAAAACATCAGGTTCAGCTTTTGATCTATCGGGAGGTGGTGGTAAATCAGAAGTTTTTTGCCTGCCATCCCTGCATCAACACCTCCAGTGTAAAATTCCTCACAGCAGATCTGATGGAAAAATTTCTCCCCTTTATCGAACATAAGCCAATTTTTGTAGACTTATAGCTTTTGTCAAAAGGGCGCAGCACTCTCAGCAAACTGCCCTTTCAAAGACATCGAAAAAAAGCCGGATACTTTTTCGCTGCCTGCGGGAATAAAGGCCTGCAAACTAAAGTATCCGGTTTTTAACACAATCTAAATCTCTCTGGTGGCTTCTTTAAGCCATTCCCGTTCTTCCTCATTTAAGTAAGGAGAAATTTTGTCATATACATCTTTATGGTACTGATTCAGCAGCTCTACATCTTCCGGACGCATCAGGCTCTTGTCGATAGCATCTAAATCAATAGGTACATAAGTCAGATATTCAAACCTCATAAACTGGCCGTATTGATTTTTTTCGTCTTTCACGCAGACCATCAGGTTTTCCGTACGGATGCCGTGACTTCCTTCTATATAAATTCCCGGCTCATCGGAAGTAACCATTCCTTCTTCCAGCACGCAGTTGTCCTGCCGCTCCGGAACCATCTTCCATCGGATGCCGTTAGGGCGCTCATGGACATTTAGCAGATATCCGACGCCGTGTCCGGTTCCATGATCAAAGTTTAACCCTCTGCTCCAAAACGGCTCTCTGGCCACATAATCCAGATTCAGGCCGCGGCAGCCGTAAAGGAAGCGGACTGCCCCCAAACGCAGCATACTTATAGCAACCAGCGTAAAATGTTCTTTTTCTTCCTGGGTTAGTCGGCCCAGGGCAATGGTTCTGGTAATATCCGTGGTTCCCTCATAATACTGTCTGCCGGAATCTACCAGGTAAAATCCCCTGGGCTCCAGCTTGGTGTTGGTCTCCTGGGTAGCGGAATAGTGACACATAGCCCCATTGGCGCCATAGGCGGAAATAGTGGGGAAGCTAAGCCCCAGACAGCCTTCCTGCTCCCTGCATAGTTCCCATAAATAATCGGAAACGCTGATTTCATCCATAGGAATTTTTCCGATATTCTTCTTTAACCAGCAGATATATCTGGTGACGGCTACACCGTCCTTAATGTGGGCTTTTTTCATATTTTCAATCTCCACCGGATTCTTTTTGGCTTTCATCAGAGCGGTGGGATTTTGAATATTTATGACCTCGTTGGTCTCATCTAAAAGCTGGGTCAGAGCAAAATTAGTACGGCTCTTTTCCAGCATAACAGTTTCATTTTGAAGATTCTTTACGTCTTTATAAATATCGTTATAGGGATAAATTTTTACGCCAATCCCGGAAAAATAGGCCCTTACCTCGGGATTTACCACTTCCGGATTGATATAAAGCCTGGCCTCGCTGCCGGTTACCAGCAGATAAGACAATACCACCGGATTACACTCTACATCATTGCCGCGGATATTCAGCAGCCATACAATGTCGTCCAAAGTGGTAAGAATATGGGCCGTGGCCTCTTTCTTTTTCATTACCCCCCGCAAGTCGGAAAGCTTTTCTGACGCTCCCTTTCCGGCATATTTTTCCTCCAGCACCCATACCGGTTCCGCTGAAAGAGCAGGACGTTCCTCCCAAATGGCGTCAATTAAATCCTCCTGGCAGGAAATGGCAATGTCTTTCACGCCCAATGCATCCTCCAGACGTTCCCCTTCCTCCGTGTTCACAACCCGGCCGTCAAAAGCTAAGGTTCCCCCTTCAGGAATATGGGAAAGCAGGTACTCTTCCACAGTAGGAACGCCCTCCTGCCCCATTTTCTGGAGCGCTACCGTAGTTCCTGCAAGCTGAGCGCCGGCCTGAACAAAATAACGGCCGTCAGTCCAAAGGGCTGCCTCTTCTTTTGTGATAACTGCAGTTCCTGCAGAACCGGTAAATCCGGTAATAAATTCCCGGCATTTAAAATAAGAACCTACATACTCAGACTCGTGAAAGTCAGAGGTAGGAACCAAATAAGCGTCAATAGCCCGTTCTGCCATAAGAGCTCTTAATTTTTCTAAACGTTGCGGAATGAGATTCATAATTCCCCCAGCTTCTTTCTTTTAATTTTTATGAAATGGCCGGCCGGACAAACCGCCCTGCCGGCTGCTTTATTCCCGCGAGCAACGAGCCAAGTGGGCATGCTCGCATGCACATTTGGCGACTCCCGCGAGCAATGAGGCTTGATACCTCATTGCTTACAGCAGGGTATTTGGTTTCTGCCGCATAGCATCTGAAATTGCGGCAGAGATTGCTTCACTGTAAGTAGGATGCGCCCGCATCGCCATAGAAAGCTGGCCTGCAGTAAGGCCGTTGGCGATAGCCGTTGCCATTTCCCCAATCATATCGGTGGCTCTGGGACATACAATTTGAGCCCCTACAATGGTATCGGAGTAGGCCTCAAATACCAGACGGACAAATCCCTCTTCTTTTCTGGTAATAATGGATTTTCCGTTTTCCGTCATGGAATAATGGCCGCAGCGTACTTTCATACCGCTGGCCCGGGCAGTTTCTTCCGTAATCCCTACTGTAGCAATCTCCGGTTCGGTATAGATACAGTTTGGCACAATAGGAAGGCTGACATACATGCCGGCAGGAACTACCTCCAATTTGATGCCATGAGGCTTTCCGGCAATTTTCTCTACCACATAGGTTCCTTCTGCTGCCGCCACATGAGCCAGCTGAATCCCGGATACCACGTCCCCTATCGCATAAACGCCGGGCTCACTGGTCATAAATTCCGAATTGACGGCAAGCTTGCCCTGATTCATTTCCAAGGGCATGTCATTTCCTAACAAGCCGTTGATATTAGGCTTCCTTCCCACTGCCATCAGAATCTGTCCTGCTTTCATAGAAAAGCTCTCTCCTCCGGCAGCTTCTACCTGACAGACTAACCCGTCTTTATTCTCGATTCGGCTCACCTCTGCGTTGCAGTAAACGGTAATATCTTTTTCTTTTAACGCCTTCTCCAGCTCCTTTGCCACCACTTGATCCATCGGTCCCAAAAGGTGAGGGCCTTTCTCGATAATGGTGACTTTCGAACAGAGAGAGTTAAAAATTGTGGCAAACTCCACACCGATAACACCGCCTCCGATAATCGTCAGGCGGTCAAAGTTCCAGCTATCGGCCGCCAAAAGCCGGCTGCTGGTATACACTCCCGGCAGGTTAGATCCGGGTATTTTAGGCATTACCGCCATAGCTCCTGTTGCGATAATGATATTTTTTCCCTGATAATACTCCCGGCCTTCCCGGTTGTTTACCTCCACAGTTCGGTTCCTGCGGATAGTGGCCTTTCCTTCTATGTAATCAATCCCCGCCTCTTGAAAGAGACGGCCAATCTCGTCCCGATAAGTCTTTACCGCCCGCTTTTTATACTGCTGCATCTTTTTAAAGTCAAAGGAAATAAAATCGACAGACACGCCGAATTCATCGCACTGCTGCATCTGCTTAAAACGGCTGGACGCATGAAGCAGCGCTTTGGTAGGGATGCAGCCCCGGTTAACACAGTTTCCTCCCAGCTTTTTTTCTTCGATGACGGCGGTGCGGATTCCATACTCTGCCGCTTTTAATGCTGCTGTATAACCTCCCGGCCCCGCTCCTATTACGATTAAATCATACTGTTTTGCCACTTGTTTTCCCCTTTTTGTTTATTTCCGCAAGCAACGAGCCAAGCGGACATCCCGGCATGTCCATTTGGCGACTGCCGCAAGGGTCAAATACCCCCGCGGCTCTGCTGCGTTGAAAGTTTGATGCCCCGTCAGCTTGCTGCGGGGTATTTGACTCCGAGCAGCCATTCAAATGTCTGCCGGAATGGTTATGGTTCAGCCTCAAAAGGTCCTGCCGGAATCCATCCGAAATGCCGGCAGGCCTTATAAATTCCGCCTTCTCCGATATCTGCCGTAATATAATCAGCAATGCTTTTTAACTCTTCTACTGCATTGCCCATAGCAATTCCCAGACCGGCGGTCTGAAGAATCTCATAGTCATTCATACTGTCTCCAACAGCCACCGTATCCTCCGGCTTTACCTGATAGTGCCGGCAGAGGCGCTTTAACCCCTCTGCTTTGGAAGCCTGTTTTTCCACCACATCCGCTCCCATTTTTCCTGCAAACATAGGGAACTTTAGTTCGGGAAACCGTTCTTCCATATCTTTTGCTCCGGCCTCCCCTCCCAGATAAGAAAGGGTATGAATGGGATGTTCCGTCAGCTCCCAAGGATCCCGAAACCGTCTCATACATTCTCCCCAGCGCCGGATATCGATCTGTCTAACCCTGTCCGGATTGATGTAATAGTCCTCATCCCCGATGGTAACACCAATGCAGTAACCCATCTTTTCCCCATAAGACAGCACATTTTCCAGCAGCCCCTTATCCATAAAATGCTCGAAAAAAAGCTGATCCCCGATGGTGATTTTGGTGCCGTTCAGGTGGATAATCGCATCCGGTTTTACGATATCTTTAAACTGACGGCTGTAGTGATTATCCATATCCCGGCCGGTCCCCAGAACTATAGTAAAATTCTCCCGCAGCTTTTCCAGAGAATACATGGCGCTGTCCGGTATAGAAAAGTTTGCGTGATCTAAAAGCGTTTGATCCAAATCAAAGCTGATGATTGGTTTCGTCATAAATGTCTCTCCGTAAGTTTATCTTGTATCGTTTAAGATATCCCGCATCCTCCTCCAAGGCAGTGGTGATAATAGCAGCTGCAGTCCTCCGGCGATGCACTGCAGCCCGCTGAAAATACCTCATGGCAGTCAAAGCCTTCTTCCAAGTAAGGGCAGTCTTCTCTGGGACAGATCCAGGCTTCCCAGTCGGAGCCATCCGCCGCCGGCTGCCTTGCTTCTGTCGGTCTATAGTATCGCTGATTCTGCTGGTAATGGTGTCCTCCGCTATGGCAGCTGCCATGTCCTCCCTGTCCATGAGCCTCTGCCGTTATCCCTCCGGCAGGTACAAATCCCAGTAAGATAATCCCGGCCAGCAGGGCAGCAGCCCTCCGCCTTCCGGCAATCCCTTTCTGCAGTTTTATCATAATCTTCTCCTCCTGAATTAAAAATAAATTTTTATGTTATTTATTATATCACTTTCCCCATAGATCGTCCATATCTTTAAAGGAATCCACATCTTTTATCTCTTCCTCCCGGCAGGCTTTTACCTGCCTGATTTCCTCCTGATGGTTTTTCAAAACCTT
>JAETNT010000181.1 GCA_021772025.1 Enterocloster bolteae | reverse complement strand
ACAGCTGACGGAACGATTCCATTTCCAGTCGGTGGCCATTACATTGCGGGGAAGCATTTCCGCCAATGACAATCTTTGGTCAGGCATGCTCTATACCGGCGGCCAGGCCTATTTTTCCAAAGAGTATAAGATTCATATTGTAGACCGTGTAGGCGGTGGAGATTCCTTCGGAGGTGCGCTCATACACAGCATGGCCAAAAAGCGTTCTCCCCAGGAAACCATAGAATTCGCCGTTGCCGCTTCCTGCCTGAAACATACCATCGAGCAGGATTTCAACCTGGTTTCGGAAAAGGAAGTACTCGCATTAATGCAAGGGAACGCATCGGGAAGGGTACAAAGATAACAACGGAGGCAGCTGAAAGGCTGAACCAATGTCATTTAGTTAATGGCGGCGGACGCTGCGAGAATAATAAAATCCTCAAAGGGCTCCTTGAGGATTTTATTATTCTCGCAGCTGGTTAAGGTGTTAATGAGTACGGAGTACTTGTTCAGTTTTTTTCCATCGTTTTTAAAATATCATCATAGGTCACCAACATCACATTTCCCATCTTATTCGCCATATCCTCACAGCCTTTTGTAAATCCGTGTTTTGCAAACAATGCCAGATATGTTTTCTCATAATGAAACAACTGCCCGCGTTTTACCAACGTCTCCAATACTCCCGCATCCACTTTTTCATTGGTCCATTTGTACTCGGCAAATAAGGCTGTATTTTTATCCTGTTCGCCCATAATATCGATTTCCTCCTGGCTGCGGGTAAAAGGGTTAGTGCCCCACCATCGCCCCAGTTCCCCAAATTCCACAGGGGATTGCCCTTCCAGCATCAGCTTCCACAAATACTGCCTGCAGATTTCCTCGAACACTTTTCCCATATAATCCGGCAAATGCGGCTCCATCCGCTTATAAGCGATATCCGCAGCTCCTCTGGCAATAATGGAATAGTTCTCCGGCACAAACCTATACCAGAAGCGGAACATATTGTCGTCAATAGCATAAATGGATTTCCGGGATGCTTTTTCTCCATAAGGCGTCTCCTTTCGGACAAGGCCAAGAGACATTAAGTTCTTCAAATAAGCGGTGCAGACGCTGGTATCCTCCCCTACTTTGGTGGAAATCTCCGCCATCCGGGAAGAGCCGGTCGCGATTGCCGTAATTATTGCATTGTAAAGCGCCGGCTCCCTCACTTCCTGCTTCAGCAGATTCTCCGGCTCTTCAAAAAGGGATGATGTGAAATTGAAAAACGTATTCTTAATATTCTCCTCTATGCTCATCCTATCGTCCATCTGC
>JAETNT010000089.1 GCA_021772025.1 Enterocloster bolteae | reverse complement strand
GTTTATGTCGGAAAAGTCGTGTTATAGTAGAATGGAAGCCAAAGGCATACAGGCCAGCGGCTTCTACCTGGTTTCGGACTCTCCATCCAGACATTCCAGGCCCCAAAGGCATCCTTGAAAGAGGGTGTCTTTTTATATAGTTATAAAAATTTTTAATTAGACAAATAAGAACATATGTTCTATAATGTAAATATTAAAGTTGTAATAATTATATAAATAGAGTTTACCATTTTTGGCGGGTTTAATATATGGAGGTGTGGTATAATGTAGAAAAATGTCGAATGGAGAGAAGAGTGAAATGAAAAAAATGTACTTAGCCAATTTTAACCTTACTTTTGGAGCGGATGATGAGCCTTTGCTGAAGCAGCTAGATGAATTTGTAGTTCCGGCATTAAATAGTGGTATAAAAAGGGAGTTATCAAATAAATCCTTAATAATGTTTGAGGATGTCAGAATAGAAGAGATAGAAAAGGATAATTTGGTTTTAACAGGAGTAATTATTAAGGATAAAATTGTTGATATATACAATGAGTATACAAAAGAAGGTCTCATTGATACGGATAAACACTATCCATCTGCACCGTATTCAGTATTTATGATATTTTTACATAACCATAGAATGGTCTTAATAAAAAGACAATCAGAAAGTCCAGATTTACGCTTGTTTACGTCATCTCTGATGGAAATTCTTAAAAATTATCGAAAAATTGTTAATAAAGAAAGGAAAGAAGAAAAAATCCCATTGCTTCCCTATGCTGTAAATGGTATAAAAGGGATAAAAGATGAAAAAGATATTTCTAATGCTTTAAAAGAGGTTAAAAAAGTAAAAAAACTAACATTGAAATTACTCCCAAGAAATAATGAATGGGGAGGATGGGATGGACTAATAGATGGATTGGATGAACAAATTAGAAAAGAAAGCGCTAGTAAAACGGTAAAAGTTGTTGTTACATCACCACAGTCTAAACCAGGAGTAGAAAGGATTTTAAAAGAGACAAATGGTCTTCTGCAAACAGAATTAGATGTAGAATATTATAGTGGGGATTTTGACGAAGAGGGAAAAGAACGTAAAAATTCAGGGAAAATCAAAGATAATCAAATGACTCAGGCAATGGATGTTGATATGCCAGACGATCTAAAAAGTTCTACGAAAAATATTTATAGATATTGTAAAGGGATCGATAGTTTAAATGTAGAAACCTCTAATATTGTAGAATATGAGGAATATTTAGCAAGAAGAAAACGGTGAGATTTTGAATAGAAAATATGTGTTATTGACATTAAAGGTAATTATCCCTGTTAAGGGGGCAAGGTGGCAGTGGGCTGTTAGCGTTATTTTTGGAATACTTCTGGCAATACCTATTGGGATTTCTGTAAAAACGGTTTCCATTGTTGCAGAGTCTATAGAAATTATTAATAATATTTTTCTGGCTTTTGTAGCCATGGAAATGGGAGCATATGCATTATTCCAAGCCCTTTTATCAGATCAGTTAATATGGGAGTTGTATAAAGAAGGAGACTTGCTTAAAGATTCAAATGAGTCGTTTTTAGGAGTGATTTTATTATTTTGGGGAGAAATATTAATAAATTTATTTCTTGTCGTAGCATTGAAAGTAATTCCAGAAGATTTTTTATTGTTAAAAAGTGTAGATTATAGTAATAGAATTGCCATAGGGCTATTATTTGTCTATTATACTATTTCAATGCGAATAATGTTTGAAGTAAGGAATTTTGCAATTAATCTACACAAAGTGTTTGTCGCATATAATAAGATAACGATCCTTAAAATGATTAAAAAGAATGAGAAGAAATAATTATCTTAATATTTAAATATTTTGGAGGAGCATCTATCGGATTGATAGGTGCTTTTCATTGCTTTGAAAAATAATATTGACATATGGTGCACCATATGATATAATAGAAAATGTAAGGAGGTGAGAGAAAAGATGGCGCGTAGTAGAAAGAAAAAGAAAAGCCCCATCAACTGGATTGAAGTAGCAGTTCAATTCCTGACAGGGCTGATCACTGGGATTATCCTTCTGATAATCGACAAGCTAATAAATTAGCGGAGAGGGGCGAAAGCCCTTCTCTCTAACCAATATAACATAATGGGCCATCTTTAGCAATATGAGAATAACGATTATTGTAGTAATCGCGATAATGGCAGGTTTTATCGGGATCCGGATTTACAGGAAATGGAGGGACCGATAATGCCGGTAGGTAAACCAAAGCCTCAGACAGAGGCGACAAAACGGTATGAGAAAAAGGCGGGTTTGATATCAAAGTCTTATAAATTAAAACGTGAATTGGTAGAACAGTTTGCAGATGCCTGCGATAAGGCAGGAGTTAGCCAAGCGGCACAACTGACAAAAATGATGAAAGAATTTATAGAGGAGAACCAGAAAGAGGGATAGCTTCAGCTATCTCTCTTTCTATTCCGGGAGTCGGTAAGTCTGGATACTTGGCACAACTCCGGATTTAAGAACAACCAGAAACCATATGGCGGAGGGAGCAAGCGGCCTCATTCGGCCGCCTGTTCCCTGCATAATTCATCCAATGTAACCCCCAGGGCATCCGCCAACTTAATAGCGGTATCAACCTTACAACGGTCAAAGCGTTCAATATCTTCAATGGTTCGCTTAGGCACGTTTGCTAGTTCAGAAAGGGCGCGGATGCTTAAACCTTTTTCATTCCTGATTTTTTTTAAGTTCACGGGAATACCTCCTATTGGGTGAATAATAGCACTAATCCAACAACAATAATAACCAGCCAGATGATGGAGATTATCAGAGAGAGGATGCTGATAATAGTTTTTTTCATTGCTAAAAAAATGGGGATGTGTTATATTTTGAGTGGGGAGGTTTCCCTCCCCGGTGTTTATTGGAGACTTTCCATTATCATTTTGATAACAGCTAGGAGAGTTCCAATTTCTAAAGTGAGCTGGATAAGTGCTGATACCACTTTTTTCAGCTCCTTTATTTTTTCCACCATTTTTTCTTTCACCTCCTTTCTATGATTAAATTATACCACGTTATAACGTGGAAGTCAAGCAAAAAATAAGGAATTTTCACACTTTTTCGCATCTGCCCAGGCAGATGCCTATTTTTTTATCCAAAAAGCCGCAAGGTACTACTAGGCCCCCGGCCCCCACGCGGGTACACGAGGAAGGTCCATGGTTTTTCTCTTTCCGGGGAAAAAAATTAGGGCACTTCCTTCCGCTTTTTGGGTTCTTGAAAGGGGTGGTAAAAGGGATGATAGTAAACCAGAAAGAGCTTGCTCAGTGCTTGGGAATCAGTACTAGGAGAGCCCGTCAATTAAAGGATGAGGGGCTTTTTAAAGTGAACCAGCCGGCAAAAGGTTATCTGCTTGCCCAGTGCGTTCAGGAGTATATTGAGTACAAAATAAATGCGGAAACGGGAAGGCGGGCATCTATTTCCAAAGAGGAAGTGCAGGCGGAGCATGAAGAAGTGAAAAAGCAGATATCTCTTTTGAAACTTCGGAAGCTTCGGAGAGAGCTTCATGAGGCCGCTGACGTGGAAGCATTTCTTTCAGATATGCTGATTCGATTTAAAACCAGGCTGCTGGCTCTTCCTCCCAAGCTTGCTATGGAAGTGGCAGGGGAAGAGGATTTAAACGCAATTATGCAGACCATAAGAAAAGCTTTGGAAGCGGCTTTAGGTGAACTGTCGGAATATAATCCGGATGAAATAGACGGGTTGCAGTCTGTCACGGAACTGGAAGAAGAGGAAGGGGGAGATGACGAGGAGGATGAAATGGATTGACACAGCGTAACAGAAGCCGTAAAAAGACCTGGAATCTTTTTGCACGGGTAATTAAACAGTCATTATCAATTCAGGAACCTCTTAAGGTAAGCCAGTGGGCAGAAAAGCATAGGATTTTGGATGAAAGCAGTAACCTGGCCGGGAAATGGTCAAACTCTGTAACCCCTTATCTGGTAGGAATAATGGATACCTTTAACGATCCGCATATTCGGGAAACGTATTTGTGTAAAGGGTCCCAGCTTGGCGGAACAGAGGCAATCATCAATACCCTTGGATACATCATTACGGAGGAACCGGGCCCTACCATGATTGTCTACCCATCAGATGATTTGGCCAAAGATATATCCAACGATAAGCTGAAGCCGGCCTTCCGCCTTGCTCCGAAAATCAGAAAACAGTTTTATGAAAACAGCTCAAAAGAGCTGAGACTTAAGTTCAAAAATATGGTGATCTACCTGCGGGGCGCTGGTTCTCCCTCAAAGCTGGCATCCAAAGCAATTAAGTATCTGTTTTTTGATGAAATTGACAAAATGGAGGGCGCTTCCAAAAAGGAAGCATCCCCATACAGCCTGGCTATGGAGAGAATTAAAACCTTTAAGTCTCAAAGCAAGGTATATGCCTGTTCCACCCCTACCATAAAGGAAAATTATATCTGGACACTCCATGAAAACGCTGACGAGGTTCGGAAATATTTTGTCCCCTGCCCTCATTGCGGAGAAGAAATAATATTGCAGTGGGGCCAGATAAAGTTTGATAAGGATCCGGAAAAGAAACTTTCTCCTTATGAGAGAGCGAAAACAGCAGTCTATATCTGTGAAAAATGTGGCTGTGAAATTCTTGACAGGGATAAGCCGAAGATGCTCAGGGAAGGGAGATGGAAAGCGGTAAAAAAGCGGGGAATAGGGGAACCCAAAACAGTAGGCTTTCACATCAATTCTTTATACAGTGTGTTTGTAACCTGGGCTGATGTAGTGGAGGAATTCCTAAAATCCAAAGATGATCCAGATAAAATGCAAAATTTCGTTAATTCCTGGCTTGCGGAAGCCTGGGAAGATACGAAGGTGAAAGTCACGGATGACCTGGTACGGGAGCGCCAGACAGACTTAAGAGAGCTGGAAGTTCCGGATTGGGCTATCGAACTTACCGGAGGCGTTGATGTTCAAGAAACCTGTGTATATTGGGTAATTCGTGCCTGGGGAGAGCGCTGGACAAGTCAGCTGATTGCCAGAGGGAAAGCGGATAACTTAAAAGAAGTGGATGATATTATGAATCTCAATTATGGAAAAAAGGATGGCAGCCTTTTAGCTCCATCTCTTGTATTAGTAGATTCCGGAGACCAGACGGACATGGTATACAATTTCTGTGTGGATGCAGCGGAATATGCCCTTCCGTGTAAAGGCGCCAGCAAAAAAATGAATACAGATTACCGGTTCAGTATTATCAATAAAGCAGGTTCAAAGGCCTGCGGTATGGAGCTGGTTATGATTGATACCGGAAAATATAAGGATCGGATAGCAGCCAGGATGAAGCGAAAAAATGGATCCGGATCCTGGATGGTATTTCAGGGAATTGATGAAGACTATGCTCTTCAGATTACCGCGGAGCATCGGATTAATGTCAAACAGGTAAACGGGCCGCCTAAACAGGTATGGGTAAAGAAAAGCGCACGTAGGGATAACCACTATTTAGACGCGGAGGTGTATGCCATGACAGCCGCTGATATTCGGGGAGCGAGAGGCTGGCATATGGAAAAATATGAGGAGGCCGCACAGCTAAAGAAACAGCCTTTATCTCAGGAAGAACAATGGATAGAACAAGAAGAATTGAAAGGATGGGCATAGAGATGGATGAGAGCAGAGCGGAAAATCCCTATGGGACGCCGGCAGATCGGCTAAGGATCATAAATGAAGCCATATATGCCATACTGGCAGGAGGACAAAGCTATAAAATCGGTACCCGTTCACTGACCCGGGCAGATCTGGCTACTTTGATTTCAGAACGGGATCGGATAGAGTCACAGATAAAAAGCAGCGGGGCCGGCTTCATTGATGGAGCCTATGCGGCAGATTTCGGTTTTGACAACAGGAGATAGATGATGAAATTAAATATATTTGACCGCCTGGTAGGAGCGGTAAGTCCGAAAGCTGGAGCGGCAAGAGCGGCATGGCGCATCCAATATGAGGCCTACCGAGGAAATTATGATGCCAGCGACTCTGGACGGCTGCAGAGCCAGTGGAAATCCCAGAATTTGTCTGCTGAAATGACGGATCGGTATGAAAGAGATGTAGTACGAGCAAGGGCCAGGGATTTGGAGCGAAATTCAGATGTTATGAATTCCGTATTAAAATCTTTTAAGAGAAACGTAATTGGAAGCGGCCTGCAGGTTCGGGTTACTACTGAAGATCAGGAAATAGACCGGGTGTTGGAAAAGGCCTGGGAGAAATGGTGTAAGGGTATCAACTGTGATGTTACCGGAACCCAGTCGTTCAATCAGATAGTTAGAATGTGCATACAGAGGAAAGTGACAGACGGCGGTATATTGGTTTTAAAGCGGTATACTTCACAAGGCTTCCTTCCTTTCCAGCTCCAGGTTTTGGAGGTGGATGAACTGGATACAGCCCAAATACGTCCCAAAAATTCAGAAAATAAAGTAGTGGGCGGAATTGAGTATAATTCATGGAACCGGCCGGAGGGCTACTGGATCCGGCAGTATTCTATTGATGGATACACAGTAGGCGAACCGGTATATGTGCCGGCAAAAGAGGTTATTTTCTATTATACGAAAAAAAGACCGTCCCAGGTACGGGAAGTATCAGACTTATCTCCAGTGCTGACCAGAATAAAAGATATGAATGAGTTTATTACTGCCGTTACGATCAAGGAAAAAATAGCGGCCTGCCTGGCAGTGTTTATTAAACGGATTCTTCCTTCTGGCGTAGCAGGGCGGGGAAGAAATTTTTCAGGAGAGACTGTAAGCTATGAAGGGAAGCGTGTAGTTCCCGGAATGATTATGGAGATGAATGCGGGGGATGAGGCACAGATGCTGAACCCAGCCGGACAAGGCTCAGATGCCACTGCATTTATCAAGACTCAGCAGAGGATGATTTCTTCCGGAAGCGGCTTATCTTATGAAGCTACCAGCCGGGATATGTCGGAAACCAATTACGCATCAGCGAGACAATCAATGATAGAAGATGATCTTGCCTACGAAGAAGAAAAAGAGCTTTTGATAGAGAGCTTCCTGGACGAAGTTTATGAGACTTTTGTCATATCGTGCTGGTTAAAAGGGCTTATCTCTCCCGCTGATTTTTGGACGGAAAAAAATAAATATATGAAACACGAGTGGGTGGTCAAGCCGAAGCGCTGGATCGATCCATACAAAGAGGCTAATGCCAATGCAGTAGCATTAAAAACCGGTCAGAAAACATTCCAGCAGATTTGCGCTGAGAATGGACGGGACTGGAAGAAAGTTATTGACGAGATGGCAGAGGCAAAAGAATATGCAGATGGGAAGGGAGTCAATTTAGAATCCATGCTTTTGGGAATGGTGAAAGGTAAGGTAAAAAGTGATGATAAAGAATAAAAAGGCCCCCATGCGGAGGAACCCGCAGGGGGAAAACGATTTTAAACCAAACCGATTTATGAACGCAGGAATCCGCGCCATTGAGGGAGAGGGGAATGAGAGGAAATTTGAGCTTTCTTTTTCGTCTGAGGAACCGTATACCAGATGGTACGGGGTAGAGATTCTGGATCATTCCGAAAAATGCGTAAATTTGGATCGGCTTGAAAATATTGGAGTAGTCTTATTTAATCACAATACCAACCGGGTATTGGGAAAAGTAGAGCGGGTCTGGATAGAAGAGGGCCGCGGAAAAGCAGTAATAGAGTTTGATGAAGATGACGAGACAGAGATTATCCGGAAAAAAGTGGAAAGAGGAACTCTAAAAGGGGTGTCTGTCGGATATAGTGTAGATGTCTGGGAAGAGGTAGCGACAGGGAAAAAGTCTTCAGACGGCCGTTTTACCGGACCATGTTATATTGCAAAAAATTGGACTCCGTTAGAAATCAGCGTTGTATCTGTCCCGGCAGACTCTACAGTCGGAATAGGGAGAAGCCTGGAGGATGAGCCGGAACAGCGCCGGTTTGCAGAACTTTCTGCTCTTGAACGATTGATTCGAATAAATGAAACAAAAGGCCGCCTGATGGGACAGACGGCAACATTTTAACGGGAATGTATTTTAGTGAGCAATGCTTCTTGAAGAACCTGGGAGAAGTTAATCCCCAAGGCAATGGCTTCTTCATTTAACCATTCCGGAATAGAAAGGGTCTTTTTTACGGCTCTGGAATTATGCTTTTTCTGGTAGGCTTCCATGTCAAATTGAATGACGACAATGCGGCTGTCAGTATCATTCAGGGGGATTTCATTGGGAGCAGAGGGGGTGGGGATAGGCTCTTGATTAGAGCAGCGGTCAGTAAGCGCAAGGCCAAGGGCCTCAATTGCCATTTGGTATGCGTCTTCTGCAGAATCGCCCTCAGTCAGACATTCAGGAAGATCCGGAAAAGAAACCCAGAAGCCCCCTTCCTCGGCAGTATGGAAGATTGCAGGATAAAAATATTGTCTCATGAAATACCTCCTTGATTATTAGGAAAAGGGGCGGGCTATTTTAATCCCGCCTGTTTTAATATTTCTTGTTCCAATCCTTTTTTTAGGGACTTAGAATGATAAGGAACTATGGTTTGTCGGCCTGTGGATTCATTTTTTAGTTTTACATGAGAACCATTTTGGCTGACTTCTGTAAAGCCATTTTGTTTGAGATGTTTGATCATCTCACGAGGGGTCATTGGCATCTTTTGTACTCCTTTCCTTATCATGATATTATTATATCACGTAAAAATACGTATGTCAATAGAAAACACGTATTTTTACGTGATACTTAAGCACATCTATTTAAAGTTTTAAATGATTCAAAACTAGGAGGTGAGAAGTTGAGCAATCTGGAAGAAAAAATGAAAGAGGTAGCAGCAGCGCTGACAGGAAAAAAAGCAGATGAGATTCCTGGTAATTTAGAGGACATCTGCTCTTTTATTGCAGAAAACTATCCGGCGTCAGATTCTGTCCCATGTATTCCATTTGAGCAGGTGGAAGCGCCGGAGGCGGTGACGGCCGCGCCTACACAGGAAGATTTTAATGGTCTTATTGAGAAACTGAAAGCAGCCAAAATTTTTATGTAAAAGGAGAGAATTAAGATGAATTTAAAAGAAATGCTTGCGAGACAGCGCCAGCTCATAGATCTGGCCAGAAGTGAAAGCCGAGGATTGACGGATGCAGAGCAGGAAGAGTTTGACAATCTTCAGCGTCAGATTGACGAGGCGATAGACAGCAGAGAAGGGGAAAATCCAGAAAATGAAACGGGAGAAGAGAGTGAGCATAGGGCGGCTTTAGAAGAACGTACAAGGATTAGCAACATTAATTCTCTGTGCAGGCAATTCGGAGTAGATCCGGAGCCTTATGTTTCCAGGGGAGATACTATGGATCAGGTAAGGGCAGCGGTTCTGGAGCAACTGCAGAGAAACAATTCTCCCATTTCCGCCAGAGTCACAGAGGATGCAGAGGATAAGCGGAGAAATGCAATTGCAGACGGCATCCTTTTAAGAAACAATATTTCCATTGTAAACCCGGCGCCAGGTTCCAATGATTTCAGAGGAGCATCCCTCAGGACAATAGCAGCAAGCTGTTTGGCCAATGAAGGAAGTACAGAGGGACGTAACTTCTACATGATGGATCCTAATGAACTATTTGAGGAAACCTTACGTAGATCTTATTATAATCCCACGTCTGCTTTTCCGGCAATTATGGATCAGGTAGTCAATAAAGCTTACGTAGAGGGGCACAAGACAGCCGCGGTAACCTTCGATCAGTTTACTACCAAAGGCACCTTGTCTGATTTCAAAAAGGCGGATAATTACTATGTGCAGGGCAGCTTCGGAGAGTTTTTGGAGGTTCCGGAAAACGGGGAATTAAAGCATACGGTTCCGGTTGATGAGAAGCTGCCTCAGAGACAGTTAAAGACCTACGGCCGTCAGTTTACCATGTCCCGGAAAGCTTTTATTAATGATGATATGGGAGTTATTACTACTCTTCCGAGAAATGCTGCACGTGCTGCCAGAGTTACCATTAATAATCAAGTATATAAGGTCCTTACTGGAAATCCTAAAATTTACGATAATAAAAATCTGTTCTCAGCGGAGCATAAAAATCTGCTGGCTAAGGGAACCAGCGTTACCCGTGAGGCGGTACAGGCTATGATTTTAGCTTTAGGCGGCCACTTGACGAAAGATAACCAGGCGATTTTAATCCGTCCTGGCTCTATCATAGTGCCATTGGGCTATAAATTTGCCATGTATACATTATTTAACTCTCAGACTGTCAGCGCGTCCGGGGATGTAAATCCCTTGTATCAGTACCGGGAACAAATTCGGGTGGTAGAAGATCCTACTTTAAATGCCCAGGTTGCAAATGGGGCAATTCCCTGGTTCATGGTAGGGGATACGGCAGATTCGGACTTCATCCAGGTGGACTATCTCAATGGCCAGGAACTCCCTAACATCCGGCGTATGGAGGCTCCGGGACAGTTAGGATTTATCTGGGATGTATATCTGGACTGGGGAATTACGGTACTGGATTATCGGGGAATTGTTAAGAATCCGGGAGTCCAGATGGAATCTCCAATCGGATTAGCGTAGGAGGTGAAAGGCTATGGCAAAAACGGCAGTATATATTCAAAAAGGTGAAGCGTTAAACTACGTAAATAATACACAGTCTAAAATCCCGGCTAATACGGTGCTCCTTTTGGGAAACCGGTTAGGCATTGCCGGATGCGACATGGAGCCGGGGGAATTGTGAGCCCTTCATGTCGTGGGGGTATTTGAGATCCCAAAGAAAGCCGGAGAGGCTTTAACAGCCGGTGACAATATCGCTTTTACAGAAGAAGACGGGATTGTAAAGGCTACAGAGACCGTAATGGGCTATGCAGTGGAAGACGCAGCGGCCAGTGCTCTTACTGCAAAAGTAAAGTTATTAGGGTGACAATATGCTGAGTTTTAAAGAAATTGTAAATAAAGATATTAAGGAAGTGTTTTTAAACCCGGAAGAATTTGGGGAAAAACACATGGTTTCCGGGCGGGAAATGTGTATTATTATTGATGAGGAGGAACTTACAGAAAGAGAGAAAAAACAATTTGGAAGGGGCAGGGATGGTACTCACCAAAAATCCTTGCTCTTTTATGTTGCCGCAAAAGACTTTGGCCCGCAGCCGGAGCCGGATCAGGTGCTGGTATTAGACGGAAGAAACTATATTGTAATAGACGCGGGGAATGAATCCGGAATTTACAGTATTAGCCTGGAGGCGAGAAGGAAATGAGAATACTCACAATAAAAACTCAGGTTCCCGATTCTGTATTTCTTAAGCTGGAGCAGGCACCAAAAGAAATGCGCCGGGGACTTAAGGATGCGGTAAATGAGATGGCGAGGCAGACGGAGGAAGATATACGTATAGATGTATATCAAAGATATGCGCTGAAATCAGGCCGTTATAAAAAAGGAAATGTAAAGCTCCAAAAAGCAACGGTATCTAAGCCCACTGCAAAAATAAAGATAAAAGGCAATCCAATATCGTTAAAAACCGGTTATCGTACAAGAAAAAATGGAATTCGAAAAGCTGGGCAGGCTCAAGTAGAGAGAGCGGGGGGCTTTGAGGAGTTAAAGAAAAGCAATGGTTTAAAAGCATTTATAACTACTGCTGTGCAAGAAGATTCGGATGGTAATAAGCATAAATATACGAATTTGTTTCAAAGAAAAGGGAAAG
>JAETNT010000180.1 GCA_021772025.1 Enterocloster bolteae | reverse complement strand
ACGCAAAAAATCCGGAAAGAATCCACAGTCCAAAGGATTCCTTCCGGATTTTTATGTATACAGAGCGAGGTTGTCGCTCAATCATCTAATTTGATGATTTTGCGACAACCCCTTCTTTTTGATATGAGGGAAGGACTATGAAACAAAAAGACAATTTTCAACAGGACATGGTTGATGGGATTTGGATAATGGAAGGGAACGGAAGAATGCTTCCTATGCTTCTGGACAACAGTATCGACTGTATCATTACGGATCACCCCTGGTTAGATACCATATCCAATAAAGGGGGAAACCGCTCTTTTGCGGACTACGAATGTTTTTCTTATGAATTAGAGGATTTTAAAGAGAAGGCGAGGATACTAAAGCCAGGCTGTTTTCTGGCGGAATTTTTGCCTGCGGAAAATGCGAATAATTACCGCCAGCTTTATCAAGTCAAAGAATATGCGGCCCAATGCGGGCTGGAATACTATAGTAAAGTGAGCTGGAAAAAGGGGAGGTTTGTCAGCAATACCGGAAGGAAAGCGAAGAATACCCAGGACATTCTAATATTTACAAAAGGAAAGGCCAGAAGCTTAAGGATTGACAGGAAGAAAACAAAGCAGACGGGAGAGCCCTGCTACATGAGCGGGGCTGCCGGTATGCTCCCGGCTATGTTTGATATTGAGCCGGTGCCAAGAGAGAAAAAGATTCACCAGAGTGAGCTGCCGGTAGAGCTGTGTGAGCAGTTAATTGAATATTTTACAAAGGAAGGGGAAGTGGTTTTAGACCAGTTTGCGGGAAGCGGGGCGGTAGGGATTGCGGCTCTTAAGAAAGGAAGAAGGAGCATCCTGATAGAAAAATCAGCCGAAACGGTAGGGAAGATGAAGGGGAGAGTGGAGAAATATCGGAAATGCAGTGGATAATTCTAAATTAATATTATCCGGTTTATAACAGCAAGTGATGTTATGGGTGCAGGACAACCCTTATATCATGTTAATCGGATGATTGAACCGGCACATATTTTGGTGACGGCTCCAATATCCTATATATGAATGGCAGTTATAAAGATGACAGAGATCCGGTTGGCCGGTTAATCCATGATTTCGTCCTCTGATTTTCTAATCAAAATAGCAGAGTATATTTTTATGGCAGCCAAGATTTGGTTGCCGGAAGTGCATGTTTTAATTGTCTAATCAACGGGAGTATAAATAAAGTATGGTAACCGCCAAATAATAATGCGGTCAGATATAAAATTACCCCAGCCCTTTGCGAGTTGGAGTAATTCACTATAATTCACATGCGATTTTTGATAGATTGGAGTTTTTCACTCCAAG
>JAETNT010000088.1 GCA_021772025.1 Enterocloster bolteae | reverse complement strand
AGGCTCTGATGGAATTTTTGGATAATGAGACAGGGGAGGATTTTGCTAAGAGTTTTTCCATGGAAAATATCCGGAATCTGTCCAGAGAGCGGACCGGGGATTACGGAGGAGATTTTCTGAGAAAAATCAATGGCCAATATCGTTGGATTAATGTCAGGCTCCTTTTGAATGAGTCTTTAAGCCAGGGGGAGGCGGTTTTGTGCTTTCGCCAGGTAGAAGAGGAAAAGCAGAGGCAGCTTTCCCATACTAGGCTTTTGGAGGATGCCCTGGAGGCGGCGGATGCCAGCGAAAAATCTCAAATGAAGTTTTTTGCTAATATGAGCCACGATATGCGGACACCTTTGAATGTGATTATCGGTATGGCGGATCTGGCAAGAAATCCGGGCTGTACTCAGGAAAAGGTGCTGGATTATTTGGAGAAAATCAGTAACTCCAGCAAACAGCTTTTGAATCTGATTAATGATATTTTGGAGGTATCCCGGCTGGAAAAAGGTCATGTGTCCCTGGAGGAAAAGTCGTTTGATATTTGTGAGGCAGTAAGAGTCTGCACACTTCCATTTAAAGAGCAGGCGGAGAGCGAAGGAAAGAACTTTTATTTGGAAGTGGAAGCGGTCAATCCGGTGGTTCAGGGAGATCCCTTCCGTCTGACTCAAATTCTAAACAATCTTCTTTCTAATGCTTTGAAATTTACCAAATCCGGAGATTCCATTACTTTGGAAATGAGGGAAGACGGAGGAGGAAATTCTAATTATATTTTTACGGTACAGGATACCGGGGCAGGAATGTCAGAGGGGTTCTTACCTAAATTATTTGAGCCGTATGAGAGAGAAACCCGATTTGGCGCCCGGTACGTGACAGGGACCGGATTGGGGATGTCCATTGTAAAAAGTTTAGTATCCCAGATGGGCGGTCTGATTACAGTAGAAAGCGTTCTGGGAAAAGGAAGCCGGTTTGTCTTGTCCATACCGTTTATGCCGGGAAAGGAGATGGAACCGGAAATACGCCAGTCGGCTACAGAGGGGACTCTTAAAGGCAAGCGTATTCTGGTTGCTGAAGACAATAACCTGAATATGGAAATTGTCACCGAACTTTTAGAGGAACAGGGAGTGGAGGTGGTGCAGGCCTATGACGGCCGCCAGGCCCTGGAGCTTTTCAAAGAATCCTCGCTATTTTCTTTTGACGCAGTTTTAATGGACATGCAGATGCCGGAAATGGACGGATGCCAATCTACCAGGGCAATCCGAAAACTTTTAAGAGAAGATGCCGGAAAAATTCCCATTATTGCTCTGACAGCCAATGTATTTGCAGAGGATATTGCCCGGACGGCTCAGGCGGGGATGAATGCCCACCTGGCAAAGCCCATCGATGTGGAAATGCTTTGTTCCACTTTGAAGGAGCTGACAGCGAAAAATAAGAAGGACAAGGATTAAAAAGATGGAAAAGATAAGGGGAAAACAGAAAATTTTAATTGTAGATGACTCGGAAATGAACCGGGAGATTTTGTCCGAAATTTTAGGTGAAGATTATGAGCTCCAGGAGGCGGCAAACGGTATTCAGGCCCTGGAGATTCTGGGAGAATATGGCGGAGATGTTGATCTGATGCTTCTGGACATTACCATGCCGGAGATGGACGGTTTTGAAGTTCTGTCTTATATGAATCGAAGCGGGCTTATTGAAAACATACCGGTTATTATGATTTCAGCGGAAAATACCACCAGCTATATTGAGCGGGCCTATGAGATGGGGGTAACGGACTATATCACACGGCCTTTTGACGTAAGGGTGGTCCGCAGGAGAGTGGTCAATACCCTGATGCTCTACGCCAGACAGGAACGACTGGCTGATATGGTGATTGATCTGGTTTATGAGAGAGAGAAAGATAACAATATGATGCTCAATATTCTGAGCCATATTGTGGAGTTCCGAAACGGAGAGAGCGGTCTTCACGTGCTGCATATCCAAAAGGCGACGGAGATGCTTTTGGAAAGCCTGGTGAAAAAGACGGATAAATATAAATTGAGTCAGGCGGATATTACTCGGATCAGCATGGCCTCTGCTCTTCATGATATTGGAAAAATCAGCATTGCAAATGAGATTTTAAATAAGCCGGGCAGGTTGACGCCGGAGGAATTTGAGATTATGAAAGGCCATTCTATGGCAGGAGCCAACCTTTTGGGGCAGCTTCCGGTATATACTGATGATCCGTTGGTAAAAACCGCCTATCAGATATGCCGCTGGCACCATGAGCGGTATGATGGCAGAGGCTATCCTGACGGTCTGGTGGGGGACGAGATCCCCATTTCCGCCCAGATTGTAGCCTTGGCAGACGTATATGATGCCTTAACCAGCGAGAGATGCTACAAAAAAGCATTTTCCCACGAAAAGGCAGTGGAAATGATCCGAAACGGAGAATGCGGAGTTTTCAATCCCCTGGTTTTGGAGTGCCTGACGGATGTGTCTGACAGTCTCCAGGCCGCGCTGGCTTCGGACTCTCAGAATATGACCAATGACAGGCAAATCAGGGGCATGCTGGGAGAGATAATTGGAAAGGAAGATATGGGCACTTCCGGAAGGATACTCCGGCTTATGGAGGAAGAGCGGGAAAAAACCAGTTTCTTTACATCCAGAGTCAAGGAGCTTCAGTTTGACTATAATGTACTGGCTTCCAGAGTGACCATATCCCAGTGGGGAGCCAGATACCTTGGATTAAATAAAGAAGTGCTGAATTCCGATACGGAGTGGAAGAACGTATTGGGAGAGGAGAATTTGAAAAAACTGACGGATAAACTGCGCCATGCCACCCCGGATAATCCGGAGATAGAGATGGAGTGCTTCATTAATGTTCAGGGAGAGCCCCGGCGGCATTTATGCGAGGCCCGGGCCCTGTGGTCTAAAGAGACCCATCCCCAGTACATCGGAGCAGTGGGAAAGCTGACAGAATTCCCCCGGCAGCATTAAGGAAATTGCCGGCCGGAACGGCGGAAAAGAAAGCGGTTGGTAATCATATAAAGAAAGGACGAAAATTATGACACTGGAAGCATGCTATGAAAAATTGGATGGAAATTATGAAGATGTAAAGAGGCGCTTTCAGAGCGACAGGCTGGTTCAGAAATTTGCTCTGAAGTTTTTAAACGATCCCAGCTATGAAAATCTTTGCCAGGCTTTAAAGGACGAGAGATATGAGGACGCTTTTCGGGAGGCTCATACCTTAAAGGGAGTCAGTCAGAACCTGAGTTTTACCAAACTTCATGAGGAAAGCGAAAAACTGACAGAAGCCCTTCGGGGAGGAGCAAATCCAGAAGCGGAAGCTCTTTTAAGCCAGGTAAGCGTACAGTATGAAAAAGTTTGTCAGGCTATCAAAGAGTTTCAGGAAGAATTAGAAGGATAAAAATATGGAAAATGCAAATATCAAAGAGCTGCAGGAGGTAAATAAAAAACTGTATGCCAGTATGAAGGCATTTCAGATTGCAGCAGAGGAGTCGGGAAGTCTGGTATTTACTTACGACACTCGGGCTCAGACGATTTTTGTAGATGAACAGACAGCAAAGAAGTTCGGCGTTAAAGAGATTCAGTATGGCATTCCCTATGATATGGTTGGGCTGGGGGTAGTATCAGAGGACACCCAGTCGGAGTATCTTCGGCTTCACGAAGCGATGATACAGGGAGCAAAAGAGGCCAGAGGTGTGGTAAAACTGATTCAAGCTGATGGAACTCAAACTGTACAGGATTTAAAATTCCAAGCTATTCTGGACGAAAATGGAGTTTCTACAGGAATTGCGGTTGGAATATACCGTGATATTACAGAGCGGTATGCAAGAGAACTGGAAGAGGAGAGATACCGCCAAGTGACATTTGATTTGGAGCGGTATAACTTTCATTATGACAGCAGAGAGGATCTGCTGGTAGTCTTTGTCCCTCCGGGCCGGGGGGCGGAGGGCAGCTCCAAATATGAACATCCGGAGTTTTTGAGCAAGCTCAGAAAAGGGGAGATCTGCTCCAGAGGAGATCTTCTGGTCTTGGAAGAACTGTTTATTCATGGTTCCTCAAAGCCGGTTCAGGTTGAACTTTATAGCGTAAAAACTAAGGAAAAACGTTGGTATGCCATGGCCGCCAATGTTACTGAGTCCAAAGAGAAAGGGAGACAGGTATTCGGTCTTATTTCCGACATTACGGATATTAAAGAAAAAGAATATTCCTACCAGAAGCTGCAGCGGGTTTTAAGAGGAATGAGAGATGATTATAAAGGGATTCTGGAAATCAACCTGCTTTCTGATACATTTCTGGTTCTTTACAATGAGGCGGGAGACGAGAATTTTATGCCCAGGGAAGGATGCTACAGCCGTATGGTAAGCTTTACGGCAGAAAAGCTGGTGGCTCCGGAGTTTAAGGAAAACTTTGAACAGATGGCTGGGATTGAGTATCTCAAAGCCGTTTTGAAAGAAGAGCCGCGCATTGAGCTGGAGTACCGGACGAATATGGAAAACGGAGCCTGGAGGCGTAATACTTATCAGGTAGTGGAATATAAGGACGGATGCCCGTACATGGTGGTTATGTACCACTCGGATATTGACAAATTAAAGACCAGGCTTCTGACCCAGCAGCAGGCCATTCAGGCAGCTTACGAATATGCGGAGTCCGCCAATGCGGCAAAGACGGATTTTCTTTCCCGTATGAGCCATGATATCCGCACTCCCATAAATGCTATTATCGGAATGACTGCTATTGCAGGAAACAATTTAGATAACCCCGACAGGGTAGGGGAATGCCTGGGGAAAATTTCTGCCGCATCCAAGCACTTGCTGGGCCTGATAAATGAGGTGCTAGATATGACAAAGATAGAATCCGGCGCCGTAGAACTTCAGGAAGAAAAATTTAATCTAGCGGATCTGATTGATAATATGATTACGATGGTGCTGCCTCAGATAAAACAGCACAATCACCAGCTGGAGGTATCGATTGGAAGCCTGAAACATGAGTGGGTAGTAGGAGACAGCGTCCGGATCCAGCAGGCATTTGTCAATCTTATATCCAATGCAGTAAAGTATACGCCGGACGGGGGAAAGATTAGGGTGTCCATTAAAGAGAGAGCTTCCCACAGCCAAAACTTCGGGGAATACGAGTTCTGCTTTGAAGATAACGGCATTGGTATGAGTGAAGAATTCCAGCAGGTATTATTTGAACCCTTTAGCCGGGCCGAGGACAGCAGGGTCAGTAAGGTAACCGGCACAGGCCTTGGTATGAGCATTACCCGCAATTTGATTCGGATGATGGACGGAGAAATTCAGGTGGATTCTCAGCTGAATCAGGGAACCCGCTTCATCGTTACCATTCATTTAAAGTTGGAAGATGACGGAAGCGAGGTGCCAAAAGAGATTAGGGACCTTCCGGTGCTGGTGGTGGATGATGATGAGAGTACCTGTGAAAGCACCTGTATCCTTTTAAAGGAGATTGGTTTAAGGGGAGAAAGCTGTTTATCCGGCCGGGAAGCCGTGGAACTGGTAAGAAAGCGCCGTCAGAGAGGTGAGGATTATTTTGCGGTTCTTCTGGACTGGAAGATGCCTGGAATGGACGGAGTTGGCACGGCCAGGGAGATTGAAAAGATTGCAGGCAAGGACATTCCTATTATCTTCCTTACGGCTTATGACTGGTCCGAGATTGAGACGGAAGCCAAAGCGGTAGGGGTAGACAGATTTTTGCTGAAACCGCTGTTTAAGAGTAGGCTGATCAGCTGTTTTAAGGAACTGGTAAATCCCGGCCAGGAAAGGAACAACGGAATTGAAGGCTTTTCTGAGGATGCGGCATTTTCCGATAAACGGGTTCTGCTGGCGGAGGATAATGAGCTAAATGCGGAGATTGCCACAGAGCTTTTAGAGATGTTGGAAATTGTGGTAGACTGGGTGAAAGACGGCAGAGAAGCGGTGGAAGCGGTGGAAAATTCCCAAGAAGGCTATTACGATATGATTCTGATGGATGTCCAGATGCCGGTTCTGGACGGCTATGGGGCTACTCATGCCATCCGAGGACTGAATAGAAAAGATGCAAGAAAAATTCCTATAGTGGCTATGACGGCTAATGCCTTTGCCGAGGATGTCAACAATGCCTTAAGCGCGGGAATGACGGAACATATCGCAAAGCCTGTGGATTTAAAGCAGCTGGAAATCATGCTGAAACGGCATTTATGCCGCCAGGCGTGAGGGCTGCCGCAAAATGAAATAAAGGGAGTTCATTTTGTGCAGCCCGTCTTTATCGTATTATCCTTGCCGGTCTTCCACTACCAGGGTACGGATGGCGTCCCTGGAAGGATTCCAGTTAAAAATATAGAGAGTATAGGAGGTGCCGGGACGCACATATAAGGTGGAGGATACCAGGGCATTGCCGGTGAAGGAGGGGTTATTAAATACCTGAACCAGATAAGATCCCATGGGCAGGTACACTACTCCGGTAATCTGCCGGTAGGCCAGGCCTTGGAAGGTTACATAGTTATTGTTTAAAGAAACATTTAAACTTTGATTGGTGACGGACAGGTTGCAGGCCCGGAAACATCCGGTACCAGCGCCGGCATTGCAGGTATTGTCAGTGATTTCCATTAAGTCAAGCCCGCCGGCTGTATTAAAAATGGCGATAGTCATGGCCTGACCAGAGCGGACCGTTATGGACTTCTGGATGTACACATAGCCGTTTTGTCCGGCAACGGTAATGGTCTGACTGCCGGAAGAAACCCGGCCGTACTGACTGATTTCCGAATTACCCAGGGAATTCACGACCAGCTGATTGCCGATGTAAATTAAGAACGAGTTATACCCGGAAGCAGCGTTTAAGAAGCGGACAGTGCCATATTGGGTGGAATTACAGAAATAGCAGGGGATAATGGGCCGGGGAATCACGGTAATAATAGATCCCAGAATTCCGCCTCCGCTGTTGTTTCCGGTGTTGCTATTGTTATTATTATTGGGGAAGGTGGGAATAGGGCCGCCCTCTCCGGGATTAGGAAGGGGGATTACCGGTGTGTTTCCGCTATTATTATTATTGTTGTTGTTATTATTGGGGAAGGTAGGAATAGGGCCGCCCTCTCCGGGATTGGGAAGGGGAACTACTGGTGTGCTTCCGTCGTCGGGCATAACGTCAGGAGTAAATCCAAAGTCCGGGATAGGACCGCCTTCTCCGGGATTTGGTAGTGGGGTTACAGGAAAATTATCCTCTACCGCCATTGCCGTGTAAATAGATTCAGCCATAGAAAGACCTCGCTTTAATTGGAATTATAGTGTATTCTATTTCATGTAAGATAGCCAGATGCCTGTACAAAGAAAAAATTTACAAATTTTTTCAAAATTTTATAAGAAGCTCTTATATTTTTTCTAAACCAGGCGATAGTATAAAAGTGAATGTGCTTTTCCAAAATCTATAAATACTTATATACATAAGAACAGGGGGAAGAATCATGTTTAAAAAAATGAAATTAAAAAAGTATTTGCTAACAGTATTCGCTGTGATTATTATTCTGAGTGGCATACTGGCGGGAGTCAGTATAATGGGCTTCTCAAAGATTAGCAAGAATGCGGATGATTTGCTTAATCAGGTTGTAGCGGCAGATACATCTATTAAAATGTGCCGTATTTCGGTAAACGATGCGGCCCGGGATATAAGAGAGATTTTGCTTCTGGATGAAGGAAGTGATTATTCTGTTTTAGAGAACAGCATTAAAGAACAGTTAGATGTAGTAAGAGAGCAGATTGCAATTTTTAAGCAGACTCATGGTGAGGCGGACGGTCTGGCTAAAAAGTATGAAGATGCCTTTAACCAGTGGGTGGCAGTTGCAGAGCGGATTCTGGCGGAGATCAAAGCCGGAAACCGTGAGGAAGCAACAAGACTTGTATTAGATGAATGTTCCCCGGCTCTGTCTAATCTGGTAAATATTGCCAGGGAGATTAACGATAAGACTGATACGGAAAAAAGTCAGTCCCAGGCAGAAACTCAGCTTTTGATTAAGGCCTTTACTATTATTTCTATAGTGATTTTTATAATTGTTGCAATTGTCAGCCTATTCATTGCATTTACCACTACCAGAGAAATCACCAAGACTCTGGCAATGATTCGGGATGCGGTTTTAGAGTTGTCCAAGGGTAATTTAAAGACGAGTGTGGATTATGAAGCCGACAATGAGATGGGCGAGCTGGCAGAGAAAATGAATTTCTCCTTTAAGGAACTGTTGAAATATGTGAACACCATCGATATGTCAATGGAGCAGTTGTCTAAGGGCAACTTTACCTGGACTACAGATGTAGAGTTCCTGGGAGACTTCCGAAATATTCAGACCTCTATCCGTGCTTTTAAGGCGAATATGTCCAATGTTCTCAGTGAGTTGAATTCCGTATCTGTACAGGTAAGCGCAGGAGCAGGCCAGGTGGCCAGCGGAGCTCAGGCTCTGGCTCAGGGAGCTACCGAGCAGGCCAGCAGTGTAGAGGAGTTATCTGTTCGGATTTCCGAGATTTCCGGTCAGATTTCCAAGACTTCCGAGTATGCACAGAATGCCGATGATTTAGGACAGCACACTGGTGAAGTAGTAAGAAAGAGCCAGGATGAGATGAAGCAGATGCTTCAGGCGATTAAGGATATTGCAGATGCTTCTGAAAATATCCAGAAGATTATTAAAGCTATTGACGATATTGCATTCCAGACCAACATTTTGGCATTAAATGCAGCGGTTGAGGCTGCAAGAGCAGGAAGTGCAGGCAAGGGCTTTGCGGTAGTTGCAGACGAAGTGCGTAATTTGGCTCAAAAGTCTGCCGAGGCAGCGAAGAATACGGCAGAGTTAATCAGCAATTCTTTACTTCATGTGGAGAGAGGCGAGAAGTTGGCTGTCAGCACGGATGCAGCATTCAGTGAAGTTGCCTCTAAGTCCAGGGAAATGGTAGAGATGATGGGCAAGATTGCTACGGCTTCCGGCGAGCAGGCTGCAGCGATTGCTCAGGTTTCTCAGGGTGTAGATCAGATTTCTTCAGTAGTTCAAATGAACTCTGCTACTTCTGAAGAGAGTGCTGCTGCCAGCGAAGAGTTAAGCGGGCAGGCAGGTATGATGAAGCAGCTTTTAGGCCAGTTTAAACTTCCTGATAGCGAGAACAGCGGTATGAGCGCTCCGGTATATACTTCTGAAGGATATTCTTCTCATGATGATTCCGACAAGTATGGTCCCAGTAATGGCTAAGTTTTGTATAGGCAAAGCTAATCCAATTGGCTAAAATGTCTGATTAATTAAAAACAGAATAAAAGAGCGTTTTCCCGGTGGTAGTGGGAAACGCTCTTTTTATGTCAAAAACAGAAAATCCGATTCTTTCTGGATTTTTA
Organism: Enterocloster bolteae; assembly: GCA_021772025.1. Classification (GTDB taxonomy): domain Bacteria; phylum Bacillota; class Clostridia; order Lachnospirales; family Lachnospiraceae; genus UMGS1370. The sequence continues at coordinate 2,469 of JAETNT010000088.1, read as the reverse complement.
CATGTACAAAATGAGGACATCACTCCATCATCTGATTTGATGATTTTGCGATGCCCTCATTAATTATGGAGCATATGGGATTCGAACCCACGGCCTTTTGAATGCCATTCAAACGCGCTCCCAGCTGCGCCAATGCCCCAAGCAAAAATAGTATATCATAAGAATTTAAAAAAGGGAAGATATAAATTAAAAAAAATTTTGAAATGGTGACGGCTGTCCCTGCAGTTAAGGAAATCGTAAGACAACGTAAGGGGATAGAGTCTTTTATTTTTTTGCCCGAGACAGTATAATGGGAGAATCCGGATGGAAGATACCGGAAAGAGATAACCAATTAGGAGACTAAATGTTAAGGAGGCAGAATTTGTGACAACCAAATGGATAACAAGGATAAAAGCTGCGGCCTGGATTCTGTTGGCAGCAGTATTGTGTTTGATGAATTTAAAAACCATTTACGCAGATACGGCGGCAGGCCAGGTGACGGAGAAGGTTCAAATTACCTCTTGCGAGATCACGGATGATGGAAATGTACGGATTACCGCGGTAAATACAGGGGCCATTTCCGGGCCGGATAATCATTTTTACTTAAAGGAATTAAAACCTCATGAGGATTCGGTGAGAACCAGAGGCTATGTTCAGGCGGTGGATAAGGCCGAAGAAGCGGTATTTACCTTTCCTTTAAATGCCGGTACCGAGGACAGCCGCCTATATTCAAAATTTGTGGTAACGGTCTGGGACGGTTCCAATTATGTAGCGGTCAGCGCTCCCCATTACATTACGAATCCGGAGAAGATTGCGTCTAATCAGAAACCATTCCATGAGCCTCTCAGCAAAAAGGGCTTGTTAATTGAACACGATATGCTAAATGATGCTTTTGCCCTGGGAGTAAAACATACCATTGTCAATATCCCTTTCCAGGCCATGCTGGGAGATGGGATTGACTATGAATATGAGGGAAAGACCTATCATTTCAGCAAAAGCTTTTTTGACATTTATGATAAGACCATTTTAAATTTCTCGGCAAAGGGGATTACCGTTACCGCGGTTATTTTAAATAGCTGGAATGATACCACTCCTGATTTGATCCATCCGGGAACCGCCAAAACGGCGTCGGCCAACTACTATATGTTTAACGCCGCTACAGAAGCCGGTTATGAGGATATTAAGGCCATGGCTTCATTTTTAGCAGAACGGTATAACGGCAGCAACTATGGTAAGATTTCCAATTGGATTATCGGAAACGAGATCAATAACCAACAGTGGAATTATATTGGACCTATGGATGTGACCAGTTACGTGACCGAATTTGAAAGAGCTTTCCGAGTATTTTATACAGCGATTAAAAGCACTAACGCCAACGACAGGGTGTATTTTTCCGTAGATTATAATTGGAACAATGAGATTAACGGGAGTACCAAATACGGCGGCAAAGAGGTAATTGATACCTTTAACAATCTGGTCCGGGCTAAAGGACAGATGGATTGGGGGCTGGCTTACCATCCTTACTCTATTCCGCTGACAGAACCGGAGTTCTGGGATGACGACCAGACAGGGCTTATTACATGGGAATATACCTCCCCTATTATTAATTTCAGCAACCTGGCCCTTTTGACTGACTATTTCCAACAGAGTGATTTTTTAGACGGGAAGGGAGAGGTACGTCCCATTATCTTATCAGAACAGGGATTTACTTCCAAGAGCGCTACCAGGGGAGAGACAGAGGAACTTCAGGCGGCAGCCTTTGCCTATGCCTACTATATTGCGGACAGCAATCCTCACATTGACGCTTTTATTATGAGCCGTCAGGTGGACGCTATTTCCGAGGCAGAATTGTCCTGTGCTTTTGGTTTGTGGAGATGCGATATGTCGGCAGGAAACCGGGTGGTTCCCACTGGTCAGAAGAAGATCTGGGAAGTATACCATTATATTGACCAGCCCAATAAAACTCTGGAGGTTACCGACTTTGCTAAAAAGATTATCGGAATTGAAAACTGGAGGGATGTAATTCCTGAATTTAAATACCGCAACAGAGAAAAACGAAGAGGATCTTGACATTTTAAAAAATTATGATTACAATATGAAGAAAAGCGATGAACGTGATAGTAAGCTCTTATTTTCCCACAGAGAGAGGAGGCCGTCGGCTGCAAGCTTCCTTGGGTTCAGATAAACGGCCGAATTTCCCACGGGAGCTGCACGGCCCAACTTTTGATTCCGGGTATTCCGGAACCGGATCAGTAGGCAGTGACGTTTCGTACACGTTACGTATAAGAAAAGTGTCTGCAAAGAGCAGGAACCAGGGTGGTACCGCGAGGATGATGAGTCTCGTCCCTTCTATAATGTTAGGGGGACGGGGCTTTTTTACTTTATAGGAAATTGCGATTTTGGGAGGAACAAAAAAGAACAAGAGTTCACCGAACATATGTTAGCTGAACTCTTGCAAGGGGTTGACGATAAGACGACACGGGTTAAAAG
>JAETNT010000087.1 GCA_021772025.1 Enterocloster bolteae | reverse complement strand
CTACGTTGACCGAATTGGGACCAAATATGCCGCGAAGGGGGGCGGGCTTTGCCCTAAGGGGTACCTATGGTGGATTCCTTAGGGCAGATGGCGGGAATGAATTTTCAAACACGCTCCAGGCCACATTGTTGACCGGCTCATTGTTAACCTCCATAGCTTTTTGAGTTGACAAATAGCCCGGACAGCCCTATAATAAATAAAATGTAAACCAAATTCAATGGATAGGGTGACAATTATGATGCAAATCATACATGCGGCATGTGCCCATGACCAGCATACGTTTGATGGGTGGGTGATAGGAAAAGCTTTTTATGGGAGATATGACGATTCGGAACCAGTGTCCTTTGAGACACGGACCCAGCGTATGCGCCAGGGTTATGCCAGGCTGTCCTCAAAGGGATATGACAAGGAAAGGAATCTGGTGCAGGACCTGGTACTGGTGCTGGTTGACCCGTCCTGTGTAAATGGGGTTACACGGAGGGATACATATACGGATGTGTTTCCAGGCAGGCCTATGCACGGCCTTACTTTCCCTTCAGAGGGCTTAAAACGGTTTTTAAGGGATTCCGGCGATACCAACCCGATACACCATGGGAAACAGGCTGTTGTGCCGGGATTGTGGATCCTGGAGCGTTTACAGGGCATTTGGCAATGTGAGGCAGCGCAGGCCGCAGACACGGACCCAGACGATCACGGTTTACCCCTGGGATTCCATATCCGGTTCTTCCATCCGGTGCGCACAGGACAGACTGTACAGCTGGTATGTACTGAGAACGCAATCACAGGAGTGTGCGGCGGACTTATTTATTTTCATTTACAGGTAAACAAATTATGATGTGGAGGTATTCATGAATACAAAATCAAGATTCAATACATTGGAACTGACAAAAATGGGGCTGCTCACCGCCCTTATCTGTGTATCAGCCTATATTGTGATTCCCCTTCCGTTTTCCCCTGCCAGCCTGACTGCCCAGACCCTGGTGGTCAACCTGATTGCCCTTTTGCTGACCCCCAGGCAGGCAGCATTTACCATTATTGTATATATATTCCTTGGACTTACCGGGCTTCCTGTCTTCTCAGGCGGCGTAGGCGGCCCGGGCAAACTGTTCGGACCTACCGGGGGATATATAATGGCATGGCTTATAGCCGTTGTCTTAATGTCGCGGCTGAAAGGGCAGCGCTACAGTTTTGGGCGGTACTTCCTTGTTACCGTATGCATAGGGATGCCGGTCATCTATGTCCTGGGAAGCGCCTACATGAAGTTCGTCACCGGTATGGACTGGATTTCTACGTTTACGGTGGCCGTCCTCCCCTTTATCCCGCTGGATCTGTTTAAATGCGCTGCCGCCGCCCTGATTGCAAAACCGGTCCAGGAAAGCCTTTTAAGGGCCAGGGCCGTCCTATAGGAGGCGCCATGGACAATGTATATGTATTAGGCGGGCTGAGAAGCTATATCGGAATAAAGAACAGCGCCTACCGGCATGTCCCGGCTGAACAGCTGGGCGCTGCCGTGCTGAGGGAACTGGCAGGGAAATATCCGCTGCATAAGGCAGATATGATAATTGGCGGGAACAGCGTTGGCTGCGGAGGCAATATCACCCGTCTGGCAGGCCTTGAAGCCGGACTGCCATCTTCCATCCCCTCCCTTACCATTGACCAGCAGTGCGCTTCCTCCCTTGCCGCCATCACCACGGCCGCCGCAATGATTGAAAGCGGCCTGGCCGGCCTTGTCATTGCCGGCGGGTTTGAGAGCACATCCACCCAGCCCCTGCGGATGCACCACCCGAACCACCCTGATTTTACAAAGGATTCCCGCCCCTATACCACGGCCAGGTTCATACCGGGCCCCCAATATGAGGATATAATGCTTCAGGGTGCGGAACGCACCATTTGCCATCATCATGTCCAGAAGGAAGAACTGGACAGCTGGACCCTCATAAGCCACCAGAGGGCGCTTCGCGCCCGTGAAGACGGGGTATTAAAGGATGTGGTCTGCCCTGTATGCGGACTGGATATGGACGAGGGCATCCGTCCAAGGATGAGCCAAAAGCTCATTGACAGACTCCCCCCTGTCCTAAAGGACGGCAGATATCTGAATGCGGCCAATGCCTGCTCCATGAACGACGGCGCGGCCTTCATCCTTCTTTGCTCCGGCCAGTATCTTAAGGACCACGGCCTGACCCCGCGCTGCCGCCTGTCCGGCGCATTCAGTACGGGAGCCGACCCTCTTATGAGTCCTGTCTCTGCCGTGGCCTCCATACAGCAGCTCCTGGAGCGGACCCATACGTCCATGGACGAAATCGGCTGCGTTGAATGCAACGAGGCATTTGCTGTCATTGATGTGCTTTTTCAGAGGGCGTATCCTGATAAATGCAGCCGCTATAACATGTTTGGCGGCGCCCTTGCCTACGGACATCCTTACGGTGCATCCGGCGCAATTATTTTCCTGCATCTCATGAAGGCCATGGAACTGACCGGCAGCAGGAAGGGAATCTGTTCCGTGGCAGCGGCAGGGGGAATCGGCACTGCCGTGCTTCTAAGGAGTGTTTGAACGCTGATTGGAACAACGGCCCGGATCTGGGTCATTGATATCACGTACTGAACGTACAAGGAGTACCACATGAATTACCTTGAAATGCTGCAGGCTGTCCCTGCCCGCCAGACAGCCCTTATTGAAGATTCCAGACAATATACCTACGGGGAAATGGTTATGGATGTCCGTCGGTGTTCAGACGGGCTTCTTTCCCATCATCGGACGGCCGCCCAAAGGGCTCCGGGACAACCGTCCGCCGCAGCGGCCGCCGTATCATACCAGGAGGGCCTTCCCTCATTGGCATGGATTAAATCCCCTTCTGTCTATACACAGCTTATATGTTTCCTTTCCTGCGCACAGATTGGCCTGATTCCGGTCATACTGTCCCCTGACATAATCCATCCCCCCCGCATTCCTTCGGATTTATCCGTTCCGGACAAGGACTGTATGGGCGTCCTGACCTCAGGCACCACGGGGACTCCCAAGCTGCTGTTCCGTACCTTTGAAAGCTGGCATGGGTATTTCCCTGTCCAGAACAGCATCTTTGGCGTGGATGGAGATACCAGGATGTTTGTGCACGGCAGCCTTGCATTTACAGGAAACCTCAATATGTACCTGGCCCTGCTGTCCCAGGGCGCTACCCTTATCACATGCCCGGCGGTCCATCCTCCTGGGTGGAACAGAAGCATTTCCCTGAACCAGGCAAACGCCATCTACCTCATCCCCTCCAAACTGCGGCTCCTGTCCAGGACAGCCCCCGGGCCCGCGGACCATGTCAAAACCATCCTGACCGGTTCCCAAAGCATGGATTTAAAGGACATGCATGGGCTGAAGCAGGCCTTTCCCCAAAGCAGATGTATCCTGTATTACGGCGCCAGTGAACTCAGCTATGTGTCGTATCTCTGCGGCCATGAAATGACAGGCAATCCCGCCTGTGTGGGACGTCCGTTTCCCGGCGTCCATATCACTGTAAAGGATGGGGAGATCATGGCAGACACCCCTTGCTGCGCCCTGGGGGTACAGACTCCCGCAAGTGCCGGGGATATAGGATATCTGGACAGCCAGGGATTCCTGTACCTATTGGGCCGCCGGGATAATGTATACAATATCCACGGCAGGAAAATCCCTGGGGCACTGGTGGAACACGCCCTTACCGACCTGGAGGAAATAAACGAGGCCGCCGTTGCGCTGGAGCATGGATCACTGACCGCTTATGTGGTCCTTAACCCTGCATTCCATTCCCCGGACAGCCAAACGCCTTCCACGGACCTTAGCCGCCGCCTGATGAGAAGGCTGGAGGAAAACCTGGAATATTACCAGCTTCCCCGCAGGATACGGTTCCTTAAGGAAATTCCAAAAAACAGCAGCGGAAAGCCGATCCTGTCATTGCTTTCCGCTGCTGAATGAATGTGTCCCATCCCAATCATGAAACTGAAACAATGCAGTTATTGGGTAAGACTGAATGTATGGGCCGGTTTATCATACTGCCTGCCGGTCACCACTTTTGCCGTAAGGTCAGTACAGTTAAAGACAATGGACCACTGGGTTGCATTTAACCGCCCGGACGTCTCTGACACATGCCAGTCCTTTGACGCTGCCTGCAGCAGATCCATACCGGCCTGTTCATCCTTTACAACACCGCAGCCGCGGTTCAGGGACGATTCCAGGATCCCATACCTGTCTTGTCCTGTCCCGAAATTGAATTTCTTATCTGAAAGCAGGAAATTAGTTGCCATCTGATACCCCTCATCCGCCTTCAGTACCACAAATTCATTATCAATGTATTCCACAACCGCGCTGTTCCCAGCCGCATCTGCAAGCTGGAAATGGTAACAGCTTCCTGCGGAGGAATGCATGTCATACTGCTCCAGAAGGCTCACTGCCTCGTCCACCGTGGCCGCCTTATCAAGCATCAGCCGTATGGCCGTGGTGGTGGTAATATCTGTTTTCCCTGTATCCTGGTCCGTTGGTTCGTCCGCAATGCGGAGCACCGCCACCGCCAGTCCCTTTTCATTGATCCCGTCTAAAGGCGCATATGGCGCTGCCAGCGCGATAAGCTTCTGCTTCCATGTATCTGGCAGCTTATCTTCCCCAAATCCCAGAAATGCAAGGTTGACCGTGGATATGGAGCGGTATCCGTTGTCCGGCGCCGTTTCCACCACCAGGGCCGGCGAGTAGGTAAGGTCAAAATTCCTGCCGCCCAGGCAGCAGCCCATAGCAGCCGTTTCTTCCATCTTGTCTGTGTCATATTTCTCCCCTTGTCCATAGTCCCTGCTTTATAGCAGAATATCCTTAGAATCATAACACCATGCACGGGAAATGTCAAATATACGCGAGGTAGATACTGAACTGCTAATTGTGCATATGCTAATTTATATGCCTTACCTTAAATTCTCCTCACACTTAACCATCCGTTCCTCATACCCATCTAATTTCCAATCCAGCCTTGCCAGAACAGCCTGAAGTCCGTCAATCCTGGCAGCTATCTGGGCCCGCTGTTCCAGAAGCAGGTTCTTCCTTGCCTGTATGGTTTCATTTCCCTGATAGAATAAAGCCACATATTCCACCAATGTCTCAACGGACACCCCGGCGCTTCTCATACATTTTATATATTCCACCCAGCGGCAGTCCTCCTCTGAATAATTGCGGATACCGCCGGAAGTACGCCCAATGCTTGGCAGGAGGCCCACACGTTCATAATAGCGCAGTGTATCCGCAGAAATATCATAGGCCCTGCTTACTTCTGCAATTGTCATATCATCACCTCCTGATTATCTGCCTTTTATTTATTGTAACCATATTTATCCGTGAAGGCAAGGATAGGAATGCATAAGAATGAATATCTGCAGATATTATCCAATCTTTACCAGGTCATAGTCACGGCTTCCAAGCCCAAGGGCATGTGCTGCTTCCACTGTATGGATTCCATGGCGCGATTCCATCCTTTCAATCAGCGCGGCCTTGCCTGTATCCAGGGAATTGTACACTGCATCCACACACGCCTGGTCCAGTGAAACAGGGTCCGTGGATGCGAAAATACCGATATCGCCCATTTCCGGATCATGAGGATGGGCATCGCAGTCGCAGTCCACAGAAAGCCGGTTTGCCACATTAATGTAAACAATCCTGCTGCGTCCCACAAAATCCATTACTGATTTATCTGCGTCAGCCATGGATTCCAAAAATGAATCATGGTCCGCTGTAAAGACATCCTCAAACCGTTCACTGGAAGCAGACGTATGGATCCATATCTTGCCCCGTGAAGAAGCAAGGCCGATGGACATATTCTTAAGCGCCCCTCCGAATCCCCCCATTGCATGCCCTTTAAAATGGGACAGCATCAGCATGGAATCATAATCCGCCAAATGGCTCCCCACATAATTCTCGTGGAGATGATAGCCGCCGTTCACAGGAATTGCCATGTCCCCATCCTCATCCAGGATATCGCATGGGGCAATGGCCGCAAATCCATGGTCATGGATTGTCTGCCAATGGGCCTGTGTGGTATTACGGCGGCCTTCATAGGCCGTGTTGCATTCAACAATTGTACCCTTCAGCCTATGGACCAGATCCTTAATCAGGTCCGGCTGTAAAAAGTTATGCCCACCCGGTTCACCTGTTGAAATCTTAACCGCTACCCTGCCTGTCAGGGATATGCCCATTGCCTCATAGATATGGACCAGGCTTTCCGGGGTTATCCTGTCTGTCATATATACCTTTGCCATGTTATAAAATACCTCCTAAATCTGTTTTCCCATGTCATATGCCTGCTTCATCGCAGGACTGCTCCCAATATCTCCTGCCTGCCAGGCCCCTGTCCCATAAATGATTCCTTTCTCATGGGCCCCCGGCAGGCAATCCTGCGTAAAACCGCGGAATCCTTCAATGGTGCGTTCCATCATGGATACCTGTGTATCAGCTGCCGCAACAATAAAATAAAAATCCTTGTTCCTGATTTCTTCATAACGCGGTACCGTGCGGTCAATCAATGTCTTCATCTGCCCATCCATTGTATAAAAATACACAGGGGTTGCCATGACAATCACATCTGCATTTACCATCTTTTCAAGGATATCCGCCATATCGTCATGCTGGACGCACTTGTGGGTACTGTTACAGACACCGCAGCCTGAACAGTAATTAATCTTACAATCCTTCAGGAACACCTTTTCTGCCACGTTCCCGCCATCCAATGCCCCTCTCATGAACTCATCACATAATGTATCCGAATTTCCTTTTCTTCTGGGGCTGCCTGAAAGTATTAAAACCTTTTTGTTCACTATGATCTTCCTTTCTGTCTGTTAGTAAAACCTGTTCTAAAGGTCTATGTCCTGCATAACTATAGCCTACTACCTGGAGTCGGCTCCAAGTCAACCACTAATTTTATTTTTTATATGTTTCATTAGCTTTTCGGAACAGGCGTGAACTATTTTTACAACATAATTTACAACAAAAAAACCTCGGATACCTTCCGAGGTTAAAATGAGAGGCGACGACCGGATTCGGACCGGTGGTGAGGGTGTTGCAGACAGAACCCCTACAAGGATTTTTTCTAATGTTTTCGGTGCTTTGGACGGCTTTCGGAAAACATAGTCCACTCTATCTCCACTCTATCCAAATATAGCCCTCTATATTTGCTGTCTTCTGCTTTTTACTCATCGGACACTTATGTTTTATTATAGCATATATCCTATTAAAAGTGTAGTTTGAATTAATTCCATATTGGAGGTAAACATGGATTACCAATTAGAAATTAAACAGATAGTGGACTACCCCCGGTGCAGAATGTACCGGGAGTTTATCCGCCGTATCATGGAAGATAGAAGCATTCGTACCAACGGAAGCTCCTATCTTTTTTATTTTGTTATATTATGCTCCTATGTAAACTTTAGAAGCTCATACCGCCGCCTGGACGGTATTACTTACCTTGTTGAACCAGGACAATGGATCTGCACAGCTGCAGAGCTGTCCGAGTGGTTCCGAACGCGATTCCAACATCAGGCCATTTCTATTCTGGACACGCTGGAAAAGCAGCACTACATCACCTATTCCAAACTTGGCCGGGGAAACCTGATAAAATTTTCAATTACCGGCTGGAAAACCTCAAATACCGCGTTGGAATATAATTACCCATGTCTGAAGGATGTGGGCTTTTTCTTTTTCCCGATTGCAGCCGCTCATGAACTCATCAGCTTGGGAAAGGCGTCCGAAATGGATATTGTTCTGGACTTGTGGCTCCATACCATTTATCAGGACAGCCAGGTGCAAGGCTCCGATAAAGGCCCGGTCGTATATTTCCGGAACGGGACCGGAAATCCGCTTACCAATTTTTCAGACCTGGCGCTCCGCTGGGGAATCTCAAAATCAACAGTAAGCAGAATTTTCAACAAACTGGAAAAGTTAGACTATCTCTCCCTGATTTCCTTCCCTGGCAGACACGGGAGCGTCATCTACTTAAATAACTACCTGTCAACAATGTTTCAAGTGTCAGATGTCATGATCGACAAAGAGGAGGTTTCTATGGCTTTCAATATTCCATTGCATATTCCGGCTGCCAGCCTGGAGGCAGACACATCGCCTATCAGGGATGAACAGATTTGCGTTCCAAACGAAGAAAATAGCGTTTCAAAACTGTACATGCGGGCGATGGTCCGAAAAGTAGCAAAAGTCCTTGCTACACAAGGGATTCCGTGCTGTGAGTGTTCAAGAACTATATATAAGTTATATTCCTTATCCGACTGCGTGGAAGGTAATTATAGGTATTCTCTAAGGATCATATGTCCGGACGGCCGGGAAGCGTATCATTTTGAACTTTGCCTGTCACCGGTGCAAATCGATGATGAAACTGCCGGAAGGAAATTCGCTGGAGGGCAGAGTGGAAAGAATCAGTTCATGGGAGGACACGTCAATGCGTAAAAAATCATCTATCCAACATGACACGCCTGTAAACAAAGACAGTGCCATCTATCACGATACCAGTAAGCTGCTGGAAAGTTACCGGGATGCGGTGTGGAATCTGGAATTGGCCGTTCAGCAGGTCCGCCATAGCTTTGAAATTGAGTTTGGCAGCTCGATTGAGGAGTTTCTGGACTCCATTTATCTGGCCGGGGCCGATGTGGGCGGCTCCAAACTGGAGGAATACGCTAAGAGCATTGAGAGAAGCAACAAAATGCTCAATACGCTCATGGCTGCCGTGGATTTGCTCCGGACAAAGCATAAGCACGGAGAGCAATACTATTGGATATTATACTATTCCTATCTGTCTCCCCAAGAGCTGCAGAATGTAGAGGAAATCATTGAAAAACTCAAACCTCATATCTCCAATATATCACAGCGGACGTATTACCGGAAGCGTCCGGAAGCTATTGAGGCATTGAGTGCAATTTTATGGGGGTATTCCTCTAAAAATTGTATATCAATACTTGCAAAGTATACTCCTGAATAATGTAATAGTTTCACGTTAAATTCAATGGACTTGTAAACACCTATGTGTTATATTTAAATCAATAATTTAGGAGGTGTTATTATGGGATCATCTGTTAGAAAAACATCACAAAAAATCAGAAAATTATTAAACGAGGCGATTGAAGAAAATCCAAATACTAATGTTGCAGACATAATACCAAATGTCGCAGAACAAACATTACGTTCTAAAAGAGCTAAGGGGTACTTTGGTGATAAAGATTTTATCGCCCTTGCAGGTGGTGGCCTTGCATGCTTTAGAAAAGTATCTGCTATTGGTTTTGAAAATTTTCTGCATGAATACAGCTTGGAACCAGATCGGCTCTCCGTTATAGACGCCACTAAAATTGTTGAATCTATATTAAATAGCATAGAAGAAGATACTGGTGAAATTGAATCTCCATTAATTTTCTCTGCGTTTCAAACAACCATGACACAGATGTTGTTAAATGGTATGACAAATCCTGAAGACTTTTTAACGTTATTTTGTGAGAAGTTTATAACATTGATTATCAGAGAAGAAGCTGGTGAAGAACTCTTAAATACATTCAAAAATGCTACGAATGAAAATTTCAATAAGCCTATCGAAGACTTTGCTAAAAAATATGTACAAGAAAAATTTTTATCCCATATCAAACAGTGCGATAGTCAAGAACATATTACTGATTTAATTAAACAGTTACAAGCAGAATTGAAATAATTTGAGAAGGTAAAAATCATGATTATTGCACAAACTAAAGAAGGCGAAACTCCATTACGTTGTAATTTGGTACTTGCGAATACAGATACCCTTGTCTCCGACAATAACATCGTAATTGATTTAATTAACATATTTCTAGAACTTTATGCCAATGATATTGGTATAAAACGTAAAGGTTTTAGCCCTCGTAATATAAAGGTTAAAGCTTTTGTAAGCAAGGAAAATTATCATCTGTGGTTTGAGAATACTTTACTAATCGAAAAATTAGCTAATTTCGTAACTGAAGGAGATGGGGATAAATGGAAATTTGAGTTTATTCCGGCCGAATATGAATTTCGTGATCATCAAACGTCAATGCCACTAACGCAGTATAACAATGTAACACTTTTATCCGGAGGGTTAGATTCTTTTTGTGGTGCTTATGTAAATGAAAAAGAGCAAAATCCTACTATCTACTGTGGTTATAAAACAAGCAATGTAGATACATCATGTATTAATCGTGTGTCATCTTTTGTTCTTGCGAGAAACAAAAATTCTACCCTTTTTACATTTGAACGGGTAGATACTAATAAAATAGAATGGACTCAGCGAACACGTTCTCTCCTATTTTTTTCATTAGCTGTCAACCTTGCTATTAAAAATTGTATTTCAAAGGTAAATATTTACGAGAATGGTATAATGACTTTGAATCCTTCTTTTCAAACAAGAGGTACGACCAAAACCACTCACCCCAGAACAATTTTTTTATACCAAACACTATTGAATAATTTAGGATTACCAGTAAGATTGGAACATCATTTTTTATTCAGCACCAAAGGTGAAATGATAATCGCCTTAAATGACGACTATAAAAATTTTATTAAACACACACATTCGTGTAGTCGTTCTATGAAAAATCCTAATTACAGTATATCTGGAAAAAAAGCATGTGGTACATGTGCCCCTTGTTTGTTAAGAAAGATATCTATGGCAGCCTATGATTTAGAAAAATATGATAATGACTATGATGTTAAATTTGAAGGCAATATGGCTAATACAGACTATGTTTCTGCGTTAAGGTACTTTGAACAATTTCGTAATGCGATTATATCTGGTGCAATATTTTCAGAATTACGACTTAGAAAAGATTATTATAATGTCCCCGATTATTACGAAAGGACCTATGTTATGCTACAAAAATTTGCTTTAGAAGTTGAAATTTTCCTAAAAAAATATGGGGGTTAATTAACTTATGATGATAGATGCTCATATACACATTGACTTTTACGATAATCCAGCCAAAATTATGAGAAGTCTTATCAATCAAAATGCACTTGCACTTTTTGTAACGCATCTTCCAGAATTATACCAGAAGCAGATGGCTATAATGGATAACCTTCCTCATATTTTAGTCGCAGTTGGTTTTCATCCTATATTGGTAAACGAATATGATTTCAATGAAGATTTATTTAAAAAAGCACTATTATCAACGCATTTTATTGGAGAAGTTGGTCTCGACTTTTCAGTTGCTCGTTCAGATAAAAGTCGTCAAAAACAAATAACAATATTTAACAGAATATGTGAATTGACTACCTCTCATGTCATGTCAATCCATAGCAGGCAAGCAGAGAGTATAGTCCTTTCTACACTTCAAAGCCATCATATTGAAAATGCTATTTTTCATTGGTATACTGGACCTGAAAATCTAATTCCAGAAATACTTGATGCAGGTTACTTTTTTTCTATAAACCCTCATATGCTAAGATCAGCAAAGGGACGTGGAAATTTAAAAAAAATCCCTTTAAATAGAATATTAATTGAAACTGATGGACCCTTTACAAAGTTTGACGCACATTTAACAACACCTATTGATCTCTCCGGTATTTATTCTGCATTTAATGAGTTCTATGGAATTGATAACATAGAAGATATTGTATATAGCAATTTCGAAGCAATTATTGGGTAAAACAATACAGAGAATAATAAACCATCTCTTGTATCAAACATTCAATAATTGCTTTAATTTATTGAATGACATTGAACTGGCACTGAATTGTCCTTAATTGTCACAATATTTCGATTTAAGCGATATTTTACCCACGATATAATAGGTCATACTTAAAGTTCTATCAAAATTTCATACATCACACAGATGGCACCCCTTAGATGAGTATTCCGGGGTGAAGTACATCACCCGTCCGGCTATTGGAAATCAAAGTTCCGTTTTTGTGGAAATCACGATTCCGGCAAATAGGAAATCGCTTTATCTGATAAATCCTTAT
>JAETNT010000179.1 GCA_021772025.1 Enterocloster bolteae | reverse complement strand
TAACGTACAGTCTGTACACGTCCATCCCAGGCACAATACACCTTCGTTCCGGTAGGTACTGCCAAGTCAATTCCTCTATGTCCCTTTCTTTCTCCGGTTAAAGGATCTCTGCGCACTCCAAATTCAGAGGACACAACCTTTCTCCAATCCATACTGATTGGGGAAACACTTCCATCTTTTTTCGGTAAAGCTCCGCCTGGAGAACTTTCCGGCAGCCGACTGAGCCAGTCTTCAAACGCACCTTCGAAACCAGACATCGAAAATCCATACTGCAGCCGATAGTAAAGCTCCGCAGCATTGGCAGTCTCTGCCTCAAGTATGGGCCGCCCCAACAACTGTGCAAGATTCTCTTCCATTTCTGACACATCTTCTGCGATAAAGCAGGCATAAAAGGCTTCTAAGGACACACGATCCGAGCCATCGCCGAAAAACAGAACATAAAAATAAGCCTGCATACGTAATAAATCAGGCTTTGTTGGCATCTCTGCATCCGCTTCTCTTTTTTCTTCCGAGAGCATCTCTAACGCCTTCAGCTTTTCTCTCATCCACAAGATGTCCTCCTTTACCGATTCTGGAGCCGAATCGGGCAGCTCCATATCGGAAAAAACCAATTCTGCCAAAGCATTGTTGTGTGCCGCCGCTGCTTCTCCCAATACAATCCCCATTGTCAATAACAGTACGCATGAAACTCCCAAAATAAAACACACACCAAGCTTTACAGAATTTATTTCGCTTTCTTCCATGCTCGTTTATCCGCCCCCTATGTGAATCACATCATTTGCTTTAATCCACCTTCTCTGACGAAATCTTTTTTCACATCCAACTCTAAAGCATCTGGTTTCACCTCTAAATTTTCTAACAATAGTCTGCGTGCTTTCTGAAATTCTTTTCCACTTAGCCCTATCTGAGATAACCATGCGCCAAAGGCTGCTTTTTCTTGTGTGGGTTTTGTTCTTCGATACCTAATTTCTTCTCTGTTTAGCGCTTGCGCTGTCATAGCCAGCGACAACCTCACCGCTGCACCAATCCGTTCCGGTTCACAGGTACCGTTAAACATCCGGTATTCCATACTGCCATTTGCAAAAAAGCTGTGCAGATTTAAACCGTGATATCTGGTTTGTTCCGGGCGTTCTGACACGCCCTTCAATGTGTTATACCAAATGTCCCGGAAAGAGTCCAGGCTGTCAGGCTTTTGTCTATTCACCGCCTGCAAAAACTCTCCATTCATTCTTTTGCAAAAGCTCTGTTCCCGCTTTCCATCCACCTGAAGGCTTTTATACAGCAGCGCTTCTTTGTTGGCCACCAGATTGACCAGATTCCGCAGCGTTCGGGCATCAA
>JAETNT010000178.1 GCA_021772025.1 Enterocloster bolteae | reverse complement strand
ATGAAATCCACTGCCTACTGAGACTTTGGCGGGCAGGCTCTTCCTGCCCGTCATTTAGTCTCAGTTGGCAGTTAGTTCATCGGCGCGTTACCCCTGCCGAGGAAAGAACCTCCCTCTCCTCCTCCGCCGTCCCTTCGCTTTAGGAGAAAGCTATCCTATGGAAATATGCAGAAACCCCGGTCTCTGCGGCAGTCCCCCTGTAAAACATTGCAGGAACTCCGGTCTTGGCGACAACCCTTTGTAGAGCATTGCAGAAAACTTGGCCTGGCCTCAGGACCTTAAAGGTCCTTGCAGGAGGCCCTGCCCGTTGTAAACTAAACGCGAACTTAATGTTCCGCTCCGCTCTGCTTCTGTACCGCCCCCGGCAGTCGCCTGCGTATCAGGCGATTTTTCAGATTCTTCCAGTCAAAAGGAATCAGCGGATAAATATAACTCGTCCGGGCCACCGTGCGATTACAGCATACAGACAGCACAGACAGCAAAATACCTGCAATATATCCCCATATGCCAAACCATTGTGTCAAAAGCAGGGTAATAATCCGTAAGAATTTCAATGCATATCCCAGCTCATAATTGGATTGGGTATAATTGGCAATGGCCACAAATGCCATGTAAAGCATAACCTCCGAGCTGAACCATCCGCTGTTAACAGAAAATTCTCCCAGCACCAGCGCCGCCATGACGCTCAGCGGCGTGCTGAGCATATTAGGCGTATTGATAGCGGCAAGCTTTAAACCGTCTATGGCAAGTTCCAATATCAGGAACTGCCAGATCAGCGGCAGATTTGGCTCTTCTTTTAACATAATAAATGAAAAACTTTCCGGTATCCACTTATCATTATTAACCAAAAGAAGAAACGTAGGCGTTACCAGATAGGTTAAAAGTGTAATTAAAAACCTGGTAATACGTAAATAGGTCCCTGTAACGGGCGGAAAATAGTAGTCGTCTGCTTCTTCAATCACATCAAAAATGGTAGTGGGCAAAATCATTGCAGACGGTGAATTATCCACCAATATAACAATGTTACCTTCCAATACCTGAGCCGCGGCGGCATCAGGCCGCTCCGTATATTTAAATTTCGGAAAGGGATTGTACCATTTTCTCTGATAGAGGCATTCCGCCAGAGATTCCTGGTTCATAGTGAGAGCGTCTGCTTTGATATTTTGGATTTTTTTCCTGATTTTCTCTAAAAAATCCGCATTTACGCGTTTCTTCATATAGCACAGCGCAATATCTGTCCGGGAACTTTCCCCGGCATTCAGCATTTCCATATGCAGATCGGTGCTTCTGATCCTGCGTCTGATCAGAGCGGTATTGGCTACAAGTGTTTCCACAAAACCGTCTT
>JAETNT010000086.1 GCA_021772025.1 Enterocloster bolteae | reverse complement strand
AGCGAAAGAGGTCATGGATGCACCGATAGCGAACAATGCGGTTGCAGATAATGCTGCAACTAATTTTGTCTGCTTTCTCATAATAAATGCACTCTCCTTTTTCTTTTTGAATCTCTTTCGAAATCCTTTTTGCATTACGAGGCAATTATACTTCTTATAAGAGAAATTATCAATACTTTTTTACAAAATTTATGTTTTCATATGTAATAAAAGATTTATAGCTTCTCCCCAGGAGTACATTCCCTCCATCACATCCATAGTATAATACACTCCCGTGAAAAATGCTATAACTTTTCTCTGTTCATTTTCTTACGTAATTATTACGAAAACTCTTTTTTAGTTTCTTTTTGTTTTTATATTCGTACAATTTGGTCGAAAAGTCCAGAGAAGGCTCCTGTTTTCTTAGGACTTTCTTAATTTTTCCAAAAAAGGCTCCCTCTGGATTCGAAAGAAACCGGTTGTCTTTTAATGGGTTCATGGTATAATGTTCATATCATCTTCCTTTTTAATTTTTTTGAACGCAGCCCGGGTTGCTTATGGAAAGGAGCGTTTCTTTTATGAACCGTTATGGACTTTTATGCCGCTGTATCCTGGAACATCCCAGTGCCACACAGAGAGAACTGGCTTTTATGTTAGACGTTTCTCTTGGAACTGTTAACGCATTAATTAAAGAATGTACAGCAAAGGACTATTTGAATCTTAATTTAAAAGGAAATTATGAATTGACTCCGGAAGGTATGGCTTTTATGGAGCAGTTTCGAGTGGACGCAGCCCTGATCATTGCCGCCGGTTTTGGCTCCCGCTTCGTTCCTTTAACTTTTGAAACACCGAAAGGACTTCTGGAGGTTTTCGGAGAAAGGATGATTGAACGGCAGATTAAACAGCTTCATGCCGCAGACATCCATGATATTACGATTGTGGTAGGATATTTAAAGGAAAAATTTGAATATCTGATTGATAAGTACCAGGTCAAGCTCCTTTATAATCCGGAATATTCCTGTAAAAACACTTTGACTACCGTGTACCGGGCCAGAGAGGTTTTAAAAGGGCGGAATGTCTATCTTTTGTCATCTGATAATTGGATGCGCGAGAATATGTATCATACTTACGAGTGCGGCGGTTGGTACTCTTCTGTTTTTATGGACGGAAATACTTCTGAATGGTGTCTCACTTTTAATAGGAAAGGACGCATTACAGAAAGCCATATAGGCGGCCGGGACAGTTGGGTAATGTATGGACCCGCTTTTTTTTCCAAAGAGTTTTCCCGACAGTTTCTGCCTGTCTTGGAAAGCTATTATCAGATTGGCGGTACTGAACAGTTTTATTGGGAACAGGTTTATATGGATCTTTTAAATGGAGAGGCAAAAAGACGGATTATCAATGCCGGTCTTCCCCTGCCGGAAATTCTAGATAAAAAAGCCGGGGATCCTGAGCTGGATATGTATATAAACAAACAGCCGGCAAATCAGGTGTATGAATTTGAGAATTTGGAGGAACTTCGCCTTTTCGATCCCAAGTATCAGAACAAGTCGAACAACCAGGCTATGGAGCTGGTTTCCCGGGTATTCCAGATTCCGGAATCGGAAATCCGCGATATCCGCTGTTTAAAATCCGGAATGACCAATCAGTCTTTTTTATTTCAGGTTCAGGGAACTCGTTATCTTTGCCGTATTCCTGGTCCCGGGACGGAATTTTTGATTAACCGCCGCCAGGAAAAGAACGTTTATGATGTAGTGGCTCCTCTGGGGATCACAGAGCATGTCATCTATTTCGACGGGGAGACGGGATATAAAATCTCCGAATTTTATGAAGGCTCCCGCAATGCAGATCCGTCCAATCCTCAGGATATGAAGCAGTGCATGGCCCTGCTGCGGCAGTTTCACGATACCGGACTTCAGGTAGAGCACGACTTTGACTTAAAGGAACGTATCGGATTTTATGAGAAGCTCTGCTATGATCAGGGTTCTATCCCTTTTGATGATTATGATATGGTCTCTGAATGGATGGAGGAATTGTTAACGCTGCTGGGCAAACAGCGGCGTACAAAGGTTCTGGCTCACATTGACAGCGTTGCGGATAATTTTCTTTTTCTCCCTGACGGCTCTATCCGGTTAATTGACTGGGAATATGCCGGGATGTGTGATCCTCTGATAGATGTAGCTATGTGTGCGATTTATTCCTATTATACTCTGGAGCAGAGCTATGATTTGCTTCGAACCTATCTGAACAGAGACCCTACCGGCAAAGAACAGCTTGTTTTTTACGCCTATATGGGACTGGGTGGCTTTCTATGGGCTCTATGGGCCGTTTATAAGACCAACATGGGCCAGGAATTTGGCGAGTATACGATTATTATGTACCGGTATGCCAAAACCTGTTACCGTAAAATATTTTCTGATATTTTGTAGCAGTTCAATTCCGCATCGGATAGAAAACCGATGCGGAATTGAACTGCTATGGCATTTTGCGAAAAATGTAAGGAAAATGTTAGGTGTTTTAGGTTATTTTGTGATATACTGATAAAAGATATGATTCTGTCAGGTTTTGGCAGAGCAGCAAGACGTTTGGAGGAGGGTTTGTATGAGGCACAACAGATATATTCGGGCTTTCGCTCTGGCTGGCCTGACGGGGCTTCTGACTATAACTCCGGCACGTGACGCATTGGCTGTCACCTACGGCTGGAATAACAATAACGGTAATTATACTTTTATCGAAAGCAATGGCTCTGTCCACAAGGGTTGGATTAATACCACAGACGGTTATTATTTTATGGATCTTTCTACCGGTCTGATGACCAGAGGCTGGAAACAAATCGACGGAAAATGGTACTATTTTAAAGCCAACGGTTTGATGGCTATTCAGTGGCAGCAGGTAGATAACAAATGGTACTATCTTTATGACACCACCGGCGTTATGGTTACCGGATGGCTAAAAATCCGCAGCGGCAATGATTATAATTATTATTACCTTAAGAGCGACGGCAGCATGGTTACCGGATGGCGGGAGATGGATAATGCCTGGTACTATTTCCGTAAAGATGGGCGCTGCGTGGTAAATAGCTGGTATGAACTGGGCGGCCAATGGTATTACTTTGCATCCAGCGGCAAGATGGTTACCGGATGGCAGCAGATTAACGGCTCTTATTATTGCCTCAATACCGACGGACGGATGCTGACCGGATGGCAGACAGACGGCACCAACCGGTATTACCTGGATGTATCCACCGGTAAAATGGCCCAGGGATGGACTCAAATTAACAATGGCTATTACTATTTTAATAAATCCGGGCATATGGCCACCGGATGGATCCAAATTAACGGGCAATATTTCTATTTGAATCCTTCTACCGGACAAATGTACGCCAACACATCGCTGACACTTAATGGTGTTACCTATACCTTTGCCGCTAATGGCGTATGCCAAAATGTAGGAAATATTCAGGCCTCTTCTCCTGAGAGTTCCGGCAGCAATGTTTCTTATGGCGGACCCGGCGGGAATTCTAATTCTAATGCTCCTGGCAGTTCTGGCGGAAATTCCGATTTTAACGGGCCCAGCGGCTCCGGAGGAAATTCCAGTTCTCCCGGGACCTCCGGCAGCCGTCCCGGCTCAGGGAGCAGCTATAGCAGCGATGAGTTAGCGCCTTTTGTAACTACAGGACCTAAAAAGGATTCTTAATGCCTGCAGAGGCCTGTTTTGCCCTCAGTGGACAAGGGGCGATGTTACAATTATCTTTTTACATCCCCCTTTTTGTTTTCAGATTTCTCCGGAAAGTCTAAAAGGGGGGGCAACAAATGTCCAAATTGTAGAGCACGGAGAAACTGTAACTCAGTCGGTTCCCGCTCCCCCTCAAGCTTCTCTTACTGAAATTTCCAAGATTTTGGAAGAGATTTCAAAACAGCAGTTACCTAATCAGCTTCAGGATGAGCTGAAATCAATTCGTCAGGAACTGGAAAGTCAAAAACCCGCTCCTATTAATAAGTTAAACCATTTCGCGTCTATCCTGGCCGACTACATTACCATAGCCCCTGTAGCCGTTCCTGTTTTAAACGGCCTTCTTACACAGCTTAATACTTATTTAGGTCCGCGATAGCCCAAGAAGGGCATCCGCACTGGAATCACTTTCCGGCGGATGCCCTTCTTAATTCGTTCTCTCAAAGCTAATTAAATTTCATCTTCTGCAAAATCCAGAACCTCTTCCGCATCTTCCATCTCATTAAACCCTTCTGTTTCTACGGGAATCTCTTCTTCAAGAACAATTTCTTCCGTCTCTTCTGCATCCGTGCTGAGACGAATATTACGGTAACGCTTCATACCGGTTCCGGCGGGAATCAGTTTACCGATTATTACATTTTCCTTTAAACCGATAAGCTTATCAATCTTGCCGTTGATAGCCGCTTCTGTTAAGACTTTGGTGGTCTCCTGGAAGGATGCCGCAGATAAGAAAGAATCTGTTGCCAAAGAAGCCTTAGTGATACCCAGCATAACCTGTTTCCCTTCTGCCGGCTGCTTGCCTTCTGCAATAAGCCTTTCGTTCATATCGTTGTAATCCAATACATCCATGGATACTCCGGGCAGCACGTCGCTGTCCCCGCTTTCCTCAATCTTAATCTTTTTTAACATCTGACGCACGATCATTTCCACGTGCTTATCATTGATCTCCACACCCTGGAGGCGGTACACGCGCTGTACTTCCTGGATCATATAATCCTGTACGGCACGGACGCCTTTAATCTTTAAGATATCATGGGGATTCACGCTGCCTTCTGTCAGCTCATCACCGGCCTCAAGCATCTGACCGTCCTGAACTTTGATTCTGGAACCATAAGGAATCAAATATGTTTTGGAACTTCCGGTCTCGTTATCGGTAATGGTAATTTCACGTTTCTTCTTGGTATCTTTAATTGCAACTACTCCGCCAAATTCGGAAATAATCGCAAGTCCCTTGGGTTTTCGTGCCTCAAAAAGTTCTTCAACACGGGGAAGACCCTGGGTAATATCACCGCCGGCAACACCGCCGGTATGGAACGTACGCATAGTAAGCTGGGTACCCGGCTCCCCAATGGACTGTGCCGCAATAATGCCGACAGCTTCGCCTACCTGTACGGGCTGCCCCGTCGCCATGTTGGCGCCATAGCACTTTGCACATACTCCAATATGGGATTTACAGCTTAATACGGTGCGGATCTTGACGGAATCTCTTCCCAGCTTCTTTAGCACTTTCATAACATCTGCCGCACGCTTGGGAGTACACATGTGATTGGCTTTAACCACAACTTCACCGGTATCCGGATCCGTAATAGTCTCTGCGATATAGCGGCCGGTAAGACGTTCCTCTAAAGTCTCAATAACTTCCTGGCCATCTTCAAAAGCCCTAATCTCCATAAACGGAGGTTCCTTGCCCTCGCAGCAATCTGTTTCCCGAACAATCAAGTCCTGGGAAACATCTACCAGACGTCTGGTCAGGTAACCGGAGTCTGCAGTACGGAGCGCAGTATCAGACAGACCTTTACGTGCTCCATGAGCGGAAATAAAGTATTCCAGTACATCCAGCCCTTCACGGAAGTTAGACTTAATCGGCAGTTCAATCGTATGACCCGTGGTATCCGCCATTAATCCCCGCATACCTGCCAGCTGCTTAATCTGCTTGTCGGAACCGCGGGCTCCGGAATCAGCCATCATATAGATGTTGTTGTACTTGTCAAGACCGGTTAGCAAATCATGAGTCAGCTGATCATCGGTATTTTTCCAGGTTTCAATAACCTCTTTATAACGCTCTTCCTCTGTAATCAAACCACGGCGGAAGTTTTTTGCAATCCGGTCAACTGTCGCCTGAGCGTCGGCAATCAGCTGTTTCTTGGACGCCGGTACCGTCATATCAGAAATAGACACGGTCATAGCGGCTCTGGTGGAATATTTATAGCCAATAGCTTTGATGTCATCCAGGGTCACAGCAGTCTGGGTTGCCCCGTGCACGTTGATGACCTTTTCCAAAATCTGCTTCAGCTGCTTCTTTCCTACGTGGAAGTCAACCTCTAACAACAGCTCATTGCCTTCTATGCTTCTGTCTACAAAGCCCAAATCCTGAGGGACAATCTCGTTGAAAATAAAGCGGCCTACCGTTGACTCTACAATACCGGATTTTACAGTGCCGTCAGGCAAGGTTTTCTGAACACGCACCTTCACTCTGGAGTGAAGGGTAACCGCTTTGTTCTCGTATGCTAAAATCGCCTCATTGACACTCCTAAATATCATCCCCTCACCTTCTGCTCCGGGTCTCTCCTGAGTCAGGTAATAAATTCCCAGAACCATATCCTGAGACGGAACGGCTACAGGGCCGCCGTCAGAAGGCTTTAACAGGTTATTCGGAGACAACAGCATAAAACGGCACTCTGCCTGCGCTTCTACAGACAAGGGCAGATGCACTGCCATCTGGTCACCGTCGAAATCTGCGTTAAATGCGGTACACACTAAGGGATGCAGCTTAATCGCCTTACCTTCTACCAAAATAGGTTCAAAGGCCTGGATGCCCAGACGATGCAGGGTAGGAGCACGGTTCAGCATAACCGGATGCTCTTTAATTACGTCCTCTAATACATCCCAAACCTCAGGCTGAAGACGTTCCACCATCTTTTTCGCATTTTTAATATTGTGAGCAGTTCCGTTGGAAACCAGCTCTTTCATAACAAACGGCTTAAACAGCTCAATTGCCATCTCTTTTGGAAGGCCGCACTGGTAAATCTTTAACTCAGGGCCTACTACAATAACGGAACGTCCGGAATAGTCAACACGCTTGCCTAACAAGTTCTGGCGGAAACGGCCTTGTTTACCTTTTAACATATCAGACAGAGATTTTAAAGCACGATTTCCCGGGCCGGTCACAGGCCGGCCCCGGCGGCCATTATCAATAAGCGCGTCTACTGCTTCCTGAAGCATGCGCTTCTCATTTCGGACAATAATATCCGGAGCCCCAAGCTCTAAAAGGCGCGCCAAGCGGTTGTTTCGGTTAATAATTCTTCTGTACAAGTCGTTTAAGTCAGAAGTTGCGAAACGTCCGCCGTCCAGCTGCACCATCGGCCGGATATCCGGAGGAATTACCGGAATCACAGTCATGATCATCCACTCCGGCTTATTTCCGGAATTGCGGAATGCCTCCACCACCTCCAGGCGTTTGATAATGCGGGCCCGCTTTTGGCCGGTAGATTCCTTCAGCTGTTTTCTTAAATCTGCAGAGTCCTTCTCCAGATCAATCGCCTGCAAAATCTCCTGGATAGCTTCAGCGCCCATTCCCACTCGGAAAGCCCCGTAACCGTATTTCTCCGTCTCTTCCCGGTATTCTTTCTCAGACAAAACCTGCTTGTACTGAAGACTGGTCTGACCGGGATCCAGCACTACATAGGAAGCAAAATACAGAACTTTCTCCAGAGTTCTTGGGGAGATGTCCAGGATTAAACCCATACGGCTGGGAATTCCTTTGAAATACCAAATATGGGATACGGGAGCAGCCAGGGTAATATGGCCTACCCGCTCTCTACGAACACTTGCTTTTGTTACCTCGACGCCGCAGCGGTCGCAGATAACGCCCTTGTAACGAATCTTTTTGTATTTGCCGCAATGACATTCCCAATCCTTGGTGGGACCAAAGATTTTTTCGCAAAACAAACCATCTTTTTCCGGCTTCAAAGTTCTGTAATTGATGGTTTCCGGCTTCTTTACCTCGCCGTGAGACCACTCCAAAATCTTTTCCGGAGAAGCCAAGCCGATTTTAATTGCATCAAAAGTCAACGGCTGATAAGTTTCATTTGTCTCTGGCATGAGCGGTACTCCCTTCTATTCGTTTTCATCAAAATCAGAAGCATCGTCTGCATCAAAGCTATCGTCAAAATCTATGTCCGGATCTTCATCTGCATCAGAGTCTTCTATATAATCATCTTCAACGGCAACCAACTCGTTGTCCTTAAACTCTTGCTCCTGATAGCCGTAGTTGCCGAAGGATTCATCCTGACGGCTGTGACGGTCCCCTTCAATGATGGAGCGCAAATCAGTATCGCCGTAGTCTATATTCTCGGTCATTTCAACCTCTGTATTATCTTCCCGCAATATCCTTACATCCAGTCCCAAAGACTGCAGTTCCTTTAAAAGTACTTTGAAAGACTCCGGAATACCCGGCTCCGGGATATTTTCGCCTTTAATAATTGCCTCGTAAGTCTTTACACGCCCTACTACGTCATCAGACTTAACTGTCAAAATCTCCTGCAAAGTATAAGACGCGCCGTATGCCTCCAGAGCCCAAACCTCCATCTCTCCGAAACGCTGGCCGCCGAATTGGGCTTTTCCGCCCAAAGGCTGCTGCGTTACCAAAGAGTATGGTCCGGTAGAACGTGCATGGATCTTATCGTCTACCAGATGATGGAGCTTTAAATAATGCATGTGTCCAATGGTAACCGGGCTGTCAAAATATTCTCCGGTACGGCCGTCTCTCAGGCGGACCTTACCGTCTCTGGACAGAGGAACTCCCTTCCAAAGCGCTCTGTGTTCCAAATGGCTTCCTAAATAGTCCATAACCCGGGAGTCTAATACGTCTTTATACTTCTTCTGGAAATCTTCCCAGGTTCCATTTACATAGTCATTGGCAATATCCAAAGTATTCATAATGTCATTCTCGTTAGCTCCATCGAATACCGGAGTCGCAATATTAAAGCCCAACGCTCTGGAAGCAAGGCTCAAGTGAATCTCCAATACCTGTCCAATATTCATACGGGAAGGCACGCCCAAGGGATTCAAAACAATGTCTAAAGGACGCCCGTTAGGCAAGAAAGGCATATCTTCAACCGGAAGTACCCGGGAAACAACACCTTTATTTCCGTGACGGCCTGCCATCTTATCGCCTACAGAGATCTTTCTCTTCTGGGCAATGTAAATGCGGACAGTCTCGTTCACACCGGGAGACAATTCGTCTCCGTTCTCTCTGGTAAATACCTTGGCATCCACAATAATACCATATGCTCCGTGAGGCACTTTTAAAGAAGTATCTCTTACTTCTCTCGCTTTCTCACCAAAAATAGCACGCAGCAAACGCTCTTCAGCAGTCAGCTCGGTCTCTCCTTTGGGAGTCACCTTTCCTACCAGAATATCGCCGGCGCGAACCTCGGCGCCGATTCGGATAATTCCTCTTTCATCCAGGTCTTTTAATGCATCCTCGCCCACTCCTGGAACATCACGAGTAATCTCCTCCGGTCCCAGCTTGGTGTCACGGGCTTCTGCCTCATACTCTTCAATGTGGACAGAAGTATAGACATCTTCCTGTACCAGACGCTCGCTGAGGAGTACCGCGTCTTCGTAGTTGTATCCTTCCCAGGTCATAAATCCGATAAGCGGGTTCTTGCCCAGTGCAATTTCCCCCTGAGCAGTAGACGGTCCGTCGGCGATAACTTCTCCGGCCTGGACATGGTTGCCCTTAAATACAATAGGCTTCTGATTGTAGCAGTTAGACTGGTTGCTTCTTTTAAATTTTGTTAAATGGTATACGTCCCGATTGCCGTCGGAATCTCTTTTAATGATAATTTCGTTGGAAGCGGAGCGCTCTACCACACCGGAATTTTTGGCCACTACACAGACTCCGGAGTCAACAGCTGCTTTGCCCTCAATACCGGTACCGACTACCGGAGCTTCGGTAGCCAGCAGCGGAACTGCCTGGCGCTGCATGTTGGAACCCATAAGGGCGCGGTTTGCGTCGTCGTTCTCCAGAAACGGGATCATGGATGTCGCCACAGAGAACACCATCTTAGGCGAAACGTCCATTAAATCAATGGCTTTCTTCTGGAAAGCGGAGGTCTCCTCCCTGTAGCGTCCGGAAACATTATTGTTGACAAAATGTCCGTCCTCATCTAGCGGCTCGTTTGCCTGTGCCACTACAAAGTTGTCCTCTTCATCAGCAGTCAGGTATACCACCTCATCGGTTACCACCGGGTTCATAGGATCACTCTTATCCAATACACGATAAGGCGCCTCAATGAAACCGTACTCATTGACTCTCGCATATGTTGCGAGAGAATTGATCAGGCCGATGTTGGGACCTTCGGGGGTTTCAATGGGACACATACGCCCGTAATGGGTGTAATGTACGTCGCGAACCTCAAACCCGGCACGGTCTCTGGACAGACCTCCAGGTCCCAGCGCAGACAGACGTCTTTTGTGGGTTAGCTCCGCCAGCGGATTGTTCTGATCCATAAACTGTGACAGCTGAGAGCTTCCAAAGAATTCTTTTACCGCTGCAGTTACGGGTTTGATATTAATTAAGGACTGAGGAGTAATTCCCTCCATGTCCTGAGTAGTCATACGTTCTCTTACCACACGCTCCATGCGGGAAAGGCCAATGCGGTACTGGTTCTGCAGCAGCTCGCCTACGGCCCGGATCCGGCGGTTCCCTAAATGATCAATATCATCTGCGGTTCCTACTTCTTCTTCCAAATGCATATTATAGTTAATAGATGCCAGGATATCTTCCTTGGTAATATGCTTGGGGATCAGCTCATGAATACTGCGGCGAATCGTTGCTTTTAGTTCCTCTATGTCAGAAGTTCCAACTTCTGACAGGATAGGCTCTAGCGCCGGGTAATATACTAACTCTGTAATTCCCGCCTCTGCCGGATCGAAGGGGATATAGGAGGAAATGTCCACCATCATATTAGAAAGAACCTTCTGCTTACGTTCCGGCCCCTCAATCCACACAAAGGGAATTGCCGCATTTTGGATCCGATCCGCCATTTCCTTATCCAGCTTGGCGCCGGCCTCCGCCAGAATCTCTCCGGTGGTAATGTCTACCACATCCTCTGCCAGAGTATGGCCCTTAATACGGTTCTTAAATGCCAGTTTCTTATTAAATTTATAACGGCCTACTTTTGCCAAGTCATATCTTCTGGGGTCGAAGAACATGCTGTTCAGCAAGCTTTCTGCACTATCAACGGATAACGGCTCGCCCGGACGGATCTTTTTATATAGCTCTAATAAGCCGTCCTGATAATTATCGGAGGTGTCCTTGCCAAAACTGGCTAATAATTTCGGTTCCTCACCAAACAAATCGATAATTTCTGCATTAGTACCAAATCCCAAGGCACGGATCAGAACTGTCACCGGAACCTTCCTGGTACGATCTACGCGAACATAAAAGATATCGTTGGAATCCGTCTCATACTCCAGCCATGCGCCGCGGTTGGGGATTACCGTACAGCTGTACAGCTCTTTTCCTACTTTGTCGTGTGCAACGCCGTAGTAGATTCCTGGTGAACGAACCAGCTGGCTTACGATAACACGCTCTGCACCGTTGATTACAAAAGAACCTGTATCCGTCATGAGAGGAAGATCACCCATGAAAATCTCGTGTTCATTGATTTCGTCTTTATCTTTGTTGCAAAGCCTCACCCTTACCTTTAAAGGTGCTGCATAAGTAGCGTCCCTTTCTTTGCACTCTTCGATGGTGTATTTAATATCGTCTTTACATAATGTGAAGTCTACAAATTCCAGGCTGAGGTGGCCTGCAAAATCCGCAATCGGAGAGATGTCTTCAAATACTTCCTTGAGTCCTTCGTCTAAGAACCACTGATAGGAGTTTTTCTGAATCTCGATCAGGTTTGGCATCCCCAAGACTTCTTTTTGCCCCGAGAAGCTCATTCTTACGCTCTTACCGGCCGGCACCGGACGCATCTTGCTTTTCTCCATTGACGTTTCACCCCTGTTTTCTTTTCTTGTCACGTTTTATTTTTGGGCGCACTTAACCCTTTAAGGCCCAAGACGCCACAATAGTGCACATTCCAGTTTATCACATCATTGTCAATCTGTCAAGTGCAACTTTTTTACAGTTCTCTCTTTCGCTTGCCTTTTTTCTCCGAAAATGGTATAATCCTTTCTATACATAAGGAAACTATTTGGAGGTATTGCCCCATGAACTGGAATTTAATTTTAAATGTATTGCTCTGGATCCTTCTTATCGCAGCAATCATTCTGGGACTTCTGTATTATTTCGGGCGCAAGCTGGAAAAGAAACAGGCTGCATCTCAGTCTATGATGGAAGCTGCCAAACAGACCGTATCAATCCTGGTAATTGACAAGAAAAAGTTAAAAATCAAAGAGTCCGGCCTTCCTAAGATGGTTTATGATCAAACGCCAAAGTATATGCGTTGGGCAAAGCTGCCCATTGTCAAAGCCAAAGTCGGCCCCAAAATCGTAACTCTTATTGCAGACGAGAGAGTTTTTCAGGTTCTTCCGGTTAAAAGCGAGGCAAAAGTGGTAATCAGCGGTCTTTACATTACCGAGCTCAAGAGCATCCGCGGCAAATCCGTTCAGGCCGCTCCCAAAAAGAGTTTAAAGGACAAGCTGATGTTTTGGAAAAAAGATAAATAAGATAGCAGAAGGGGTTGTCGCAAAATCATCAAATTAGATGATTGAGCGACAACCTCGCTCTGTATACATAAAAATCCGGAAGGAATCCTTTGGACTGTGGATTCTTTCCGGATTTTTTGCGT
>JAETNT010000085.1 GCA_021772025.1 Enterocloster bolteae | reverse complement strand
ATTTCTATGGGGGATGAAACCACAAAAATATTTCTGAACGCAGACAGTAAAATGGATGATGTAAGCAAAGAGCTGAAGGCATTTTTAGATTATGTAGGCGGAAAAATTACGGATGACACTTTTGTGCAGGAACTTGATGAAGCTGTAGAAGAAGCAAAACAGAATCGGGAATGGAGGCATGAGTATATGACGCTGTTAATGAGAGATCAGGTCAATGTTGAAAAGGGAATTGAACAAGGTATCGAACAAGGCGAAAACAAACTTTCTATGCTGATTGCAGCGCTGATGGAAAACGGACGGTCACAGGATGTAATCAGAGTCACACAAGACAAAGAGTATAGAAATAAGTTATATCAAGAATATCTTATTAACCAGTAATAGTATTAGGTTTTGCCAGTTCTGTATTATATAGGGCTAGCAAGGACAACCAAGAACCACCATTTCAACAATTTATTCTTCATATGTTTCGCCTTCCATTCCCTCCATGCTCTCGTCTTTTTCTGTATCAATGTTTTCCTCCACAAATTCGTATTCGGGGATTTCAATGCCGCGGACATCAATTTTACCGGTGACAGTGTCTGCCACAAGACGTCCCCGGTATTCTCTCAACACGGAAATTTCCTCGGTCAAAACGGCTATCGCTTTCTTTTGATCATCCTCTCCTGGAAAAGTAATAAAGGACGGCTTCTTTGCTGTCCTCCAGCATTGCATCCAGGCGGCGGATGACCGTCATCGGTAGGATCACGTCACGGTACTTGCCACGTACATATACATCACGCAGGCAGTCGTCAGCGATCCCCCATATAAAATTTACAATCGAATTGTGAATTTGATTTCATAATCCCTTTCCGATTGCCGCAAAAATTTCCGGAAAATCTCTTCAGCTGCAATTGTACCATATACCATGCCCATTGGCAAAAACAATTATTATCTATATGAATATTAAACCTTAAGAATTATTGCTATATTGAATAAAAGCCCCGGAAAACTCTATCTTCCAGGGCCTAAAACATCTTATTTGCCACGCTCTGAAAACATCCGTTTCCAGGTCGCAAGTTCACTCAATCTCCCTCTAAAAACCATAGGTGTCATCTAAACTGCCGCTGCTTAATGCCTATGCATAGAGAATTGATCCATAGGATAATTCTTCAAATTCTCCAGAACCTTTCTGTCGTCCGCCGCAGCAATCAGGGCATCCCGATCCTTCTTGGCTTCGTTTTCCGCCTTATGCTTGCTGGGGCCGCCTACACAGCCGCCTACGCAGGCCATACCTTCAATAAAGTCCTCGGGAAGCTTTCCTACCTTCATAAGCAGCAAAGCCTTCTTACACTCTGCACCGCCGCTGCAGGCAGCAACCTTGGGGCTAATATCTTCGCCCATCTCCTTAAAGCACTGAAGAACTGCTGCGGTTACGCCGCCGCCGTTTCCAAAACGCTTGCCGAATACGGAACTTTCCTGATAATTGTTCTCCTCCGGCTCCAGTTCTACCCCTTTGGCACGAAGCATTGCCCGCAGCTCGCCAAATGTCATGGCATAGTCTGCATTGTCCTGTATATTCAAATCCAAAGTCTCGCTCTTCTTTGCGATACAGGGGCCTACAAACACAGTAATCACTCCGGGGCGCACGGTCTTTAAAT
The DNA here is from genome assembly GCA_021772025.1 of Enterocloster bolteae. Classification (GTDB taxonomy): domain Bacteria; phylum Bacillota; class Clostridia; order Lachnospirales; family Lachnospiraceae; genus UMGS1370. The sequence goes on along the minus strand of JAETNT010000085.1, from coordinate 10,899 downwards.
AGCGGGAAACCGCACACATGGGAGAGACGGTAGTGGACATGTTATCCAAAAGCTGGGGGAAATGCTGTTTAATCATGTTGACAAATGCGGGGCAGCAGGAAGTGGTCATTTTCTTTCCTTCCTTGTAGGCCTCCGCCCATTCCTGCGCCTCGTATGCGGCAGTCATATCGCCGCCCAGGCCCACCTCTACCATATCGGCAAAACCAGCCTTCTTTAAGGCCGTTTTTAAGCTGGCCATAGTAATATCCTTGCCGAACTGCCCTTCTGTAGCGGGAGCCACCATAGCAACCACTTCTTTGCCGGCTTTAATCAGATTAATCACATCCACCATAAATGTCTTGGAGCCAATCGCTCCGAAGGGACAGCTATGGATGCAGGCGCCGCACTGGATACACTTTTTCTCATCGATCTGGCAGATGCCGTACTCGTCATAGGTAATGGCGTCTACCGGGCAAACTTTCTTGCATGGGCGCTCCAAATGAGCAATTGCATTGTAGGGACAAGCCTGGGCGCATTTCCCGCATTCTTTGCACTTGCTTGGATCAATATGAGCTCTGTGCTGGCCCATAGAAATAGCGCCGAAGTTGCAGGAGCTTTGACATGCCTTTCCCATACATTTCCGGCAGTTGTCGGTTACAATATAGGAAGCAATCGGACACTCCTCGCAGGCCGCATTGATAACCTGAACCACATTTATGGAATCCCGGCCTGTAGGACATTTGCCCTCCGCCAGACGGACTCTCTGCTTGATCAGCTCCCGCTCCTTGTATATGCAGCAGCGGTACTGTGCCTGGGGGCCGGGTATCATCTGATATGGAATCTCATCTCTCTCCGCTTCCAGCGTTCCTTCCCAGGCTTTCTTTGCCACCTCGTACAGAACTTCGTGCTTTAAACGTAAGATTGTAGCGTCATTGGTAATCATAATGGTTCCTCCTAATAATAAGTCACTATAACCTTTTTCCCCATTTCTTCAATGGCATGCTTTAACTGGTCCACCAGATTCTGCCGGATGCCCAAATCAAACGGCAGGTTGGGATTTTGGTAAGCGCTGTTAATGGCTTTCCCCACAAACATATGAACCTCGGTGCAGTCCTCAATCAGCATTTTGGCAATCATGGAAGCACCGTTTTTCTTATCCAGCTCTAAGAAAAAATCCTCATTAATGGTTTCATTCTTCACATACCGCCGAATCAGATGCAGCACCCGATTCAAGGTAAGAACCCCCTCTGTCACCAGATCCACACCCTCAATAAAAGCAATTGGCGGGATATCCGGATCCACATAGTCTAAGGACACATCCAGCTTTCTGTTTAAAACTCTGGATACAACGGTGGAGCTGGTGCCGCCGCTGACAATCTTCTTGGCCGTATCATCCGCCATAAAAGCTCGAACCATAGCAGTATCATCTGCCGGGTCGCTGGCCGGACCGGTCATCAGATGGACGGGCTTGCTGTCAATAATCCGCATAACCGCAACGGTAGTATCGTCTCCCGGCTTAAACTGATACAGCTCATCGCAGGCCCTGCTCAAAGCTCCTGCCAGCCGGGCTGCCGAAACGGTTCGATAATATTCCTTTACCGCATACTTTGCAATGTCCTCCCACAGCCAGCCAAAGTTTAACAGTTCTCCGACTCCGGCATGGATAGTTCCATCGCTCATTAATACCAGCGCATCCCCCCGTTTTACCTTAAAGCGGAACTCATTAATTTTTTTCCCTTCTACTTCCCGAACATTCTTGGGAATCTGCTGAAGCACCCCGTCCCGTATAAAAATACATCCCGGGTTGTCAAACTCCACCAGATATGCGTCACCGTTGTGGAATACCTGAAGAATACTAAAGGTAGAATAGGCCACCTGGCGGACCTGGCACACCGGCAAGGTCTGCACTATCGTATCTACGCACTCTTCCAAGGTAGCGCCGTTTAAAAACATAGTTCCCAGAATCTTGGAGGTCAGGGTTGCTAAAATATTGGCCTTTACGCCGCTTCCCATGCCGTCTGCCAGGATCATGATATTGGAGTCTTTAGTCTCTAATATCTCCACCTTGTCGCCGCAGAGAATCTCGGTAAATTTATTCAGGCTCTTGTAAGCAACGTCTACAGTAATCCCCATTATTTGACCTCGCTTTCACTGCCGTCCTCCAGAAGAGATTTGCACAGTTTAGTCAGGGTAGTCTTGGTCTCTGCCGTGGTTTCGCCTAACAAGCCGGCAATCTCCTGAGCCACCATCATCTGCTTGTGAATAACCTTCTGGGCCAAATCAATGGTATCTAATTTCTTTCCGTAATCCTCTCTGGCCTGCTCTTCCTGCTTGGTGATATCAATAAAGGTTGATAAAACTGCATCCTCTTTCTCTATGTATACGATGTTCTGCAGAGTTGCCAGATTGTACTCCGGATAAGAAACCTTTTTACCGTGGATATTCTGTCTGGTATCAAACACCCACTGGAAATCCGAGGGATCGATATATTCAAACAGATAGGTATGAAGCATCTCTCCCCGAGGCTTTCCGAAATACTGCTCCACAATATTGGAGCATTCCAAAATCATCATGTCCCGGTTGACAATCAGCACAATATTGGGAGAGGTTTCCATGACCAGGTTTGACAACGATTCGGCTTTGCTGTGCATATAAGGAATACACATATTTAACTCGGCTTTCTTCTGGAATACGGCAATGGCCTTTTCCCGGCAGGTAGGGTAGCCGCAGGCGCTGCAGTTTAATTCGTCTTCCGGTTTGTTTTTGCCGATCATTTTTAAGATATTCTGAATATCTTCTTCTGTAGGCATGGGATCCTGGGGGCGCTTATCCTCGAATATCTTCCTAAAGGAAAGTCCCTCTGCCATAGTATCCATCAGAGATTCTTCCGGAGCTTCCCTGTCAATAGTTTCTTCCATTTCCAGTTTAACCTTAAATCTGGAAATGCTTTCGTCCTGCACTGTGGGCCCCTTAATACATCCGCCGGCACACATGTTCATTTCAATAAAACAGCCGGAAATCTCACCTCTAACCATGCTCTCGCACAGCTCCATGCAGTTGGCGGTTCCATGAACATAAAATTTCTTATACCGGTCTACCCTCTTCTTTGTAGCCAGAACAGAATTTACCACACCGTTGGTTACCGGATACAGACGGTTTACCTTGGGATCCAACTTTTCAAATGGAATGCTTTCACAGTCTGCAATCGTAATCTCTTCCTCAGAAAGCCACTTTTCGATATCGTTAAAATTAAGAACTGCATTGATATAGCCGGGATGCCTGGGATCCGCCGCTTCTTTCTTTTTGGCAATGCAGGGCCCGATAAATACGATCCGGGCATTTGGGCCGTATTCTTTCCGCAAAATCATGCCGTGAGCCACCATAGGCGATACCACCGGCGCCATATATGGTACCAAATCCGGATAATAAATTTCAATTAAATCATTAACGCTGGGGCAGCAGGTGGTAATAATGTTTTCCATCTGTCCTTCTTCCAGAAGACGGTTATACTCTTCTGTTACAAAAGCCGCCCCCTCCGAGGTTTCTCTTACATCTGAAAAACCCAGTTTTCTTAAAGCAGCATTGACCTGACCGATAGAGCTGTATTTCAGCAATCCCATGTACGACGGAGCAATGGATGCCACCACAGTTTCTCCTCTGCTGATCATGTATTTTACTTTATCCAAATCGCTAATCAAAGTCTTGGCAGACTGAGGGCAGACTTGAAGGCAGTGGCCGCAGAGAACGCAGCGCTCCGGAATAATCTCCGCCCTCTCATTTTTAATCATAATCGCCTTAACATCGCAGTACCGGACACACTTATAGCAATGTTTACACTTAGCCCCCTTAAATTCAATAATATTCATGCGTTACAGCCTCCCCATGACTTCCTTCTCAAAAAAGGCTTCCGTATTTTCCGGCTGGAGGGAATGAAGAACTCCGTCAACCGTTACACATACGCCGTTTACACAGTTGCCGCTGCAGAATGCTCCGTTTAAATCTACTTTGTCTCCCAGACCGTTTTTTGCCACCAGCTCCTGCAGCTTCTGGATAATCTCTCTGGAACCTTTTAAATGACATGCACTTCCGATACAAATCGTTACCTTCATCTCTCTTCCTCCATACTTTTGTATTTATCCGTCTAAGGGCCGAAACCGCCCTGGTTTCCTACATTATCTCACATTGTCATATTATTATCAATTAAAAATTTATGATTTTTTCTTTTTCTGTCAGGATAGGCCCTGGCCCTTCCAGAGAGTAAAGTACATAATAACACCGATGGCCCCGGGAGCAAGAAAACGAATTGCAAAAGACCAGACCGTCTTTAATACAAACGGCGTTCCGGTATCCCCTTCTATCTCTGCCGCCGCATTTTGTGCGCCCCATACCCAGCCTGTGAAAATGCAAAACAGAAGCGCTCCCAGAGGAATCATCAGATCGTCCGTAAACTTCTCCATCACCGAATTCATGGGAAGCATCTGGAGGCCTGATGAGAAATGAAACCAAGGCAGGTTAATACCTCTGCCAGGATCTTGGGACAGGGAATATCCGGCGCTTAAAATACTCATTCCCGCTCCCAGTCCCACTGCCGCCTGAAAACGATTGATGCCAAACTCTTCAGTAAGATAGGCTACACAGCTTTCCAAAATACTGATGGCGCTGGTAAGGGCCGCAAAAAACAGAAGGATATAAAATACTGTGCCGAAGACAACTTCCCCCGGCAAACTGGCAAATACTTCCGGCAAAACCATAAAGGCAAAACCGCCGCCCATCCCCAGTCCTTCCGGTCCTAAGGTAACAAATACTGCCGGGATAATGGCAAATGCCGCTAAAAATGCTACTAGTGTATCTAAGATGCAGATCCATGCGGAACTTTTTATTAGGTTTTCCGTCCGGGGTACGTAAGATCCGTAGGTGATCAGAATACCCATTCCCACAGACAGGGAAAAGAAGGCCTGCCCCAAAGCTGCTATCAAAGTGTTGCGGTTAAAATCCGCCGGATCAATAGTCAGCATAAATTTCAGACCTTCCTTCGCGCCGGGAAGGGTGGCGGAGCGGATGGCAATTCCCATAAGGAGTAGAAGCAGACAGGGCATCAGCGCTTTGCTGACTCTCTCAATTCCCTGAGAAACTCCTCTTATTATAATATAAATGCAAAGGATTAAAAATAGCAGATCCCAAGCCAAGGGCTCTGCCCAGTCACGAATAAAGTTGACAAAATAGTCTTGATATTGGGTGGTACCGCCGCCAAAATGAGCTCCAGTTATGTAAACCAGAATATACTTTAATACCCAGCCGCCCACTACACAATAGTAGGACATAATAACAAACAGAGTTAAAATTCCAATCTTTCCCGCAAAGGCCCATCGTTTATTTAGTGTCCGCAAGGCCCCTACCATGTTTTTCTGGGTTCCCCGGCCAATGGCCAACTCCGCCAGCATGACAGGAAAACCAATTGCCGCTACAATCACAATATAAATCAGAATAAATGCACCGCCTCCGTTGGCTCCTACCTTTCCCGGAAATTTCCAGATATTTCCCAATCCTACGGCGGATCCGGCAGTGGCAAGGACAAATCCCAAATTGCTGGCCCACTGGCTTCTTTTCTGCCTCATGATGTATTCTCCCGTGTCTCTTTCATATAATATCAAGGTCAAAATATATATTTTTTAGTCCCTACATTTTTAATATCTGCGTATTTTATCCTCACTGTCATCAGAAGTTTTATCAATAGACTTAATGACTACATAATATCCGCCGGTACTGCCAACATGGACAAATACCCTTTCCCCTGCTTTATGTTTAAAAATTGCTTTTCCCAAAGGAGATTCCGTGCTGATTTTATGTTCCAGGGAATTCTCCCGAACCGTGGTGACAATTTTGTAGCGCTCGGTCTCATCATCCTCTTCAAAATACAGTTCAACTACGTTGTTCATGCCAACTTCGTCCTCTGCAGAATCCTCTGAAATCACTTGGGCAGTTCGGAGCATTCTCTCCAGATAGCGGATTCGGCTCTCATTTTGGTTTTTATCCTTTTTGGCAGCATGGTACTCAAAATTTTCGCTCAAATCCCCATGAGCCCTTGCTTCCTTCACCGCCTCGATTGCTTCCTTACGTACCACCAGTTTCCGGTATTCGATCTCCTCTTCAATCTTTTTTATATCGTTTTGCGTCAATTTATCGTACATTTCTTCTGCTCCTTGTCTAAATTTAATCTATTTTATTATAATGGATTTACAACTTTGGATCAACTTAAAAACCGCAGCTGGCCAGAACTGCCCGTAGAAGTTTTTATATCTTAATCCATCTTCCGTAAAAAGCGCAAAACTTTTAAAACTTTTTTGGGATTGCAAATAAAAACCATTGAATATTCGCGTTGTCAAATATATCGTTGAATTTGCCGTTTTCTATAACCAGATCATTGGTTTCTGTGATCGTGAACCCCTGTGCCTCCGCCATTCTGCGAACAATGTCCTTGTTATCATAGGTTTTGTTATGACAGGAAACACTGCATTAGAACAGGCCGTAGTCCCCCCCCCCGAGTATAAAATATTCTGCGCTTATCAAATCCTGCTTTTGGGAAACTTCCGCTGCGGCGGACAGCCCGGGAACCGGCTCCGATGATAACCGCGTCTGCGTCATTCAATACGGCTCTTAACCGATTTAATTTAGCCGAGCAGGTTTCGGTAGATTTGTTCGTCAAGCTCCTTAAAAACATTAAAAATCACCTCGATTTTACTGCCGGTTTCGGCTTTATAGTCTTTTACCGTTTGTACGGCAATTTTTGCAGCTTCTTCATTGGGGAACATAAATACACCTGTGGAAATGCAGCAAAACGCAATACTGTGTACTTTGGTCTGATCCGCCAGTTCCAGACAGGAGCGATAGCAGGACGTAAGCTGCCTGCAATGGAGCGGTGTCAATTTCCCCCGCACAATCGGGCCGACCGTATGGATGACATATTCACATGGCAGATTAAAGGCCGGGGTGATTTTAGCTGTCCCTGTGGGTTCCTCATGTCCCTGCTTTTCCATAAGGTCGCTGCAATAATTTCTGAGCTGGATACCGGCATAGGTATGAATACAATTTGCTATGCCTATCTAAATCACACATTTCATCCTCACTTTCCCGAAAAAAATCATCATAGTCGTCTTTTGAGCAGCCTTTTATGAAGATATGGCATATCTCCTCATCGAAAGTTGGAGCGACAATAATTCGCTCAATCAAGGTAGTCAGTAACGACAGCTTATCCTCATACTCCATATCAGCAACAAGGGTATTGAAATTCAACAGCGTCTTTTTAACTTCGCTAAGTCCTTTCATCATATCTTGTTGACCTTGATGAGCTTGCTCCAATTTGGCAATAATGCGTTCTGTCTGTGCCAACTCATCAGACAATGCTGTTATATCATCTTGGATATATCTTTTGATTGTTTCGTCCGCTTCACGCAGATTTCTGACTTGCGTAGCAATAGAGGACTGAATTTTCTCTTTTCTCTTTTTTGCTTCCGCCAAATCACGCTCATTACTGTCATTTTTGATTAAGGACTGCATTTTGCCGTCTAAAATCTTCGTGTAATATTCGCTGTCCTGTTCTGCAATCTTTCCTAACTGTTCCATTACAAAGTCGTCAAGACGGTTTCCGTCAATAGACTTAAAACCGCACTTTTCTTTTCCACGCCTTTTCGGACAGCCATATTTGAAACGGGGCTTTCCGTTCGTCCAGCGATTTGATTCTGGAAGAACATTCAACCTGCCGCCGCAAATCGGACAATAGACAAGCCCTCCGAGTAGAGCATTGGTAGCTCTGTGAGGTCGGTTATACTTATCGGCAATCGCTTCAAGAAGCTCCTGCGTTTCAATCCATTCTGCACTTGGGATAAATCCCTCATGCTTTCCAACGGAAATAATCCACTCTGAAATCGGCTTATCCGCACACACTTGAACAAATTTCGGCTCTATAAATGTGCTTTCTTCATCTTCCAGTCGTTCTTGGTCAGTTTTATTATACGCCATTATTCCATGAACGGCATCAAATTCTTTCTCATCCGAGCAGATATTTCCGTTTTTCTGGTAGAAGTAATCAAAAGATATTTCATCGGCTATACAGTAAATTGGATTTGACAGAATATCTTTGATACTCAAAGATGTATGCTCCTTTCCAAATTTGGTTTTGTAGTCCTCACCGATGATAGTAGCGGTCTTATTGATAGAACGGCATTGACGAAAAGTTTTAAAAATCTGCTGCACCATTTCCTTTTCATCAGTAACAGGTTCTAAGTGAGTGATGGAAGTTTTATTCTTTCCACTTCCGATAGTATTCCGTATCGCCTTAAAACCTGTGGGCGTACAGCCACCCATCCATCTTCCGTCCTTAGCAAGCTCTATCAGATTGTCGGCTATTCGTTCCGCAATAATATCCCGTTCAAATTCAGCGATGATTGCCAAAAAAGAAATCATTATCTTGGAAGTGCTGATTAGTGTATTGATGTTATTGGAGCATACCAACAAAGCTACATCATGTTTATTAAAGAAATCAATCAAACGAAGCAGGTCAGAAGTTTTCCTGCTGATGCGGTCTAATTTGTAGCATACTACCGCACGAATTTTGCCTGCTTCAATGTCGTGAAGCATTCTTTGAAAATCGGGTCTGTCGGCATAATACCCGCTTAATCCTTTATCTTCATATTCTAAAAAACAGTAGTCCTCTGGTAAATTCAACTGACTTTTTGCAAAATCAGCACTCTGCTTCATCTGAACGCCCGTACTGTCACCCATGTGTGTCAATTTTGATTTTCTTGTATATATTGCGACATCTCTTAGGTCAATCCCCATTCTTGGTTTTCTTCGCATATATCTTACCTCCATTCTTCTTGAAAATTATAGCGTAGGAATTGACCTCATACAAATGTGCAAATCAAGCTCTCGCAGCCTCGCTATACAATTCATGCCGCAGAAATCTAAGTTCTGCGGCACTACAATCTCTAACATATCCTATCGCCATATTCGCTCTTTTTTCTGTAAAGGCTTTTATCGCTTCGGAGCTGTCATTATGTGTATGCACAACAACCCGCATATTTCCCCGTTGTTTAGCTCCTGCTTTTCCCTCAATCATCGGATACCTCCTTTTTAGGCTGAGAATTGGCTATCTTCACTCCGATGCTGATGGCTAAAGCCTTATTTACCGACATCATTAAACGCCTGTCAAAAGTACCGATGTACTCTTGCAGGCGTTGTTTGTCGAGTGTTCTGATTTGTTCAAGCAGTATGATAGAATCTTTTGCAAGGCACTCGCAATCGTTCACGATTACATGAGTGGGTAAATTAGGCTTGGCGTGTTCCTTGCCCGTAATCGCCGCCACAATGACCGTAGTGCTGTGTTTGTTGCCTTTGTCGTTAGAGATAATAAGTACGGGTCTGTGCTTGCCGCCTTGCTCTGAGCCGACAACGGGGTTTAATTTGGCGTAATAAATATCGCCACGCTTGATAGTCCTTTCCATTATGTTTTGACCTCCTATCTGGATTTAGGCAGGAGCTTCCTGCCTATGTAGCCGCCAGATACAAGGAAGCATTTAAGGTCGGGAGAGCGTGAAACAAAACGCTGTTTCCATAGACCGCCCTGCATCTGGCTTGATATGATAGGAGCATTTCTATTTGTCCTCGACACCCCGAAACGCTATGGGAAGTCGCCAAACGGTCAGCAGCGAACTGACGCCACGGGAGTTTCACCCCACCTGTCGGTCTGACAGAGCCGCCCTCATTGCCTGCGGCGGATTGTTTACCGCTCGGACTATGACTGGACGGGAATACCATTATTCTCTTTGTGGGTTATGGCGAAATCGGGAGCTGCCCGATATTTTGAGTCGGTAAGATAGGCTCACCACCTTTCTGTCGCTCGCTGCCATTCGGCAGGTCTTGGCGTACCGCTGCACACGCTTATGTTCATCACAATCACAAAGAGGAAGTGCTTGGCGAATGGATATTCGGTTGTCAAGGAACTGTCCCCGTTTTCGCCACACAAAGGAAAATGGGGCGAAGGCTTTTTTGCCTTACACCCCATAGTCCTTGGGAAACCTCGATTTTCCCCTCTACTCAAAAATCTTTTTCAATTTTTCTTTGAGCCTGTCCATTCTTCTGTAAACAGCCTTTTCGGTAGTGTTGAGCCGTGATGCAATTTCACGGGTAGAATATCCTTGTATTTTCATCACAGCAATTTGCAGGGTGAGCCTGTCCACCATGATAAGAATTTGATAGAGACGTTGATTTTCAATGCTGTCCAGAAAATCCTCAATGGTTTTCACTTCGGGCTGTGCTGCTTCCTCGGCAAATTCCTCAAGGTATGTACCTGCGTCCTGCAATCTGCGGTAATACCGCCTGTCGGAATTAAAGACCGCCCAATCGTGGGTATGGAGTTGTTCGATGGTATCCTCATTGACACCCAAGCTCCGTAACTGCTTTTCCTCGGCTTCTTTCCAGAGCCGCCATTTCTTTTCTTCTCTGCCATAGTTGAATGACATTCCTGTTACCTCCAATCTAATTTTTTTTGAAAAATCCAGATTGGCAGGCGGTGAACGGCATCCCACGCCAGAAACAGGCTTGTCCCATATTCCTGCAAAAAACGACAAAAGAAAAACCGCAAAGGTTGTCACACCTTTACGGTTTAAGGAGAATATATTTCTATTGTATAGAGATTTGATTTCTACTTTCGAGGTACAAAGCCCCCATATGTTGACGAGGATTTTTTTAGCAGGTTATCCGCCCATCCTCGGTATGGTATATGTAAGTAGAAGTTGTTGCTTGCAGACAATAAAAATCCCTCCAAACTTCAAAAGCGAAGTCGGAGAGTGCTTAAGGCATAGCAAAACGGCTCACCGAAACATCGTTTTTTTTATTCGGTGGGCTTGTCCAATTTATATTCAT
>JAETNT010000084.1 GCA_021772025.1 Enterocloster bolteae | reverse complement strand
CGCAGTTCCCCCAGCTCACTCCGGCGAAGCCCGGTCCCCCGGCAGAATTTAATCAGCTCGTCATTATTGGTCTTGGAGAAATGCCGGTCACGCACCCGGTCCCCGCGGCTCCGTTTAATGTCCCCCCGGTTCCGCTTGGGGGGCTTGAAATAATTTTCGTCGTCCGGCTGGATGCCGTAGAGCTTGCCGAGGGCCTTCGCCTCCAGCTGCACCGTCCAAGCGGAGAGGCCCTGGTCAGCCCGAACTTGGAGCCATTCATTGACGTACTTCTTTGCGCTTTTCAGCGTGGTACATCCTGAATGCTTTTCTTTGATGTACTTGATGAAATACTTGGTATGCTTCCAATAGCTCTTGTAGGTGTTATAGGAAAAAATCTTGTCTTTTTCCGTTCCATCGGCCACCGCTGCCTTTTTGCTCTCGCCAAAGGCTTGCATCCCCGTCAGGCGTTCATAGGCTTGCTGGTGGAGGTCCTTCGAGTATGACTTGTTTCGCCGCCCCAACTGATAATCTCCCTTCATAGAGCGTTTAATGTAAATAATATATTTTTACTATGGTTGTACAATATATTATATAACTTATAGTCTATATTCACCTTATATAATTTATAGATGTTAAAGCCAGGCCGCCTCATGTCAGCTCCAGTCGGAGACTCGGCAATCGGCAAAGTACACTTTTTAACGTCTTATGTGTGACGGGCTTGGGATCACTCCCTACACTTTTTTGAGCTGCTTATGTGTGCAGCCCCAATTTATTGAGATCTACGGCAGTTCGGGATCTGTCGGCTCCTTTGTAGAGGGAGCGGCTCTCCGGCAAATTTACAGCATGACCGGCTACGTTCAGAGGGTGGGAAGGGACACGATACGTTTTACTTACCATCGCTTTCAAAAAGATTACTTGCTCAGGGTCCATGATGCGCTTTCCAGTTCACAAAGGTTACTACGGCAAGCCCGCGCACCACACAGGTGTATCAAACCCGGATGGCTTCTGAATAGCAAAATGCTAAACCCCCGACCGGAGAACCCGGAGCCGGGACGCTCTGGGCCTAATTACTATTTACCCTCGCCCAGACGAGCTATGATCTTGTGCTGCAGCGCCTCCTTTCCCGCCGACCGGCGCCGGCAAATTTCTATGACAGCAGGAAATAATTTCCTGCTGTTTTTAGTATAGCATAGACTTCCGGGGCAGTCAAGATAATCCTAAAACTATAGTCATAGCGGTTTACCCGTTCACGCATAGCGCAAACGGGTAAACCGCTATAATTGTCAAAGAGGCAAGCAACAAGTTCTATTTCGAACTCGCTACTTGCCTCTTTTCGATGACACATTCCTTCTACTTCTCTTTTGCAGCTCTTCCTATCTGATCAAAAATTTTAAGAAGCTCATGATAAGATTCTCCCAAAGAGCTACCTACAATTCTTTCATCACTATCTTCATCTCGCTCTGACACAAAACTCTCACAGTACTTTGCGCAGGATCGAAGAATCTTTGTAAAATCTGCTCTCCGCCCATCAAAAGGCCATGGTTCAAGACCCATGTCATCTTTATCTCCCATAGTCATACGAACACCGTCAGGGGCCGTGTATGGAACCTCTCCACCATATCCTACACTAAAATCTTTGGAGGATATCACCCCGGAATCCCTTAACTCACGGAGTAAGTTCCCATACTCATTACGGGTCATATTCGTCACATCATACTTTGATGCAAGAGCTGATGCCATTTCGAGAGATAAATTTTTTCTATTCACCTTTTCTCCTGGATATTCTGCTATGCCCCCATGAGAAATGTAAACATCTTTATTTGCGGTCAAAGATACTCTTGTTTTTACCCTATTCTCAAATGTTTTTCCTGCATCAGGAACCAACGCACTCCCCTGCGCCCTAACATCTTGAATTTTACTTATCATCATGTCATGTCAGGGTAGTACCCAAGCAACGATGAAAAACGGCCTTTTCGCTCATTCGTGTCTTTTGTCACCCCATTTGTATAAGTTAATTTCCAGTTAAATTCAGTCCTGGCGGAATTATCTTCTCCAATTTCGACAAACCACGAATATGTTACTACTCGATTTAACGAATACTGGATGTCAACTTTCACGGGCGCTCTATCATCAATTGTATATTCAAAATATTTCAATTTATCAGCAAACTGGGCAGATGTTTCCCTTATGGTATATTTCCCGGTGAGGCTAATATTCCATCCAACGACTTGATAGTTATGATCAATGATATACTGGTTGAAACCACTCATTCTATATGAATCCCAAAACACACTTTGGGCAACGCTTTTGGTCAAACTGGTTTCTGTGGCAAAGGACTTAAGGGCTATCTTAGCCGTTGATCCTGCTGCAACAACAACGGGGGTTACAACAGCTCTTTGCATTAAAAATGTGGTATCCCCCGTTGTCGCCAATCGCAAAGGCGACTGTTCGCCGGACGCAAACGTATTGATGTCTGAGTCTTGGATATCAACTGCCAAAGCTGTAGAACTAATCATCGAAATAGCCATAAAGACAGCTAAAACGATAGATGTAATGCGTTTTTTCATAACAAGGTCTCTCCTTATTGTAGAATTTTACATAATTCCTATTCCGGGTATCCACCTACGCTTGAACATCCACAGTCGATGACCTACATTGCAGAGCTTGATCTTGATCCTGCACCGTAGCTCTCATTTCTGAGCGAGCCTCTCTAAATGCCTGTAAGTATACCGACGTCGCTTCGTCAAAAAATCTATGCTCTTCCTTGGTCTGATTTTCCATCCAACCTCCTCCAAGACTGTTATAGCTTGCAATTACCTCACCATTTGGAGCTCTGATCTCAGCGGTCTGTTGTATCGAACAGATTTTAAGGTTTGCAGAGCAGCCTCCCGACAGTTTATCCAACATCCTTTCTAATGCTTGCAGCATAGGGTGCGGTTCTTTTAATGCCGCTTGAATAGCAGACATTACCTGCTTTTTCGGTCCGGAGCGATCAGGGGAAACATATTTTCTCATTTGCGCTTGTTCCATCTGAAGATATCCTTTTGACATATAAACGCCCCGCTTGGCATCTTCCGTTGCATATGCCTTTATCCGCTCAATAAAGCTGTCAGTCATTGCACTCTTTGCGCTTTTCCCCATTTTTGGGGGGATAGTCGCTTTTCCCCATTCAACTGGTGCGCCGGTTTTTCTTGATGAAAAGTTTATCATCATTCAAGCGTATACAAAATTGTAATTTTCGTGGAGCTGCATTTAACACTTCCGGGATCTGGCCCTACATTTGTTCCATATATTTTGAATGTCCAATGTCCACTTGCGGGGTCTCCATAAAAGGACAAAATCTCCGATGTGTTTTTGACTACTCTCTCAACGGTTCTCCCTCGCGGGGAAGTGATTGAATACTTGGTCGTAGTAATCGGACTCATTGAAGAACTACCGGCGCTTAATCTTCCAAGAGAAACCTGGACGCTCTCCACTACAGCGTTAGATGGCAGAGTAGAAAAATTTGCATCTGCTCCAGCGGACCATCCATTCTGATAGCCACCCAGAGAGAGGGTATTTGTAACATATTCATACCTCGACCCGCCGGTCGCCAACAAATCCGCATCCAAGGTCACAGAATAAACCTTTTTTCCCTCGGTATCATCCATCCTCGGCTCTTCCGCAAACGCCGTCGTAGCCATCATGGAAACTACCATCACAGCAGCCAGCAATGCCGCAAATAAACGTTTCTTCATTTTGAACTCCTCTTCTTAGTAGTGTCGATGCAAATATTTTTCTTGTATATCTATAGGAAGGCTGGGATAAAAGTGTTCCTCTGCATATATTTTTGTTTGCTTACTCCAAAAACGCGCCATAAACAAAAACTCACTAATATCAAATGCATAGAGAGACTTTATCAAATATTTTGATAAATTTATAATTTGAAGTTGCTCCACGGATATACCTGTTCCTAAAAACTCTATGCATAAATGATCGAGTAGAAGGGCAAGTACATTCGGCGTATATGCCTCCCTTAGAAGAGAAAGACCCTCTCCCAAGAAAAAAGAAACTCTTTTATCGTGATCCACATTCAAGTTTGGAATCTGTTGCCTGATATTCTCAAATTCGTCAGTGGCCAGTCCTTTGGTAAATGCTATAGTATATACATCAAAAAAGTATTTGAATAGTTCATCATAATCATCCGTCTGAAAGTAACTCATAGGCTACCTATACAAATTAACATCAGGAATGGTGCCATAGTCTCCTTCATCAAAACCACGGATATTTCTTACCTCAATCCTCGTCCATCCACGTGTATACCCTTCAGCCATCCTTCTTGGGAACGCTTGGATAATACCTTCTTCTGAATAGTTTAAACTATGTTGTAGCCCACGCTCATTATAAACCCTGACATTAAGAGTTACCTTATCAATCCAATCAAGACCTATATTTTTTGCCCAAACACTCCAGTTGTCATTTCCGTCATTATGAGCATAAACATATAGCCAATTCGGCCACCCAGGAATCCTAGGATCAACATCATTATTCTGATGAACTTGAATTTCACCGTCTGCGTCTTTAGAAATTACAACCAGTGCATCATCATCCGTTATTTCCTGATACGATTTTGAGGAATTTTCGCTACACACTGTTACAGGAAAATCCTTCGAGGTACCTGTAATCTCCATTTCTACCGCAAGCGCCGTCGTGGCCAGCATGGAAACTACCATCATGGTGGTCAGCAATGCAGCAAGTAAACGCTTTCTCATAACTTTAACCTCTTTCACTTATGAAGTTCAATTTTAATCAGTAAGTTACAAATCCAGTCACCGATATTCCAAAATTAGAGTTGTTCCTGATTGCGAGCGAGTAATTGCCCCTCTGGTTGACCTCTATGGTCTTATCAAAGCGGCCATTCTGGGCTCTGAAAGGATAAAACAACCCATCAGGCGCAATCAGCCCAAAGTCAACACTGGCAGATCGCGGAGAGTAACTGGCGTTAATGCCCACAGTTTCTCCTATCTCTAATGGCAAATCGGCCCCTGTGACCGCCATCGTGTTCTCTGGGATATCTATGGTAAACCGCCCTGACGCACGTTCAATACCAGAATATACAGGGCACGTTTCTGCACCGACAGCGTTCACATTTAAGCAAACACAACTAATCACAATCACACAGCTAAAAGCCATGCAAAAAAACTTTTTTAATTGCACAATTTCACCTCCTCCCTTAGAACTACCATTCTAAATTAAATTCTATCCTCGGATTCATCGTCACCTCCTCTCCGCTCACATCTTCCAAGCGAAGACCCTCTTTATTTTTGATAGCAATAGCCACTCCAATAAATACCACCAACATTGCCAAAACCAGCACCAAAACGCCACTTTTTACGAATCTCTTCTTTGTATTCTTTCTGGATACCTTTGGAGTATCCTGGTCCCCTGGTTCTAGGGGAAAGGGATCAAGTTTCTCCTCTTCGTGCACTATATCATCAAGATCATTAAGCAAGTAGTCAACCGGAACCCCATATAGTTCGCTCAAGCCACGCAGATTTTCTGTAGAAGGCATCCCGCCTCCTGATTCCCATTTTGACACAGCTTGCCGGGACACCTTCACAGCCTCCGCCAATTCTAATTGGGTAAGCCCTTTCTCTTTTCGCAAGTGAACCAGTTTTTCATCCAGCTTCATCCATTTCACTCCCCAATCTTAGTCAATATCCCATTGAATGTAAACCGTGTGCGGTTTACATTCAGGCAACGTAGCGTTGCCTCAACCTTTTTTCTCATTATTTTTTATCTTTCTGTACTCTGCAAGCTCCTCTTCATGTCCCTCCCTAAACTGCTCCATCAGGTCACCAACCACGTCGCTGATGCTTCTCCGCTGCACATAGGCAATCCTCTGGATATCCTCATACAAGCTCGGCATCACCGACAGGCTCACCCGCTTCTTGATCTCCCGATTCTCCTTGGGACGGCCCCTCCCGCTCCCGGAGGCTATCGGCGCACCGTCAACGATGCTTCCAACTACTGACGTTCTCCTGCGGTTCTCTCTATCCTCAAATTTAGCCATTCTCTTTTTCCGTCCTTTCGTATTTTTCCGCAATCATCATATCCGCAATTTTGTTGTACTCAATGGAGATCTCGCTACCGGGCGTCTGCTCCACCACGGCCAGCCCGTCATAGATACCCTTCTTGGCAACGGCCAGCCGCTTGATCACGCCCAGGAGGTTATACTCCTTCCTCAGAGCGGTCAGTATTTCATTATCATCGGCCACCCGCTTCTCGTAAAGCGTCGCAATGACCCCCAGGACCTTCAGCTCCGGGTTAATCAGCTCCTGAATTTCCCGAATACTGTCCTGGAGCTGCGTCAGACCCCGGTAGGCCAGGTAATCCGTCTTGACGGGGATAATCACACCGTCGGCACAGGAGAGCGCGTTGATCGTCAGTATGGAGAGCTGCGGAGGGCAATCCACCAGGATGAAGTCATACTCCCCCCGAACCGGCCGCAAGGCCCGGTCCAGAATCTTCTCCCGGCTGGCCCTGGAAAGCAGCTCCATCTCCATCGGAGCCAGGTCAATGATGGATGTGACAATGTGCAGCCGGTCGCTGATCTGCTCGATGCACTCGCTGACCGGCACCCCGTCCTTTCTTAGAACGTCTACAATCGTCCGCTTCATCTCCAGCGGCTCCAGCCCCACGCTGATCGTCAGGCTGGCCTGGCTGTCCAGGTCAATCAGGAGAACCCGCTTTCCCTTTGCCGCCAGAGCCACGCCGAGATTGTGCGTCGTTGTGGTCTTCGCCACGCCGCCCTTCTGGTTTGCTATCGCTATTACCTTCAAGTCCTTCACTCCTTATTTCAGTTATATAGCTTGCGTCTGCTATTTAAGTTATATAAAGTATATTACTTATTCCTGATATTGTCAAGTAAAAAGCGGTGCCTCCAGGCCTGGAGGCACCGCTTTTTACTTCATATACATCTGTTATATTTGATATATAGCGTAACCGGGTAAACCGCTATGACTATAATTTTACAATTTATTTACATCCATTTTCAGAAAACGTACTATAATTTTTATGTTTTATGAAGGTTGTGTTTTCAAAATGTTAAACCGGCAAAAAATCTATTCTCATTTTTTTTATCCCTTGCTGGCTGGTCTGGCGATTCTAGGCTATCTTGCCATATTGTTCTGTTTTCTTATTTTTCCTCAAAAAAACATGTCCCAATCTAATCCCCCCCTACAGGACACAAGCGCATATTTACAAACATGGAACATATATTCCGAATCCTTCAAAGAAAATTATTATGCTAGCTCTGATCATTCTGCTTTTGGCGAAGGATTTCGGTACTCTGTCTTATCTGGCTCAATTGCTTTAAATTCATCTAGTAATAAGCGAGGTGATTCTCTCACAAAAATTACAGGCAGTGGTTCTGATCTCAATGTCATTTGGTTCTTAAACGATGTATGGGATGCTCTCGATGTACCAACAGAAAATCGCTGCCCAATAGCCCATTGTAATTGGGTTGTTTTCAGTACGGATGGAGGTGATAGACTTCTCATCGCCACTTCAAAAGACGATAACACAATTTACGTTGCCGAACAAATTTTATAAATCTAATTTAACGACTGACGAAAGGAGTGTACAGATAAATCTTTAAACTTTATCTGTCATAAACTGCAATGAAGAAGAAAATCCTTAAAATGTGCTCTATTATTTTGGTTCTCACTATGCTTTCCACATATTCCATTATTTTTGCAGCGGCCAGCGATTTTAGCGATCTTACCCCGGATAGAATTTCAATTGAAAAAGCGATTACAGATATTGATGAGGAGTTGCAGTCAAACGGTACTTCTATTGAAGTTGAATTAACAAATCTGCGTTCTCAATACATAAACAATGCAGTAGCAGCGGAAAGCTCAGAGGAAATGGAACGCTGGATGAAACTGGCCTCTGGTGTGGATATTTTAATCAATGATTATGCCAGTTACAAATCTCTTGAGCAGGGAAATCTTATGCCTCAAAGCGGCCCTATTGATGAAGCCTACTTGAAGACAGCTGTAGCTGCAGTAGTCACTTGGTTCTCTAGTAAGCGTTATTATTTGTCTGCGGAATTACTTGTTACCGCAAGGGACAACACGTCCGAGGATTTAGTTTATATCCCTTCAAACAAAAATATCATTTACAATAGTTCTGTTGTAAAAAACCTTATTAAAAACGGCCGAAGCTCTGGTAGTGGGGAATTTTCATCCAGTGGGGAACTAGACTTATATTACGCCATTCACTTGTTTAACTACGAAAAAAAGAATAATGTCTTTATTCTTACTGACATATATGATTACGAACACGGTGACCAATCTTATGGCGACTCAATCGCCCAAGTAGCAGTTGATACCATGGCGGATGCTCAGTCAGCAGGAATTATAGTTCCGTATACGGTTCTTGTCAGAGTTCCCTATTAAAACTATTGACATTAAAGAACCACTATTGTCAAGTTAAAAGGCGGTGCCTCCAGGCCTGGGGGCACCGCTTTTTATTTCATATACATCTATTATATTTGATATATACCTTAATTGTGTTATATATCTTATACCTTCACAAACAGTCCAATGGGGCAAATATCGCTAAATCCAGGCGTTGAGATATACCAGCAGCCGGGGCCGGTCGGCTCCCCTCTCACCTCCAGGGTTATGTCATGCCACCCATCCGGGAACAGAGCCGAAAACCACTCCCCGGCATGGATGCCCCGGCCCTCCAGGAGCAACCGAGGGTGCGGATCGGTGTCTGCCGGATCTGGTAACTGAAGCTGGGCAATTCTCATTTCCTCTGCCATACTCTCTAACTCCTTCCTCATAGGTAATGTCGTATAACATCATTATCGTTTAGAGCTCCCTCTAATATCCGGCTCAACACGGAAGTATATCCTTTTCCCAATGACCTTGCCTTTCTCAATGCCTGCGGCGAAAGACGAAGCGTCACGGTCTGTTTATTGCGTTCCAATCTACTCTCCTCACTCACACGATGAAACCCTTTCAACTCTTCTTCTGTAAGTTCCGGACTATCCTCGTCAAACACAATCGGTAAATTTTTCGCCTTTTCCAGCATTTCCAATTCCTCCTGCGTAATTGGTCCTCGCTGATCAATCGACGTTTTTATAATCATAATACTCCTCCTTTTCCCTCTTAGTCGCTTGCCTTGCAGAAATTATCCGTATGGCTTCTGGGCGTTCCGTGTAAACTACTGTTACCACCATAAACGTGCCACCAATTTCTCCAATCGTCAGATACCTATCCTCATTCAAAGAATGGGCATCATCGTACTTTTCAATGCGGCAAGGATCAGAAAACACAAGAATTGCCGTTCTAAACTGTATTCCGTGTTTTGCTACATTCTTCTTGTCCTTTTCATCGTCCCACTCAAACTGCATACTATTCTTTCCCACCTCTTTCTTTATTATTATATCATCGCGTAAGACAAATTGCAACACTTTTCGGTTAATCATGTGTTCTATCAACCTGCAGCTCTGTCAAAATTTCATCGTAATACTTTGCAACCGTCCCCCTATCTATCTGCAATGCCCTAGCTATCACCGACTTCTTTTTTTCCTCTGGATGGCTACGCATATAATCAGCCACCAAATTCTTTTTCTCCGGCCGACCGCCACCACTTACAACTTCTCCCATCCTCCCCCTTATTTCCCGTATACCTCGAATTAGCTCCAAATGTTGGGCCTGCTTTCTCCAATTTCGCTTATTCACCGGCATAGTCATCCCGGAGAGCCTTGCTATATCATCCCTGGGAAACGTCACATAGTCCTCATTGAACATCGAAAGAGCTGCCTCTACATCATCCCTTGTAAACCTGTTGACTTCCTCCACGCTCATTTCATCATAGGGCAGAAGGAGAGCGTAGGCATCCTGGCGAAGTTCCTCCTCCTCAATCCCACACTTCTTAGCATAGATCGCTAAGGTCATTATCCCATGATAGCGGTGGCCCACTCGGATCTCATCCTGGATACGGCGTAACCACCAATCATATAGATCTCTTTTTACCGTCCAGCGTCCCCGCCGCTCCCCCTTCACGATCCGGCGCTCATACCAGTCCGGGTATTTCTCCTTTGCCTCCGCCATCGGCATACTGCTCTTTCTCAAGATGCCCTGCAGCTTCTGCCGCTCTCCGTTTGACGCTGGTATGTACTCCAATAGATCATCCAGCTCTACCCGATCTCCCAGCCGAAAAGCCACCACAGGATAGCCTTGACCCAGCTTCGTCCCGGAACCGATCACCCGAAACCCCTGCATGAGCCCCTGCATCTGCGGCTGCTTGATAGACGATGTATACCTGTTCCAAATCTGCCGGGTGAGGGAATATTTTAACTCCTTCAGGTAATGCTGGTTCTGCCGATACATGGGAACCGGCTCGGATAGAACATAATACAAATGCAGTCCTGTTCCGCTGTTTACTACAAAAGTAGCCTTTGGCAAAATATCCTTGTCCATCTGATGCAGCACATCCCGGAGCTGGGGCATTCCAACCCCGTCAATATCAAAAACCAGGGCATAAATAAACCGCGCAAATTTTCCAGACCGCTTTCTCCCGTAATACGAAATCGGCGCCATAATGGTAAAATCCGTGTCCGCCAACTCCTCCAGCTTCTTCAGATCATCCGTAATGATATACCGCTTTGCCTTACCGTCCCCCTCAATCTCCAAAGCAATCCCATTAAGAGAACCACCCTTACCGGGGAGAGAAACAGCGATTCCATTCGGCTTTTTATCCTCATAATGCCCTTTTCGCTCAAAAGACCCCTCCGGGAAAATCTCCCGGTAAAATTCAAACGGTGTAACCTGTTCTAAAAATTGCTCCATATGGGCATTCTTCTCCTCATACAAAGCCCTGTATTCCTCAATCGTGCCACGAAACGGCTCCACCATAAGGACACCTCCGACAAGATAAATAAGCTATATATGATAAATACCATAAATAATACACACATCGTAAATAAAAGAAAAAGAAGCAAAAAGAAAAATCCGCTACGGCGGGGACGAGGGAGCCGCCTGCGGGCGGCAGGGGGGAAAGGGAGAGCCAAAGAGCGCCGCCTCCGGCGGCTTAAAGAGAAAGTCACCTCCCCCTTTCCCCCCTCACTCCGGCTATGGAAATGATGGAAAACCCTACGGGTTTACCACATTCCCACAGCCTCCGCTCACCCCCTTTTTCCCCTCCGACTTTCTCTCGTTTTAAGAGAAAAAAAGTAACGATTTTCTATCTAAGGGGGCCGTTTATTATCAATAGAGTTTTTCAACATTTTTTGTTATAATTATAGCCTGTCCGGTCTGGCTTTTCAAGCCCTCCAGAAAGGCTATTTTTCACAAATCCTCATCTCCCTCGGAACCACATCCAGGGGCTTAGTGTGGAGGCATATAACCTCCCAATAACCGGCTCTGAAGTTTGCCTTAAATTTTGGCTTGAGCATGATATTGTACTCACCCGGCTCCGCGCACCATTGCCTGTCTTCAATCATGCTGCCATACCCTCTATTGTAAATTCCGTTGATCCCCAGCCTGTCGATCAGCCGGTGTCCGTCTTCATCCTCCTGAAGAAGTTCCTCCAGAATTTGCTTTCGAGCCTGTGCCGCCGGAAAGTCAACCACGTATGGGCTCTGTATCACCGTTTTCCAGAGTACCACCTTTTTCATATGCTTATTTCCGTCTTTGTACCGATGGTCCGTTTCCTCTGAGAAAACAACAAAATAGCCAGTGTGTTCTTTTTTTGGCCTCAGCTTTCTATCTGCGTTTGCCCTTTCCC
Source organism: Enterocloster bolteae (assembly GCA_021772025.1). Classification (GTDB taxonomy): domain Bacteria; phylum Bacillota; class Clostridia; order Lachnospirales; family Lachnospiraceae; genus UMGS1370. The sequence goes on along the minus strand of JAETNT010000084.1, from coordinate 984 downwards.
TGGATATCCGCAGCAGATTGGCGTTCAGCGCCCGCTGATGGGCGCTCTCAGCCTTTTCAGCGGCCAGGGCCGACTCCATGTCCGCCACCATCTGCCGGGCCTCCTCAGCGGCTTCCTGGGCCGTGTAGCGAGCCTCCCGTTTCGCCTCTTCAATCGCTCTCTCAGCACCGTATTTCGTACTCCTGGCCTCCCGCTCCGCTCTGGCCTGTTCCTGGAGCATTTTGTCATACTCTTTCAGTTTCAATATTACATGGGTACACTCCGGGTCAGACTGGCCACCAGGAACGTCCTTATAGCCGCCGAAAGTCCCTTCCTTCACAAATTTCGCCATATCATCCACCCTCCTTACAGGCCTCGGATATAGTTATCCGCGACAACGCTGATACGGTTATGTCCCAGGGCCTTGCTGCACACCAGCATAGCAGCCTTGTCCAGCTTCTTCCCGGCCTCGTCTTTCCGGCAAACATATACCTCACTCTGGTACCGCCGCCCCGTCCCCCGGTTCACCCGGTCAAAAGGGATCTCTTTTATCGCCCTGGCATGGGCCTTATAGATGGCTGTGGCATACTCGGCCCGGTAGCCGTGAATGTCGGCGCTCTTATGGACGTGCTGCCATACCTTTTCCTCTGGCGGCGTGTTCCTGATCCGCTCCACGATCTGCTCCGTGTTCTTACCGATGATAGGGCTCAGGCGCGCCCTGCCGCCCTTCCCGTTCCGCACAAAGGTAAAATACTCCCCCTGAAACAGCCGGGTGTCCTGGAGCATGGTGAGCCGTTTTTCAGCCGCCGGTGTTGGGCGAGCCTCCTGGACGGCCTCCAGGCGGGAGATCTCCTTCTCGATCTGTTCCCGGGTAACCAGGTCTTTTCCCCGCAGTTCCCCCAGCTCACTCCGGCGAAGCCCGGTCCCCCGGCAGAATTTAATCAGCTCGTCATTATTGGTCTTGGAGAAATGCCGGTCACGCACCCGGTCCCCGCGGCTCCGTTT
>JAETNT010000177.1 GCA_021772025.1 Enterocloster bolteae | reverse complement strand
CACTTTAAAAAATCTCATTTTTATGCTTCACAGCAAGCAGTATTTGCTGAATCGAGTCATTGGCCGTGATTGGTTCTCTATCAGCGATGATCTCATTACCGATTTGCAAGCTATGCAAACAGTTCCGCAAGAATCCTTCCTGGACATTTTTCGAATCCATCATACACACTGCCAGGGAATTTCCTGCAAGGATTCGATTCTCAGCTTAGCATTTCCAGTCTCTACTCATGCCGCACAAAATCATGCCTTTACCGATTTGGCTGCGGCCATGATTAAAAAAGCCAGTGAAAGTAAACGCATTTCTCCAGTTGAGCAAAAACCGGAGAACGAAAAATATTATTTCCGTGTATGGCTTATCCAGCTTGGACTATCCGGTTCTTCCCACAAAGAAGCCAGAAGTATTCTCTTAGCTAATCTCAAAGGCAATTCTGCTTTTCGCACACAGGAAGAGGCCGATGCCTTTTATGCGAAGCAAAAGCAGCAATGCGCTCTGCGGCAAAAAAATACGACAATAGGGCAGTCGTTTTTAATCATAGACAGCGTTTCCAACCTAATTGGAAGCGCTGTTATTTGTTTCTCTGCAGCTGTACTCCCCTTTTATTCCTCTTCCCATACTTTCTTCTCTGTTTACAGGTTTTCTTAAATTGGGAAGTTCACATTCTAGGCTCATCCTGAACCATACCATGGTTCAGCAAATACTTAGACTTCCCCCTGTCGCACCCTGTAGAGTAATGTAGACTTGCCACCATTCTTCCGGTAGCGTTGTGTCTTTTCCAGATATCCGTACCGCTCTAAATCCTGAATGGCCCGTTTCACTGTACTTCTTGAAATACTCAACTCTCTGGCTATGGTGTTGATGGCCGGAAAGCAATAGCCTTCCTGATCTGCCCGATCGGATAAATAAAAATATACGATCTTTGCCCTGCTGGGCAAGTCCGCCTTATAGACAGAAGAAAAATAGTTCATTTCTTACCCTCCCTTCTAATCTACCCGCACACCAGGCTTTCTCCGCTCTCTCAGCTTTGCCAGAAAGGGATCCAGCTCTTCTTCAGCTTTCATCTCTGCCATTCCTGGCGGATACCGCTTCAAGAGGTTTTCTTCCAGTTCCTTTTTATCAGCATACTGCACCACCCGATTAGCCTGCTCTTCTACTACATAATCTTCAATGGGCGCAATGCCCCATTTTAAGAACAGCCGCAATTCTGTCTGCATCGGATGACAGCCTGTTTTCGCCAAAATGAAATGACCTTTCGGCAATAGCTTCAACTCATCGGTGGTAATCAAAGGTCTTTGTATCATCTGCAGGGATTGGGAAGGATCCTGTTTTCCTTTACTGATAGAGCCGGATAGTACCGTCTGGTTCCCCAGATATCTGGATAAGGCTTCTGCAGAGCTGCT
>JAETNT010000083.1 GCA_021772025.1 Enterocloster bolteae | reverse complement strand
TCGCCGCAAATTTGAGATGATTTGTCAAGCATTATTTTGATTTTATTACAAAAAAAGAATGAGTACATAAATTTGCTGTACTCACTCTTTGGAGCTATCTTAACTTACTGACATTGCATAAGCAATACCTTCTTTTTTCTCAAAATAGTTCAAAAATAATTATACTTGTTGTTGCTGTTATTGTTAAAGGAAAATGGTATAATTTAATCAATAATATTTTATACTATTTTGGGGTAGGAGAAATGGAAAAATAACCTTGAAATGGAATCCGGGAATTCTCACAAAAAAAAGAATATGGTAGAATATCAGAGAGGAACAATCGTGTTGCAAGGTGGTAGCCTCCCAAAACTTCATGCCCGGATCGCCGGAGTACATAAGAACGGAGGCGGCGCAAATGACAGCTTTTGAAATCATTTCGATTTTCATAGGTATATTGGCTTTGCTGATTGCCTTTCTCGATAAGAGAAACAAGCGAAAATAAATAAGCCTACCTTGTATCTTGGCGGAACAGGCAGGCTTATCGTCTAATCTCGTGAGGTCAACCACTTTGTGGGGCGGTTGTTTCCTCTTTTGTATCTATACTATAGCATAATCCCCGGATAAATTCAAGAATAAATTCCGTTAATATAGGGGTGTTTCACGAAAGATTTCAATGTAATGTTATATATAATTTACCAATCAATTCTCATGTACCTAAGATACAGGTGCCCTTTTCTTTATCCTAAAAATTTGTGTGCTACGTGGCAAAATTTAGGGTCTCCGCTGACCATTCACATCAACGGAAACCCCTATAAATACACTGTTTCTTAGAACTTCCCTTCCTTCGCAGCTTCCTCAATGGAGACAGCCACTGCTACTGTCATACCAACCATGGGGTTGTTTCCGGCGCCGATAAGGCCCATCATCTCTACGTGAGCCGGAACGGAAGAAGAGCCTGCAAACTGAGCATCAGAATGCATGCGGCCTAAGGTATCTGTCATACCATAAGAAGCCGGTCCTGCTGCCATATTGTCGGGATGCAGGGTACGGCCTGTGCCGCCGCCGGATGCTACGGAGAAGTACTTCTTGCCTGCTTCTACACATTCTTTCTTGTAAGTACCTGCTACCGGATGCTGGAATCTGGTGGGGTTGGTGGAATTTCCGGTGATGGAAACGTCTACGTTTTCCTTCCACATGATTGCTACGCCTTCACGGACATCGTTTGCGCCGTAGCAGTTAACCTTCGCACGGGGACCGTCAGAGTAAGCGATGCGGTTTACTTCCTTTAAATCGCCGGTATAATAGTCGTACTGGGTCTCAACAAAGGTGAAACCGTTAATTCTTGCGATGATCTGAGCGGCATCTTTCCCTAAACCATTTAAGATAACCCTTAAGGGTTTCTGGCGCACTTTATTTGCCTTCTCGGCAATACCGATAGCGCCCTCTGCTGCCGCGAAGGACTCATGTCCTGCTAAGAAGCAGAAGCAATCGGTTTCTTCCTCTAAAAGCATCTTGCCTAAGTTGCCATGACCCAAACCAACCTTACGCTGATCGGCAACGGATCCGGGAATGCAGAATGCCTGCAGGCCCTCGCCGATAGCTGCCGCTGCGTCTGCCGCCCTGGTGCATCCTTTTTTGATTGCAATGGCTGCGCCTACAATGTATGCCCAGCAGGCGTTCTCAAAACAGATAGGCTGGATACCTTTAATCTGATTGTAGACGTCCAGGCCTGCGTCTTTTGTGATCTTCTCAGCTTCTTCCAGAGAAGCGATACCGTAGCTATTTAATACGGAATTGATTTTGTCAATTCGTCTCTCATAAGATTCAAATAATGCCATGACTCAATGATCCTCCTTTAATTCATCTATCAATTGTTGGTTCTGGGAATAATTATTCTACTCTGGGGTCGATAATCTTCACTGCGTCAGCAACCCGGCCGTACTGGCCTTTTGCCTTCTCATATGCAGTGTTGGCGTCGTCGCCCTTCTTGATGAAATCGGTCATCTTGCCAAGGTTTACGAACTGATAGCCGATAATCTGGTCGTCTTTGTCAAGAGCGATACCAGTAACATATCCTTCTGCCATTTCCAGATAACGAGGACCCTTCTTTAAGGTTCCGTACATGGTACCTACCTGAGAACGTAAGCCTTTACCCAAGTCCTCCAGACCTGCGCCGATAGGAAGACCGTCTTCGGAGAATGCGCTCTGAGTTCTGCCATATACAATCTGCAAGAACAGCTCTCTCATAGCGGTATTGATTGCATCACATACTAAGTCGGTATTCAGTGCTTCCAGTAAGGTTCTGCCGGGAAGGATCTCTGCTGCCATAGCTGCGGAATGGGTCATGCCGGAGCATCCTAAAGTCTCTACCAGCGCCTCCTGGATAATGCCTTCCTTTACATTTAAGGTCAGCTTACAGGCACCCTGCTGAGGTGCACACCAGCCTACGCCGTGGGTTAAGCCGGAAATGTCAGTGATCTGCTTGGACTGTACCCATTTTGCTTCTTCCGGAATCGGAGCGGCGCCATGGTTAACGCCCTGTGCTACTGTACACATCTTTTCTACTTCATGTGAATAAATCATGTTAAAACTCCTTTCAAATATGTAGTTTCGTGAAAAGCAGTAGTATGGATTGTTTATTTTTTCACATCATACCTGTCTTTATTTTCTCACAAAATCATCATTTCGTCTATACTTTTTCCAACTTTTTTCGCCAAAATTTAGGGAACCGGCCGAAGGCTCTCCTTCCGAAAGGCAGGGCCCCGCTCTGGACAAATCCTTCTTCTTTCGCTATACTAAAAGCGGAGAGTGATAAAATGAATGCTGTAAAATCTTTTTTCCAGAAACATCTTAGAGTTGTGATTCCTGTTTTTTTCCTGCTCTATCTGATTATCGGGGCTTGTGCTCCCTTTTTTTGTTACCAGACCCTTTCCCCTGAGGCAGAGCGGCAGATCCGGGAGACGGAGTATTTCCAAAACAGCCCGGGAACAGAGCGTGTTATGCTCCTTGAAACCAATATAAGCGCCTGGGAGCAGCGGATCCGCATGATCCAGCTTGCAGAAAAAGAAATTATTCTCTCCACCTTTGACTTTCGGGACGGAGAGGCTTCCAGGGACATTCTTGCCCTTCTCCTTCATAAGGCGGAGGAAGGGGTAAAGGTAAAAATTCTGGTAGACGGTTTTTCCGGCCTGATTCGGATGGAGGGCCGTGACCTTTTTTATGCCTTGTCCAGTCATCCGGGTGTGGAAATCCGCACTTATAATCCCATTAATCTCCTCACTCCCTGGAAAACCCAGGGCCGGATGCATGACAAATATGTCATCGCAGACCATACCGCCTTTATTTTAGGCGGCCGCAACACCTTTGACTATTTTATCGGAGACTATCCTACCGACAGCCGCAGCTATGACAGAGAAGTTCTGGTATATAATTCAGAGCCGGAAAAAGGAGACGGGCCGGGCCTTTTGCAGCTTCGGGACTATTTTGAGTCTGTATGGAATCTGCCGGTATGCCGGGTATTTCACGATTCCCCAGAGCTTTCGGAAAAAAAGGGGGTTAAAAACCAGCGGGCGCTGCTGAAAGACCGCTATGACAGCCTGGCAATGTCCCGCCCGGATTTATTTTCGCCGGACAAAGCAGACCATCTTCAATACTATAATGAAAACACCTTGGAAGCCGGAAAAATTACCCTGATCAGCAACCCCGTCCATATCTACGGAAAGGAACCGATAGTCTTTTCTGCTGTAACGGCTCTGATAGAAAATGCCCGTTCCTCTGTAATTCTCCACACTCCCTATGCAGTTCTGAACGACTATATGTACGATTCCCTAAAGGAGGCCGGAAGCCGGGTTCCCAATATTCGGATCATGATCAATTCCGTGGAAAACGGAGATAATTTTTTCGCCTCCAGCGACTACATCCGCCGCAAAGAGTGGATGGCAGGTATGGGAATCCCCATCTATGAATATGACGGCGGCATGTCCTACCATGGGAAATCTCTGGTTATTGACGAAACCCTTTCCCTCATTGGCTCCTATAACCTGGATCTGCGTAGTACTTATATGAACACTGAACTGATGCTGGCAGTGGAAAGTCCCGGGCTGGCGTCTGAGCTTACGAAACATATGGAAGAGTTTCACAAGGACTGCCGCAGGCTTCTTTCCGACGGTTCCTACGAGATTCCGGAGCATATCATTGTGGCGGATGTGCCGGGATGGAAAAAGGCCGCATGGGCTATAGTCGGATTCATTATGGAACCCTTTCGGTTTTTGCTGTAGCCAGACCTTAATTCTTGCAGCGGAAGTATACCAGCTTCACCCGGTTCCCTGCCGTAGTGGCTTCCCTCCGCACTTCAAAAATCCCCAGAGACTCAATAAAAGGGGTAAATTTAGAGTGGCCGAAGTTTCGCACGTCAAAATCAGGAAAGCGTTTTGCCAGCTGGTTTCTCAGCTCTCCGGAGAAAATCCAGCCGTCATCATCAGAGCAGCTTTCCGCAATGCTGCGAACCTCTTTTTTAAACTTCTTAAGGCTTAAGCTGTTGCGGGAAGCAGGGGAATCCTTAACTTCCTTGGCAAACTTTTTCGATTTAGCCGAAGCAGCGGCAGTCCCTCCGTCAGCCGCCTTCTTTTTTCCGGAGGCAGCCGCTGCCTCCGGTTCCCTGGCCGCCGCTGCTTCTTCCTTTTCTTCTTTTAAAATAGCGTTTAATAAAAGGTCTAAATACTTAAATTCATTGCAGGCGGTTACAAACGGAAGCGGCGTTTTGCTCTCCCCCATTCCCAGCACATACATCCCCGACTCTCTTAAGCGGGCTACCAGACGGGTAAAGTCACTGTCTGAAGATGCAATGCAAAAACCGTCCACATTTTCAGAATAAAGAATATCCATAGCGTCAATAATCATAGCCGAGTCCGTAGCGTTTTTACCGGTAGTATAGCTGTACTGCTGAATGGGAATAATAGAATTTTCCAAAAGCACCTGCTTCCACGAGCCCAGCTTAGGGCTGGTCCAGTCCCCGTAAATCCTCTTGTAGGTAGCCACACCTTTGCTGGCAGTCTCATCCAGAATAATCCTTACATATTTATCGGAAATATTATCCGCATCAATTAAAATGGCAATCTTTAAATCCTTATCCATATTCCTCTCCTTTTACCTTCCCATTCATTTCTTGACATTGCCTATCAAACTGTCTATACTGAAACCATTGCAGTTTGAAAGGAGTTTTTATGTTTTCTATTGGTACTCATATTTCCTCTGCCAAAGGATATCTGCATATGGGAAAAGACGCTCTTTCCATCGGCGCCAATACCCTGCAGTTTTTTGCCAGAAATCCCAGAGGCAGTAAATCTAAGCCTTTAAATATTCCGGATCTTCAGGCTTTTCATCAATTTTTGAGTGATCATAAATTTGCCCCTATTGTAGGTCACGCTCCCTATACCTTAAACCCCTGCTCCAAAGATCCGGGCCTCCGCAAGCTGGCCGCGGAAATGTTCCGGGAGGATCTGTCCCTTATGAGTTATATTCCCGGAAATTACTACAATTTCCATCCCGGAAGCCACCTGGGCCAGGGCTTTGAGGCCGGCTCTCAATATATTATTCAGATGTTAAATACTGTTATGACGCCGGATCAGCCTACTGTGGTGCTTCTTGAAACCATGTCGGGCAAAGGCACGGAAATCGGCCGTTCTTTTGAAGAATTGGCGCAAATTCTGGAGCAAACCGATCCGGCCCTTTCTCCTAAACTGGGGATTTGTCTGGACTCCTGCCATCTCTCCGATGCCGGGTATGATCTGATGGAAGGCCTTGATAAAACCCTGGAAGAGCTTGACGCTGTCATAGGACTGAACCGGGTGAAAGCTTTCCACCTTAACGACAGCCAAAACCCCAGAGGCAGCCGTAAGGATCGTCACGCCTCCGTCGGCCAGGGCTATTTGGGCCTTAATGGCATTTGCCGGATCCTGAATCACCCCAGGCTGCGGCATCTGCCTTTTATCCTGGAGACCCCTCAGGATTTAAACGGTCATGGGCAGGAAATTGCACTTTTGAAAGAGCATTTTCAGGAAATCTGAATCTTTTTATAAAGGACTTGCCTCTCAGACGGAAGCAGCAAACTGGCTGTTATACAGTTTCGCATAAAATCCTCCCTTTTGCAGCAGATCCTGATGCTTCCCCTGTTCCACAATATGTCCGTTCTCCATTACCAGAATCATGTCTGCCTCCCGGATGGTGGAAAGGCGGTGAGCCACAATAAAGCTGGTACGCCCTTCCATCATCTTGCCAAAGGCTTTCTGAATCCGGATCTCGGTACGGGTATCAATAGAGGAGGTAGCTTCATCTAAAATCAGCATAGGCGGCAGGCACAGCATAACCCTGGCAATACATAAAAGCTGCTTCTGCCCCTGAGAAAGATTTCCCCCGTCCTCGCCCATAACCGTATCGTAACCCTGAGGCATTTTTCGGATAAAACTGTGGGCGTGGGCTTCCTTTGCCGCCTGAATCACTTCCTCCATAGATGCGTCCGGACGGCCATAGGCAATGTTTTCCCGAATGGTACCGGATTTCAGCCAGGTTTCCTGAAGAACCATTCCATAGTTGGCCCTAAGGCTCTTTCGGGTAATATCCCGAATATCTATTCCGTCTACCTTTACGCTTCCCGAATTCACATCATAAAAACGCATTAACAGATTAATAACCGTAGTCTTTCCGCAGCCGGTAGGCCCCACAATGGCCACTCTTTGCCCCGGCTCTACCTGCAGATTCAAATTTTCGATAAGCCTGGTCTCCTGATTATAGGAAAAATCCACATGGCAGAGATCTACCCTTCCTTTTGCCTGCTTTAAATCCACGGCTTCCGGTTTATCCTGGGGAAGAGCCTGTTCATCAATCAGCGCAAATACCCGGGATGCAGAAGCCAGAGCGTTCTGGAGTTCGGTAACCACGCCGGAAATCTCATTGAAAGGCTTTGTATACTGGTTAGCGTAGCTTAAAAAGCTGGTAAGCTGGCCTACCGAAATAAGTCCTTTGACAGCGGCGCAGGATCCGGCAAGCCCTACTGCGGCATACACGATGCTGTTGACAAACCGGGTAGCCGGATTGGTAATAGAAGAAAAGAATGTGGCTTTTAAGCTGTATCCTGCCAGACGGCCGTTAATCTCCTCAAACTCCTTCTGAGTTTCCTCTCCCCTGCCAAAAGCCTGAACCACCTTCAGATTTCCCAGCATCTCATCTACCAGACCGGTAAGCTGGCCTCTTGTTTCAGATTGATGATGAAACATGGTATAAGTCTTTTTCGCAATAAAACTGGCCACTACCAGGGACAGAGGGGTAAGGACCACCACCACTGCCGTAATAAGGGGGTGAATCGACAGCATAAACAAAAGAGTTCCTAAAATCGTCATAATCCCGGTAAACAGCTGGGTAAAGCCCATAAGGAGGCCTTCGGAAAACTGATCAATATCCGTGATCACCCGGCTGATAATATCCCCGGAAGAATGGGAATCCAGATAGCTTATGGGCAATACCTCCAGTCGGTTAAATGCCTGGGTTCGGATATCCATCACCACCCGGTAAGTAATCCGGTTATTGATATGGTTCATCAGCCACTGAGACAGGGCCGTAACGGCCACTGCCGCCAAAATCTTTCCCAAAATAGAGGAAAGTCCTCCAAAATCCACTTTTCCCGGAGCGATAATCAGGTCTACGCCCTGGCCGATTAAAATCGGCACATACAAGGTCAGAGCTACCGTGATAAATGCCAGAGCAAGGGAGGCTCCCACCCCTAATTTATATTGCCGGATGGAAAAAAGAATACGCTTTAGCGTCTTGCTGTTTTCTTTCTTTTTCATGCTACTGTACCTCCTCTTTGGAAAGCTGAGATAAACAGATTTCCTGATAAACCTGACAGGACTCCAAAAGTTCTTTATGGGTTCCGGCTCCTGCCAGCCTGCCGTCATCCAGAACCAGAATCTTGTCTGCATTTTTAATGGTGGCGGCTCTCTGGGAAACGATAAACACCGTCATATTTTCTGTATCCCTTTTGATGGCCTGACGCAGTCTGGCATCTGTAGCAAAATCCAGAGCGGAAGCGCTGTCATCCATGATTAAGATTTCCGGCCTCCTTACCAGGGCCCGGGCAATGGTAAGACGCTGGCGCTGGCCTCCGGACAGGTTGTGGCCTCCTTGGCTAATAAGCAAATCCAGACCTCTCTTCTTTTCCTCTACAAAATCCTTGGCCTGGGCTGTCTCCAAAGCCATATAAATTTCTTCATCAGAAGCTTCTTCCCTGCCCCATTTCATATTGTCCCGAAGACTGCCTTTAAACAGCACCGCTTTTTGGGGAACCACGCCAATGGTATTTCGAAGAGCATCCAGCTTTCGCTCTCTTACATCCTCTCCGTCAATCAGTACTGCCCCGTCTGTAACATCATAAAATCTGGGAATCAGGTTTACCAGGGTAGATTTGCCGGAACCGGTACCGCCGATAACGCCGATGGTTTCACCGGGAGCAGCGGAAAAGGAAATCTCCGTAAGGGCCGGTTCTTTGGCTCCTTTATAGGTAAAGGTCACCTTGTCAAAGCAGACTTTCGGGACGCTGCTTTGACCGGCTGCCGGGGATTTGTGAGCCGCTTCCTTAAGATTCGGAGCTGCCGCAGCCAGCCCTTTCTCTTCTTTTACCGTTTCCGTAATACTGGGCATAATTTCAAAAACACCATCTACCCGGTTCATGCTGGCCATAGCTTTAGAAATAAGAATAATCAAGTTTGCAAGTTTAATCAGTTCTACCAGAATTTGGGACATATAGTTGACCAAAGCCACTACTTTTCCCTGGGACAAAATGCCGGCGTCCACCTGCTTTGCTCCTACCCAGATCAGGATTACAATAGCGCAGTTAATCACCACATAGGTTACCGGATTTAAAAGAGCGGCAATTTTCCCCACGAATACCTGAAGCTTTACCAGAAGATCGTTTTCTGCGGCAAAGCGCTCTCTTTCGCTCTCCTGACGATTGAAAGCACGGATTACTCGGACTCCCAGCAGATTTTCTCTGGTGGACAGGGTCACCTTGTCAAGCTGCCTCTGAACTTTCTTGTACAGCGGCATACTGATAAGCAGAATCCCGAATACCACCGCTGACAAAAGGGGGATAGCGCAGGCAAAAACCAAAGCGCCTTTCACATCCACGGTAAACGCCATAATCATAGCGCCGAATACCACAAAAGGTGATCTGAGAAAGAGCCTCAGCACCATGTTGACGCCGTTCTGCACCGTATTAATATCACTGGTCATGCGGGTAATCAATGTAGAGGTCCCTATAGTGTCAATTTCCGCATAAGATAAACGGTTAATATGGGCAAACAGATCATTTCTCAGGGCAGTCCCTGTGCCGATTGCGGACTTGGCGGCAAAATACTGAGCCGTCAAGGAGCAGGCAATACCGATAACCGCTAAAAGCACCAAAAGTCCTCCCATTTTTAATATGTAGGACACATCCCGGCTGCGTATTCCCACATCAATCATACTAGCCACTACCAAAGGCACAAACAGCTCAAAACTTGCCTCCAGCATCTTAAACAGAGGCGCAATAATACTCTCCTTTCTGTAAGCTTTCATGTACCCTAAAAGTCGTTTCATCGCAACTGTTCCTCCAAAGTTTTTTAGTCTCATCTAAATCAAGCTGTCTGATCCGCCTTCTGAAATACCAAAAGGCCTATAATAAACATAACTGCCAGAACTCCCACTCCTACATTGGGGCTTCCGGTAATCTGGCTGATAACCCCTACCAAAGCAGTTCCCAAAAATGCCGCCCCTTTTCCGCAGATATCAAAAATTCCGAAAAGCTCTCCGGATTTTTCCGGAGGAATAATCTTGGCAAAATAAGAGCGGGACAGGGCCTGGATCGCTCCCTGAAACATCCCTACCGCGGCAGCCAGCACCCAAAATTCCCACTGTCTATCCATCTGGACGGCAAACAGGGCAATGCCTGTATAGGCCAAAATACAGATTCGGATCAGCTTCTGAGCCGGGTGCTTTTTTGCGGCACTCCCAAATATAAGGGCAAAAGGAAACGCCACAATCTGAGTCATTAAAAGCGCCAGAAGAAGCCCCTGGGTGTCTAGGCCTAAAGCGCTTCCGTAGGCTGTAGCCATATCAATAATGGTATACACGCCATCAATGTAGAAAAAAAAGGCGATTAAAAATAAGAAAATTTTTTTGTGTTCCTTTATATCTTTAAGGGCCTGGCCCAGCCGCCGGATGCTGGCCGTTACCACTCCTTTCTGCCGCTCTACAAAATTAATCTGGCGGTAACTTTTTAAAAGAGGCAGGGTGGACAGAAGCCACCAGCCGGCATTTAAATAAAAGGCTATGGCCATGGCTCCCGTTATCGTCAATCCCAGACTGTCATAAAAAAGGACGAATACCAAGCTGGCAATAAACGGGATACAGCTTCCGATATAGCCCCAGGCGTATCCGTGAGAGGATACCTGATCCATTCGTTCCTTTTCCGTCACATCCGGCAGCATAGCATCATAAAAAATCAGGCTTGACGAATATCCCACCTTTGTCAACACAAACAAGGCTAAAAATACCATCCAGGGAAGTGGAAAAGAAAGAGACGCACATCCTGCCACGCCTATCAGCATAAATACAGTAAAGAGAGGCTTTTTGTAACCTCTGGTATCTGCCACGGCCCCCAGTACAGGGCCGATAGCCGCCACACACAAGGTGGCAGCGGATGCCGCATATCCCCAATAGGCTATATAATCGGCTTCCGACATACCGGCATTTTCCGCCAGGGCATTGAAATAGATGGGGATTATGGTGGAGGCAAGAAGCACAAAGGCGGAGTTGCCCACATCATATAGAACCCAGTATTTTTCCAGCTTTGTCAATTTCATTTTTTCCATACTTACCCCACTTCCTGATAGGCCTTGTTATTTTCTCCGGAGCATGGTATATTTTTATCAGCCCCGAAAGTTTTCTATAGACATTCGCCGCCGGGCGCATGAAGTTAAGGAGATTTTTGCTTATGGTAATATACCTGCTGTATCTACAGCGGATTATAAAAAAATATATATCGGATGAGATGACTGTTTATGCCGCCCAGGCCTCGTTTTTTATTATTATGGCCGCATTTCCGTTTATCATCCTCATGCTGTCCATTATTCAGGTAGTTCCCAGCATAAGCAGAGGCGATTTGCTGGAGCTCTTGGGGCCGATGATCCCCCGCCAGTTCAGCCAAATCCTTGACAGCATTGTCAACAGCCTTTACACGGAATCGCCTGGAACCCTGCTGTCTCTGTCCGCCCTTGCCGCTCTCTGGTCTGCCTCCAAGGGCATGATGAGCATTGCCAGAGGGCTGAACCGGGTTCAGGAAGATCATTCCCACAGAGGGTATATTATCACGCGGATTATCTGCTCCGGCTACACCATCGTTTTTATCCTGGTATGTATCCTGTCCCTGGTTCTTTTGGTGTTCGGCGATACTATCAGCAGATTTATTTTGAAAATTTTTCCTTTTTTAACTGCCATTACACAGTATATCATAAATGTCCGCACTCTGCTATCCCTGGGAACCCTGATTTTCTGTTTTACCGGGCTTTATACCTTTGTTCCCAACCGGGAGCTTTACTGGAAAGAACAGGTGCCGGGAGCTCTGTTCTCCACCCTATGCTGGATTGGAATTTCCTTTGCCTTTTCCATCTACTTCCGGTTCTTCAACCGGTTTTCCTATACTTACGGAAGTTTGACAGCAGTGGTTCTTTTAATGCTATGGCTGTATTTTTGTATCTGCGCCCTGTTTCTGGGGGCTGAGATTAACTATTTTTATGAAAAAGAAAACAGCGGGAAGCCTTAAACGGCTGGCCGCTGTTTTCTTTTTCCATTATCAAAATAAGCCTGTAGACAAGTAGCGTTCCCCCGTGTCAGGAAGCAGGACTACAATATTCTTTCCGGTGTTTTCCGGCTCTCCTGCTTTCTGTGATGCAGCCCAGAGGGCGGCTCCCGAACTGATTCCCACCAAAATCCCCTCTGCCTTCGCCAGCTTTCTGGCGGCTTCACAGGCCTGTTCCTCCGTAACCCGAATTACCTGATCATAAATATCCTGATTTAAAATCTCCGGAATAAAGTTGGCGCCAATCCCTTGAAGACCATGCCCCCCTGCTTTTCCACCGGAAAGGAGAGGAGATTTGTCCGGTTCCACGGCTACAACCTGAACAGAAGGATTTTGGGATTTCAAATACTCTCCCACCCCCGTAATGGTGCCTCCGGTGCCTACGCCTGCCACAAACATATCTACCTTGCCGTCCAGGGCTTTCCAAATCTCCGGCCCGGTGGTCATCCGATGAGCTTTAGGGTTAGCCGGATTGACAAATTGACCTAAGATAACTGCCCCCGGAATTTCTTTCTGAAGCTCTTCTGCCTTTTCTATGGCTCCTGCCATTCCTTTAGAGCCTTCTGTTAAAACAATTTCTGCCCCGTAAGCGGCAAGCAGCATCCGCCGCTCGGCGCTCATGGTTTCCGGCATAGTCAAAATGGCATGATAGCCCTTCATGGCAGCAATGCTTGCCAGCCCAATCCCCGTATTGCCGGACGTAGGCTCAATGATGGTTGAGCCCGGCTTTAACAGACCCTTTTCCTCCGCATCCTCAATCATAAACAATGCCGCCCTGTCTTTGGTGCTTCCTGCCGGATTAAAGGATTCTAATTTCAGGAAAAGGCCCGCACAGAGATTATGCTTCCTTTCATAATTTACCGGCTCCAGCAACGGGGTGTTGCCGATAAGCTCCAACCCGCTTTTTTTAATATCTGCCATAGTGCCGCCTCCTATTTCCTAGTATTTTAATATGATTTAATTCATTGTAGCATATAGAAAGAATTTGTCAAGAGAGTGCCTTTCTTATTTTTTCAAATCCTTCCGTTTTTAGGAAAG
>JAETNT010000082.1 GCA_021772025.1 Enterocloster bolteae | reverse complement strand
AAAAAGGAGGAGACAATCCCAGAGAGAAATCCGGCTTAAAAAGCCTGGATTCTATGGGATTGTCTCCTCACTGGCTGTCAGAGGTTAAAAATCGGTATTAACCGACAGCCCCTTTTCCCAGCTTTCTTCCAATTTTTCACGAAAACGTTTAGGCGTTAAACAACAATTGCTTTCCAGGATAAGCTCCTGTGTACGTTTCATACCAACTACCGTTTGATATTTTGCGCCTTCGGTTACTTCCAATGCCGCCTCCAACCTTCGGTTAACACATTCTGACGTCAGTGCCCCATCCTCTAAGATATCTTTTAGTTTTTCCATGTTCTTGATTTTATTAAAGAGGTCCAATATATAATTGAAGCCGGTCTCCGGAATCTCAATGAGATACCGCTCGAATGCATATGGCTTATCTATTTCCATTGAAAACCCATCTTCTACCTGCCTGACCAGGCACTCTAATATCTTACGGGCAGTCTCCAGTTCTTTCCGGCGGTTTAAATATGAAAGCTTAATGGCAAAATCCTTAAATATATCCTTCTCTTTCTGTTCCAGGCATATATCCACCCGATAGGCATCCAGTTGTTTTTCGATAAACTGCAATTTTTCTATCCGTTCCTCTTTAGCAAAATTCCGGTTATCTGCAATATGATAGATATAAATCTGCTGAAAAAAATAGGTAATAAGTGCTTCTGCCTTACTCAGACAGAGAATCTGTTCCAGAAATGAATCGTTTGTTTTCTTAAGATAATTCTCTGGAAACTCTTTACACATCTTCATATAGACATCCTTAGTTCCTCTTTCTGCTATTCTGACAATGCTTTTTATTTTATTGCATCCCTCCCCCATTTCTATATACATACGATTGATTCTATTTTTGATATATTCCCTGCCTTCTTTACAAACAAAGTCCAAATAATAAGCCAATACCTCATTCATATCAATGGACCAGTCCATTTTTTTCATATTATCAAAAAGTTTCCGGTTTACACCTTTGATATCCTCATGCAGAAGCCGTATCCAGCTTGCAAAAAATTCAGCCTTTTCATCAACCTGATAATTCCGTAAATTCAGATATAATACATTCTTATCCGGCTCAGCAATAAGTGCATGGGACAGGCGTTTGACATGTTTTTTTATTTTCTCTTTTTCTAAATCCCGGTCATACTTAAACGCCCCTGCATCAGGGTACAATATGTCAAACGTCCTAGCAATTGTGCCTGCATAAATAGTCCCTTCATCCATCCTCATACCTGCCTTCCGACTTATGATTCCTTATCATTATTATAGCCTAAAAGATGCTAGATACAATCCATATATCAAGATACCCTTCTTTATTACCCACTATGCCTCCCTGACCCGCTTTTATAAGCTAACACGGCGGCTTACGGTACACTACACTTAATCACCTAATATCTTTCCCTTACATCATTCTCAAGTCCTACGCACCCAAAAAGCCCCAGGAGAGTCATCTCCCAGGGCTAAGGCCTCTATTTCCCACGCCCTAAAAATACCATTTCCAGACCGCAATTTCACTGATTTTTCTTGCACAGACTACCACATTTTGTGGTTTTCTTCATTACTTCCCTCCAATAACATGAACCACATCCAAACTGCCGCCCCCTTAATGAGTAGTTATATTAAACCTCCAGCCTCACCCCGATTCCCTTTTCTTTCGCTCTTTTATAGGCAATATTGGCGCAGGCAACATCGAATGCACCCATGCCCATATGGGAATAGACCAGGATCTCCCCGTCATTCTCACGCCCCGCCTTTTTTCCGCTTAAAAGCTCCGGAACATCTGCATACACCAGGCTCTCATCCAACTTGACGCCATGGGTCAGGTCGAAGCCTGTAGTATAGTGCAGCAGATCCTCCTGCCGTACCCCCAGCATCCATTTGTCGGCCAGCCTGGCCACCTCCGGATCGATATCCTGGAAACCGTTGATGGCGACCACTGTCATTCCCGGCTTTATCCAGTCCTTCTCCACCAGGATTTCACGGCTGCTGCTGCAGGTCATAAGGATGTCGCAGCCCTCCACGGCCTCCTTTGGGGAGGCGCAGACCGTAAACCGCACGCCGCTCCCACCGTACATCTGCGTGATTGCTTCGCAGGCAGCCGGGTAAGCGTCATAGAGACGGATTTCCTCCAGCGTCTTAAATTCCTCCAGGAAACCGCCAACGCCGCTTCGTCCCTGACTGCCGCAGCCAATCACTGCCAGCACGCCCGGATTCCTTTTCGTCAGGCATCGCGCGCCGATTACGCCATGGCCGCCTGCGGTACGCATGGTGGTAATATCAGTTGCGCTGACTACCGCCAGGGGAGAGCCTGTTTCCGTGTCATTCACCAGGACCAGGTTGCCATGGCTGAAGGGATACCCTTTGGCCGGCTGGTTGTAGATGTTAATCCACTTTAGGCCCAGCACCTTCTCCCGCGGTATGCTGACAGGCATGGCAATGAAGCGGTTTTGCTTACCATCGCCTGTTGACAGGAAGCTGTTCTGCCCCAGCACAATGCTCTCCTCCCCTGCCTGGCAAAAGACCTTCTCAACCGTATCAATGACATCCTTTCTGCTGAGCACGGCCTGCACATGGGCCGCACTTAAGTATAATATTTCTTTCTTTTCCATTTGTGTTATTCTCCTTTTGGTTTAACAGCATCCCCGTTTTTTTCCGGTCATACTCAGATATTCTGCATCCCAGTCATAGGACGGCGGCAAAAGAAGATTGGGATTTCCCTGAATATCATGGTCATATACATTTCCCCACTCCTCCAGGTTCTGATCCTCCACGGCAACGGTCACATGCTCTGTCCCACAGGCCAATACCCTTCCCAGTTCCGCCTGTAATGCCTTTGCAAGCTTCATCTTGGTATCCTTATCCCTGCCTTCAAATAATTTTACTGTAATATGCGGCATGACTGCGCCCTCCTACCGTTTAAACAATTTTCCAAGTCCCAGATCATCCCTGATGCCAAGCTCGCGCAGCGTAGCCCACCAGGTTGCCTGGTTGCTTGTGATTACGGTCTTGCCGAAATCCTGTTCCATCATAGGCACCGCGTCCATAATTCCCAGCCCGGTACAGCTGACAAAAACAGTATCTGCTTCCGGCACATCCACCTGTTTGGTAAGATTATACATCATATCCGGAGTAACCCTGGGCATCAGCAGCGGATCCTTATATCCTAGTCCCTTGATGTCCAATACCTCAAAGCCATTATCCTCCAGGAACTTCTTTTCCACCTGGTCCACCTCTTCTGAGTAGGGGGTGGTAACAACCAGCTTCTTTGCTCCCACCGCCTTAAGGGCCCGGACAAGAGCCGTAGAGGTGGTCATTGCCTTTTTCACGCCTGAGGCAGCCTTAATCTGCTCGCATAATTCCAGGTCATAGCCATAACCTTTAATCAGGCTTCCCGTTGTGCAGGGGAAAACAATGATATCCTGTCCCGCCTTTCCCAGCAGGGCGGCTCCGTCCACCACCCGCTGGCTCATTTCATACAATCCGTCCGGATCAACACGCTCAAACAGAATACGGGTTGTATTGATTGTCACGCCTTCCGGCAGATATTTATGATATTCATGCTCCGGTGCGGACCCGGTATGAGGAAATACAAGCCCTACTTTTCCACGCCAGCCATAATACATCTTCCGCTCTCCTTTCTGTCCCTGAACCTTCCGTGTTTATTTCAGCAGTTCCCCAAAGGCTGCCATGTTCTCAACCTTCTCAATATTCAGCACAAAGTCAATCAGCTTTTCAACCGTCGGAGCGCTGTAATACTGACCTGCATTCATACGGAACAATTCCACAAATTCCTCACGGGACAGCATGTTCTTTGGATGTCCCTTGTGGAAGCGCATGCTCTCCTCATATACCTTGCCGTCCTTAGTGGTGATGGTAACCGTCTTTTCGGGGTGGCTGCCGCCCTGGAATACATTAAAGGAATGGAGCAGGGTATCCTCCGGATTTGTTCCGCCCTTCACACGCTTTGCCAGTTCCATGATGCGGGGATCATTGAATTTGTCCGGTGTAAACCAGTTGGGGTTGGGCGTTGGGTCTAACAGATAGCTTGCAATAACAAAGGGGGTGCTGAACTGCGCTTCCATCAGAGAAGAATATCCCTTCTCCGGGCAGTGCATGCGGTACTGGATGGGCGGATTGATTACAATCTCCTCAATATCCTCCGGCTTGATGCTGTATTTCTTTGTCATATCCGCAACAAGCTCTACCGGGTTCTGCACCCACATATTGGCAGGCCAGTGCTTAATCAGGATTTCCATGATCATGAACTGATCCATATCCTTATTCAGCCAGCTGCGGTCTACTGCATCGGTCAGCTGCTCGCAGTAGCCATAGGGGATGTCAAAGCAGCCCTGCATATTGGCAATGCCATATTTCGCGCACAGTGCAGCCTCAATACCGCTCTGGGATACATGGCCCCACTGATAGTGGTAAGCATTGGACATGGTTGCCTGCTGCATGTTGGAAGCCATCTCCGCAAAATGACAGGACAGGCCAAATGCCTTATCAATCTGGGTTGCGTCCAGTCCCATCAGCTTGGCGGCGGCAGTGGTAGCGGCCCAGATATTCCAGTTGGAAATCGCCCATCCCTGATTATGGTCAAAATCAGGCCCTGGCTGTACTGCCATGGAAACACGCATACATACCTCAAAGCAGGCAATGAGCGCTGCCAGGTATTCCTTACCTGTTGAATGCTGATCCTCAGCTACCGCAATCGATACCGGAACAGCGCTTGCAGAAGGGTGACCGGTCCAGGAGCAATCCTCCCAATCCAGGATATCGGAAATTGTGCCATTTACAAACACGGCATTTGCCGGGGAAAGCTTCTCGCCCGTTGTCCATACGGTTGCGCTTCCGCCAACTCCGTTGTTCAGCTCGCTTCCGATTTTTACCGCATTCTGAGCCAGCTCATCCATCTTGGCCGCCAGGGACACCCCAAGGGTGTGCAGTGTCATCAGCTTTGCCCGCTCAATCACCTCAGCAGGAATCTTGTCGTAGGTCAGATTTGCCGCATACTCGGCTAAGACCTGGGTGTAATTGGTTCCATTGTTTTTGAAATAAGACATAATGTACCTCCTCGTAATATCTTCTTTTGGACTTTGTCCATGATTTTCCTAATTTGGTGCTATCCATTCAGGGCAAGGCTTTTTCCCAGCCCTGAACCATCACTTAAAAAATCGCGTTAACCAGGCAGAAATAGGGGATACCTAAAATAACATACAACAGGCTGGCGATACCTGTATGGGATATGATCATCTTTGCATCCAGCTCCTTCTGTCCATAAAGCAATGCGGAAAGTGCGGATGCGCCGGGAAACATCAGGCCAAGGCTGGCGCTGTAAATAATGACAATACCCAGCAGGCCCATGTTTGCTCCCATCTGTTTTCCCAGGGGAACCGTGATTGCTATGAGGAACAGGGCTACACCGGTGTTGCTTCCCAGGTTTGTCAGAATCAGCGTTACAATCAGGATAAAGGAAATCAGTACCGGGATGCTTGCGTTGGCAAAAAGCGGATTCAGGATGCTTGCGAACAGATCCAGGATTCCGGTGGCATCAGAGGTCAGGGCGTTTGCAATGGGAATCGCTGCCGCACAGATGAGGATTGGTTCCCAGCGGACGCCCACCTGGGATACCTTAGCAAAATCCATCAAGGGCTCACCATCCATCTTTACCAGGCAAAGTATGGCAATGATCAATGCGTAAATGCCTGCCGTTGTAAACTTCTTATTGATAATCTGCACAACCGCCATCTCAGGAGGCATGACAGAAGCTACCAGTGTAATCACCATGATGAAGAGGAAGGTTCCCAGATAAATCCCCTGAACCTTTGTCATGCCCTTCTGGCTGGATGCCAGCACGCCTGCGTCAAAATCAGCCAGCTTAGAGAAATCATGCTTAAAGATGTACTTCATCGCCAGCACGCACAGGAAGATGATGGTGGTTCCGATCAGCAGCGCGGAGAAAATGAAAAGGGGGTAATTGGCAGGCGCACCAACCGCCGCCGTATAGGCGTTGCACAGGGCAAGCTGCCAGCCCTTAAAGGGAACACAGAACTCACCCATGCCGCAGGCCATGGCCATGTAAATCGTCAAGGCTTTAATAAAGGACGAGTTCTTATCGTATCCTACAATATCAGCCAGGTTCTGTATCACGTTCCATGCCAGCAGGATAACGCCGATGGAAATTGTCATGATGGACGAAACAAAGAAACCCATGAAAAACATGAATACAAACAGGATGGGTCTCCCTTTCAGGAAAGGCCGGCTGATGATCCATCTGGCAATGTATTCGCCAAGTCCGCAGGACGTAACGCCGCCCGCAAGAAGCATGAACATCAATACCTGCCATACCACAGAGCTTCCCAGGCTCAGGGCAATCGCCTCATTTACCGTGCAGTAGCCGCTCATGCCCAGCGCTACGATCCCCATCAGTGCGGGCCAGGCAAGGCCCACGGTTGACCACAAAAACAGGACCGCGATAAAAATCCCAAGAACCTTCATTCCCACCGGAGTCAGGGGCGGGATGGGTGGAAGCATACCAAATCCAAACATGAAGAACAACCCAATCAACGTATAAATACAATACTTTAAGTCTTTACTATTTCCATTTGATGCAGTGCCCATTTTTTATCCTCCATTCTATCCAAACGTTTATTTTCCTGTTTCCAGATAGTGATTGATTTCTTCCACTGTCTTTCCTGCCAGTCCCAGATTCTCCAGGGTAAGGCCGCCCGCGTAGAAATCTTCATTGTCATTCAGCACCGAGGCCAATGTCAGCAGGGCCTCTACCACAGGTGCCTTAATGCCGAAGTTTCTTGCAATAGAAAGCAAAAGGCTGTTTCCGGCATGCGCATCTTCCACCACATAGCGGTCATGGACCCCCTTTACCGGGCCTGCCAGAACGCGGAACTGAGCCACCTCCGGATGTTTTGGATACTCCAACAGCGCATAAATCTGTCCCACGGCGCGGGTTCTCTGGTATCCCATCTGATCCATCACACGCTCACGCTCATCCTCCACCGCCGCAATAACAGTTGCCACTGACGGAGACATTCCATCCTGATACAGGCGGAAGTCATTCATGGTCTCCATCTTGGATGTGTTCATCAATGTGCCTGCAAGATGGATTGATACGTTGGGTGAACTCAAGGTTGCCTGAAATACATTCTTGACGGCGCGGCATGGATATACCTTGGAAAGTCCCGCCACAAGGGCGTCATTGTCGCAGGCCGGGAATGCGGCAACCGGCTTCTCAGCATAGGGGAACGCGCAGGTTACCGTTGTGGGGGAAACCAGACGGCAGGGGCCGATATTGCCCTGCATTTCACCTACAACAATCTTTCTGTCTCCCAGTTTCTTCTTCAATGTAATGGAAGCACAGTTTCCGGCTGAGAAGCAGACCACCTGTCCCTCCTTCAGATGAGGCGCAATCCAGTCCGCAATCGCTTCATGGCGCTTCACCATGGCAGAAACCAGCACTACCTCTGCATTCTCCAGGGCTTTCCCTACATCAAATGTAATCTCATGGATTACCGCGTGCCCCGTCCCGCAGCTTCCAACCATATCCACTTCATTTCCTGCTTCCTGGATTGCTTTCAGCCTTGCGCCATGCCACTCTTCGTCGCATACGGTCACCTCGTGTCCCTGGATGGTCAGGTAGGCCGCCATGAAAATAGCTGTGCCTCCGCCGCCAATCACTGTTACCGTTGTTGCTTTTCCCATTGTTCCATACTCTCCTTTGTGATTTTTTGAACTATAATCAAACCATAGTTTTCCAATAGATTTACTATGATTAAATCCTGCTTATGTCCGTCCATCAGCCACGTTTCAGATTTTATGGTTGATGGTGTTTTTTCAAACATATTTCCCCGGTTTTATCAATTTAAAAATTTTGATATGAATAAATGGTCCGTGCTCTCTCCCACGCGCTTCAGCGCGGAATAAAGCAGCATCTGTGTCACGGAGAAAAAGGGTACCGGAATCACCTTCTCCAGTTCTTTTTCAATGCCTGAATTCAAATCCAGCATCGGGTGATCAAAAATTACCGCGTCCGCCTTTGATAAGTCTGCTGTTTTCAGACGTTCAATCATGTCTTCGCAGCAGATATTGATTACGGTATACGGGTTCACATCCGTGCTTTCCGCCATGTTAATACTCTGAACTATGTTAAAATCCATATTTTCAAAAAACATACTTTCCAACAAGCTGAATTCGTTGGAAAAGATTGAAACAATCGCAATCCGTCCGGCCCGTATCTGCCGTAATGCCCTGACCAGTTCAAAGGCCGGCATTAAGACCGGGACCCCTGTAATCTGCTGCAGCGTGTTGATGATCTCGCTCCCCCTGATGCATCCGCCAATCAGATTCGTTATGGCTATGACATCCGGCTGCGCATCCATCAAAAGGCTGGCCGCATCCGGGAGCTTCCTGGTTACCTCCAGAAAACCGTTGTAGGATACTTCCCCAAAAGGCACCCGGGTCGTGGTAATCTGAACCCGGTCCGGTACGTTCTTATGAAACGCCTTTTCTATGGAAGCGCTTGCCCCCATTACAATAAGACCGATTAATGCTGTATCTTTCTGCTGAAACATATCGTCCCCTCCCAAACTATCCTTTTTAACATTCTTCATTGTATCACAACTATTGGGGGAACAATAGTGCTCTGTCTGTTTTTTATACTATTATTTATAGCAATTAATATGCCAACTCTTTTATTACTATTTTTATTGTGGATTTATACCAGCTTTTGTCTAAAATACGCCGCTATATTGGACACTATTTTAGATACATTGACAGTCTGTACCGGTCACGTTATAATTAATCCTATAATTTTAATATTCATACTATTTTGATACTCTCGTTTTCCGGAGGGATAATGAAAAGAGAAAAAAGATCGGATAAAATATATAAAGTAATTTCGCGGCACACCCAGGACTTAGAGCTTTCACATCTGGACGCGGGACTTGTATTCCTTCAAATTCAGCATCTTGCGCAGGAGACAGGAATCACGCCCAACAATGTCAGCCTGGAAGCAAAATTACTCTACGAGGGAGGGCGGCTGATCCGGATCGGCAACCGCCCTGTAGCCTATGCCTCCCTTGACCATATAGAAAAGCTTCTTGGCCACACAGTAGAAACACGCGCCTTTCCCTCCCCTGACAGCTTTATCCGGTACTGCCTGCCAGGGCAGGAGTCTGACGCCCCGCGCCCACGCCTTCATTTGGCAGAGTCCTTTTCCGCCTCCTCCTTTGAGCATATCATCGGATGCAACGAAAGCCTTTCCGTTCCCATCAAGCAGGCCAAAGCCGCCATGCTCTATCCGCCCCACGGCCTGCATACCCTTCTAACCGGCCCTACCGGAGCAGGTAAAAGCATGTTTGCACGGGCCATGTTTGACTTTGCTTCCAGAAGCGGGCGGATCCCAACCGGGAAATCCCTGATTACCCTGAACTGCGCAAACTATGCGGACAACCCGCAGCTGCTCATGTCTCTCCTATTTGGCTATGTCAAGGGTGCGTTCACCGGGGCTGAACGGGAGCGAAAGGGTCTGATTGACCAGGCCAATGACAGTATTCTCTTTCTGGACGAAATCCATCGGCTCAGCCCTGAAGGCCAGGAAAAGCTTTTCCTTCTCATGGACCAGGGGACATACAGCCGTCTTGGCCAGACGGAGCAGGAGCATCACGCAAATGTGCTCATTATCGGGGCAACCACTGAAAATCCATCCGAGGTCATGCTGCATACCTTTTTGCGCCGTATGACCGCGCAGATAGCGCTTCCTTCCCTAAGGGAACGCACCATTTATGAACGCCTGCAGTTAGTCATTTTCTTCCTCTGGAAGGAATCCAAGAACATCCGGCTGCGGATTTCCATCCATTCCACTGTGTTTAACGCACTCTGTTCCTATGAATGCAGTGCAAATATCGGCCAGCTTTCATCTGATATAAAGCTGGCCTGCGCCAATGCATATTTTGATTATTTATCCGCAGTCAGCCCTTCCATGCATGTGCAGCTAAGGCATCTGACCGAGCAGGTACGCAACGGCCTCTATACCATACCCACGGCAAACAACAAGCTCCTGGATTCCATCCTGAAAAATGAACAGATGACCATTGACGGAGCCTGTTTCTTTGAGCAGAACCTGCAAAACTGCATCCGTGAGCATGATGACATATGGTTCAGCGCTTCCATCTCATCTGCAAATGGCTGAATAGCGATAAAATTCATTGCAGGACACTATTTTATTTATTTTCTTCCCACCCGGATAATCCACTGAATGATAGCTTGGATTGGATTACTTATTTCCATTAGATATAATCATATCATATATCCATGATATGGTTATAAAAATAAAGCCCCAGGAGGATTACCTCCCGGGGCCAGGGTCTCTGTTTCCCACAGCCTGAAAAACACCCATTTCCAGGCCGCAATTTTACTGATTTTTCTTGCACATAGTGCCATATTTTGTGGTTTTCTTCATCATTTGCCTCAAAATACCGCAGTTACATCCGTACTGCCGGCACACCTTAATGTGGTGCTGCGGCGGATTAGATGCCAATCATACAAATCTTCTAATGAATCTCAATGACTCCCTGATGTTCCATCCCCATTTTTTGATGTAGTTCCCTGCATCGCCACAATACCGCTTTCCACTGCATATCATCTAAATCTTCTGGCTTTTTCATCCCCAAAACATGATCAAATGATACCTCTACATGGTTAATGGCCTCATACGCTGCCTGCTGCAATGACTCATCCTGTTCTGAAGTCTGGGACGGAATATCCTTGTCTTCCGAAAAAGCATGGTCATGGTCCATCAGCGGATACAAGCCCATAAGCTGCCCGCTCTTATTATTCATGAAAAATCCAAAATTAGCTCCGTGGCGATCTTCATTGCCAAGTACATAATCTGCTATTTGCATGTTATAATAATTGGCAGCATCCATCCCTTTTACCATATCATATTCATTTTTATTGTGATAACTGCAATATACCTGAAAGTCTTCCCATGGTACAAGGGCAGTTTCTTCGGATGAGATAATACGGCATTTTACTATCTTTTCCCCCCTCTTATATATTTTATCTATATAATCTTGATCTGCCATCTCCTCCAGCCTGCTGTTTTCTGCCTCGATATAGCTTACATGGGGGATATTAAGCGCATCTAATATCCTGCTGGCCGGCAATTCCTTTTTTCCGACTTTATACAGATAAAGCCCGTCCGTTTCCCTTATCCAGGCTTTGGCCGCCATCCCCTGAGCAGTGAACTCCGGTGTATGAATCCTCTGTACAAGTGTATGGAATGTCCGGTTAGTACCAAGAAGAGCCGTTGATGTTACTGCTTTCTCCAATGGATTCTCAAACAGGCTTACCTGTTCCCATGTATATGTTTCTTCCACGTCTTTCATCCAGTAACAGTCAGAAAGGGAAGCAAAATGAAATAGCCTGGCTATCATATATGGATTACTCTGGCTGATACGAAAACCGGCCAACAGTTTTTTTGCATTGGTCCTGCCAATATTCATGGTGCGGTTCTCTGTCCATCCGTGCATGACATCATCGTAGTTTACATCCGGATAACGCAGCGATATGGGGAGTAATTCATAATTCAATATTTTACATCTGTAATCTTCTATCTCTAATACAGGGATATCTTTTAGCATGATATATGTTTTATTCATTGTCGCTCACCTCTCTTCTCTTAAATACGGAATAATCAGTATATGGATTTTATTATATCATTATTTTTATGCATTATCTATTTCTTTATTGGGATAAAATGCCTATCCTTATCGACATTATTTCCAGCAATACATTATCATTTTGACATTGCGTCATTCGGAATACTTGTTTCCGCTTTTTCTTCCAGAAATCTTATTCCTAAAGTACCAGATATCATGACATCTGTTCCTCATCCTGCTTAAAGGCAGAGGAATTTTCTCTTAAGGCCCCAGTAACACCTCCCTGATTGATGCCTTACTGACACCGGTAGCTTCTTTGTTTCCATTTTATCACACCACTAGCAAGTATGCCAATCTGGCTCTTGTCAGTTAATGCTGAACACCCATCAGCGAAGGTTGTAACTTTAATCCGTCTCCACCTGTCGATATGCCATCCCATAACATTAATTGGAATTAGACACTAATATTAGTATAGCAGAATAAAAAAGAGAACACAAAATATTTGATATTAAGTTTGGAAGGGTTAGTTCCTAATGATGATTCTGTCCGACTGCTGAGCCACGAATTGGAGGATTCAGATTACAGTTTATTGTATCAGGCTTACTCTGCCAAAGGCAGAAATCCCGCAGTGAATCCCAAGACCATGTTTAAGATTCTAACCTATGCCTACTCTCAAACCATTTACTCCTCCAAAAAGACCGAGACTGCCTGCCGCAGGGATATCAACTTCATGTGGCTGCTTGCCGGAAGGAAAGCTCCGGGGCACTCCACCATCTCACGGTTCCGTTGTGGACAAAGGATGTCTGTATTATTCTTTTTGTCTTTTTTACCTCCATACCTCTTATGTGTTAAAACCAATAAAATATCCCCGGAAAAGTCATCTTCCGGGGCTTGGCATCTACTTCCTGCAGCCTGAAAAACACTCTTTTCCAGGCCGCAGATCCACTCAATTTTCCGTCAAAAACCACAAGCGTCATCTAAACTGCCGCAGCTTAATGTGTTGCTGCGGCGGAATGGATGCCAAGTTTGGTGTTAATGGCGCCCTATTAGATTGCCTTAGCTGATACCGAAACCAGTTAGCAGCCGTTGCAATGGCAGTTCCGGATTGATAAGCAGATTCATCCCAAAGGCCAACGTATAATACCGATTTAAAATTCTACAATATATTTATCTGATATTATATTTAAAAATCTCCTGTCTTTACCGGCAGCTTACCCGTAAT
>JAETNT010000012.1 GCA_021772025.1 Enterocloster bolteae | reverse complement strand
ATACTCATTTCCAATCATCTCCTAATTCTGTTTCCTCATTAAACTCTGTTAACAGGCAAAGCAAAAGGTGCTGCCTGAAAGCAACACCTTTAAAATAGATAGAACCTGAAAACGGCACTTTATGTAGTTATCTTTGCTAAAATTAGCTTCTCCAACCCGCCTGTTATGGGGAGTGTGTATGATTATAAAGATTTCCGTAATATTTTGATTCGCAGAAAATCCCCTAACTATGCGGGTTTGAAATGGTTTTGCATAAATGTATGGCTCCGTAGCCCCTGTAGGGCCTATTACCCCCTGAGGACCTTGCGGCCCTATAGGGCCCTGCTCACCTGCAGGCCCCATAAGCCCTGGCACTCCCATTGGTCCCATAGGTCCCATGGGACCTACAGCACCAGGGCATCCTCTGGGGCCCTGCGCCCCCTGGCAGCTGTTATTGTCGCAGCAGTCATTGAAATTATCATTATAGAAATTAAAATTGTTCGGATAGCGAAACATCATATCTGAATTTCCCAATTTAATTTTAATATAGGATATGACCGAATAATATTTTTTGTCTCATATCTTTAATCGGGAAGGGGATTTTCCCATAAAACAGGCTGTTGGAGCATAAAGCCCATTGAAGCGGAGCATCCTCTTAACAGCCTTGATTCATAAGTTTTAATAAATCACAAGGCTTTTCAAAACTATATTCCGGAGAAATAATTCCGGCACTTGAAGTGCTCCCCCACTTTGCATATCCAAAATCTATTTGTGCATTTTTTGACGCTTCATAATCAGAAAGCGCATCCCCAATATAAATTACGTCATCCGCCTTAAGATTTAATCTCTTAATGCATTCCAGCAACGGTTCCGGAGAAGGTTTATGCTTTTTTGTGTCATCGGCGAGGATTTCCGCAGACATATATTGATCAATTCCTTTAGACACAACATCTATCTCATATTGTTCCCTGGTTTTAGCTGATACAACTGCCTGAGTTATATTTGCAGAATGAAATTGTTTCAATACATTTTCTATTCCCTCATAAAGAGCAGCTCCTTCTTCGTATTCATTTACATATTTAACCCATCTGGCATATACGGCTTCTTTATCTTTAAATTGCAGTTCTTCCATAACTTTCATTCCCGGATAAGCAGCAAATTTCAATACCCGTTCAAAGCTCCAGTCCTCTCCTGTTTCTTCCTTGATTATTTGGATCAGCGGATACATATTCATATTCAATGTGTTTAAAATAGTACCGTCAATATCATAAATGACTGCCTTATATTTTTTCATTGACATTCTCCTTATATAGCTTTGACAGCCGGCCAAAGTACTCGTCATGAGCCGTCTGGTATACATGATTAAATTCTTCATCCCTTCCGGAATGCAGCATAGAAATATAGTTATGAACCTGATGTTTTATTTCCGGCATTGCCCTTGCTACTGTGGCAACGCCCACATTGGAGCAGACATCGGAAATCCTCTCCGCCTCTGAGAGCAGATTAAAAAATCCCGATCCGTTAAGGATCTCACAAATTCCGCTGCGAAGCCGTTCCAGGTGATGTTGTTTTAACATATCCACCATATCGTCCACAACCTGCTCCAAAGGTTCAATCCGTCTCGCCTCTACCAGGTTTTGCTTTTTAAATGCCTCGCTGGTATGATTTAAAATCGTATCCAGCAGATTCCACAGCACAGCCAGTTCCGATAAAGCATCCTTTGAAAAAGAGATGTCCTTTTCATGAAGTTCTATGGCAATCTCGGCAATATTCAGAGCATGATCACCCAAACGCTCAAATTCCGTAATGGCAGAGAAATAGTAATTCATAATCTCAACATGATAGTGGGAAGTGATGGTTGCAGAGATCTGAACCAGATAGTTGCTCACATGATCCGCCATGTTGTCAATATAATCTTCGTCCTCTTCCATCTGTGCCATTACCCCGGACTCATACTGGGTAAACAGGCCAAATCCGCGTCTGATGTTAGTCCTGGCAAGCTGACACATGACCAAAAGGATGTCATAGCAGCGTCCAAATGCCATTGCAGGTGTACTGATAAATACAGGATTTAAAGCATCCAGCATCTCATCATATTTTCCTGCGGCCACAGGCTCGTCCTTCACAAGGCGATGGCTGATATTCTCATAAATTCCCACACATGGAAGCAAAAGAACCGCACAGGACAAATTAAAGATGGTATTGGCATTGGCAATGCCTCCGGAATGAATAGCTTTGTTCCAGATCCCCTCCAGAAATCCTGCCTTATGTAAAATAGCAACCACAGCCAAAATCAAAACGGACTTACTTATGTTAAATAAAATATTTACGATGCCAACCCTTTTTGCCTCTGGCTTAGCGCCTATGTTGCAGACAATCGCTGTGGTTACGCAGTCACCCAGGTAGACTCCCACCAATACTGCATAAATTTCCCCAAAGGTTAACTGGCCGGATGTAGAAAATGCTTGCAGAATACCGATAGCAGCGGAAGAGCTTTGCAGCACAAAAGCAACTGCCGCTCCAGACAGATAGCCCAGAAAAGGATTATTGCCCAGCCTGGAAAAAAGCTGTTCTACAATTCCGCTGTCAGAAAGAACCTCCACAGCATCTGTCATATTCATAAGCCCTGAAAACAAGATTCCAAATCCGATAATGATTTGCCCCACCTTGCTTAAGTCACTGGATTTCAACCCCATAATAATGATGATACCAATGATCAGGGCCAAAGGCGCCAGGGTTGATGGTTTCAAAAACTGTAAAAACCAGGTTCCGGATGAGTTTAAATCCAAAAGGCGGATGATCTGTCCAGTAACCGTGGTGCCTACGTTTGCACCGATAATGATTCCCAGAGACTGATGCAGGGAAATAATCCCCGCGCCTACAAGTCCTGAAGTAAGAACGATTGTAGCTGTTGAAGACTGGATTATGGCAGTCACTGCCAGTCCCAAAAGAAATGCCTTAAACGGAGTACCGGTAATCCGCTCCATAGCCTTTTTCAGTGTGCCGGAGGAACTAGCCTTTAAGCCGTCCCCCATCAGGCGCATCCCGTAAAGGAACATGGCCAGCCCGCCAAAAAGAGTTATCACATTAAAAACTTTCATAATTCCTCACCTGTAAAATTGTACAAAACTTTTATTTTTCAAAAGTTATGAGCCCCCTAAAGAAGCCTACTTAAAATTGTACTAAAACTTTACAGAAATTGCCACAGGTTTTTTATATTGGAATTGATTTTGTCCTTATTCTTTGGCCGCATCTTGGATCGCCCATTATATTGACGTGATCGGGGAGCATATGGTATTATGACACGGGAGCTGTTTTTTCGGTGAAGCTATTGAGATTGCATAGAACAAAATAGAACTGTACCAAAATAATTCATGGGTACAACGACTATGGCCGAAAAACGGGTTATATGGAGGGCAGGCGTATGGATTATTCAAAAGAGCTTTTTCAACGAACTGGCGAAGAAATGCCAGCCAGCGAAGGCTGCGAGCAGAACAGCGGTATGCAGAGCGTTCAGAATCTGGAGGCTGTTATCAACGAGGGCCTTCGTGCTGCCCTTCTGGTGGAAACCCCGGATCAGTCTCTGGAGGTGCTGCTGGAACACCTGGGAAAAGCACTGAACGGGGAACGGACCTATATATTTGAGCAGAACGAGTCCGGCGGCGATGACAACACCTATGAATGGGTGGCTGATGGGGTAGAGCCGGAAAAGGAGAATCTCCAAAATGTTCCTCCTGAAGTATGCGCCAGCTGGTATCGGAATTTCACCATCGGCAAACATATTGTCATTGAAAATCTTGAAGAAATCCGGGAGACTGACCCTCTTCAGTATGACAATCTAAAGCGGCAGAATATCCATTCTCTTGTTGTGGTTCCCCTTTATGACGGCAAAAAGCTTGTCGGCTTCTACGGCGTGGACAATCCGCCTGTAAAATCGCTGGAATACACATTTAATATGCTCCAGACTGCGGCATACTTTATCGTATCCTCCCTGAAACGGCGCAACTTGGTCCGTGAGCTTCAAAAAAGGAGCTATAATGTTCTTCATGCCCTCAGTGTAGACTATGTGGGCATCTATCAGGTGAACTTTGACACAGGCCAATGCGAGATCTACCGGGACAGCAAACCTATGGGTATGGATTGGGCTGCCAATTTTAAGGACGGTTATCAGGCAGCTATGGAACATTATATTTCTCAGCATGTGGTTCCCCGAGATCAGGAACGGCTCCGTGCTCTGACGAAAAAAGACTATGTACTGGCCCAACTCAAGACAAAGAAGAAGTTCTATGTCCGGTACCAAGTGAAAGATGGTTCTTATGGACTGAAATACCTGGAGATTCATTTTTCCGCCACAGAGAAGACAGAGAAAGAAAATTGCGCGATTTTTGCCCAGAGAGATGTCAATGCTGTGGTGGAGCAAGAAGAGAAGTACAAGCTGGAAGCGCGGCAAAGTTTGGAGGACATTCTGGAGGGAGCCAGAACCGGCATCTGGACTATTGAACTGGAGGAGGGCTGCCAACCCCGAATGTATGCGGATCGTACCATGAGAATTCTTCTGGGCGTGCCAGATGAAATCGAGCCGGAGGAGTGTTACCGGCACTGGTTTAAAAATATTGAGCCAGACTATGTGGAGATGGTGCAGGAAGCAGTGCAGGAAATATTAGACGCCGGACGTTCCGAAGTAAATTACCCCTGGAATCATCCGGAGCTTGGAAAAATTTATGTCCGCTGCGGCGGTGTGTTGGATAAAACATTTAAGAAGCCAGGCGTCTGTCTCAATGGATACCATCAGGACATCACGGAGACCATGGTGACCCGGAAAAAACAAGAGCAAGTCATTATGGAACTTCTGGAGAAGGTTAGACGGGCAAATTCGGCAAAAAGTGAATTTATTTCCCATATGTCCCACGATCTCCGTACTCCCATTAACGGGATCCTGGGAATGTTGGCTATCATAGAGAAAAGTCCAGACGATCCGGAACGTCAGAGGGAGTGCCGGAAAAAAATCCGTATATCGACAGAGCATCTGCTGTCCCTGGTTAACGATGTTCTTCAGGTTAGCAAACTGGAAAGCGGAAGGCCGGCGGTGGTAACGGAACCCTTTGATCTTCATGATACCTTGGAAGACTGTGTTACCATCTTATCCGCCCAAGCTGAGGAAAAGGGAATCCGGCTGGTGCTGGAAAAGGTAGATTTACAGCATAGTAAGCTGATCGGAAATCCGCTGTATTTGAAGCAAATTCTGATGAATACCATCGACAATGCTCTTAAATATAACCGTCCCAACGGTTCCGTATTTGTTCAGGCAGAGGAAATCTCCTTTCAGGGCGGGGCTGCAAACTACCGGTTTGTGGTGGAAGATACCGGGATTGGCATCGGGGAGGATTTTAAAAAACATATTTTTGAGCCATTTACCCAAGAGCATCAAGATGCAAGAACCCACTATAACGGTGTCGGTCTTGGCATGTCCATCGTAAAGCAGCTGGTAGACCAGATGGCGGGAAGGATTGAGGTAGACAGCCAGATCGGCAAAGGGAGCATATTTCAAATTACTCTGCCTTTGCAGGTCGATGGCGCGTGGAGTACAAGACCTGTAGATCTGGAACGAAATGTACAGCATAATATTGCCGGGATGCGAGTCCTTTTGGTGGAGGACAATGAGATCAACTGTGAAATCGTAGAGTTCATGCTTACGGAGGCAGGCGCGCAGGTCGTCACTGCAAACGACGGAAAAGCTGCCGTGGAAGCATTTGCGGCATCCGAGCCAGGAACCTTTGACTGTGTGCTTATGGACTTAATGATGCCGGTTATGAGCGGATACGAGGCCACTCGTGTAATCCGCGGCCTGGACCGGCCAGACGCTGAAGCCGTGCCCATCATAGCACTGTCGGCCAACGCATTTGAAGAGGACGTGGCAATGGCAAAGGACGCCGGAATGAATGAGCATTTAGCAAAGCCGGTGGATATTAAAAAGATGTTCAGGGTTATGAGCCGGTTAAGGTCCTGCAGGGAGCAGTAGGGGGATAAGATATAGGCACTACCCAAAGCTCAGATGGCTGAAAGCAGTTCTATTTGCTTTCAGCCATTTTTCCGGCATCTTTACTTCAAATCCTTACGCAAAAACCTAAGCGCCCTTTCGTCCTCATCCTCGTATATCGGAGTCATGGTTACATCTTTAGGAACAATGTATATATTTCCCCTGTTATTGAGCTTAAAACTATCTATCTGTGCAGAGTGTTCCGGATCGTCAAAATCAAATGTAATCCCTATTTCACAAGCTTTCATCGCCGCAATTCCCATGTTTCAGAACATCTCTGCACTTATTCAGTTGTAAAACCCGATTCTGGTAATCTTTATATAAGCCCGAGTCCCCAATATGTTTTTCTACTTCTCTCTCAAGAATTGGATGCGTCAGCAAAAGCACCCCTTTTTCACAAACTGCTGAAAAAAACGAGGGTAGCAGCATGGAATTGATTCCTATAAAATCACTATTTGCTTCTTGAAAAGCACATGTATCTACTAATATTGTAGTTATTCTCTCATGTGTATCCATAGGCTATTCCCTTTCTGCAATTTACATTTTAATTTTAATCTTTGTCAGTCCCTTTATGTCTATTTTACTGCCTACGATACTGCAATCTGAACCGCATTTTCCCGAACCCGATTGATTATTTCCATTAAAGCGGCCCGGGTCTTCCCGTCAAATAGTTTAACAAAACTGATGGGTTTATCAAATGGAGGTTTGGTAAGTTCAGCCACATTTTCCATATATCCATTCCGTTCAATGTGGTTGATAATCTTATTCACAAAAGCTATTTGCTTTTGGTTCAGGGACTCATCATTGATAAAAGAAGAGAAAGCTTGCATTGCCGCTTCATGATCCAATTTCCCAATCCTCCGAACCAACAATCCGAAGGGTGTATCTCCAAACTCGCGCTCATAGTCTTCTCTGCTTCCCAGTTCACTGGTTAGTACTCGTTCCAATTCCTGATAGTCCCCTATGGACAGTGGAATATTATGGGTCAATTTATGAATCGCCAGCGTATTTCCATGTTCATTTACATAACGATTTACTTTCCCGCGATAGTCTTCAAAGTCATAGGCTGCATCCAGCAAAACTCCTTCTTGCTGGTGAGTAATTGGATCGGTAAGTTTGGTAATAATCGGTCTTTGCATTCCGTCATCTTCGTCCAAAAACTTGATAAGCTCCCGCAGTTCCTTCCGCACCTTTTCAAACAGCAAAATGTCATTGGCATCCCAGAAAACATCTGTATGAATTTCCTGGATCACTGGCAATTTTTCTTTAACTTGAGGAATGTTGGCCTTGCGTTCCAGCAGAGAAGCAGTATCACACAGCTGTTTTTTCGCGTGCTTAAAAGCGGGCATCTGTTCCATATGAGCCAGTATCAGGCCATACATAAAATTGTCAAACCGTTTCGCAAATTCATCTGTCTCCCCAGAACGGATAAGAGGCCCAATCTGGGTCAACAGCTCCCCCTTGTCTCCCTCACCAAGAGAAACAAAAGCTTCCCGCTTTTTATACTTATCCACATACTGCATCCGCAGTTTTACCGCAATCAGGTCAATATTAAGATCCATAACCTGTTTATGGCAGATATCCACAATCTCATTTCGCCATATTTGATAATCCTCCCCGGAAAAGGCGCTTTCCTGCAGGGCCATGGCAATTTTTATCTTTTTGCCAAAAATATTTTCTGACAGAGATTTCACCTCTCTGGCTTCATACCCCTCTTTGTGCTCACGAAAATATTCGAAATTGCCGCAGTAATCGAAAATCAGGAAACGGCGTTTGTCCGTGTATTCTCCGTCAATCTGATCCATACAGGCAAGTCCCTTGCACAGACGGGTACCCCTTCCAATCATCTGCCAGAATTTAGCCTTGGATCGTACCTTCTTAAAGAACACCAAATTCACCGCCTGAGGCACGTCGATACCGGTGTCCATCATATCCACTGACACTGCAATGTGCGGCTCTTTTTCTGGTTGCTTGAAATCATCGATAACGGTCTGTGCGTAGGCATCGTCACAGATGACCCGCTGAGCAAATGTTCCGTGATACTGGGGATAAAGTTTATTGAAGCGTTCCAGAATAAATTCTGCATGCCGCTTATTCTGAGCAAAAATAATGGTTTTCCCCAGACGATCGCCGCCAGCCACATGGATCCCCCGTTCCATCAAGTCCTGAAGCACAATGTCCACGGTAGTTTCATTAAACACAAACTTGTTAAGCTTTTCTGATGGAATGAACTCCGGTATGGAACCGTCTTCGATAAAATCATCTTCATATCGTTCCTTATCCTCGTCGGACAACTCCTCATAGGTAATGCCTTCCTCTAAAAACTTTGTTTTTACCTCATAGTTATAGTACGGCACCAGCACGTGATCCTGATAAACAGCTGTCTCATAATCATAGGCATAAGTTGGAACTCCGTGTTCCATCTCAAAAAAATCATAGGTATTGCGGTCAACGTCCGTTTTGGGAGTGGCGGTAAGGCCTACCATCAGGGCATCGAAAT
Source organism: Enterocloster bolteae (assembly GCA_021772025.1). GTDB lineage: Bacteria > Bacillota > Clostridia > Lachnospirales > Lachnospiraceae > UMGS1370. Next base: position 77,654 of record JAETNT010000012.1, on the reverse strand, counting down.
ACTCAAAGATTGCCCGGTATTTTTTGAAAATGCTCCGGTGGCTTTCGTCAATAATAATCAGGTCAAAATGGGTGGGAGTAAACAACTGCCGTCCATCCTTAGATTTGGTATCATCAATGGCATTCAAAATTGTCGGGTAGGTGGAAAAGACAATGCGGGCATTCCTGTCGTCCTTATTGGAACACAAATTACACAGGGACATATCCGGCAGATAGTTCTTAAAATCATCCTTTGCCTGCTTTACCAGCGCAGTGCGGTCGGCCAAAAACAAAATGTTTGTCACCCATTTCCCGCGGCTGAGCACATCCGCCAGGCTGGATGCGGTTCTGGTCTTTCCGGTTCCGGTGGCCATAACCAGCAGGTGTTTCCGAAATCCCTGTTCAATCTGTCCGCAAACCGCCCGGATCGCTTCTTTTTGATAATAGCGATCTGTAATCTTATCATTAATGGGAATACTCATCAAATCCATTCGTTCAGACCGTCGATTCATCAGCTTTTGCAGAGCCTCTTTGCTGAAAATCTCGCTGACCTTTCGCTGGGGACTGCTTTGATCATCCCAGAAATAGGTTTCAAAACCATTGGTAGTAAACATCATAGGACGGCGGCCAAACTTCCGTTCCAGACAATCTGCGTATAAAACCGCCTGTTTTCGCCCGATATTAGGGTCTTTGCTGGTGCGCTTCGCTTCTATTACAGCCAATGGCAGGCCGTCTTTTCCAAACAGGACGTAGTCACAGTATCCCGTCTGGCCGGCAACGCCGGCCATGTCCTTTACCGGATATTCTTCCTGCACGTCGGCATCAGCACCGGTAAACTTCCAGCCCGTCTGTTTCAAGTCCACATCAATATAGGTTTTTCTGGTATTAAACTCCGAAAGGTCTTCCGGCTGGAAATTACGCTCCTGCTGATGCTGAACCTTTTCGGCGGTGTACTGAACCGCCATCTGTTCAATCTGTCTGCGGAGCGCCTCGATCTCGGCCTCTTTTTCTTCTAACAGGCCTTCCTGTTCCCTGACCTTTTTCGTATCCACCACCACTTTTTCCGTGGGTATCCGGCTTTCGTCAAAGGCGCGCTCTTCGTAATCAGCACCATAGCAGTAGTCGATCCACTGGATAAACTCAAACAAGCCCCGCAGAGAGGCAAGGGCATCGCTTTGCTGTACACTGCGCTCCGTATGTACCGCCAGATTGCCCAGCTTGATGATAAAGGGGAGTTTTCCCCAGGTGTTGTAATCTACGGCAAAGCGAAAAGTAGGCTCATGAATCAGGGATTGCAGATTATCTTTGTAGGGCATTTTCATAGTCTTGTCCGCGGAATAGACCCACTTCACCGCTAATTCCAGCGCCTTGCGGCAGCCTACTGCACACATGGCGGGAGCGGAGGCGTAGATTTTTTCCGCTTCCATGCAGGCAGGGGAAAATAGTTTATATTCTTTCTGGCTCTCTAAAAATTGGAAATTTGGCATAAAATCATCTCTTCCTTAAAACTTTCTTTTTGAAATCTTTTTAAGCATCTGATAACCGTCTGTTCCTGTAACCTCAAGCATTGAACATTTCCTTTGCATTTTTTCTAAACTAATTCTAATTTGAACTGGTATGTATGTGGTTAATGCTTTTTGATTGATAACTGATTCCAGACGCCCTTTCTGTTGTTGGTATAACCCCCAAAATTGGTTACTGTCAAAATTAGGATTTGTGCCATCACTTGCTGTACCATCATATTAAGCGTTTTTCTATCTTTTTTAGAAACGTTTTGAGGTATCATATTTCTCATCGCAGAGACAATATCGGGAGTTGTAGCTCCTGTGCAAGCATTATTAAGATCTGCAATAATAAACTGAGATTCAATATTTGCCAGAACATTTTGCGTTATGTAAAAAGAGTTCTTTTGAAGACCTTTCATTAGCAGCTGTTGTTCCTGAACTTCTGATACATACTCATATAACTGATTCAATGCCATATAGCTTATTGCATCCATTTTACGAACAAAATAATGTTTATACTGGTTCCAATAATCAGTATTCATAAAAAGCTGTTTCATTTAATTTTCCATCCACAATATACGTAAAAATTTCTTTTAAGCGTTCCTGCAGTTCATCAATTTGCAACACAATGAGAGAAGCTGCATCAATCTTTTTCTTTCGCTCCTGTAGTATGTAAGTGGCAAGGGCAAAGCTTCCTACAATAATCAGTAAGACATTAGCCCAGTTATTTCCTATGAAATCTAACATATTTTATACCTCATCCAAAATATTCCTGCAGTAGTGATTTTTTCAGTGTTACCAGCTTCTCAAGGTTCTTCCGGATTGCTATTTTTGATTTATCTGCCTGGTGGACAAAGGAAGCAAATTCATCTTGTAACCCTTTAGGAGGTAGTAATAATGGCATAGTCTCTATCCTAAAAATAGCCAGTTTAGGCACTCCAACTGCCATTTTTCGCTCATTAATGTAGTCCTGGATTCCTGATGAATTTATATAATGAGCTAAAAATATTCCCTCCATTACTTTTTCCGTTTTAGGTACAAGCTTAACAGCATTTTCTGTCAAATTAGCGCCATCAAACTTATTAGGTATAACCCCTGCCATACCTAAATTTACACCAACATTTGTTAGGTACACATCTCCACCTTTAACTGTATATCTTTTTATATGTTGAAATACATCTTCATCAATATAATGAATATCCTCTTCTATAATCGTTCCATTTTTCATATCTGTTGCTCGAAGATATGGGTGTTTTGTAACTCTATCAGCATATCCCATTCCTTTAGGAATACGTTTGCCACCTTTGACATCATAATAATCTGATATAATACCTGTTTTCCATCCTTTTTCATTGATTTTGGGATCCCCAAACATCTCCACGAATCGAGAGCTCACTAATTCATTCAACTTATCCAGCTGGTTACAGCGTTTGAGAATCAGGTCGCTGACTTTGTCCAGCACCGCCACTATTTTGTACTGTTCGTTAAGAAGTGGAAGCGGAAAGTTTTCTTTTAAGTATGATTTTAATTGTAGATTTCGGATACCTGTTGTTTTATTTTGCAGCAAATCCGTTTTTCCGGAATAATGAAGATTCCACATGAAATAAAACACATATTTTGGTACAGCCATCATTTGATTTACTCTCATTACTTGGGTAAAATTATTGCATAAATATGTGTCATTTTGGATAGATTCATCGCAAAATACTACACGGCCAACCGGCGTTTTTTCGGTTCCACCTGATTTTTCAAGAATAATATCGCCATAGTATAGCTTTTTCTTTTCAATTTTGTCTTCGCTGATACTACGTACAACAACATCACTATAATTGATGATACCTTCAGATGTAAAATTGGTAGTCCGCAATACTTTTGTCCCTGCTTCATCCTTGGCACATTCGTTTCCCCATTCGCCAGTAATTTGAAGTTTGAAAACATCCCCCAATCTCGCCATCACAGCATCTCCTCCAATTCTGCCAGCCCTGCCGTAATTTCCATTTCCAGCTCATGCAGGTCTGCCATGATCTCAGTAGTGGACGGATACTCTACCGGCACATACTCCACTTTTTTATACTTGTTGATTGACAGATCATAATCATTGTCTGCAATCTCCTGTTTCGGTACAAAAAAGCTTTGTTCCGTGCGCTGGCGGCCGCTTTCCTGCTCTAAATTGTGGAACCGGCTGATAATGTCGGGAATATCATTTTCTGCGACCTCGCTGCGCTTGTCATCCAAGCTTAAACCGTCGGCTTTCATGTCGTAGAACCACACATTTTCTGTACCGCCTGCGCCGGTTTTAGTAAACACCAGTACTGCTGTGGAAACGCCGGCGTAAGGTTTAAACACGCCAGACGGCATAGAGATCACTGCCCGCAGCTGGTGATTCTCCACCAGCTCCTTGCGGATGGCTTTATGTGCCTTGGATGAGCCAAACAGCACGCCGTCCGGCACAATGCAGGCACACTGACCGCCCTTTTTCAGCATCCGCAGAAACAGCGCTAAAAACAGCAGTTCGGTCTTTTTCGTGTTGGTCACAGCCTTCAGATTATCGTGAATACTCTCGGCATCCACAGTCCCTTTAAATGGCGGATTTGCCAGACACATGGTAAATTTGTCGCTGATCTGGTTTTGCTTGGAAACACTGTCATTATAGTCAATTTCCGGGTGGCTGATAGAGTGCAGCATCAGGTTCATGGCGGAAATACGCAGCATGGTACGGTCGGTATCAAATCCGGTAAAAGCATCCCCGGCAAAATGCTCCCATTGTTCCGCAGTCATAGTATCTTCGTAGTTTCTGCGGATATACTCTGAAGCGGATACCAGAAATCCGGCCGTACCGCAGGCCGGGTCGCAGATCATGTCGTCCGGAGCAGGCCGTAAAAGCTCTACCATCATTTCCCGGATATGCCTGGGGGTTCGGAATTGGCCATTCTGGCCGGCAGTTGCCAGTTTCCCCAGCATGTATTCATACAAGTCCCCCTGCATATCCAGATCAGCTATATCGTGTTCATACAAATCATCCAAACCGGTAATAATTTTTTGCAGCACCTGGGGCGTGGGAATCAGGAACATGGCATCTCCCATATACCGGGCAAATGCCGTATTGTTTTGCTCATCATTTCCAGAATCGCCAGCAACTTCCATCAGTTCTCCTTGTTCGGTAAAGTCCGGCAGACGGCCATGTCTCATGTTCTTAATGGCAGGGAATACCCGCTGGGCAATAACATCATAAATATCTCGCGGATCATTGTTTTTGAATTTGCTCCAGCGCATAGACTGCCCAACAACAGACTGAGGGAAAATTTTATCCATTTTCTCGCCGGTCATATTTTCAAATTCTTCTGCTTCCAGTTCTTTTTCATCTAAAGAACGGACGAACATCAGATAGGTCAGCTGCTCAATCACTGTCAAAGGGTTTGTGATACCGCCCGCCCAGATGTCCGTCCAAATTTTATCTATTTTATTTTTTATCGAGCCTGTAATCATACGGCTTTTCCTCCGTTTATATCACCAAGAATAAATTCCTATTTTTTATTATACTGTGTAAGCTCAAAAAAGACAAATCAAATCACAAAATAGAGAACTTCAAAAAGTCCCAAAAACAGCCTGGACAGAACGTCCAGACTGCATTTCTACTTAATTGCTTTACAGGAAATCATTGCGGCCTATATTTAGCAATCAAATTTCAATCCATTTTTCTTTGCCCAATCTAAAAGCATTTGTTCATAGATATCTCCGCATATCATTTCAAATTCATCATATAGATTTACTTTGTGCAGCCCTTCAATAAAGCAATCAACAAAATTAGTCCTTCTAAGAATATTGAACAAATATTTTCGTATTTCTTTATCATCCACACATTCTTTTACAAAAAATCTCATTATATCTTTATGAGCAATGTCATCGTATGTAAGGAATCGGAAATTGTTTTCATCTTTCATGGGCAGTTTTGCATCCATATCAAGATTTTGCAATTGAATTTCAGATACTGAATATCTGTCAAATGTGTTTGTATCTTTGTGATAGAAAAATTGTATACTCCAATCGTTTATTTTCAACATTAATTCCATAATTGTGTTCATCTTTGGTCTCCAAACCGATAATTTATTTTCATTTTATTCTTAAATCACTAATGGCTCGTGCAGAAACTTTAACCAAAATCGCCGCCTACCTCAACTGCTCCGTGGACTACCTGCTGGGCAGAACCGACAACCTGGAAGTTTACAGATGAAAGTTGGTAGTGTTTCAGAAAACATCAAGTATGTAAAAAATTTCATCATTGACAATGAATAGATTAAAGTTGCTGTAAGGCTGTCCTCGGGCAACAAATACTATGCACGTTCTCTCTATGTCTTGAACAAACGAAGGGGCGAAAACTTGATTAAAAAGGAGCTCTGAAAAAAGACTTTTTCTTTATTTCATTTGCTTCTCAATCTCCTTGATAAGGGTTACATCCGCCGGAAGCCACTGAACGCTGTAAAGAGTATCTTTTGATAGCCACTTAGCGTCCCCGGCCTCCAGAAGCTTTAACTCCCCATCAATCACCTCGCACCAGAAGCAATCCATCGAAAGATGGAATGTCGGATAGTCATATTCGATAGTCCCAATCAGATCACCGACGGTAATCTTGGTATCCAGCTCTTCCTGTATTTCTCTCACCAGCGCCTGCTGTGGTGTCTCGCCTTCTTCAATCTTTCCGCCAGGGAACTCCCACTGTCCCTTAAATTCACCATAGCCCCTGGCTGTAGCAAATATTGATTTCTTTTCCTGTAACGAATCACAAATAACCGCTGCAACAACATTGACTGTTTTCATCTATTCTCTCTTCAAAACGAATCACAAATAACCGCTGCAACAACATTGACTGTTTTCATCTATTCTCTCTTCAAATCGATAACCATTTGATATTTATGCCTTTCTTTAATATGTATACTAGGCGTGGGGCTGCTCCATTTTTTAATCGCTTCAGCTTTTCAGAAGTTGTTTAAAAAACACTGACTAATATAACTATAATAATTACAAAAATAATATTAAATATCCATGTCCACTTATTTCCTAAATTCATTGTATAGCCAAACCCACTTCGGGGTCTCTTGATAATTACCCTTTTATCTTCTCTGTTGGAATATAGTCTTCCAGTTAACCAGCCATCATCTCTATTGCTTGATTTCATAAAGTTCTCTTTCTTCCACAGGGGAAAGCGTTTGTGCTTGATAGCGTTTATACTCTGCCCGGGCTTTTCTATTGCCTGTGCATGGCTGATTCTTCCTGCATGAGTCAGCACTTCCTCACCGGCCGCATGAAGGATATTATCTAACTGCTCCACATAATCGGTCATGTACCTGGGACAACGCTGAATTGTCTGAACCTTGGCAAAATCAAAATAACCGGATACAAGATTATTCAAAATCTTCAATCCTCTTTCCTGCAAATAATCTTTTGCAATGCCGCCCTTCTCACCAATGTTTCTCCTTACACGGCCTGTTTCCAAGTTTTAATTATCTTAGACAAAGCATCAGCCAACGCCAAATGACTTTCAGCTGTCATATGAATTTTATCACAACCGGGAGCGGCAATTTTTGCAGCATCCAGAAACAAGGCATCATACTGATGAGCGACCTTTTCATAAAGCGGGGCCAGTGTTGATACTTTTTCCGCTGAAGAACTGTCAATACCCGAAAAAATGCACTGTTCCATATCATCACCCATAAGAATTGGGGAGATAATCAAGAGTTTCGGAATCGTATATCCTTCCTGATATGGAAAAGTTTTGACAAAATCACAGAGTCTTTCCATTCCCTTGGCAATGACTCTGGCAGATGCATTCAAATGACTTTTACAGTCATTCGTACCGAGACTCAAAATCACCAAATCTAATGGTTTATGACTTTGCAGCGCAATCGGTAACGCAGATAAACCATTACGGTTGGGTTCAAGAGGATCGTCCCAGACAGTAGTCCGTCCTCCCATTCCTTCCTCAATCACATAATCATCACTTCCAAGTAAAATCTGAAGCCGACCGGGCCACCGGATTTCCCTCGGATAGCGGCCGCCTTCCGGATTCGAGCCAAATGTATTAGAATCTCCAAAGCAAAGAATATTCATAATTCAAACCTCCCTATATTTTCTTATTTTTTATCAAGCAGGCCAACTATCTTTTGTTTTATGGCCCGTTCCTTTTTCATCATTCCATTTTAATATCAGCCATACACACCGGGATTTTTTAAACTTCTCTTATCGGAAAATACAGATATCCCTTTCCTGTTTCCGGGTCGGTATAATCGTGAACTGCTCCAACCAGAGAATTACCCTCCTCATTTATTTGTCCAATGGTTTCTTCAAACGCTCCCTTATGGTTTTCAACAACTATATACTCATAACCTGGTATTGTCCATTTTGTCCATCCCTCAGGCGCTTCCGCATTATCAACACATTCCACTCCTGCCAGATACAAACCTTTGCGAAAGCCATCTTCCCACGGTTTAAATGAGTGAGAAATATCAGACATAGCGCCCCATATTCCCACAATCCCCCCGTTTGCGTCTTTCTTTGCCAGATGTGCTACTTCACTAAAATGACCATTTGCATCATTCCACAATTTCTGAATAAATCCTTCGCCGTCTAATGTTGAACCCTCTTTTCCAATGACAGCAAATTCTTCCTTTATCAGCTTAACCATTCTATATCTCCATAAATTTAAAGTTATTTCGCTCTTTTTGTATTCCATTCATGATTTAAGCATGATTCCCAGTCTCCCAGCACCACCGGGCAATCTTTTTTATCAATTCAGCATCCACATTCCCATACGGGATACGGATAGTTCCTTTATTTACACGATAGTTTTTCAGTTCTTCCTCAAATTTTTCCACCGCTGCCGGCCCCGGATAAAATCCGATATGCTTTTGGGCAGCTGCAAAATGAAGGATATTATGCTTTTTCCAATAGGTTGGCATACTCCAGGATATGCGTTCTTCCGCCTCCGGAAGTGCCTGCTGTAAAACCTGCCTGACAAGAAACAGGTCAGCCTGCTTTTCCTCATCCTGAAGCAAAATATATTCTTCAATCGTTTTCGGTTTCTCTCCGCAGTAATGGTTTTGGTTTTCGTTCTTAAACTCTCTTTTGCATTTCGGACATTTCCACATATTCAACCTCGTAGTTCTCTTTTCATGTAATGATCCAACCGTTCCTCTCTCCTCCATTATATCAGTCACTTTTCTTCGTGTAAATCACAAGCCGCAATACCCCAGCATTTCATTTCGACACAGGATACCTTTTGACATTTCGTTAAAAAACCGATTTATCTTGATATATTTTTTCGTGCTTTGCATATAATACCGCATTAGGGGCATCATACATCGGCAAGCCCAAATCCCGTTTTACCTCTGCAATGTATGCGGTATGTATTTTGAAGCCGTATTTTGCCTCTATGTACTCCTGTTTTCTTTACATCTATTTTATTCAATTCCTGTAAAGCGTATAAGCTAACATCCCACCAGTGCTCAATTAGCAAATCAATCTTAATCCCTCTATCAAAGGCTTCTATAGCACATTTAGGTGATATCATTATAAATGACGAATACATTGTTTGGATTTTATCTAAATTATTCTTAATAAATCCCTGTGCCACTTTATAATTGCCAATGTAAAGAATGTCACATAGCTCTGTTATTTCATGACTCTGCTCCCAACTATCCTTTGCCCTCTCCGCAAGCCTACTCACATCGACAAAATCAATAATTCTCCTTGCCTTCTCTCTGTCATAACGACCTATAAGATTCATAATCGGATGTACAGTATGCCAATCTCTAGGCTGACATTTCACAATAACCTCCGCAAATTCTTTTTCTGGGATTACTGATACTATCGACTTTGCAGATTTCTTTTCTATACTTGTAGTTCGATGTCCACCTAACAAGTTCAAACCACATACATATCCCAAGAAATCAAAATCAAATAGATAAATTGCCTGCGACATGTCTTTTTTGAAATATGCGGCATATATAGGAATCAATTTTTCCACTGTTTTATGAATATAATCTGAATTAGTATGCATAACAGAACAAAGAAAGCATGTTAAATCTTCAATATTTGAAATCGAAACTGAGTCACAAAATTTTTCAATAGCATTTTCCAACATTTTTCCTACTGACAAATATTCCTTTTTCGGAAGTGAATATACCAAACGATTATACAATTTTCCCCAAGAATACAAATTTGGCTTACTTTCTTTTAGCATTGATTCTTGTAAGCATGTCCAATTTATTTCCTGTGCAAATTTTCTATGTTGTTTAATATCTGTATTTATCAGAGTATTCATAAGTTCTGAATATGCATATGCCGTTTCGCTATCTGAATTTTGAATCCAATCAAGAAACACATCCCTGTATTTATAAAAATAATATTTCCCGTTTCGCTCATACTGTAAATTGAAAACCTTTTCCACAAAATATGCTATTCTCATCCGTTCCTCGGAAGAATTAATATTGATTATCTTATCCAATGCTGAAACAATCATTTTTTCAGTGATGAAATGCTCACTCACATTATAAAATACACTATAGCCAATTATTCCATTACATAGCCACACAAGCCCCAATGGAGAAAAATAGAATTGTTGCTACTAAAAGATCACAATTATAATATGAACGAATTGCTTGATAACGCTCTTTCATATTTTGCCGCTCTCAAACGGCTTTCAATCGGCTGAGCCAAAAAATTTATTCCGATACTCTTATCGTACTTATGCACAATTGGAACTATTTCTTCTTTTTTCTTAATAAAGTTAGCATAAATAATCTCAACCGCATCTTTATTAGTCAATAATATTGTATCCGGCTTAACAACTGATGAAATTGTCTTTGCTAACAAGATTTTCGCATTAGGTCTTGCCCGTCTTTTTAATGCATCGACTACCTTTTCCGATAATTGCTGTGCATCATCAATTAAATGCAAAGATAATTCTGTATTGTCTCTAATACTTCTTGTACCAATATCTTCTATTTCCTTGCATTGATATACTCTCCAACCATTTTGGTAAAAGTCATAAGCCGCTTGATAAATAGATATGGATTTTCCACATCCTGTTTCACCTTCCACCACTGTGTAATCTCCAATTGATAACTGTTTTTTTATTCTATCTACCTGTGGAAACCGTGGACATGCTTCAACATCCGCCGAAGTTAAACGATACCCCATAATTGCATGTGACAGATCTCGTTGATAGGTTGCTTTGCTCTCTGCAGCCGTCAAATCACGCTCATTTCCAATTCCACTTCTATATTCTGTTTTGTATGAAGTTTTGAAAGCAACACGATACTTTCCACATTCCCAGTCCCCGGAAACATATCCACCGCACAAACCGTCTCCACCGCATACCCCATTTCCTGAAATGTTGCTATATCCCTTACCAGACTGGTTGGCTTGCAGGAAATATACACGATTCTGGGCACCTGATAGGCGATAATCTTAGGCAGGGCTTTGGGATGGATGCCGTCCCGGGGCGGATCCACTACGATAAGATCAGGCTTTTCTTCTACGTTATCAATAACCTTCAGCACATCTCCGGCAATGAACCGGCAATTGGTAAGGCCGTTAAGTTCTGCATTTATCTTAGCCGCCGCCACGGCCTCTTCTACAATCTCTACCCCTACTACTTTTCGGGCTACCGGGGCCAGAATTTGGGCGATAGTACCGGTTCCGCTGTACAAATCAAATACCACCTTATCCTTCGTCTCCCCTACATAGCTTCGGACAGTCTCGTAAAGGACTTCAGCACCAAGAGAATTGGTCTGGAAAAAGGAAAAGGAAGAAATTTTAAATTTCAGGCCCAGCAGTTCTTCATAGAAATAATCCCTTCCATAAAGAATATCGGTGCGGTCGCTTTGAACCACATCTGCCAGACTGTCGTTTACGGTATGGAGAACTCCGGACAAGCTCCCATCCAGAGGAAGCGCCAAAATCACTTCCTTCCAGCCTTCCAAAAGCCCTGTCTCCCGTTCATCTATCTGGCTGCTGGTCACTAAAACCACCAAAATTTCTCCGGTTTTTACGGCCCGGCGAACCAGCAGGTGGCGCAAATACCCCGTATGGGCCAGCTTTTTATAGAAACCAATGTCTCTTTGAGAAAAATATTCTTTTGTTGCCGCCAAAAGCTTTCTAAAATCCGGGTGAACAATGCGGCACTCCGGAGTGGATACAATATCATAAAAGCTCCCCCTTTTGTGCATCCCCAGGGACAGCGGTCCGCCTTTATATTCATCTCCAAAAGAGAATTCCATCTTATTTCGGTACCCTTCCGCTAGGGGACTGGCCTTAATTCCCTGAAACTTATAATCCGGATTGGCGCAGACGCTGTCAATCAGCTCCTTTACCTGTCTTTCTTTAATTGCAAGCTGTTCCTCATAGGGCAGGCTCTGATAGAGACAACCGCCGCAGACTTCAAAATGAGGGCAGACCTGCTCTTTCCAGCTTTCCTTATCCCACTCTTTTGGGGAGCGCTCTATTACCTCTAGAAGCCTTCCTTCTGCTTTTCCCCTCCGGCTTTTGCTTACCGCAAAACGAACTTTCTGGCCTGGAAGGGCGTTTTTAACGATGGCTTTTTCTCCGTCTATCTCTACAACCCCTTTATTGGGAAATTGAATTTTATTTACAGTGCCTTCTAATATCGTGCCTTTTTTCACTTCTTCTGCTCCTTAATTTTAAATTTTTCAAGTTCCTTTCTTTTATAGAGAACCATATAGACTTTCTTATCCGCTGAGGGTATTATAACTGCCAAAAATAGCTTTTTCAAGGAAAAGAAACCGTCAGCATCCTGCTCCTTGGCAAATTACGAAAAAAGCCCTGGGATTGCCGTAAAAGCATTCCCAAGGCTCTCGTTTATTTTCCAAAATTAAGCTTCTGTTTCCTCTTTCACTGCCTCTTTTGCCGCCGGAGCGCTTTCTCCCTCCTCATCCTCAAAGAAATCGTCGTCGAAATCGTCGTCGAAATCATCCTCGAAGTCTTCCAAGTAATCCGGAGTAAAGAAACGATATACGGCATATGCAATGCCAGCTACTGCTGCTACTGCACCGATAATGGCCAGAATCCACAAAATGCAGTTTTTCTTCTTTTCTTCCTCTTCCTTTTTGTGAAGAAGATCGCTTAATCTGCTGGTAGTCATCATCTCTTCCATTCGGGCAAGGGCTTCCTTTGCCTCTTTTCCCATTAAATCAAATTTGTTCATAGTGGCACGTCCTTTCTCTATCCAATTCCATATGGCAATTTGCTTGTTCCTAGTATACCATTAAATGATTATTTTTTCTATCTTATTTTATACAAAATCATGAAAAAAATGCGAACTTTTCTTCCATCTTCACAGTTTCTTAAGCTTGGCAAAAGAAGCGAACATCTTTTTGACTCCTGCACTGTCAAACTGGACCGTTACTTCAAAGTCTTTTCCTCCATCCCTGATAGCCGTAACCGTTCCTTCGCCGAATTTAATATGCCGGACCCGATCTCCTTGCTCATAGTCTAAAGCCGACGCTTTCTCCACCGTAAAAGCTTTTCCGAAACCGGGAACCGCGGATGGAGAAGCGGTTTTAGAAGCATAAGCGTTGTAAGAACCGGCACTAAAGCCTCCGCCAAAACCACCGCCCAGAGTGCCGCCGCTTCTTCCCCAGCCTCTTAGGCCGTTTTCGTCTCTGGATTTTCCGGTAAAGCTGTCCTTTCCCCAGGAATGGTTACCTTCTTTATCCCAAGATTTTGATCCGCCAGATTCCCATGGCAATCCGCTGTCGTCAAAATTGTCCTGGCTGCTTTCCCATTGACTAATCCTGGATTCCAGCAGTTCTTTGTCCAAATATTCCTCTGGGATCTCTTCTATAAAACGGCTGGCCTTTGAATACCGGGTCTCTCCGTTGACCATACGCATTCTGGCTCCGGTCATTACCAGTTCTTCCTTTGCTCTTGTGATTCCGACATAGCATAGACGGCGTTCTTCCTCCAGTTCTGATTTATCATCAGAAGAAATCGACATCATTCCCGGAAAAAGACCATCCTCCATACCGGCCAGATAAACAAGAGGGAACTCCAAACCCTTGGCGCTGTGGAGAGTCATCAAAGTCACTCTCTCTTCTGAGTCGTCCATTCTATCGATATCCGCAACCAGGGCGACCTCCTCCAAAAATTCTGCCAAATTTGGATTTTCGCTGTCTTTCTCATAGCTTACCGCTTTATTAATTAATTCCTCAATGTTTTCTAAACGAGTCTCAGATTCTACTTCCCCCTCTGCCTCCAATTCTTTCCGATATCCTGTATCCTCCATAATTGCTCCGATTAATTCCTTAATCGTATAATTTTCCTCTGTCATCAGGCGCCGAAGCTCTTCTATTTGTTGAGTAAAGGTCTCTATTTTTCCGGCGGCCTTTCCAATATTCGGAACCATTCCGGCCTCTTCCAAAGCGTCATAGATACTCAATCCATGTTCTGACGCAAAGGCGGTTACCCGCCCTATGGTAGTAGCTCCGATTCCTCTTTTGGGCACATTAATGATCCTCAGTACAGCCAAATCATCTACCCCATTAGATATAGTCTTTAAATAAGCTAAAATATCCTTAATCTCTTTTCTCTGGTAGAAATTAACGCCCCCTACCAGCCGGTAAGGAATGTTGTGGGCAATGCATCTTTCTTCCAAAAGACGGGACTGGGCGTTTGTTCGATACAGCACGGCCATATCTTTCCAGGACCTTCCGGTATGTTTTATAGATTCAGCAATGGCCTCTGCTTCCTCTTCAGCCGTATTATACTGACGAACCTTTACCAAACCGCCTTCTCCGTTGGCAGTCCACAAAGTTTTATCTTTTCTGTCCTGGTTGTGGCGGATCACCTGATTGGCAGCATTAAGAATATTTTGGGTAGATCGATAATTCTGTTCCAGTTTAATAACCTTTGCTCCGGGAAAGGCTTCTTCAAAATCCAAAATATTACGGACATCGGCTCCTCTGAATTTGTAGATGGACTGATCATCATCTCCTACCACACAGATATTGCGATATTTTTTTGCCAAAAGGCTTACCAGCTTAAACTGGGCATAATTAGTGTCCTGATATTCATCCACCATTATGTACCGGAATCTTTCCTGATAATAATCCAGAATTTCCCCGTTATATTGAAAAAGCTCTACGGTTTTTACAATCAAGTCATCAAAATCCAATGCATTGTTTTTTTTCAGTTCCTCCTGATAGGCTTTGTAAATCTGAGCAATCTTTTTCTGGCGCATTTCCATCCCAGCGTTCAGTTCCATCTCCTCTGGAGTAATCAGCTGATCTTTGGCTGAGGAAATATGATTTAGCATAGCCCTCTCTTTATAAAGCTTCGTGTCTATATCCAGCTTTTTCAACACCTGTTTCATCAGAGTTTTTTGATCATCACTGTCATAGATGGTAAAATTCCCGGAATAACCCAGAGCCTCAATGTGCCGGCGCAGAATCCGTACACAGGAAGAGTGAAAGGTACTGACCCAGACACTTTCCGCCCCAAAGCTAACCAGCTTATCCACACGCTCCCGCATCTCCCCGGCTGCCTTGTTTGTAAAGGTAATTGCCATGATATTCCAGGGATTTACGCCTTTTTCTTCAATTAGATAGGCAACCCGATGGGTAAGAACTCTGGTTTTGCCGGATCCGGCCCCTGCAAGAATTAAAAGAGGCCCATCCGTGCAGAATACTGCTTCCCTTTGGGCCGGGTTTAAAGTGTCATAAATGCTCATAAGATACTCCTTATCTGTAACGGTTTCCTTTTCTTCTGCCTGACAGCTCGCTTATTTTTACTTCGCGGCAGCTCGCTCACTCTACTTAGCAGTGCGGCTCCCTTCCGCTTCGCGGCAGCTCGCTCACGAGCTTCGCTCTATGAAAAAGAACAAGCAGGAATCTGCTTATGTGCGAGCACAGCGCAGATTCCTGCTTGTTCTTTTTCGCACTGCTCATTGCTTTCGTGGACATTATACCATATCCTCTGCACTTGAGCCAGTATTTTTACTCTTTTTCCTCTTGCTATCTAGTTTTGAATACTATATAATAAGGCAAAGAGGTGACATCATGAGCAAAACAAATGAAGAACGTTTAAAAAAGCTGTTCGCCCGGCTGGATTCCATGTCCTATATTAAATCGGATACCATTCCCGACATTCCTTTATATATGGATCAGGTGACTACCTTTATGGATGAACATCTGGGGCATACCAAGCGCTATTCCGATGACAAGGTTTTAACCAAGACCATGATCAACAATTATGCAAAAAATAATCTTCTTCCCCCTCCAGTGAAGAAGAAATATTCCAAAGAGCATATGTTGATGCTGATTTTCATCTACTACTTTAAGAATCTTCTCTCCTTCAACGATATTGAAGAGCTGTTCCGCCCGATTACCGGGGAACATTTTGACGGGCAGACCGGCCTTTCTCTGGAAAAAATCTATAATGAGGTTTTTGCCTTAGAGCGCGGACAGATGGAAAGTTTGAAGGCTGATGTAAAGGAAAAGTTTTGTCTGGCTGCCCAAACCTTTCAGGACGCCCCTTTGGAGGATCAGGAATACCTTCAGCTATTCGCATTTATCTGTGAGCTATCTTTTGATGTGTATTTAAAGAATCAAATGATTGAGACTCTGACCGATCAATTAAGGGAAGAGCATATAGATCCTTCCAAAAAGAAGAAGTAATTTTAAAAAGCATTTTGAAAAAGACCCGCCTTATTCGGTCGGGTCTTTCTCTTCTAATCTTGCAAATACCATATCGTATCCATCATTTCCATAATTCAGAGAGCGGTTCACACGGCTGATAGTGGCTGTAGAAGCTCCTGTCTTTTCGGCTATTTCCAAATAGGTCTTGCCTTCCCGCAGCATCTTAGCCACCTCATAACGCTGAGACAGGGACAGCAGCTCGTTGATGGTGCACACGTCCTCGAAAAAAATGTAACATTCTTCCGGTGACTTTAATGTTAAAATAGCCTGAAATAAGTGGCTGACTGCTTCTGTTCTAAGTTTTTTATTCATGCATTGACGCCCCTTTTGACATTCATTTTCGTATATTGCTATTTTAGCATACTAAAGTTTGAAAGTCTACAGTTTTAACTCAAGAGAGCAGGAATTTTTCTACTACCAAAGCCACCCCGTCTTCATTATTGGATGCGGTTATATAATCTGCTGCTTTTCGTACTGAAAATACGGCATTTTCCATGGCGACTCCCAGACCGGCATATTTAATCATAGTCAGATCGTTGTAGCCGTCCCCACAGGCTATTATTTCCTCCCTTGAAATGCCCAGGATTCCCAGCAGCATCTCCAGACGCTGGGCTTTATCAATTCCTTTAGGAAGAATCTCCAGAAAAAACGGCTCTGACCGGTATACGCTGAAATCTCTTCCCAAGGCCGCCTTCACTTTAGGCTCTACAGTAGACAAATATCCTTCGTCGTCTACCATAAGGAATTTAGGAACCTGTAAATGTTCTACATATTCTCCCATATTTTTGATCTCTCGGACATTCATATGATTAACTCCAGCTTCCAGCTCTACATACTGGTCGTCCTTTTTTAATGTAATAATACTGTCGCCTTCATATGTCAGAATATTAACCCTATGTTCCTCCGCCAATTCTACCACCCGGCGGTTGATGCTTAGAGGCAGAAGGGCAGAGACCACCGCCTGGCCTGTACTGCAGTTGATAATAAGGCCGCCGTTAAAGGAAAGAATATAACTTCCATATTTTCCCAGCTCCAACTCTTTGGCCAGAGGCACCACTCCCTGAGTTGGACGGCCGGAGGCCAAAACCACAATTTTTCCGCGTTTTTGAGCCTCCATAAGGGCATCCCTGGTTCTGGGAGAAATTTTTTTCTCCCGGTTTGTTAAGGTGCCGTCTAAATCCAATACAATCATTTTATAATCCATTGTCTGTTCCGCCGCTTTTTTGTCATGCTTTTGTCCGGCTTCGGTTGTAATTAATGAGGCAGCCGGCCTTAACAATTTCCCGCTCTTCCGGGGTCATGTCGGCAATGAAAAGGGTAATTTCCTTAATCTTGTCTCCCAATATATAAGCCCTGATATCACTCAGATCTCCGTCTAAAGCCTTGCGGATGCCCGGAATATAAATGTAATCTCCTACCTGAAATTCCGGTTCTGCTTCCATCTGGAAGGGCAGCATTCCCCAGTTCATCACATTGGAGCGGTAACGTTTGGTGGCAAACTCTTTGCAGATGTTGGCAAGGCCGCCTATAACTCTCTGACAGCTTGCCGCCTGCTCTCTGGCAGAACCGTCTCCGGGCTTTACTGCGTAAACCATGCTTCCAATCTCCGTCTCCATGGCATTTACCGTCTCATTGCCAGGAATAGTGCGGATCTGATCAAATACGTCTTTCAGTTCTGCGTCAAGAGACAGCGGATCGGTTCCGGCGGCTCTGGCCTTTTCCAGCCTGTCTACCTCTTTGGTGCGGCTTACATACTCCGGGTCCCTTCTGGACAAAGTAAACTCTGCCAGTCCCAGAGGATTGGAACGATAGGAAGAAGTCTCTCCGGAAGGAATCAGCTCATCAGTGGTGGTCACTGCATCCATAATCTTAGAGCAGACCTTCAGTACAATATTGTCAGCCAACGGGCTCATTTCCGGCCAGTCCTTAATATTGGGGCCATAAATCAGTTCCGCCTTATCATCCCCTTTTTCAAATCCAAAGTATACTCTGTGATCATAGGAAGTCCGGTCGAATTCATAGGCCGGAACCTTCCCGAAACATTCCATTCCTTCTGCAGAAGTCAGGAAGCCTCCGTTAGCAGCCGTTGCCGCAATGGAGCGGGCATCCATTAAAGCCACTGCCGCCATCTGACCATTTCCGGGTTTGGAACCTTCCCGATTGGGGAAATTTCTGGTAGTGTGGCGGATGCTTAAACCATTGTTGCAGGGGGTATCGCCTGCTCCAAAGCAGGGGCCGCAAAAAGCGGTTCGGATAATTGCTCCCGCTGCCATCAAATCCGATACTGCTCCCTTCTTCACCAGATCTGCAAATACCGGCTGGGAGGACGGGTAAACAGCTAAAGAAAACTCGTCACAGCCGCAGTTTTTGCCTCTTAAAGCATTGGCGGCCTCGATAACATTGGTGTAGTTGCCGCCTGCACAGCCGGCAATAATTCCCTGCTGTACCATGAGTTTTCCGTCTTTAATCTTATCAGTTAAGGTAAAACCGGCCCTGCCTCCCCCTATCTTCTCTGCTTCTTTTTCTACCTCTCTCAAAATATCGGAAAGGTTGGTATTAAGTTGATCAATCTCGTAGGTGTTGCTTGGATGGAATGGCAGGGCGATCATAGGCTTTATGGTAGATAAATCCACGTAAACGCAGCCCTCATAGTAAGCCACATGCGCCGGATTTAATTCTTTATAATCGCCCTCTCTGCCGTGCATGGCCAAGTATGCCCTGGTATCCTCATCAGTTTTCCAGATGGAGGTGAGGCAGGTAGTCTCCGTAGTCATAACATCCACGCCGTTTCTAAAATCCGTGTCCATAGATGCGATTCCGGGACCTACAAACTCCATTACTTTATTCTTTACATAGCCGCTTTTAAATACCGCTCCGATAATTGCCAAAGCGATATCCTGAGGGCCTACGCCCGGATTGGGCTTTCCGTCTAAGTATATAGCTATCACATCGGGGTATGACACATCATAGGTATCAAGGAGAAGCTGCTTTACCAACTCGCCGCCGCCCTCTCCTATAGCCATGGTACCCAAAGCGCCGTAGCGGGTATGGCTGTCAGAGCCTAAAATCATCTTTCCGCAGCCCGCCATCATCTCGCGCATATACTGGTGGATAACTGCAATATGGGGGGGGACATAAATACCGCCGTATTTTTTTGCCGCGGAAAGTCCGAACATATGGTCGTCTTCATTGATAGTACCGCCTACGGCGCACAGAGTATTGTGACAGTTCGTCAAGACATAGGGAATGGGGAACTTTTCCATACCGGAAGCCTTGGCAGTCTGAACAATCCCTACAAAGGTAATGTCGTGGGATGCCATCGCATCAAACCGCAGCTTTAAGTGTTCCATGTCTGCTCCGGTATTGTGGGCTTCTAAAATTGAATAGGCTATCGTACCCTTTTTTGCCGTCTCCTTATCTGCAGTCTTTCCGGTCATAGTCTCTACCTTTGCCGCTTCCGCCTCCGGAATTAAGGTAGAGCCGTTTACCAGATATACGCCGCCATCATATAGTGATATCATATCAAATCCTCCTCGTCTTAATTGCAAAACAACTGCTTTATTTATTAGGATGATACCAGGTTCAAAATACCTTTTGACCCCAACATCATAACATTAATGCAATAAATTTACAAGAGCATCCAAAAAGGAATCCCTTCTTTATTTCTTCCGACTGACACCTGGCTGCGGCTTCCCACATAAGATAGGATTAGAAAATTTACCACTTGGAGGTTTTATGAAACATTCTGACTTTTTAAGAGCCAGGCTGCTCTCTTTAACTCTTGCCGCTGCTGTTTTCCTGTTTTCTCTCACCGCCTGCTCTCTTGGCGGCAGCGCCGATTCCGACGGCAAAAGGGAAACGGTTCCTGTTACCTTAAGCGAAGTAGCTCATTCCATATTTTATGCTCCTCAGTACGCTGCCATTGAACTGGGATATTTTCATGAAGAGGGGATTGATTTGACTCTGGTAAACGGAGCCGGGGCAGATAAGGTTATGACCGCTTTAGTATCCGGAGACGCAGATATCGGTTTTATGGGATCCGAAGCCAGCATTTACACCTACGCCAACGGCGCTGAAGACTATGCAGTCAATTTTGCCCAGCTGACCCAGAGAGCCGGAAACTTTCTGGTTGCCAGAGAACCGGATCCGGACTTTTCCTGGGAGAAGCTTTCCGGGGCTTCGGTTCTTGGCGGAAGAGCAGGCGGAATGCCTCAAATGGTCTTTGAATTTATTTTAAAAAAGCATAACTTGGATCCTGGCACCGACCTTTCCATCGATCAAAGCATCAGTTTCGGCCTTACCGCCGCCGCATTTCCTTCCAGCGGGGCCAATTATACCGTAGAATTTGAACCCTTTGCCACGGCTCTGGAAAAAGAAGGAAACGGCTATGTAGTGGCCTCCTTGGGTACAGAATCCGGCTATGTTCCCTATACGGCCTACAGCGCAAAAAAAAGTTATATTGAAAAGAATCCGGAAGTCATTCAGGCCTTTACCAACGCCACACAGCGAGGGCTTGATTATGTAAACTCTCATTCTGCCGAAGAGATCGCAAAAGTCATAAAGCCCCAGTTTCCGGATACAGATTTAAACAGCCTAGCTACCATCGTTGGCCGTTATAAGGACCAGGATACGTGGAAAAGCAACACCATCTTTGAGGAATCCAGCTTCGATCTGTTGCAGAATATTCTTGAAGAAGCGGGAGAGCTTCCCAAGCGGGTTCCTTATGGGGATTTAGTAACTACGGAATTTTCTGAAAAAGCAATTCCTTAAGGGAACATTCGGCAAAATCCGTCACCACACATTCTGCTGAATGCTTTGCAGCATAAGAGGCTGCTGCAGGATAAAACCTCTGGTCTTTTTGACTCCGTCCTATCTCATCCTACAGCAGCCCCGTTTTCAAATTTTACATTTCTCACTGAATTTGGTATACTTTTTTAGTTTTTCTTCCGTAGATAATCGCTTCTTCATGGGTATCAAAGTAAATATCTATGACATTCCCTTTTATCTTCTTTCCCGTATCCTCCGCCAAATAAACCACTCCGTCTATCTCGATTTTACTTCCTAATGGAATCACATCCGGATCGACGGCAACGGTATGGGAAGATCTGGGGACTGTTTCCATTTTTGTAAGCCGCTTTTCTTTGTAGCCGCAACATTCGCTGCAGCTGCAGTACCCTGTCACTTCAAACTCTCCTAATAGTCCCTCCTTTTCTTCTTCCTCTTTTTGAATACGATATACATTAAGCTCCTGTCTGCCGAAAGCTATTGCCTCTTCATAGCTGGAAAAATACACTCTTAATTCTTCTTGCGCGTCGTTGGGAACCGAATCTTCTACGCAATAAATTGTATCGCCAATTCTCAGCTGATCGCCAATTTCAAATTTAGAAAGGTCTGCGGCAACTGTCCTTCCTGCCTCAGGAACATCTCCTGAATATGTACGTCTGCCGCTGCAGTATGCCGCTACCTCCAAAGCTCCTATGTACTCTTCTTCCATGCTTTCTGTCTTTTGAATTTCTCCCTGACCCGGCTGTTTTTTTAACTCCTGTATTTCTTCTATCCCCGGCTCCTGCTGTCCTTCTTCAGCCAAAGCGGCCGGCTTTGAGCCATTGGTAGAAGCGGCGCTTTGCCGAATAAACATTATTGACAATAAAAGTCCCAAAAAAATCCCAACTGTCCATATTGCCAAACCTGTCAGATATAAATTACCGGCAGAATTCTTATTTCGTTTCTTGGCAGCCCGGCGAAGAATCTCCTCCGCTCGTTCTTTTGGACTTTTGTTTTTTCCCATCATTATTTGGCTCCCCCTCTTAACCAGTTACTTTTATTATAGCAAATACCACCCCTTTAAAACAATACTTTTATGACAAATTTTGCAAGATTTATGCGGCATAGTTTATAAAAATCCTCTCTCTACGGCGCTTTTATGGACACTTTGCAAACAAAAAGCAGGGCCGCATTTTTATTTGCTGCCCTGCCTCTAATCAAAACTCTTTAAATAATAATCAGCTCTTTGGTTGCCTTAGTAAAATCTTCAAATCCAGTTTCTGTTACTGCACCCATATCCTCAATCCGGACTCCAAATTCATGAGCCAGATAAATGCCCGGTTCTACAGTCATTACCACCCCCGGTCTAAGAATCTCTTCTTCTACTTCATTAAATCTGGGGTTCTCATGGCCGTCCAGACCGATGCTGTGTCCCAGGCCATGGTCAAAGCAACCCTCATAACCGGCATGATTAATATAATCCCTGGCAATTTTATCAACTTCTTTTCCTTTCATGCCCGGGCGGATGCCGGAAAGAGCTTTTTCCTGAGCTTCCAACACAAGCCGGTAGATCTCCTTTTGTTTGGAGGAAAGAGTTCCGAAACCAAAGGTTCTGGTCATATCAGAGCGATAGCCGTTGATAATGGCTCCGAAATCTATCATCAGCAGATCCCCTTTTTCGATTACTTTATCTCCAAAGCCTCCGTGGGGCAATGAGGTTTTCTCTCCGGAGGATGCAATATAGCCGATGTCAAAACCTTCTGAGCCCTGGCGAATCATATAAGTCCCCAGAGCCATCCGGATATCCGACTCCTTCATGCCCGCTCTCGCCACATTCAATATATGATCGTAAGCCCTGTCCGAGATTTCCTGAGCCTGGCGCAGGCAAGACAGTTCTTCCTCATCTTTTACTTTCCGGCATTCTTTTACCAGATAATCCCCGCAGGTTTCCTCATCCAGCCTGGCTTCTCCAATTATGGACTCAAGCTTTTTGTGGCGCAGGTAAGAAAGTCCGCCGGTCTCAAACCCCAGCCAGTGGATCTTCCAGTCCTTTACGATTTGGCCAATGCCTTCATCTACATTTTTGCAGAGCTTGACATCGCAGCCCTTTACCCCGGATATGGCCATCTGGTAGTACCGGAAATCTACCAGAAGGACTGCTCTTTCTTCTGTCACAATCAAGCTTCCCTGCCACACATCCGCCCGTGTCAAATAATGGCGGTTGCTCCTGTCCTCTATCAGCAAGCCATCCGCCCGTGTTTCTCTTAAGGCCTGCTGGATTTTTTCTATTCGATTCCGTGTCTTCCTATTTTCTGCCTCTTCCATAACCCGTTCCTTTCACTAGTACATCATTGTACTAACCTTTCACCGCCCCCGCAAAGCTTCCGCCTTTCTGGAACCGCTCTAAAATCAAGTAAAGTACAATAATGGGGATAGTAACCAGAGTAGTCCCCGCCAGGATAACAGGCCATGGGGTAGACAGCCCTTCGCTGATAGGCAATAGGGAGATGGTTACTATCAGTGTATATTTACTCTGTTTTCTTAGGTATAAAAGCGGCCAGAAAAAGTCATTCCAGCGGGAAATCAAGGTTACAGCGCCCCAAGATGCCAGAGCCGGCTTGATAATCGGCACCACCACCTTGGCAAAGATGCCAAAGTCGCTGCAGCCGTCTATTTTTGCCGCCTCAATCAGCTCGTCCGGCACATCAGAAATATACTGATTCATGTAGAAAATACCGATGGCCGTGGCAATCTTTGGGATAATCAAAGACCAAAGGCTGTTGACCAAGTTCAATTTTTTCATGATAATAAATAAAGGAACTGCTCCCACCTCAGCCGGTACCAGCATAGTGGCAATAATAAAATAAAACAGGAAATTCCTGCCGGGAAACCGGTATTTGGAAAACGCAAACCCAGCCAAGGCGCAAAAAAACAGGGAAGTTACAGTTCCAATAACAGTAGTAAATACGCTGTTAAAGGTATTCTGCCACACAGGAATCAGTTGAAAAAGCCGTTTAAAATTGTCCAGGGTTGGAGTGTCCACCCATAAAGAATGAAATCCGGTAAGGCTCTCTTTCGTATCCTTAAATGCAATTAGGCACATCCATAAAATGGGAAACAAACATATCAGTACAATAAACCCCAGCAGCAGATGGACGGCCAGAGATACAGTCCGTTGTTTTGTCCTGTAATCCATTATGCCACCTCCCCCTGTCTCTTTCTTACCAGGAACTGAGCTACAGAAACCACAGTCAGCATTACCATAATAATAACTCCGATGGCCGACGCATAGCCCATATTAAATACATTAAAACCTGACTCATACATATACTGAAACAGTGATGTGTTGGACGTTCCCGGACCCGGCAAAATATAAGGTTCGTTAAATATTTTCCACATATCCACGGTCAAGGTAACAGAGCAGAAGAATAAAATGTTGCTGATGGACGGCAGAGTGATAAACAGGAATTTCTGCCATCCGTTTGCTCCGTCCACTGTAGCTGCCTCATAATAATCCGCTGAAATATTTAAAAGGCCGGAGAGTACAATCATAGTGAACCAGGGCGCATTTCTCCAGACAATCAAAAGAATCACCGGGATCTTGGAATACTTGGTTCCGGCAAGCCATGGAACCTTGTCAAATCCCATGGCTGCCAATACCTCATTGATCAGTCCTACATTTTCGTCAAACAACATTCTGAAAATCAGTCCCATGGCAATTGCGGCACAAATATTGGGCAAAAAAGTGGCGGTCTTAAAAAATGCTCTGCCTTTCAGACACTTGCTGTTAAGCAGGGAAGCAATCACCACTGCCAGAAACAGAATCAGAACCAGTCCGCTTATCCAGTATATTGCCGTATTAAGCAGGGATTCCCAAAACATATCGTCGATTACCATTTTGGAGTAATTTTCAAACCCCACAAATTCCGGTGTCCCGATTCCTCTCCACTTTGTCAGGCTAATATAAACCGTCCAGATAGTGGGAACTAATTGGAACACAATAAATAAAATGAAAAACGGTAAAATAAACAAATATGGGGCGCGATATTTTTTGAAGTTTTTATACATTCCCTTCTCCTGTAATCTATTAGTCCACAATCTCTGCCTTTCCGATCTTTGCCTTTAAGTTCTTATCCATATTGGCAATGGCTTCTTCCATAGTCTGGTCACCAGCCACATATTTTTCAATCTCAGCAGAAATAATCTCATCGCCTTCTGCATCCTGTGCAGTTACAATCATATTATTTGCGCCGTTTTGCAGAGTTAATCCTTCCCATTCTCTAAAGGACTGTCCGCCGTAGTAATCTGACGGCTCTTTCCAGAAATCATCCTCCAACATTTCCAGGGAAATGGGGTTGGTATAGGGCGCATTCTGCTCTTCCATGGAATTTACCCATGCCTGTCTGGACTCAGTATCAAAAGTAAAGTCATACCACATCTGCTCAATCAGCTCTTTGTAAACGCTGTCCTCACCTTTTTCTACGATACACATGTAGCTGGATACAGGAGCGCCTGCTTTTCCTACTTCTTTAAATACCGGAGCAGACATAACCCTCCATTGGCCTGCTGTTGCCTGACAGTTCTGACGCATAAACTCATCCCAGTAAGCGCCAATGTCAAAGGTTGCAATCTTCTGGCTGTTGATAGCGTCATAGAGAGCCGGATCATACATTTCTACGCGCATTAACAGCCCTTCGGAATACATGGTATCCAACGCGCCTAAAGCCAGCTTGGTCCCTTCATCGCTTCCGATAATTACGTTTCCTTCCTCATCCCAAACTTTTGCGTTAGCCTGAGGCATCAGTCCTCTTCTTCCCCAGCACTTCCAAGTCATATTATTGGAGCCGATCCAGGACAAATAGGTTTCGCCGCCGCTCTTTTCCTTTAACTGGCGTCCTGCTTCAATATACCCGTCTATAGTGTCCATAGAAGCCGGATCAATCCCATATTTATCAAAAATTTCTTTATTGTACATCAAAAGCTGGGGACGTACCGAATCGGGAAGGCCATACATCTTTCCGCTTACCATTCCCTCAGTAAGAGCGCCGTCTACCATCTTCTCTGCCAAGGGAGTTAAAAATTCCGTCTCATCTACCAGAAGCCCGGCCTGAACCAAATCCATTAAATTCAACCGATCTAAGAAAACAGCATCCGGCAAATCCTCTACTGCTCCGGAAAGAGCCGTCATAGTTATTTTTTCTCTTGCGTCGGCATTGCTCTCTACCTGAACAAACTCTACAGACACCTCCGGTGCAATATCTCTGTGATTTTCCAGCCAGGTTTCAAAATACTGCTGACGGAACTGGGGATTTCCATTCATATAAAAAGTAACGGTTCCTGCCGGATAAACTTTAGCCTCAGCGGAAGGGCTTTCCGTCTCTGCCTTACTCTCCGGCGCCGCCGTTTGACCGGTAGTCTCTGCCGGAGCTTTGGTAGTCTCTGCCGTTTCCGCACCTCCTCCGCAGCCCGTCAAGCACAGCGCTGCTGCTAACCCTAATGCTACTAAATTTTTACTTCTCATAACGTTTTCCTCCTTTTTCGCCCTGCTTTCTGGGCATATAGGTATAACCGCAGGGTATTTCCTCCTTTTTCGCCCTGCTTTTATATTTATGTTACAGCTCCCTTACCGCCTCTACCGCCATGCGGACTCTCTCATAGGGAATCTCTGTAGGCAAGGTACAGTCTGCTCCTAAGATAAAGCCTGTCCGGCCCACTGCTTTTACCGCTCCTTTTATAGCCGCAGAAAGCTCTTCTCTTGTTCCGTCAATTAACACGCCCCTTCGGTTTCTAAGACCTCCCATAATGGTCTTTCCGGAGAAAAGCTTTTTCCCGTCTTCCAGGGAAAAGGGTGCCTCATACACTCCCCAATTCACTACATCTGCAAGGGAGGCATAATCCCGATATCGTTCCATATTTAGTCCGTCTTTGCAGATATGTAAAAAGCAATAACCCCCTGCGTCTTTAATCGCCTTCATAATTTTCAAATCATAGGGCTTAAACCATTGTTCGTGTTCCTGATCGGTAAGGAGGTTTGCCTCTCCTCCCAAGGCGGCATAATAGATACCGTCTACTCCCAGATCAATATAGGTTTTCGCAAGCCGGCACATCCCTTCTGTAATCCGGTCAAATGCTGCCAGAACAGGCTTCTCATTTTTCCTTAAAGAATCCAATACCAGCTTTCTGGCATCCAAATATTCTATGCCGTCCGCCTCAAAAGGATGCACCGAGGAAGCCACAATTCCATGAAGGGTTCCCAGTGAAAAGCAATCCGGATCACATCTCTTTAAAATTTTTTTAGTCAGCTCCGCCTGGGCCTCCATAAATTCGTCTTTCATAGAAATCTCGGGGATCTTGTCAAAATCTTCGGGTTCCTTTACCCCGGATACTCTCGGAACCAGATTTTCATTCATAATTTTGATAATATCTGTGTCCGTTTCCTCAAAAAAACGGATGTGGGCATCCACTGCTTTTTCTCCCTTAGCCTCTCCAGACGGAAAATGCAGAGAAAAACCTGACGGAATCTTATCTACAGGTTCCCCTTTAATTGCCCCAATTACCCTCTCTCTTTTCTTCATAATAGCCTCTTTCTTGACGCAGGAGCTGCATCCTTGGGCATTTACTGCGTCATTCAGGTAGATTTGAAAGTTTCTCTTTCAAACCTAATTTGTAGTATTTCTGTAATAATATCAGTAGTATTATGAGTAAAGTATACTATACTCCTTTTTTCTTGTCAATAGATACCTGTGCATTTTTTATACTTTTCACGAACTATTATCTCCTTTTTCATGTCAAACGCACAAAAAGGGCTGCAACTGGTAGAAAGTTGGAAAAAATTTCCCCTTCCCCCTGTTGCAGCCCTCAGACTTTTTAAAATCGATGCATTTTTTGAATCTCTTCTTTTATAGATGCAATATCATGGCTCAGCTTGTTGCAGGCACCCTCCAGATTTCCATCCCGGATGCAATTAACAATCTCTTTATGACACTGATTGTTCATCTCATTGGCTTTCTGCCACGCTGTATGGAAATACTGAGTAATAAATCTGGAACTTTGCTTTAATGTCTTTTGAAGCTCCTGGTAACCATAATGATTGCTATTTAACTCATACAGCTTTAAATGAAAGGATTCATTCCGGCTCCAATCCGGATCAATCAGTTCTTCGGGAGTTTTATCTGACATTTCATCAAGAATCTGAATATCCTGCTCTGTTATGTAAGAAAATGCTCTCCGCAAACCGCTGGTTTCCATATCAATCCGGTATTCTAAAATATCCAGTACTTCTTTTAAAGACACAGGCTTTACTTGATATCCCAGCCTGGGCAGGCTTTGCAGAACCTGATCCTTACACAATTCCAGGAGAGCTTCCCGAACCGGAGATTTACTAACCTCATACTTTTCCACCAGTTTATTTTCTGTCAAAATCTCATTAGGGCCGTACTTTCCTTCAAAAATATCGCTATAGATTTCTTTGTAGATTCTTTCTTTTATGGTCATATTTGTTGAATCTCTTTCTATATAATATTTGAGAGCAATCTCCCGTTCTTTTAATATCTTAATTATTTATATTATAGCAGAAATACTTAATTAATTAAAGGTAAAGATTCCTTTTTCATTTCCGTATTTCCCAACATTAAATTGAGAATCTCCACATCCGTCTGCTTCATTCCGATTCTTCCCACATACCCCATGGCCTGAATCGTAGTTTCCGCGTTTTCCTGCATCAATCCGTCTCCATTTACAAAGCTGCGGGCTTTCATGCTCATATTATGAGCCATCACCGCAGCATCTACCGCAGAAGCAATTTTAGCGGCGCAAGACGGTTTTGCCCCGTCACACACCATTCCTCCAATGTTGCATATGGTATTGGTCACCGTAGAGCCAATCTGCTCCAAAGTACCCCCGCACAGATAGGTAATGGCAGCCCCTGCTCCTGCCGCAGCACACACTGCACCGCAATAAGCGGATAAGGAACCGATCCATTTTTTCTGCTCCTGAGCCAGGAGATTGCTGATGCACAGGGCCCGGTATAATTTTTCTTCCTTCACATTCATCCCTTTTGCATATTCGATTACCGGGAGGGAAGCAGTCATTCCCTGATTTCCGCTTCCCGAATTAATGACAACCGGCAGAGAACAACCGCTCATCCGGGCGTCAGATCCCGCAGCTGCCCGGGCTTTTGCTATTACCCCCAGCTCTTGTTTATTGCAAGTATCCAAAATCGTCCGCCCCACCTGGCAGCCCCAGCAATGCGTCAGTCCTTCCTCAGAAATAGCCAAATTGTAATCAATTTGCCGTTTAAGGATCTCCTGAACCTCCTTTAAGTCCACTGTCTCAGCAAACTCTACAATATCCTTTAGATTGAGAAGGCTTCTGCCATCCTCATTTTCCCGGCCTTGAACTCTATCCTTTTGAAAAAGTATTTGATTATCCTTACGGATTTCTGTAATATTGGTATGATAGTCTTCAATAGTAACGCTTGCCTGACAGTTCCCCTTTTGTGCAGTCACCTTAATATAGAGATTGGGCGCGTCCTCCTTTAAGCTGCAGCAGCAAAAATCCTGTTCCAAAAGCTTTTTTGTCTGCTCCCTGTGTTCGTCCTCAATGGAGTTCAGCACTTCCAGCCCTCTGGTCCAGTCACCACCTGTACATCCTAAAACCGCGGCTGCTGCAATTCCTTTTAATCCTCCTGAATTCGGCACCTTTACGCTCTTTGCGTTCTTTACAATATTGCCGCTGCAGCAAACCCGGATATTATCCGGAAAGCAGCCTAAGACATCTCTCACCCTTGCGGCTCCAAAAGCAATGGCAATAGGCTCCGTGCAGCCCAAGGCAGGCACCAGCTCTTGCCTTAGTATCTCAATATAGGCATCATATGTCCTTTTATCCATGGCCTCTCCTGTATTGCTTTATTTTTTCTACTAATATTACTAATATTATTACTAATATAAGTATATGATGATTCTGCCTCCTTGTCAATATGAAGATCCGCTCAATATGCCGGTTCCCAGTCTCCATATAATCGGAAATCCCCAGCACTCTGCCGCGGCTCCAATTCCGCACACTGCCAAAAGGCATAAAAATGGAATCAGGCGCAGTCTGGGTGTCTGTTTTCCTGCCCAAACTGCCAGAGCTGCCCAAATTATACCGTAAAACAGGCAATGCGGCATCAGAGTAAGCAAAAAATATCCCGGGCCGGCCAGGCCTTTCTGCCAAGTAAAGACAGCCTGGCTCACCCCCAGAGTCAGTCCTCCATACCCGGCAGCCAGAAAAAAGCAGGTAGTTCCATAAGGGGTCAGTCCTACCAGCCATCCAACAGCCGCTGCCAAGCTCCTGGAGCGAAACAGATGAAAAAACAGAGGAAGCTGTTCCCTTCCCCCATGCCCTGCCCCAGACTCTTTCACTTCTTTCCCCGCCTCCAGCATAGCACCTCCGGCAGAAAAAGGAAACGCGCTTAACCCGGAGCGCATTTCGCTGCTCATCATGTTAACCAAAATTGTACCCGCCACCGTACCTGCAAAAAAAGCAGCCAAAAGACCATTTTCATAGGAAATGTTGATTTTTTTCATAGAAATCCCCCTTCCGGAAGCGGACAAGGAACAAAAACGGCCTTTTGCCGCTGTCTATCACAGTGTATGCAAAAGGCCGTTCTCTTATTTCTGATTTCCGTATTTAGCTGCATAGGTCATAATGGCCGCTACTGTCTTTCCATCTGTCATCTTTCCGGAATAGATTAACTCCTGCAAATCTTTTAGCTCCCACTCTTCCACATCAATTTTTTCATCTTCATCCAAATGCTGCTTAGAAGGAATCAAATTTCTTGCAAGAAAAATATCAATATATTCATCGCAAAACGCAATGGTAGTGTTAATACTTAGCAAATATTCTAACTTTTCACATCGGTATCCGGTCTCTTCCTCCAGCTCTCGGTACGCACATTCTATCTTTGGCTCATCTGGAGTATCCAGTTTTCCTGCCGGAATCTCTAAAGTATATCTGTCTAAAGCATTGCGGTACTGACGCACCATCAAAATCCTTCCCTCTGCCGTCACCGGGACCACCGCAGCTGCCCCGTCATGGTGGATAAAGTCCCAATGAGCCTCATGACCGTTGGCAATCACCGTATCCTCATAAAACTTTAAAATCGTGCCGGTATATTTTAGTTCCCGCTTTTTACGGATTACCGGAATATTCTGGCTTTTATCCATGTAATCATTCCTTCCTCTCTTTTCGATCCGTTTTATATCATCTCTGCAGTTTCGCGTTTTTTTGATAGCTGGCATCGCAAGCTTTGATCAGAGCACTGCGAAAACCGCTTTCCTCCAGGGCAGATATCCCTTCAATAGTAGTTCCTCCTGGAGAGCATACCATATCCTTCAGTTGACCGGGATGCAAGCCAGTCTCTAAAACCATCCGAGCGCTTCCCAAAACCGTCTGAGCCGCCATCTCGTAAGCATCTTCTCTGGACAGTCCATACTTTACTGCGCCATCTGCCAAAGCCTCGATAAACATATAGACATACGCAGGGGAGCAGCCGCTTACACAGCCTACCGCATCAATCAATTTTTCCGGCACCCGTTTCATCTTCCCGAAGGAATTAAAAATTTTCTCTATTTCCCGGAGCTCTTCCAAACTAAAATTTTCTTCCTCCAGGCATACTCCTGTCATCCCCTCTCCCACCAAAGCCGGAGTATTGGGCATAGTACGGACAATTCTCATCTCATTGCCTAATTTCTTTTTTAAATATCGGCTGTCAATTCCGGCGGCAATAGAAATAATAACTTGCTCTGGGCTTACGAAATCCTGAATTTTCTCTATTGCCTGGTCAAAATGCTGGGGCTTTACCGCTAAAATCAAGTATTTTACCTGTTCTATACACTCTCTTTCATCTGCAGCAGGAATAACTCCTGACTGCTCCTGAACCCAATCCGCCCGTTTCCGGTTTATCTCCCAAAAGGTTAATTCTTCTTTTGGTATGTAGGTTAACAGGCCTTTCAAAATCGCATATCCCATATTACCCATACCGATAAATCCAATTTTTCCCATTCTTTTCTCCCTCCTGCCAAAAATCCTATCTCAGAGTCCGGATTTTGCTATATCTGCAACACAAAAAGACGCCTGGAATTACCATATTAACAGTCATCCAAACGTCTTTGTCATCTTCTGGGTTTTGATTAGGCCTACTTTGCGTAGTCTGTCACCCGGGACTCCCGAATAACATTAACCTTAATCTGTCCTGGATATTCCAGCTCCTCCTCAATTCTCTTCGAAATCTCACGTGCCAGCAATACCATGCCGTCATCGTTAATCTGCTCCGGAACAACCATAATTCGGACTTCCCTGCCTGCCTGAATGGCAAAAGATTTGTCTACTCCCTTGAAAGAGTTCGTGATATCTTCTAATTGTTTCAATCTGTTGGTATATGTTTCCAGAGTCTCCCGTCTTGCTCCTGGCCTTGCTGCAGAAATCGTGTCTGCAGCCTGAACAATGCACGCAATAAGACTCTGAGGTTCAACATCGCCATGGTGGGATTCCACTGCGTTTAATACTATCGCAGATTCTTTGTACTTACGGCATAAATCAACGCCTAGACGAATATGGGAACCCTCCATCTCATGGTCAACGGACTTGCCAATGTCATGTAATAAACCGGCACGTTTTGCCAAGCGGACATCTAAGCCTATCTCGGCTGCCAATAGGCCAGAAAGCTGGGCCACTTCAATAGAGTGTTTTAACGCGTTCTGTCCATAGCTGGTTCTGAATTTCATCTTGCCCAAAAGTTTCACCAGTTCGGGATGGATACCGTGAATTCCTACCTCCAAAGTAGCGGCTTCCCCCTCTTCCCGCATCATAGTTTCCACTTCTTTCTGCGCTTTTTCAACCATCTCTTCGATTCTGGCCGGATGGATACGTCCGTCCACAATCAGGCGTTCCAAAGCAATCCGGGCAACTTCTCTTCGAATGGGATCAAATCCTGATAATACCACTGCTTCCGGGGTATCATCAATAATTAGTTCTACGCCCGTCATGGTCTCCAAGGTACGGATATTCCGCCCCTCCCGACCGATGATACGGCCCTTCATCTCATCATTGGGAAGCTGTACAACAGAAACCGTAGTCTCTGCTACGTGATCGGCAGCACATCTCTGAATGGCTGTCACAATGTAATCCTTTGCCTTTTTATCGGCTTCTTCTTTTGCTTTGTTTTCCAGTTCCTTAATCAGTTTTGCAGTGTCATGTTTTACGTCTTCTTCAACAGATTTTAAAAGATATTCTTTTGCCTGTTCGGAGGTTAGGCCTGAAATTTTTTCCAGTTCCTGTATCTCTTTCTCGTAAAGTAAATCCACTTCTGCAGAACGCTTGCTCAGAGATTCTTCTCTCACAAGTAATCCTGCCTCCCTTTTTTCCAGGGTGTCTGCTTTTTTTTCTACATTTTCTTCCTTACTTAATACTCTTCGTTCATAACGCTGAAGTTCCGCTCTTCTTTCTTTCGTTTCCTTTTCCAGCTCATTCTTAGTCTTTAACGACTCTTCCTTCGCTTCCAGAAGAGCTTCCCGTTTCTTGGTTTCTGCTACCTTTAACGCTTCATCTATTATCTCCCTGGACTTTTCTTCAGCAGAACCAATTTTACTCTCGTAAGTCTTAATCCGATATTGGGTCGCCGCAATCCAGGTAATAACAGCTACTATCACGCTTGTTATACATGCAGCTATTATTGGTGACACAGGAGCACCTCCTTATTTAGTTTTCATTGTACGAACTACAACAGTATAATTTTATACGGTTTCCAGTAATGTGTCAAGTCCAATAGGCCCATTTCCACAAATTGCAGTCAATCTGCCCAACTGTCGTCTTCCATATCTCCCATTACACTGTGAATCACATCGAATGAATATCCTCTCCTGACCAACATTCCGACAGCTTTTTCTCTTTCTCTCCTGTCCAGTTTTCGACCCCAATAGCCTTTTTTCTCCAAAAGAGTCTGCACCTGTCCTCTCTCGTCTATATCCTGTTTTTCTAAAATCCGTTCTGCCAATTCCTTGTCAATCCCTTTTTGAAGCATACCATTTAGAATATGCCGTCTGCTCTTATGGCCGGAGCGGGCCTCTGCATAACGGACGCCGTAAGACTCGTCATCTATATAATGGAAGCGCAAAGTCATAGACAAAGCCGACTCTATCGCTATCTCCGGATATCCGTCCCTCTTTAATCTGGCCCGAAGCTCTGCCTCCGTCTTATCTGAAAATTCCAGAAGGTGAAGCGCCCGTTCCCTGGCTCTGGAACACAAAGTGTGAAGCAAAAGCTCTAATGTCTCCCGCTCCATTATTCTTCCCTCCTCTATCCGATATTTACGGATGTCGCTGGGATATAAGACAAGCACAAGGTCCCCCTCCAGAAGGACCTTGCGCCTGTTTTTATCAAATTCTGTAATGTTTAAAACCCGAAGCGAACCCATTACTCACCTTTCTCCTGTTTCTTTGGCTCCTCTGGCTTTTTCGATGCATCTGCTGCCTCATTATCCTCTTGGGCTGCTTTTTGGAGAGTGTACTTGTCTCTTACCTTCTGCTCAATTTCCTGGCAAAGTTCCTGGTTATTCTTCAAATAAATCTTTGCATTTTCCCTGCCCTGACCGATTTTGGAACCATTATAAGCGTACCAGGCTCCGCTCTTCTCCACAATATTTTCCTTGACCCCCAGATCCAGAATATCTCCCTCTTTAGAGATACCTTTTCCGAACATGATATCAAACTCCGCCTCCTTAAATGGCGGAGCAATCTTATTCTTTACCACCTTGACCCGGACCCGGCTGCCAGTGGCTTCACCGCCCTGTTTTAGAGTCTCAATCCGGCGCACATCCATACGAACAGAGGAATAGAACTTCAGCGCGCGGCCACCGGTTGTGGTCTCCGGGTTGCCGAACATAACTCCCACTTTTTCTCGAAGCTGATTGATAAAAATTACAATACAGTTAGATTTGCTGATAACAGCAGTAAGTTTCCTCAATGCCTGGGACATCAGCCGGGCCTGAAGGCCTACATGGGAGTCTCCCATATCTCCGTCAATCTCCGCCTTGGGAACCAGGGCGGCAACAGAGTCTACAATCACAATATCCACAGCGCCGGAACGTACCATGGTCTCAGTAATCTCCAAAGCCTGTTCACCGTTATCCGGCTGGGATATATAAAGATTATCAATATCTACGCCTATCTCCTTGGCATAAACCGGATCCAGGGCATGTTCCGCATCAATAAAGCCGGCGATTCCACCTCTCTTTTGTACCTCGGCTACCATGTGGAGGGCAACCGTAGTCTTACCGCTGGACTCCGGACCATAGATCTCTATAATGCGTCCTCTGGGCACTCCGCCCAGCCCCAACGCAATATCCAAGCTCAGAGAGCCGGTAGGAATCGTTTCAATATTCATATTGGCTCCGGACTCTCCCAGTTTCATAACTGAGCCTTTGCCAAAAGCCTTTTCAATTTGATTCAAAGCAGCGTCTAATGCCTTTAATTTATCATCCTTATTCATAACTTCCTCCAGTGCGAACAAATGTTCTTTTATAGGTATAACTATAATATACCCTTGCTAAAATGTCAACTGTTAATTTTTAACCTTTTTCTTCAGACAAGCTCCACCACCGCCTTTCTTTTGCAATTCATAACTATGATGCTCTCTGGAATCTCTGGCGAGACGCCGGTTGAAAATTCGACAGAAAGGAATTCTGCCGGATGCGTGGTCACATTATACCTCATATTTTTCTGAGATTCAAGGTCTGGGGGGCAGATAACCTTGTTTTTACATATCTTAATAAAAAAGGATGGTATCTGCATGTGAATCAGGTGAAATCTGTAGTTCACTGGTCTGCTGCCAGTGAGCAGGGTCTTACCGGCAAAGGCATAGGGGTGGCGGTGCTGGACACCGGAATTTTTCCCCATGAAGATTTTGGCAACCGTCTTCTGACTTTTCAGGACATGGTAGCCCACAAAAGCGCCCCCTATGACGACAACGGTCACGGCACCCATATTTCCGCAATTATCGGAGGCAGTGGAGCTGCATCCGATAAGAAATACCAGGGTATGGCCCCGGAATGTAATATCATTAATATAAAAGTTTTAGACCAGCGGGGCAACGGCTTTGCTTCCGACGTCCTGGCCGGCCTTTCCTGGCTTCGCAGCCATAAAGAAGAATTCGGCATTCGTATTGTAAATATCTCCGTAGGATCCTTTTCGAGAAAAGGAATGACAGAAAATTCGGTTTTGGTCCGAGGCGTCAATGCCGCCTGGGACGACGGCCTGATAGTGGTGGTGGCTGCCGGAAATAACGGGCCGGGGCGGATGACCATCACCACCCCAGGCATCAGCCGAAAGGTCATTACTGTAGGCTGTTCTGACGATTACAAAGAGGTGCAGGTTTCCGGAAATCGGATGGTGGACTATTCCGGCCGCGGCCCTACTGTGGCCTGTGTACTCAAGCCCGATATCGTGGCCCCGGGCTCCCATATTGTAAGCTGTAAAAATGCCCCGGGCCTTTATCAGGGAAAAAGCGGTACTTCCATGTCTACCCCTATTGTCTCCGGCGCTATTGCGCTTCTTCTCCAAAAGTACCCGGATATGACTAACCGGGATGTAAAGCTAAAGCTCCGGGAATCCTCTGCTGATTTGGGACTTCCCCATAATCAGCAGGGCTGGGGGTTGTTAGATATAGAAAAGCTCCTGTGGTAAACCACAGGAGCTTTTCTATATCTAACAACCGGTAAACACCGATCCTAAAAGATTGATTTCTTCCCTAAAACCGTATCTTCATTTGCCATAATCGCATAATTAAAACACTTTTGGTAATACTCAAAGATCAGCTGTCTATACTCTTCTTTTCCCCAAAGATTGTCAAATTCACAAGGATCCTTCTGCAGATCATAAAATTCGCTGACCGGATCGTCATGGTGTGCTATCATCTTATATCTGCCGTCAAAATACATGGTAGCATAAACCTTATTGGACAGCAATGCGGAATAATAATATTCTGCATAAACACAGTCCTTATGGACATCCGGATCTGTCTTTCCTGTAAGAATCCCCGCCAGGCTTTTCGCCTGCATATACTGAGGAATCTCCATCCCCAAAAGCTCCAGAATGGTAGGCGCTACATCCATCAGCTCTACCAGGGCATTAGAGCGCAGCCCTTGCGTAATCAAACCCGGGCATGAAAAAATCAACGGCACATGGACATTACATTCATAGAAAAATCCGCCCTTCCAGAACATTCCATGATCTCCCAGCATTTCTCCGTGATCACTCATAAACATAATAATCGTATTTTCCCGCTGTCCTGTTTCCTCCAAATAGTCAATGAGGCGGCCCAGCTGATAATCCAAATGCTCTACTAACGCATAGTATTCCAGAGTATTTTCCCGTTTCTCTGCATCCGTAACTCCCGCTGCGCTGCGGACCATACCGCTTTGAGCTCCGATATAATAGGAGTCTTTCTGGCTCTGAGGCTTATTGTCCAGTTCCCCTTCCTTCCAAAGCGGAAGGGGCATATCCTCCACATTTAACCTGTCCTTAAAAGACTGAGGCGGATCAAAAGGCGGATGAGGCGCAAAAGGGTTAATGCTGACGCACCATGGACGCTCCCTGTCCTCTGCCACGCTCTGCCCAATAAACTCCATGGCTTTTTCCACGCACCAGGTAGTCTGGTGATCCTCATCCTTCATTCCCTGAATCCGGGCCGGAATCGGATAATCAGATTTAGGCGGCCAGTCAATAACCGGAGCTTTGTAAACCTGATGCCAGTCTACACCTTTCTCTTCCAGCCAATTCATGTATCCATTTACTCCCTTATCCCACAGGTCATAGCCCATATGGCTCCACTCTACATAACTGTAGCCGTCATCAGTCCGCAGCTCAATATGATCTTTGGCGCTGCTGGAAGTAAGATGAAGCTTTCCCGTAAGGCCGCAGACATAACCGGCATCCCGCATCATTTTTGTCACCAGAGTTTCATCTTTGGAAAAAGTTTGATTGCCGTTAATGCTGGAACGGCAGCTTTTGGGATACCGTCCTGTAAGGAAGGAGGCCCGGCTGGGCGTGCAAACCGGACTCTGGGAATAGGCTCTCAAAAACGTAGTTCCGGTTTCCATAAGGCGGTCTATGTTGGGTGTATGAATATGGGTGTTTCCATAGCCGCTGATAGTATCGTACCTGAGCTGATCCGCACAGAACCAGACAACATTATAGTTTTTCATCGTAATCTTTTCCTTTCGTTAACTAGTACCCCAAACCGGCTGCCGTTAGCTTCTGCTGACAGAAAACTCAAATAATTCACTAAGCCACATCTTACTCAGCTCCACCCAGGTAGCCAGGTGGGGATGATCCTCATTGGTCTCCATTTTTCCCAACGTCAGGCCATGTCTTCCATGGGGATAGATATGAAGCTCATAGGGAATATGGTTCGCTTGAAGCCCTTGGGCAAACATCAATGTATTTTCCGGCGGAACCAGCTCATCTTCAACGGTTGTCCACAAAAATACCGGAGGCGTATGGCTTCCAATATGATCTACTACGTTATAAAAAGACGGATCCCCGTCTCCTGCTAAGTTACGGGCGCTCCCCTCATGTCCAAACTTTCCAGTAAGAGTCACGGCATAACACAAAATCGCTGCATCCGGCCGGTTCATTCCTCCCCTGGTATCAAACTCTCTCTTTAATTCTTCACAATTCCAGAGAGTGGCACAGGATGCTGCCAGATGGCCTCCGGCAGAAAATCCCAGAGCCGCTATCTGATTAGGATTGGTGTTCCAGTCCGCCGCATTTTCCCGAATGGCAATTATGGCCGCAGAAGCTTCTTTTAAGGGCTTAAGCCCCAGGGGTTCCAGTCCCGGAGCATATTCCTGAATGGAATATTCTAAAATAAAGGTATTAAAACCTTCTGCAAAATATTCAAATGCCACCGGATCTTTTTCCCGGCCTGCCAGCTTCTGATACCCTCCGCCTGGTATAACTAAAATACCTGGCCGAATTCCCCGAAAAATGTACATGTCATCCGGATCGTGAAGATACCCGGTTAAAGTTCCCCCATGGGGAGTCAGCTGTGGAATATAAACTTTTTTCATAATCTCGTTTTATCCTTTCAGTCCGCTCATGGACAGGGATTCCATAAACTTCTGCTGGCACATGTAGAATACAATAAGAATCGGAACCGTGGAGAACGTTGCCGCCGCCATTACCAGCTCCCATTTCATTCCATCCTCATTGGATAATAAGGACAATCCCAGCGGCAGAGTAAACTTAGTGGAATCTGACAGCAATACCAACGGCAGCAGGTAATCGTTCCAGCTCTGGAGGAATGAAAAAATAACCAACGTGGAGATGGAAGAAATCGCCATGGGAAGCAGAATCTTGGTAAAAATCAAGGGCTGGCTTGCCCCGTCAATTTTTCCCGCTTCAATCAGTTCTGTCGGTACTGTCAAAAAATACTGGCGCATTAGGAAAGTTCCAAAAGCTCCGCAGTAGCCAAACATCGGACAGATAATCAGGCCAATATGGCTGTCTGCCAGCTTCAAGCTTGACAGCGCGGTGTAAATAGGGATAATGGTTACCTCAATAGGCATCATCATACCGCACAAGATAACCAGGAACATGAGATTGCTGCCTTTAAACTTAATCTTTGCAAAGGCATATCCTGCCAAGGAACTGAATACAATAACGCCTCCGGTCATCAGTCCCGCAATATATACGCTGTTCCACAAATATTTGATAAAGGGGCGTTTCATAAACAGCTCCTGATAATTTGCCAAAGTCCAAGGGTTGGGCCACCACTGGGGCGGATACTTGGCTACATTGGTTGCGGTTTTAAAAGAAGTGGTAAACAGCCAGTACATGGGGAAAAGCATAATAAGAGCCACCAGGATGCACACCACGTACTTTATGACCTTTTTCATGATCTTCCGGTTTTTTAACTGTTCATTTGTCATTTCTTTAGTTTTCATAATGGATCCACCTCTTTCTCGTATTCCATTGGAACAGGGTCAGGGCCACAATCATGAGGAACAAAATAACAGAAGCCGCAGACGCATACCCAAACCGGTAATTCTCGAATGCCTGCTGATAAATGTAATATACCATTACATAAGAAGATGTACCCGGACCGCCTTCCGTCAACGCCTTAATCTGCCCGAATACCTTTAAAGAACCGATAGTTGTCAGAATCAGTACCAGGAAAATGCTGGGAGCGATATTTGGGAGAGTAATATGAAGAAACTGTTTCATCTTTGTGGCCCCGTCCAGAGAAGATGCTTCGTAATAATCCTGGGGAACATCCAGCATAGCGCCGATAAAAATAACCATGTTCATTCCCAGTCCCTTTACCAGGGTGACAAACACTGCCACCGGAATTGCCAGATTCACGTTCATCAGCCACTGAGGGCCCTGTATACCCATCATTTTCAAAAATGCATTCACCAGTCCGTTATCCGTCTGAAAAATGTATTTCCAGAGAACGCCCCAAACCACTACAGAAGTGACTACCGGAGTAAATACCGCGGTACGAAAGAATCCGCAGCCTTTAAACTTATCCTTTAAAAGCGCAGCCAGCGCCAAAGTCAATATCAGGTTGGACGGCAGCAGCAAAACGGTAAATTCCAGAGTCTGAAGCATAGTGCTCTGAAAGATTTTATCGCCAAACAGCTTAATATAATTTCCCAGCCCGATAAAGTCTATTGTACGGCTCATCATATTTTTATTGGTAGTGCTGTATACAAAGGTTGCAATAATAGGAAGAACTGTGATAATAAGAAAACCTATCAACATAGGCATAATAAACAGGTATCCCCACTTGCTGTCCCGGTATTCCAGCGGCCTGCGCTTTCCTGGCTTCCCTGCTGTTTTTGTAATTTTCTCCATGAATTTTTCTCCTTACGCATCTGGGATGCACAGGCTTTTATATCCTTGCATCCCAGGGGTTATTCATCAGCTGCCGCCATTATCCGTCTATTTGCTGTAAAAATTCCTCCGGACACATAAAGGCTTAATTTAAATATTCTTCTACCGCCGTCTTCATCTGTGCGATTCCGTCTTCAACGGAGGCAGCGCCCGCCCAAATCATTTCATAATTCTGCTGGACCGCAGTAGTCAGCAGCGTCCACTGAGAAGTGCCGCGGTAAGCAAACAGTCCCCGCTCTCCGACACAGTCAACAAAAGAAGCTTTTACATGCTCCGGAGACGGATACCCTTCTCCTAAATTAATAATTTTTTCGGATTCCATAACGGAAGTACGAGGAGACATAAAGGTACTGCACCACTGTAAATAATTGTCTTTACTACTGATAAACTTTACTAATTCTGCCGCCAACTCGGAATTTTTACTGCTGGCATTGGCGCACCAATAAGCATAACCAGTATACAGTTTTCCGTCTTTTCCTAAAGAACCGTAAGGTTGAGGAACTACGTCCCATTCAAATTCCACATTTCCATTTGCCATAGATGTCATATAGGAATAGGTTTCACGGGCCATAGCAATATTACCGGAAAGAAACGCGGTATCATCGCCAGGCTTTGCATGGGCACCCGTTTCATACATAGCGTCATAGACCATTTTCGTCACTGCAATGCCTTCCGGGCTATCTAAAGTAAATTCTGTAGAATCACTGTTTACCAAATTTGCCCCGTATGCCAGCAAAATATCTGCAAAATTCTGAATCCCATTGGTGGCCTGTCCCACGCACCATAGCTTCACACCGGTTTTGGTAGCATCATATTCTTTAATCTTGGCAGCCAGATCGAACATTGTCTCATAGGTCCATGTACCGTCATCCACACACTCCTGAGGAGTCTTTACTCCGGCTTCCTCAAACAGGGTCTTGTTGTAAAAAATAGCTCTTGCGCCAAAGGAGAAGGGAACGCCATAGATACCTCCGTCGCCGTAATCCGTAGAGTTAATGGCATCTGTATAGAAATCCGCCAGGTCATACTCCGGATCGGATTCCAGCTTATCTCTCAAATTCACACACCATCCGCCCTGAATAAAGGTAGCCTCTTTTGCGTCTGCCAGCCAAAAGACATCAGGAGCTGTACCTGCGCTTAGCTGAGAAGCCAGCTTATCAAAAT
Organism: Enterocloster bolteae; assembly: GCA_021772025.1. GTDB lineage: Bacteria > Bacillota > Clostridia > Lachnospirales > Lachnospiraceae > UMGS1370. Next base: position 35,598 of record JAETNT010000012.1, on the reverse strand, counting down.
AATCTGAAATAGGAATTAAATCAATGGTTACGGTACAATTATTTGCCTCACAGAAAGGGGCCAAAGTCTCTTTATACGCATTTGCCCTTGCCTCATCTCCCCACATGGCAATTTTCAGCTCTGTTGAACCTCCGGAAGAAGCCGCAGTTGTCGTCTCCCCTCCTCCGGCAGTAGATGCAGGCGCTGTACCGTCAGTCCCCCCTGAGCATCCTGCCAGCATAGTTGTTGTCATGGCTGCCGCCATTAAAATAGAAACTAATTTTTTCATACCATATTCTCCTTTACATTATATGTCATTTTTAATTACTACAAATTTTTCAATCCCATAAAAAGCGAAATACGAAGCCGCATAAACCGAAAGGGCAATCCCGCAGGACAAAATAATCGGAAGCAGCGGAAGCCAGAACTGAATCTGAAGAAGAATCAGCGCCGTGCCAATTACTCCCCCGCAGATGCTGAAACGGAGATTTAAAAATACCAGCAGGAAAGAATTTTTTAATATCTTTCCGAGAGACAGATTCAGACAGGCCAGCATATTAAAGCAATATGGAATCATCAGCACCCCTATCACTGCAAATGATGCAGGGAGAAGGGTAATCATCCGCATCATCGGAACCGGAAACGGCCATTCCCAATAAAACCTTGTGCCGTAACAGCCCAGCGCAATAAGTCCTGACAATACCGTCAAGGCCCCTAAAGACGCCAGATACTGAGTCTTTAATACATTCCAGTAAATTCTTATCACCTTAACCGGCTTTCCCCGAATCGTATCCACACAAATACAGTGTATTGCAGTTACCGCTGCCGGAATAGTCACAATTGGGATGCAAAACAGGAAAAAACACACATTGGCTTTTATCAGTGTAAACAGTTCCCTCCAAAGAACCTGGATCATATGTTTCCAGCCAAGTTCCCGGGCCTCCCCGTCCTGAGGGAAATCAGTAAATCCGAACTTCATAAATTCTCGCTCTTTCTAATCCATAGGTTCCTAATACGGTGACCTGGATCGCATCGGTGTCTGTACCAGGAAAATCCAATCTGTTTAAACGCTGTCCGTTGCCCCGGACCTGTTTTTGAGCTGTAACCCTTCCATCCTTAAAAAGCGTTACATTATAATCCTTTACTAATTCTACAGGCAAACTCTTTACCTGCCGTTCCAGCACCACTTTTGACATGGACGGCATAATCTCGTGGCTTAAATCCGTGTCAAAGGTCAGCCTCACCTGATTTACTTTTTCCGGCTTTAAGAGTTTTAATGTCAGGGTTTCTCCGCCTTCTTTTAAAAACTCTGACTCCCAGAAGTTAGACGCCTTTCCCACGGTTCGGGAAACGCCGTTGATCACATTTTCTGCCGACCCGTTTTCGGTCTGACTGCTGGCGGCCACTGCTGCGGTTCGTGCCAAATCCTCTTCATCCTCATTGGAAAATCCGGGAATATAGCAGTCTTCTTTTAGCAATCTCTGCTGGAGTTCTTTTATATAAAGTTCCCCTACCTGACGCGGAGAACACTCATATTGAACCGCCATAGCTGCCGCTGTTCCGGCGGCCTGTCCGCCTGCAGCGCAGGTTCCCATAACCCGAACAGAACTAAATGCCATCTTGGAAGTGCTGATATCCCGTCCCGCCATCATCAGATTAGAGATGTCCCTGCTGCAATAGCACCGGTAGGGAATGGTGTAGCATCCGTCAAAGTTGTAAACCTTAGATGGATATTGAGCCAGGTCTTTTAGTCCTCCGGGTACATGGTTATCCATAGGCCACCCGCCATAAGCGACTGCATCCTCAAATATCCGGTTTCCTCGGATATCATGCTCAGTCAGGATATAATCTCCCTCCAGCCTCCGGCTCTCCCGATACCCCGGAACCATGCCGACCCATTCTAAATCGTAGTTTTTAATGCCGTGATCTCCTACATTTTTCAGATGATCCCACACTCCGTATACGCATTTTAACAGCTCGTCCCGAATCTTCTCGCCATTTTTGATGATATCCTCATCATCGCCTCCCAGTTCAATCCACCAGTATCCGGAATCTACTGCAGAAAATTCCGGAAGGCCGTCTCCCTGGCCATCCTTTACAATCTCGCCTCCGGTAGCAATCACGCTGGTTCCCGTATCGTGAGGGCGGTATTTTAAGTCCTCCTCACTGTACTGATATGCCCAGGACGGGCGAATAAATGTTACCGGTTCACCCCTATCCGCGGCGGTAAACATAATCGTATTGCCATTTGTGTAAGTATTGGCCTCTTCCGGAGCTGTGGGTTCCTGAAATTCCGCCCTGCTTTCACTTCCCACACGGCTTGCCGCTCCGGCCATAACCCCCAGCGTGCCATGGCCGGTAGCATCCACAAAAATCTTACCGGAAAGGGTAATCTCGGTCTCCGTAGAATTTTGATGACAAATAATTCTTTGAATCCTTCCGTCTTCCACAATTGCATCATCCATATTGGTGTTTAAATATGGAGTCAAATTTTCCTCCATATAAACTTTTTCCCAAATAATAGTGTCAAATACAGGGAAAGAAGCATATGGATTTCTCCGCTTATTTTCCAGCAGAATTTCTTCCAGAATTCCGGTTTCCCGAAGGTTAGGCTTAGAAGAATGGCAATTAGCGCCTACTACATGCATCCGGATTTCTGAGCTTGCGTTTCCGCCAAACATGGATCGGTTCTGCACAATAGCGGTTTTTGCTCCTGTCCTGGCCGATGCAACCGCCGCGCATACTCCGGATAATCCGCCTCCTACAATAATCACATCATAGGATGCCTCTGTTTTATGAATCGACATATGGCGCCTCTCCTTTTGTTGGGCTTTCGTTAATAGTTTCAAAATGCAACTTATTTAATAGATGTATTTATAATATCATTAATAAAAACTTTTGTCAATTATTTTTCTTAACTTTTCTTTTTATCAAAAACAAAGGCCCGGAGTCAACGAAAATTTGGCATTTTCATCAAACCCGGGCCTACACCCTTTTCTCTTTCTTCCGGTTCTTTTACAACGAATCTATATATTGATTTACTAGCAGCCGCGCCGCCCCGATGGCGGAAGAAAGACGCTTATATTTACCTGTTGTAATATAATTTGTATCTGTATCAAAGTTATTATACATTCTCACCTTATCTGTAAAAGGCACCATGTATTGTTCCACGTAGCCGCCGATATAGCCGCCCAAAACAATATTACAATCAAACGCCATCCGGATGTTGCTGACTGCAATGGCCAGATTGTCAAGATAATCATCCCAGACCTTCTCAGCATAGGAATCTCCATCAGCCAGATTATCGAAAAACGCTTCCAGATGATCATCGATTCCATTAGTCAGGGTAAGAGCGGCACAATAAGCGTCCAGACATCCCTTTTTCCCGCAATAGCAGGTTCTTCCTCCCGGACGGATAATCATATGGCCAAATTCACCGCTTTTATAGTTATCTCCTGTGCACAATTTCCCATTATAATAAATAGCCCCGCCTACCGTATTGCTCAGCGAAAAATAAGCAGTGCTTTTGTTATCTCTGGAGACCTCCACATAAGCGGCGCAGTTGGCATCATTGTCAAATATGGCAGGGTAAGGAATATTCCGGGTAAACCGGTTCAGGCTCACATCCGCCACATTTAAAATATGAGAGCGCTGCAGAAGTCCTCTATCTGGTATAATAATACCTGGCAGAGAAATTCCCACCCCGATTAAATTCTCTGTCTTCTCTCCTCCGCTTTCGATAAACCGGCAGACATACTGGCCCAGTTTCTGATAATATTCTAGTTCATCCTCATAAGGAAAACGAATATAATCTTCTTTTAAAATTTCCCCTGTTATGTCCAGCAGCAGCATGCGGATATGGCGCTTGGTAATATCCAGCCCCATTACGCTGCGGTAATTTCGGCTTATGGTCAGCACTTTTGCCTTTCTTCCTCCGGTAGAACCGTACTCTCCCGCCTCACACACAAATCCTTGCTCTATCAGCTCATTTACATTGGCAAATACAGTAGGCATACTGTAACCCAAAGCCTTGGCAAGTTCCTGTCTGGAAGTCTGCTTTTTTTCCAAGATATACTTTGCGATTCTTTGTCTGTTTTGCCGTTTCACGTCACTTACAATGGCATCTTTCTGCATTCTGTCTACCTGCCTTTATTTTAATATGAATCTCATTTCTATTTTGAGTGTAACAAACTCTGAAAAAAAAATCAATCGCTTTTTATGTATCTTTTATAAAATGTTTTATTTATTTCTCTTGACTTTTCTCCTTTTCTGCTGTATTCTATAAGTACTTATATAAAATATTTTATTTAATATGTTATTAAACCAGAAGAAAAGGAGCAAAACTATGTTAAAACAAGTAATGACTGCACCAGGCGCAATCGAATTCCAAGAGGTAGACACTCCTATCCCCTGCTCCGGCCAGATACTTCTGAAAGTGATGAAAATCGGTATCTGCGGCAGCGATATCCATGTTTACCACGGAGAGCACCCCTTTACCAGCTACCCGGTAACCCAGGGACATGAGGTTTCCTGCGAGGTGGTCCGGGTAGGGGAAGGAGTTACCGGGTTTACACCAGGTCAAAAAGTCACTGTAGAGCCTCAGGTTGTCTGCGGCAAATGCTATCCTTGCCGCCATGGCAAGTATAATCTCTGCGAAGAGTTAAAGGTCATGGGATTTCAGACTACCGGAATCGCATCCCGGTATGTTGCAGTCGATGCCGGCAAGGTAACCCCTCTGCCGGACAGTATGACTTTTGATCAGGGAGCCATGATTGAACCTACGGCAGTAGCCGTACATTCCGTTCTGCGTGCCGGAAATCCCCAGGGGAAAAAGATTGCCGTTATCGGCGCCGGCCCCATCGGTAATCTGGTTGCACAGGCCGCCAAAGCTATGGGCGCTGAGTCGGTTATGATTACGGATATATCTGATTTTCGTTTGGGAAAGGCCAAAGAATGCGGAATTAATTTTACTTATAATACAAAGCAGGCTGACTTTGGAGATGTTATGCTGGAAGCCTTTGGCCCGGACAAAGCCGACGTGATTTATGACTGCTGCGGAAATGACATTACCATGGGACAGGCTATCCGCTATGCCAGGAAAGGCAGTACCATTATTCTGGTTGCCGTATATGTAGGAATGGCTTCCGTCGATCTGGCCATACTTAACGACCATGAGCTGGATCTGAACACCAGCATGATGTATCGCCACGAAGATTATGTGGAGGCAATCCGCCTGGTTGGGGAAGGTAAAATCCTTTTAGAACCGCTGATGACCAAGACCTTCGCCTTTCAGGATTATTTAAAAGCTTATGAGTATATTGATGCCAATAGGGAAACGTCTATGAAGATTCTTATTGATGTTCAGGCATAAAATTTCCAAAAAAGGAAAATTAAGAATTTCTTAATAATCTTTTTAAAGAACATTCAAACATTATTTTCCAGCTTATGCTATACTAAGACCATAAGAAATGCAGTGAATCCTAAATCCTTTTGAAATCGAAATTCGGAAGAAATGTAAAGCCTCGTGCCCATCACACACGAGGCTTTTTTCCGTTTATATGAAGCTCCCCGGAAAACCTTTCATTACCATTGTTTTCCGGTTTCATTTTACCTCAGCCTCTTACGATTTTCTTACTTCCCATATTCCTTCATTATATCGCAAAAATCAAACGTGGCAAAGTAATCTTTCGGTGTCTCGGCCCGGCGGATCATCTGCACAGTACCGTCTTCTTTTAACAGAAGCTCCGCGGATTTCAGTTTTCCATTATAATTATATCCCATAGAAAAGCCATGAGCTCCGGTATCGTGGATAACCAGATAGTCCCCTTTATCGATCTGCGGAAGCATCCGGTCAATGGCAAATTTGTCGTTATTCTCGCAGAGGGAACCGGAAATATCATACTTGTGATCAAAAGGAGCGTTCTCCTTGCCTAAGACGGTAATATGGTGATACGCGCCGTACATAGCCGGACGCATCAGATTTACCGCGCATGCGTCTACTCCGATATATTCCTTATGAGTGTGCTTTTCATGAATAGCCCGGGTTACCAGGCATCCGTACGGACCTAACATAAAGCGGCCAAGTTCCGTATAAATCTCCACATCTCCCATTCCTGCAGGCATCAGAATTTCCTCATAAACCTCACGCACTCCATCTCCGATAGCATAAATGTCATTTGGCTCTTGATCCGGCCGGTAAGGGATTCCGATGCCTCCGGACAAGTTAATAAATTTAATATGGGCGCCTGTCTTTTCCTGAAGTTCCACCGCCAGCTCAAACAGTACCTTTGCCAGGGTAGGATAATACTCATTGGTTACTGTATTGCTGGCTAAAAACGCATGAATCCCAAAATTTTTAACTCCTTTTTCTTTTAATATGGAAAAAGCTTCAAAAATTTGCTCTGTAGTCATGCCGTATTTGGCATCTCCCGGGTTGTCCATAATATCATTGCTGATTTTAAAGAATCCTCCCGGATTGTACCTGCAGCTGATGGTCTCCGGAATATAGCCCAAAGTCTCCTCCAGGCAGGCGATATGAGTAATGTCATCCAAATTGATGATAGCCCCCATCTTCTCCGCAAAGGCAAACTCTTCCGGCGGTGTATCATTAGAGGAAAACATAATATCATGACCGGAAAAGCCGCAGGCATCCGACATCATCAGCTCTGTCATAGAGGAACAGTCAGTGCCGCAGCCATATTCCTTTAAAATATTCAGGATAAAGGGGTTAGGAGTTGCCTTGACAGCAAAGTATTCCCGGTAACCCTTATTCCAGGAAAAGGCTTCTTTTAACCGTTTTACATTTTCCCGAATCCCTTTCTCATCATAGAGATGAAAAGGGGTGGGGTAAGCCTGAACAATGCCTTGTATCTGTTCAAGGCTGACAAATGGTTTCTTTTCCATAACACGTACCTCTCTGTCCGCATCTGTTTTATTCGATGGGGACTACTCTCATAATGTTAGTCTGGGCTGCCGGCTCGTGGCGGTTGGCATAGCTTACTACCCCTGCGGTAACCACAATTAAATCTCCGGCCTTTACCAAATCCAGGTTCTTTAATTCGTCTACTGAAGATTCAATCAGCTCATCCGTAGAATCCGCACGCCGGGACCAAATAGGCTTTACTCCCCAGTAAATCATCATTTGGCGCACAACCGACATGCTGGGAGACATTCCCATAATATGAGCTGCAGGGCGCCATTTCGACAACATTCTTGCTGTAAATCCGGTAATGGTAGGCGTTACTACCGCCACAGCATTCAAATCATGGGCAGTGGAAACAGAAGCGTAGCAAACCGCACTGGAAATATTCTGATTTTTACTTGCATAAACCTTTCTCTTACGATAATCAGAATAGTCTAAATGGGATTCTGTATCCTCTACAATCTGAACCATCATTTTTAATGCCTCAACCGGATATTTTCCTACAGCAGTCTCGCCGGACAGCATAACCACATCCGTGCCGTCATATACCGCATTGGCAACGTCTGTCACCTCTGCCCGGGTTGGCCTGGGATTGCGGATCATGGAATCCAGCATCTGGGTAGCGGTAATTACCACCTTACCTGCTTCGTTACATTTGTGGATAATCTGCTTTTGAATATAAGGAACCTTCTGAGCCGGAATTTCCACTCCCAAGTCTCCTCTAGCAACCATAATCCCGTCGCTGGCCTCAATAATTTCGTCCAGATTCTCCAGGCCCTCGGCATTTTCAATCTTTGCTATAATCTGGATGGCAGAGCCATTCTCATCCAGAATCTGCCTGATCTCCCGGATGGCATCCGCAGTGCGGACAAAGGAAGCCGCAATAAAATCAAAGCCTTCCTTAATTCCAAATAAAATATCTTCTTTGTCCTTATCTGTCAGGGCCGGAAGTTTGATTTTAACGTTGGGAACATTTACTCCCTTTCTTTCCCCCAGTTCGCCTCCGTTGATAACCGTGCAGATAATGTCCGTATCTTTTACTTCTTTTACTTCCAGCTCAATCAAACCGTCATCTATCAGGATTTTATTTCCTGCGGAAACATCTTCATTCAACCCCTGATAGTTAATATGGCCAATATTATTGTCCCCCTCTACTTCCCGGGTAGACAGAGTATAGCTCTGCCCCTCTGTCAGTGTAATCTTCTGGTGATCTTTTAATAAACCAGTTCGGATCTCCGGCCCTTTCGTATCTAAAAGGGCCGCAATGGGGCGATCTGTCTCTTTACGTACTTTCTTAAGCAGTTCTAACCGTTCTTTGTGTTCTGTATAGGTTCCATGAGAAAAATTGAAGCGCGCCACATCCATATTATTTAATGCCAACGCCTTCATTACTTCGTAATTGTCTGTATTGGGGCCCATTGTACAAATAATCTTTGTCTTTTTCATCACATTTTCCTCCAAAATTTCGTCTGTTTCCAATCTCTGAGCTACCCTTTTGTTACATGCTGATGGGTATACAGGTGATCCTGGCAGTATTCATAGCTGCCTTGACATTTTGAGCAATAGCGGAACTCCATGCCCGGACCATCTTGTTCCGTTCTTCCGCATACCGCGCACTTATGCCTGGTCCTGCCCTGAGGCTTTATCTGGACCTGGGCTTTAAAGTCGTGCTTCCTTTTTATCTCTCTGGGATTTATCCGGTTGTAATTACGGGTTAAGAAAAAGAAAAGCACAGCATTGGCCATAGTCATTCCTATCTCAACTTTGGTTATCGGGTTCCCCGCAATAAAGTAATAAAGATAAACGGCTCCCTCCGCCACTGCCAGCCATTTAGCCTTAATCGGGATTAGGAACATAAGAAGAAATTCCACATCCGGGAAGGTCAAAGCAAAGGCGAAAAACAGAGAAAAATCCAGAGCCACCGGCAAAAGTCCGGGGCTTGCCCCAACTATCAGAGTAATCACGATCTCTGCCAGGACATGGCCGATAACTCCCAGAAAAAAATACACATTAAAGCGAAAAGCCCCCCAAACCCTCTCCAGGGTCTGCCCCATAGAGTAGTACAGGTACAGAGCCAGAATCCCGAAAAAGAGCCCCGAAACCGGCGGATAACAAAGGAAGGTCACAATCCGCCAAATCTGGCCATGAAGGATGGCGTACCCGTCGAGAGCCAGATACCGTGTATAAATCCTGGGATTCCACAGGGAAATAATCAGTCCTGCCCCGTACAGAGCCACAATATACTGCATTAAATTGGGAATCGCATATTTTCCGTATTTACGCTCCAGCTTATAAAAAAATTTCATTGATTTCTCCCTTTTTAAAATAAATCCTTTTTTGAAAAAATCCAGGCAATTATCAAGCAAATCAGCGCCGAACAGCCGATAATAATAGGAAATCCATAGGGGCTTGCTGCAAAAGGCATTCCCCGTGAATTAACATTCATGCCGTAAAAGCTAGATATCATAGTAGGGATAGACATTACAATAGTTACGGTGGTAAGAAACTTCATGACCAAATTTTGGTTATTGGAGATAACCGAGGCAAAGGTATCCATGGTGCCGCCCAGGATGCCGCTGTAAATATTTGCCATCTCAATGGCCTGCTTATTTTCGATAATTACATCCTCCAAAAGCTCCGTATCCTCCGGGTACTTTTTAATTCTCTCACTCCGCATCAATTTCTCCAAAACTACTTCGTTGGATCGAAGCGATGTAGTGAAATACAAAAGAGATTTTTCCAGCTCCAAAAGCTCGATTAGTTCCTGGTTTTTCTGAGATTTGTGAAGTTTTTTTTCAATAACCTCGCTCTTTTTCTCAATGACCCGCAGATATTGAAGGTAAAGAGACGCGTTTTTATAAAGAACCTGCAGAATAAACCGGGTTTTCATATAGGTATGAAAATCTCGAACCCGTCCGTCCATAAATGCATTAAGCACAGGCGTTTCTTCCAAACATACCGTAATGATGTTGGTACTGGTCATAACGATGCCGATAGGGATGGTCACATACCAGTCCTTCCCGTTTCTCTCCTCAATAGAGGGGATGTCCACCAGTACCAGGGAATAGTTCTCCTCTACTTCTAAACGGGAACGCTCTTCCTCGTCCAGAGGCGCCCTTAGATGATCCGGTTCAATTTGGAATGTATCTGCAATCTCCAGAATCTCAGCAGCTGTGGGATCTGTCAGCGCGATCCAGGAATTCAGCTCAATCTCATCTGTTTGGCGTACAACACCCTCATCGGTCTTAAAAATCTGAATCATGCCGCTCCCCCTTTTCCTGCCTATTTCACCCATTCTAACACTTTTACCATTATACTAACCGTCATGTTGTTTGTCAAACAAATTGCAGGATTTCCCATAGCTACCCAAAATCTTCATACATTCTTTACAGATTTTTAACAGAAGCTACCAATTGTATTCTTTCCCGTTTTATGTTAAACTAAAATGGAATATTGCCTAAAGGCTTTACAAAGGAGGCAGGGATTCTCCCAAAAAATATGAGTTTGTTTAACACCCTCGGAATCGATATCGGTTCCACTACAGTTAAAATCGCAATTTTGGATGAAAATTTCCATATACGTTTTGCCGACTATGAGCGGCATTTTGCAAATATCCAGGAAACGCTTGCCAGGCTGCTTAAAAAGGCCGGAGAACAGCTTGGCTCTATAGATGTCCGTCCAGTCATTACCGGTTCCGGAGGGCTTACCCTTTCCCATCATATGGGCGTTCCTTTTGTCCAGGAAGTAGTGGCCGTTGCATCCTCTCTCCAAGACTATGCGCCTCAGACCGATGTGGCAATTGAGCTGGGCGGAGAAGATGCAAAAATCATCTATTTCACCGGCGGCATTGATCAAAGAATGAACGGCATCTGTGCCGGCGGCACGGGATCCTTTATCGACCAGATGGCATCTTTGCTCCAGACAGATGCATCCGGATTAAATGAATACGCAAAGAGTTATCAGGCCATTTATCCTATCGCAGCCCGGTGCGGCGTTTTCGCTAAGTCGGACATTCAGCCCCTGATCAACGAGGGCGCTACCAGAGAGGATTTGGCCGCTTCTATTTTTCAGGCAGTGGTCAATCAGACTATCAGCGGTTTGGCCTGCGGCAAACCTATACGGGGCAATGTAGCTTTCCTGGGCGGCCCTTTGCATTTCCTCTCGGAGCTTCGCGCCGCTTTTATCCGCACCCTGCGCCTGAGGCCGGATCAGATAATTGCGCCGGATCACTCTCACCTGTTTGCCGCCATGGGAGCGGCCATGAACGTAGAAGAAAATGCGGCTGCGACCAGTCTGGATTCTCTCATCACCCTTCTTTCCTCTGGCATTGAAATGGGATTTGAAGTAAAGCGCATGGATCCCCTCTTTGAAAATCAGGAGGAATACCGCCGTTTCCAGATGCGCCATAAAGCCAGCTGTGTAAAGACCGGCGATTTATCTACATATGAAGGCAACTGTTTCTTAGGCATCGATGCCGGATCCACTACCACAAAGGTTGCCCTGGTAGGCGAGGACGGAAGCCTTTTATACCGGTTCTACAAGGGCAACAACGGAAGCCCTTTAAAAACTGCCATTGAAGCGATAGGCGAAATCAAAACCTTGCTTCCCTCTACGGCAAAGATTGCCTGGTCCTGTTCTACCGGCTACGGCGAGGCTTTGCTCAAATCTGCTTTTATGCTGGATGAGGGTGAGGTGGAAACCATCTCCCACTACTACGCCGCCGCATTTTTTGAGCCGGATGTGGATTGCATTTTGGATATTGGCGGGCAGGATATGAAGTGCATCCGCATTAAGGACGGCACCGTAGACAGCGTTCAGCTTAACGAGGCCTGTTCCTCCGGCTGCGGTTCCTTTATTGAGACCTTTGCTAAATCCTTAAATTACAGTGTAGAAGATTTTGCCAGGGAAGCTTTATTTGCAAAAAATCCTACAGATCTTGGAACCCGATGCACTGTATTTATGAACTCCAATGTGAAGCAGGCTCAAAAAGAGGGAGCCAGCGTAGCCGACATTTCCGCCGGCCTTGCTTACTCTGTCATTAAAAATGCCTTGTTTAAGGTGATCAAGATTGCCTCTGCCTCTGATTTAGGCTCCCACGTGGTAGTTCAGGGAGGCACCTTCTATAACGATGCGGTTCTTAGAAGCTTTGAAAAGATTGCAGACTGTAAAGCTATCCGGCCGGATATTGCCGGCATTATGGGCGCTTTCGGCGCTGCCCTCATTGCAAGAGAACGGTTTGATGCTTCTAAAGGCTCTTCCATGCTCTCTCTGGAGAAAATCCTGAGCCTTAAGTACACTACCTCTATGACCCGGTGCAAGGGCTGTACCAATAACTGTGTTTTAACAGTCAGTCAGTTTGGCGGCGGACGCCGCTTTGTATCCGGCAACCGATGTGAACGAGGTCTGGGGCAGGAGAAAAAAAAGAAAGAAATTCCTAATCTGTTTGAGTATAAGTACAGACGGATATTTGATTACGAACCGCTTACCATGGATATGGCCCCCCGAGGTGCAGTGGGTATTCCCAGGGTTTTAAACATGTATGAAAACTACCCCTTCTGGGCCGTGTTTTTTAAAGAACTGGGATTTTCCACAGTACTATCTCCCCAGTCTACACGAAAGCTTTATGAGCTGGGCATTGAGTCTATCCCCAGTGAATCCGAGTGTTATCCGGCCAAGCTGGCCCATGGCCACGTTAACTGGCTCATTAAGCAGGGAATCCGGTTGATTTTTTACCCCTGTATCCCATATGAGCGCAATGAGACGCCGGATGCAGGTAACCATTATAATTGTCCCATGGTTACCTCCTATGCAGAGAACATTAAAAATAATATGGAGGAGATTGCAGAAAACCATGTCCGCTTTCTAAATCCCTTCCTGGCCTTTACTAACGAAGAAGTTCTTACCAAAGCTCTGACAGAAGAGTTTGTGAAGGAGTTTGGTCCGGAATCCGGTTTTTTTGTTCCTGTAACTGCCAAAGAGGTGGAACGGGCTGCTCATCTGGCTTGGGATGAACTGTTAGCATCCCGCCGGGATATAGAGAAAAAGGGCGAGGAAACTATCGCTTGGTTAAAAGAACACAAAAAGCGGGGCATTGTTTTAGCCGGCCGGCCGTACCATATTGATCCGGAAATTCACCATGGCATTCCGGATCTCATTACTTCCTACGGATTTGCAGTCCTTACAGAGGATTCCGTATCCCACCTTGCCAAAGTAGAACGTCCTCTAATGGTAACCGATCAGTGGATGTACCACTCCCGCCTTTATCACGCTGCCAGCTATGTAAAAACCAGCAATATTCTGGATTTAATCCAGTTAAATTCTTTTGGATGCGGCTTGGATGCAGTAACCACGGATCAGGTTAATGATATTCTTACCAAATCCGGTAAGATTTACACCGTTTTAAAAATTGATGAGGTCAACAATTTAGGGGCTGCCAGAATCCGAATCCGCTCTCTCATTGCCGCACTAAGAGTCCGGGAGCAAAAGCATTACAGCAGGAAAATTGTCTCCAGCTCGTATAACCGTCAGGTGTTTACCCGGAGTATGAAAAAGAATTATACCATCCTGTGTCCTCAGATGTCGCCTATCCATTTTGATTTGCTGGAACCGGCTATCCGTTCTTTTGGCTACCGAATTCAGATCCTCCAGAACCATAACCGCAATGCTGTGGATGTAGGGCTTCAATATGTCAATAATGATGCCTGCTATCCGTCCCTCATTGTCATTGGTCAAATCATGGACGCCTTGCTCTCCGGCCAGTATGATTTGGATCATACCGCTATCTTTATGACTCAGACCGGCGGCGGCTGCCGTGCTTCCAATTATATCGGCTTTATCCGCAGGGCTTTGGAAAAGGCGGGGATGGAGCAAATACCGGTTATCTCCGTCAACGCCAACGGCATGGAAACCAATCCGGGCTTTACTATCACCCTGCCTCTGGTGACAAAGGCCATGCAGGCCATTGTGTATGGCGATGTCTTTATGCGGGTGCTTTACGCTACCAGGCCCTATGAGGCTATAATCGGAAGCGCCAATGAACTCCATGAAAAATGGAAAAAGCGCTGTATCGCTTCTCTGTCCAAACGTTCTCCGTCCATGATTGAGTTTGGCCGGAATTTAAGAGGTATTATCCAGGATTTTGATAACCTGCCCAGACGGGTTGTGAAAAAGCCCCGGGTCGGCATTGTGGGAGAGATTTTAGTAAAGTTCTCCCCTTTGGCCAATAACCACATTGTAGAGCTTTTAGAGGCAGAGGGAGCTGAGGCAGTAATGCCGGATTTAATGGATTTTCTCCTATACTGCTTCTATAACAGCAATTTTAAAGCCGACCACTTAGGCGGCAAGCGTTCTTCTGCCCGGCTGTCCAACATGGCGGTTGCTTTGTTGGAATATTTCCGCAAAAGCGCCAGAAAGGAGCTGGAACAGAGCCGTCATTTTAATCCTCCTGCCAATATCCGAAATTTGGCAGATATGGCCAAAGAGTTTGTGTCCCTAGGCAATCAGACCGGGGAAGGATGGTTTCTTACCGGCGAAATGTTGGAGCTGATTCACAGCGGTGTAGAAAATATTGTTTGCGCCCAGCCCTTTGGCTGCCTGCCTAATCATATTGTCGGCAAGGGTGTAATCAAGGAGCTGCGCCGCAGCTATCCTCAGTCTAATATTATTGCCGTAGACTATGACCCCGGAGCCAGCGAGGTGAACCAGTTAAACCGTATTAAACTCATGTTGGCTACTGCCCAGAAAAATCTAAACAAAAAGTCTCCCCGACAGCCGGATCCAAATGAGGGACCCCATGGAGGAGTTACCACCCCCGGAAAAGACAATCCTGACAGGCAGGAATCCGGAACGTCCGCCAATGTAGCGGCGGCAAGCTTGTCTTCTTAGACCTATTGCGGCCAGCCTTTAGAGAAATCCGCACCATAAAACCCCTGTCCAACGGTTCTACCGCCAGACAGGGGTTTTGTTTTGTAAAAATTCTATTTTATTGGTAAATCGGGTACTTTTTGCAAATTTTGGTAACCTCTGCCCGAATATAGTCTGCTTTAGCCTCAAAATCAGTGGCTGCCAGCCAGATACACTCAGCAATCTTGTCCATATCTCCTTCTACCAGCCCTCTGGAGGTAATGGCTGGGGTTCCGATACGGACGCCGGAGGTGACAAAAGGACTTCTGGGATCATTCGGAACTGCGTTCTTATTTAACGTAATATAAACTTCGTCACAGCGGTTCTGCAACTCTTTTCCGGTTACATCCATACCTCTTAAGTCTACCAACATCAAATGGTTGTCAGTTCCTCCGGTAAGAACCCGAAATCCCTGCTTTTCCAGAGCTGCCGCCAATGCCTTGGCATTTCTTACAACCTGAGCCTGATACTCTTTAAACTCCGGTTTTAATGCCTCGCCAAAGCATACGGCCTTGCCCGCAATGACATGCTCTAAGGGGCCTCCCTGGGTGCCCGGGAAAATGGCCTTATTGAAATTAAACTTTTCCGCTGCTTCTTTATTAGCCAGAATCATGCCGCCTCTGGGGCCTCTTAAGGTCTTATGGGTAGTGGTTGTCACTACGTCTGCATAGGGAATGGGGCTGGGATGAAGCCCGGCTGCCACCAGTCCGGCAATATGAGCCATATCTACCATCAGGTATGCTTCTGCTTTATCGGCTGCTTCCCGAAAACGCTTAAAATCAATGGTGCGTCCATAGGCGCTGGCCCCCGCCACAATCAATTTCGGCTTATGCTCTACTGCCAAACGCTCCATTTCATCATAGTCAATAAATCCCTGATCATTTACGCCATAAGGAACAATATTAAAATAAAGGCCGGAGAAGTTCACAGGACTTCCATGGGTAAGGTGGCCGCCGTGATTCAGGTTCATTCCCATAACCGTATCACCAGGCTTTAGCATTGCCACAAATACCGCCATATTGGCCTGGGCACCGGAATGGGGCTGTACATTGGCATAATCGCAGCCAAACAGCTTTTTGGCCCGCTCAATGGCAATAGTCTCCACTTGATCTACCACTTCGCACCCACCATAATAGCGCTTGCCCGGATAGCCTTCTGCATATTTGTTGGTAAGTACCGTACCCATTGCCATCATAACAGCTTCGGATACGATATTTTCAGACGCAATCAGCTCCAGATTCCTTCTTTGACGGGCACACTCTTTTTCTATAGCACTGCCTACTTCCGGATCTTGACTGCTTAAGAATTCCATTACTTCATTGACCATGTTCCTCTTCCTCCTTTTATTGTCCTTTTCATATATAATCTGCAAAGTACCGCAGGATCATGCCTGAAAATCTTTACACTTTTTTAGAGAATCGATACTCGTTAATCACAATCTGTAAAGTCCGATTTCCATTATACTCGTTAACGGCAGGATAATAGATAATATCCATGGTATTTCGGTCTCCCATTTCTTCAACAAAGCCGTCCCCATCGCCAAACATCATAGCATCTATAACAAAGCCAGCCGGCGCAGCCAGGGAAATTTTTACCGCGTTATGATTTTTCCCCAATACCTTGACGCTTCGGACTTTCATATCTTTTTGAGCAAACTGAGGCTTTTCATTGCCGTTTCCAAAGGGCTCTAAAAGCTCCAGCTCCTGTATAAAAGATTCATTTATGTATTCTACAGGCATAGGCACATCAATCCACACTTTGCGGATAAAATCCTGCTCTATAAGCCCGGCGTTTTCGTTAAGGCGGCGGCGGAGCTCTGCCACATGCTCCTCCGGAAGGGATAGCCCTGCCGCCATAGGATGTCCGCCGAACTTAGTAAGCAGATCTCTTACCTCCACCAGCCTTTCAAACATATGGTAGGCCTCGATGGATCGCCCGGAGCCTTTTACTCCCTCCTCTGCTCTGGTTAGTACAATGGCAGGTTTCTGGTACTGTTCTCTTAAGCGCCCGGCCACAATGCCTGCCAGAGATTCATGACACTCCGGAAGAAATACTACCAGAACTTTATCTCTCAGATAGTACTTTTCCACCTGTTCCATAGCTTCTGCTGTCCCTTTAAGAGTCATATCCTTGCGCTGTTCATTAAGTTCCTTTAACTCCTCTGCCAACTTGTCCGCTTTTTCCTTTTCTTCCGCCAAAAGAAGCTCTAAGGCCAGCCTGGCAGTCTGCAGACGGCCCCCGGCATTTAAGCACGGACCAATAACAAACCCGATATGATAGGCTGTCAGGGCTTTTGGATCCAAATTATTTTTTTCAATCAGGCTCCTAAGGCCCGGATTGGAGGAATGGGCAATGCGCTTAAGCCCCGCCTTCACCGCAATCCGATTTTCATCCTGAAGTTTCATCACATCCCCAACTGTGGCAATTGCGGCAATTTCCAGCATATTTTCCCATTTTTCCAGCGGAACGGAGCATATTTCGTACAGAGCCCTCATCAGCTTATATGCCACCATGCCGCCGCAGATATCCGAGTATGGATAATGGCTGTCCTGACGTTTAGGGTTTACCACCGCATCTGCCGGAGGGAGAATATCTTTTCCGCTCTCTGCTCTTTGGATATCATGATGATCCGTAACGATGACCGTCATTCCCAGCTGTTTCGCCAGAGCAATCTGTTCTACAGCGGCAATTCCGTTGTCACAGGTTAAAATCGTATCAATCTTGTCCTGTGCTGCCTGACGAATAATTGCCTCATTAATCCCATACCCGTCTTTCACCCGGTCAGGAATCCGGTAATCTCCCTGAACCCCTATCTCCTTTAAAGCCGTAAGGAGAATATAGGTAGAGCAGACCCCGTCAATGTCATAGTCCCCCACCACCCGTATGGAAGCCTTTTCCTCTGCCTTCTGCTTTATAATTGCCGCCGCCTTATCCATATCCGGAAGCAGCCACGGGCTGTACATGTCCTCAAGAGTTCCGAATAAATATTTTCTTATGTCCTCATCCTCTATTACTCCCCGATTGCGAATAATTCGGGCCGTTACCGGGCTGATACCGTATTTTTGTGCAATGCCTGAAAAATCCGCCCGTTTAGTCTGTACCATCCACTGGCTGGGGGCGCCTGTCCGTCTTTTTCCCATCTATCCCCTGTTCCTCTCTTTGTGCGTGGGACTCTCTCTGCTCTTTCAGCCGTATTTCAAGATTTCTGATTGTATAAAGAATAGCGGCAAAATCCCCTCTGTAAGAAGGCTCCGCTTTAGAGGAAGCGTCTAAGTTGCCGGAAGCGATCTCTCCCAGAACCCTTTTTTCATCATTCACCATGGTTTTCAGGCTGACGGCAAGAGAATTGACAGAGCGGATAACTTGCTCCATTTCCCTGTCTCCGTCACACTTTAAGCGTAAATCCAAGTCTCCCGCTGATACCCGAGTAATTCCGTCCGTCAAAAGAATAATGGATTTTACCATTCCTCGTATCAAGGAGATAATCAAGACAGATAATATCAGAGCCAGCACTAGAATCAAGGCAATTTTCCAGCCAACAAGCCGGCTGTATAACTGATTTCCATATTCGCTGCTTCTATTCGCTCCGGCCTGCTTTTCAACGCCGATAGCTTTCAGCAGCCGGCTGTATTCGTCAAATAGCTCCTTAGACTGTCCGTTTATAAGCTCCAATGCCTTATCTGTCTCATTAGCACGGCTAATCTCCAAAATTTCCTCACTGATAGCCGCATACTGCTGCCAAAGGTTTTGGGCCTGATGGATCTGGACATCTTCCTCATCGCTTCCGACATAAAAGCGGATATACCGTTCAAATTCCGCCCCGATCTTCTGGCGTTTTAAACTCAGCTCTATCTCCAGCTCATCTATCTTGTCCCGGTTCTTGGAAAGGATATGGTCATGTTCCGCAATCCGGTAATCTGAGGTATCCGTGTTAAGCTCCTCCACCGCAATTGCAGACGGAATCCAGAAATCCGCAATGTCCGTACTGGCCTGATTAATCTTTTTGCTGGTTATAATGGCAACCAGTCCTATGACGATCATCCCCAAAATGCTGATAATCTCAATTAAAATCAGGCGGTTTTTAATGGTCATTTTACTTTTTAAATAGGTTCTCATGCGCTCTCCTATGCCCACCTTTTTTGCCGGAATATGTCTATTATAGCGAATTTTATTTTATAACACAAGAAGAATTATCCTCGCTTGAAAAGCTTCATTACCAGCATAACCTGAAGGGCCACCCCCAAGCTCAGGGCCCGCTCGTCTATATCAAACTGATTATTGTGAAGAGGCGCTCCGATTCCTTTTTCCTGACTGGCGCAGCCCAGGTGATAGAAGGCTCCCGGCGCTCTGTTTAAGAAAAAAGAAAAATCCTCAACTCCCAGGCTTGGAAACGTTTTAAAATGGATATGCTCTTTTCCCAAAGTCTGGGAAACGGTTTCTGCAACCAGATCTACTATCTCATTGTTATTAATAAGGGCATCATAACCTGGAGTAAATACAGCCTCTCCCTCTCCTCCGTAGGCTTTGCAAATATTTTCCGTCATCTGGCTGATGTAATCTTTTGCCATCCTGCGGGTTTGAGAATCTGTAGTTCTCAGGGTTCCCTCCAGCTCTACCCGATCCGCCATCACATTGGGGGCTGTTCCCCCGTTTATGGTTCCCAAGGAAAGCACCGCATTTTGAAAGGGTGAAATCCGACGGCTTACCAAAGTCTGAAGGCTTTGAACCAAAGCCGCTGCTGCTGTAATCGCATCAATTCCGCCGTCAGGATAAGCGCCGTGGCAGCTCTTCCCTTTTATAATCAGCCGCACCTCATCGGAGGAGGCATTTAAATCATCATATTTTAATTCCACCTCCCCGTATTCATAGGAAGGCATCATATGGAGACCCAGGACATAATCTACATGAGGATTCTCCATGCATCCCTCCTGTACCATCCGCTCTGCGCCGCCGCAGGTTTCCTCAGCAGGCTGAAAAAGTATCTTTACATTGCCGGACCACTCTTTCTCATAGCGCTTTAGCAGCCAGGCAGCCCCCAGAGCAATTGTCATGTGGGCATCGTGGCCGCATGCGTGCATTACTCCCGGGTTTTTGGAACAATACGGCCGGTTTTCATCCTCCTGAACCGGAAGAGCATCCATATCTGCCCGGAGCCCCACTGTTATGAAATTTTCCTGAAAAGACTGTTTCTCATCTCCTGCCATTTTTTTCCCCTTCACCAACGCCACCAGGCCGGTATCGGCGCTGGGATATTGATAGGGTATCCCCCATTTATCCAAATATTCCCGGATGATGACTCCTGTCTCATATTCATCCGTTCCCAATTCCGGATGCTGATGCAGTCTTCTGCGGATCTGTATCAGCATAGGGAGCATTTCTTCTGCACGGGCTTTCACCCATAAATTGGACCATATCTCATTTTTTGTCCCTGTCATGTAAGTTTCCTCCCAACCATAGTGCTGATGTCTGCGATTTTGCCGTCTTTTACGTATATTCTGGCCGGCCTGGCTGTAAGGCGGGACACAATATCATTTTTATTGGTTTCCGCCAGCACACTGACTGCCTGAATGTCCAGGGTATTTCCTGTACCGTCTCCATAAATAATAACCTCATCTCCAATCTGTGCCTCCGGCACATCTCCCAAATCTACCATACACTGATCCATGCACAGTACGCCTACCACCGGAACCTGCTTTCCGCGGATGGTTACCATGGCTTTTCCCCTTAAGTTTCTGGGATAACCGTCCGCATATCCAAAAGGCAGAGTGCCAATTCGAGTATCTCGCTCTGTACGCCACATAAAGTCATAGCTTACCCCTTCCCCGGCTTTTATTTCCGTAATATGATTGATTTTCGTTTTAAAGGTAAGAGCCTGTTTTACGTTCAGCCGGCCCTTGTGGAAGCCCTTTAATCCATAAATGATCGCTCCTGCCCGAATCATATCCATCCGGTACTGAGGGTAGTCTACGGAAGCAATGGAATCCGCCAGGTGGCAGCAGGGAAGAATTACCCCCCGTTCTCTTAATGTCCTGACAATCCGGCAGAAATCTTCATATTGCCGTCTGTTGGATTCATCATCCAGAAGAACTAAATGGGAAAAAATCCCTTCTATTTTAAGCCCCTCCATCCGGCTGATTTCCTCAATATCCTTATAACTTTCGGGAGTGTCCGGAAAACCGATACGATGAAATCCAGTATCATATTTTATATGGATGCCGGCAGTTACTCCCCGCTCCTTTGCCAGAGCCGCCAAAGCTTTTGCCTGCTCTAGAGTATCAACGGTCTGGAGGATATTGTAATCCAGCATATCCGGAAAATATTCCTCCGGTGTCAGTCCCATAATCAGTACCGGATACCGGGGATAAAATTCTTTTAATTCTATGGCTTCTGTCAGAGTCGCTACACAGAGCATATCGCCGCCATGTTCCATAATCGCCGGAGCAATTCCCACTGCCCCGTGCCCATAGCCGTTGGCTTTTACAACGGCTGCAATTTTTACGTCCTTTCCGACCATGGCCCGAATCTGTTCCATATTATACGCAATTCTGTCTAAGTTTACTTCGATTACCGTTTCCCGATAAATTGGCAGTGTATTCATGCCTCCAATTATATGCACTCTCACAGGAAATTGCAACCAGAATTCAACTCCCGTTCCTCCACAAAACGTCTTTCATGCATTTGAGATTTTTCAAAAAAACTGTTGACTTTTCCACAGGTCTCGTTTATAATTATTTTTGCGCTGTTAAAGAAACCGCTTGGGTGGACTTGCAGTGGTGTGCGTCAGTAGCTCAGCTGGATAGAGCATACGGCTACGGACCGTAGTGTCGGGAGTTCGAATCTTCTCTGGCGCGCTTAAGATGTGCCTCGCAATCGAAAGGTTGTGAGGCTTTTTTCATAACTCACGATCTTTCACGGCATTGTGAACCATTTTACGCAGGGAGATATTTTTATGGATCCAAAATTTACACTGGAGCAACGAATCATTGCCGAATTAAAAAGTTATGACGGCCGCATGGGTTTCTATGCAGATGATTTAAAAGGCAATGTGGTTTCCATCCATGCAGACGAAGATTTTGAAACCGCCAGCACGATTAAAGCCTATATTCTGGTATGCCTCTTTGATCAGATTGAACATGGAAAAGCTAACCCGGAGGACATCTTAACTTACCGCGCACAGCATCGGGTTTCCGGAAGCGGTTTACTTCATTCTCTGGATTTCGGCGTTCTTCTTCGGGTAAAGGATGCCGCCACTTTGATGATTATCGTCAGCGACAATGCCGCTGCCAACATGATAATTGAATATCTGGGTATTGACACCATCAATGCCTGTATCGAAAGATTAGGCTGCGCTTCTACTAAGCTTCACCGGTTCCTTCAATTTGACAGTCCCGGTCTGGGGCGTCTTGGAACCTCCACTCCCAGAGATTATGCCAGCATTTTTACAAGACTGGCAAAGCATGAGCTGATTAGCCCCAAAGCGGATCAGGCTATGATTGAAATTTTCAAAAAGCAGCATTACAATTCCATGATTACCGGGGAATTTCCGGCGTACTACATGGATGGAGAAGACAATGGAGAAGAAAATTCTATCCAGGTGGCCTCCAAAAGCGGCAGCATGGATGAGTGCCGTAACGACGGCGGCATTATCTACACCCCCTATGGCCCTTATGTAATTGTAATGATGCATAAAAATTTCAGCGATCCCATGTACTATTCAAATCACCCGGCCACCCGTTTTGGCGCCAAGGTCAGCCGAATGATGCTGGATCAGTTTTTGGCTTTGGAGGGAAGATTTGTCTTGTAGCAAATTTTTTCATCCATCGCCGAAAATGAATATTGCGATTAAAAAACAGCCGTCCACTTGGTAAAGGTGACCAAAATGGGCGGCTGTTTTTATGTACTTTTATTTGTTAAAAAAGCTTTGAAAATTAAACCTGACCGTCTGTTACACAGGCATCAATCTTACTGTTATAGCCTAAGGTTCCTTCTACAGGAGTCATCTCCTTAATGGTTCCTTCTGCTGCTCCCGGCACACGGAAATCATGGCAGTCAAGCCGCTCTACAGGAGTCTCAACCGGCTTCTCTAACTGGGGAACATAATCATACGGATAACGGTACGCCCGGTATACCAGTTCTCTCATTCCCTTGAACGGAGCGATATACTCCCAAACTACTTCCTTCTCAGGAGTAACCTCAAACATACGCATATAGCAGCCTTCGGTAATCAGAGTATTGCCGTTTGGCAGTCTCTGTGCGGAGCTGATAAGGGGGCTGTAGAATTTAGAATTTGCAACCAGTCCTAACATGCCTCCGAATACCAGTCCCTTAAACTCCCAAACCACCTCTAAGGTAACCGGGTCGAATTCCAAAATACGGGAATGATCACGAAGATCGGCCTTGGTACCGTCTCTGCTGACTCTGCTGGGCATACCATAGCCGGCCCAACCGCCGTTATCAAATACAAGGATATTGCCCTCGCCGGGGAGCCCCTTGGGAATCATATGGCAGTGATGCTGACCGATAATCTGTCCCATAATACGCAGCTCTTTGGTCTTAGTGAAATCCGGTCCGATCTGCCATACGATTTTTCCGGTCTTCTTGCTGATGATAGCCAGAATGTTGGACTCACGGGCATCCCAGATAATATTCTCAGGATTGAACCTCTCATCGCCTGCATCATACCATTTATTAGGACCTAATACACTCATGGAGTTGATGTGCATCCAGTCGCCCTGTCCGCCGCCGTTCTCATGATTATTAGGATTACGGGCCAATACGTTCTTTTGAATCTCATCGAAACCAAGCTCTGCAAAATGTTTGTTGGCATGCCACTCCCAAACAATGTTGCCTTCCCAGTCTACCTCAATAAATACATCGTCTAACAGGCGATGCTCACTAATTTTCTTATTGTAAACATCCTCATGACACAAAATTAATGTGTTGCCGCTGTCAGTCTTACATTCCATACCAGGCACATAGTAACCAACCGGATTGCCTTCTCTCTGGTAATCGTGGTGCTGACGTGCAATCCACCTCTTGTCTCCGTCATCATCTACCAGTTCTTTCTTATCAAATTTCCAGACTACCTTGCCGTCCCAGTCAACCTGAACCAGATCGGTCTGATCCTGATATCCAAACTTCGGATCACGAAGTCCCAGACTTCCCATTACATAACCGCCGGGAAGCAGCTTGTTGGGAAAGCCCTGAACATCCTTCCAAACCTTTGCTACATTGCCGTTCATGTCTACCAGAACAGCGCCGATGCCCTGGCACTGCATCAGAGTGTAACCATTCCAGGCTTTCTCCGGGTTGTAGATTGTTGTTCCCATAGGGTATACATTATAAAGTCCCATATGTTATGACCTCCTTTTTATTAACCGGCTGATGCCGGGTAATGATTAAATGTATTTTTCAATGGCATCAATATAGTCATCCTCTTCATGGTTGCCGGCCAGCTTTTCTACTATCTCTCCGTTATCAAAAATTATAACCTGAGGAACGCCTTTCATCATCATTTTTTCAAAAAGCGATGCTTCTTCCTCTACATCCACTTCATAAAACGGCATTTTTCCCTTGTAATCGCCTTCCAGATCTTCTAGCACTGCATGGACACCCTTACATACATGACAGCTCTTTCTGGAGAAAATCACCAGACAAGTCTCACCGTCATTTTCAATGTATTCTTCAAATGCCCGTGAGTTCAATTTTTTCATAAAATTGTGCCTCCTTTGTCTTGTTTTTAAATCTAATGCAAGTATACCATGAAATCTGTCTCGGGACAATAATATATGTTATAGTAATTTCAGAAAAATATGTTAAAATAAAGTTATCTGTGAGTTTTAATTCAGAGGCAGTGTGATATAGTGTGATACCGGAGTTAAAATAGCTTTTGACTCCAACATCATAGTATGAAAAAATGGAGGAAACAAACATGGATGCAATGTACGATTTAATTATCATTGGCGCAGGGCCGGCCGGGCTGGCCGCCGGAATCTATGGAGGACGGGCTCATTTGAACACCCTGATTCTGGAAAAAAGTACTGTAGGCGGGCGGGCTTATACTACCAGGGAGATTGTAAATTACCCCGGCATCCCCTCTACTTCCGGTCCTGATTTAACAGAAAAGATGGCCGGGCATGCAGAGAACTTCGGCGTAGAGATTAAAAGGGAACCGGTAAAATCCATGGATGTATCCGGCGATGTAAAATTAGTAAAAACCAGACGCCATGAATATGGTGCCAAAGCCGTTGTGATAGCCACCGGTACTTCCGCCAGAATCCTCGGGATTCCAGGAGAGCGTGAGCTTACGGGACAAGGCGTGGCGTACTGTGCCACCTGCGATGCAGAGTTCTTTCAGGATCAGCATGTCGTGGTAGTTGGAAGCGGTGATCAGGCTATTGAGGAAGGGATGTTTATTACCAAATTTGCCAGCCGGGTCACGGTAATCGTACTCCACGAGGAAGGGGTTTTGGACTGCAATAAACAGGCCGCCGAAAAAGCCCTCTCCCATCCCAAAATGGATTTTGTGTGGAACAGTGTTTTGACTCAGGTCTGCGGTGAGGATCAGGTTACCGGCGTAAAGATCAAGAATATGAAAACCGAAGAGATTACCGACTTTGCCTGTGACGGCGTATTTTTCTTTGTGGGTATGATTCCGGAAACAAAATGGCTCCCGGATGAGCTGTACAAGGACTCCCGGGGCTGGCTCCATGTCAACGAGCAGATGGAAACCAATATCCCCGGTGTTTACGCTATCGGCGATGTGCGGGATAAATACCTTCGTCAGGTTTCCACCGCTATCTCCGACGGTGCCATAGCCGCTACTGCCGCAGAGCGTTATATTGAGGATATGGACTATTTCCGCGAAAGAGTTATTGAAAGTAAAACCCCTGTGGTATTAGGCTTCTGGAGTCCGGAATATCAAGGGAGCATTGACGCTATCGGAAAAATCCTCTCCCCCTATCCGGTTATGGAGATTGATGTTACCAGAAAGAAGGCTTGGGCTGACCGTTATCAAGTTGTACTCAGCCAGGAAACTCCGGCCGTTGCATTGGTCGTAGAAAAAGGAGAGTTTAAAGAAAAGCTGGCCCTGTAGCTTTTTTACTTTTTAAAATTTCATACACTCCATCACCCCTTTGCAGGGCTTTCTCCCTATAAGGTCTATTAATGTCGAGAAATGTCTGCGGAGGGGCTTTTTGTTTTTTCTATGGTATAATGTGAACACTTGACGAGGTATTTCCCGAGTCTAGTGAGAACACATGCCTAGCCGCTTAGCGAGGTCTTCCACGAGCTTAGCGGATATGGTATAATATGAACACTTGACCAAGTGCTTTACGAGTCTAGTAGTCAGAACACAATCTACATAAAGCATATGTTTCTAATATTCCGGCCTTATGGCCATCTGTGATATTCTTTATCTCTATCAGAAAATCTATGCTTTTCCACTTCAAATGAAAAGCAGGAGATTTTCTACCGTTCTCCTGCAGAGGAGGACAAATGAAGAAAAAGAAAAAAGACCGGATTCAGGATCATCTGCTTCTTGGTGTTAAGCGCAACCACAAGGATACGTTGTTTCGGATGCTGTTTCATAACAAGGAAGCACTTTTAAGTCTGTTTAATGCAGTAAACGGAACTGCCTATGAGGAGCCGCAGGATTTAGAGGTAGTTACTTTGGAAAATGCCATTTATATGAATTTGAAAAACGACTTGGCATTTATCATTGACTTCCAGTTAAACCTTTACGAACATCAATCCAGCTACAGCCCCAATATGCCCCTTCGGTACCTACTGTATGTTGCCAAAGAATATCAAAAAATCATCAGGGATGAGTCTCTCTATGCAGAAAGCCGTGTAAAAATCCCTACCCCCCATTTTGTTATTTTCTATAACGGCAGCCGGCCTATAGGAGACCGAACTATCTTAAAGTTATCTGATGCCTACCAGATTCCATCCGTGTCTCCGGATTTAGAGTTGAAAGCAACCCTATTAAACATTAATTTAGGGCACAACAGACACTTAGCAGAGGCCTGTCAGACTCTATGGGAATACATGCTGTATGTAGACAAAGTGAGAACCTATACCCAAACCATGACCCTAAATTATGCGGTGGAACGCGCTGTGAATGAATGTATCCGGGAGGGTATCCTGTCAGAGTTTCTTTCCACCTGGAAAGCGGAGGCGATAGCAGTGAGTATATTTGAGTATGATACAAAAAGGGACTTGGAATTGCTTCGGAAAACAGAGCGAAAATATATGAGGAGTGAACTGCGGGAAGAAGTGAAGAAGGAAGTGAAAGAGGAGCTTCGACCCCAGCTTATAGCGGAGCTTCGACCTCAGCTTACAGAAGAACTCCGGCCTCAGCTTACAGAAGAACTCCGGCCTCAGCTTACAGAAGAACTCCGGCCTCAGCTTACAGAAGAACTCCGGCCTCAGCTTACAGAAGAGCTTCGGCAAGAATTCCAAGCAGAGGCTCGAGCCTTTGCCATTATCAAGGTCTATCATAAGCTAAAAGTTTCCGATAAAGAAATTTCCAAATCTCTGCAGGAGATATTAAATATCTCCGGACAGCAAGCAGAAGATTATATAAAAAATGCTCTTTAAATGTAAACTTTCATTAGTCCAACAGCGAACTTTTCCATTAAAAAACGAGGCAGAATCTTTCTTCATATTTTTAAAAGCTTCTGTCTCGTCTCTATCATTTTTTTATAAACGTAATTTTTTTGTTATCTGTATCCAACCGGCACCACGCGCCGATTGGCAGAGTTCCGGTAGGCGCGGTGTGTCCTACTTGCAGTCCAGACAGCACCGGGATGCCCAAAGGTGCAAATTTATCCTCTAAAAATTGCTCAATGAGGTAGTCTTCTCCGTATTTGTTAATACAGCCAGAGTAATCTCCCAGCAGGATTCCTTCTGCCTCATCGAAAAATCCGGCATTTTCCATCTGGGTAATATACATATCCAGAGATGCGATATGTTCATCCACATCTTCCAGAAAGATAATCTTTCCTCTGGAATCCGGTTGATAGAAAGTTCCCATCATACGGCCTACTACCGTTACATTTCCTCCAATCAACCGGCCTTCTGCCTTTCCTCCGGTAATAGTCTGAAATGGAACCGGTATCTTTGACATCTGGGATACATCCTCCCGGCTCAGTCTCTCTGCCTGGCCCCTGTCTCCCTGCCTGCCGCAATCATTTCCAGCACCGCTAACCGGCCTTGGAATGTCATTCACAAACTCCAGTTCTTCCCATTCTCCAATGGTATTTAAAAAGCTAAGCTGTGTATACTCATCATAATTTTCCAGAATATTAGAGCTGACCATAGGACCGTGATAGGTGACAAAACCGCACTTTAAAGCAAAGGTATTAAGGAGATTGGTAATATCCGAATACCCCACAAACACCTTAGGATTCCTGCGGATCAAATCATAATCCAGATGCTTCATCATCTGAGCGCTGCCGTAACCGCCGCGGATACAAATAATGGCATCTACTTCCGGATCTGCAAACAACCGGCACAGATCTGCGGCCCGCTCTCTTCCGCTGCCGCATAAATAGCCGTGGAGATTCTTTCCTTCTGCAAGGTTTTGTTCTGTCTTCACCCTATAGCCCAAGCCTTCTAAACGCATTATGCACTTTTCCAAACGTTCTTTTTCTACAGGAAATGCTGGGGCTGCAATTGCAATGCAGCCCCCGGCATGTAAAGTTCTTGGATATATCATTGCTGATTATTTCTCCATAGATACGGCTCTAAACAGCGGATGTCCGGAGTTATCACAGGTAAAGCCCTGAACATGCGGCTTTACTAACGCCATAGTGTTGCGGAAGTATACCGGCATTACAGGCATCTCATCCATGAGAATTTTCTCCATCTCAACAAACAGTTCCATGCGGGCATTGTTATCTGCTAAGGTTGCTGCTTCCTCCAGCAAATCATTGTAACGAAGCGCTTCCTCACTTCTCCAGCGGCATTCCTTTTCCATACGGCCCTTGTTGAAAATGCTTAAGTTAGTGTTGGGATCCGGATAATCACCAGTCCATCCGTCAAATGCAACATCAAAGTTGCCAGCGCTATGTTCATCCCAATAAACCTTGGATTCAAAAGTAACAATTTCAACATTAACACCCAGGTTTTCTTTCCAAACTGCCTGAAGAATCTGTGCCTTGTCTTTGTTCTCCTTTGTATTAGTAATAATCAGCTGCAGAGTCGGAAGGCCCTCTCCTCCCGGATATCCTGCATCTGCCAGCAGCTGCTTTGCGGCTTCCACATCTTCGGTAATCAGATCATTTCCAACCTTGGTACGGAAATCCTCAGTTTCCTCTGCATAAGGAATTCCATAGGGAACAAATGCATATGCAGACTTGGGCTTGGAGGGAACGGCTACCTGGTTGATGGTATCACGGCTGATTGCCATTGCCAAAGCCTTTCTCACTTCCTTGGTCATGTATTCCTTCTCGCAGTTAAAATCGTAATAGGAGGTTCCGATTAAATCATAGCTGTGAAGCTCTTCACTGCCATCGTATTGGGTCATAGCCTGGGTCTCAATAGAGCTGCCGCTCATAACATCTATATCACCTGCATTATATGCAGACAATGCTGCCTCAGCCTGCTCAATAAAAATCATCTCAATACCGTCCAATGCTACGGTATCTGCAAATACATAATTGGGGTTCTTTACTAAGGAATAGCCTTCCTGGGGCTTAATCTCTGCCATCATAAAGGGACCGTTGCACACATAGGTCTCCGCAGACTTGGTCCATGCCTCTGCGCTTTCTACCGCGTCCTTCTTAACCGGCGCAAAGTTATTGGCGGCGGTCAGGTTTACAAAGTAAGGAGTAGGGTTATTTAATACAACCTCTAAAGTAGTGTCGTCAATAGCCTTAACACCCACTTCGTCAGCTTCACACTGGCCATTGTTGTAGGCTTCTCCATTCTTAATGTAATATAACTGCCATGCAGCAGTAGAAGCGGTCTCCTGCTTTAATTCTCTCTTCCAGGAATACTCAAAATCTGCTGCGGTTAAAGGAGAGCCGTCAGACCATTTTAAGCCCTCTTTCAGCTTAAAGGTATAAGTCAAACCATCATCCGATACGGTGTAACTTTCCGCACACCCCGGCTCTACGCTGGTTCCGTCTGTAGAGTACTGATACAAACCGGTAAACAAGTTTAATAATACATTGGAAGATGCTGCATAGTTATTCATGTTGGGATCCAAAGTCTCCGGCTCCCCATTCATAACGTAGCGCAGAACATTTCCCGTTTCCTCAGTAGTCGCGCTGCCTGCAGCTGCCTCGGTGCCAGCTGCTGCTGCAGTGGTATCTCCTGTGGAAGCCTGTCCGCCGCCGCATCCTGCAAGCAGAGACATTGCCATTACAGATGCAAGAATCCCGCTTATCCATCTTTTTCTCATAATCATTCCTCCTCTTTTTTATCGCCTAAAAGGCTTTTATAATCATTTTTGCCAAAGGCAAAACGGTTATCAACGATATCGCGCACCACCAGGAATGGATCTTTGGTATGCTTAATTCTCATACAGATGACAGGCCACATAATGTTTATCATTTATTTTCTTTAAACAGGGCTTTTCGCCGGCACAGACGCCTTTCGCGTACTGGCAGCGAGAACGGAAGGGACAGCCTGGTCCCGGGTTAATAGGAGACGGCACATCGCCCTGTAAGACAATTCTCTGGCTTGCCTTTGCCTTGTCCGGGTCAGCCACCGGCTCTGCGGAAATCAGAGCCTTAGTATAGGGATGCAGCATGTTGTCATAAAGCTCGTCAACCTCTGCGTATTCTACCAGATTACCCAGATACATAACTCCTACCTGGTTGGAAATGTGACGCACCATAGCCAAGTCGTGAGAAATAAACAGATAAGTAAAATTAAATTTATTCTGCAAATCTTCCAGAATATTGATAATTTGTGCCTGAATGGACACGTCCAAAGCGGAAATGGGCTCATCGCACACAATAAACTCCGGTTCCGCTGCCAAAGCCCTGGCAATGCCGATACGCTGTCTCTGACCGCCGGAAAACTCGTGGGGGTAGCGGTTTAAATGATCCTGTTTTAATCCAACCAGCTCCACTAATTCTCTCACCCGATCCATCACGTCCTTGCCCTGCAACAAATTCATAAAGCGAATAGGCTCCGCAATAATGTGAGCTACGTTCATTCTTGGATCCAAAGAGGTATAGGGATCCTGGAAAATCATCTGGATCTTCTTCCGGTAGGGAACCATCTGGCTGTCGTCCAGATTAGTAATATCATCCCCCTGATATAAAATCTTTCCGCCGGTAGGCTCATAAAGCTTCAGCACGGTACGTCCAATAGTAGTCTTGCCGCAGCCTGACTCGCCGACCAGCCCCATGGCCTCGCCTTTTGCAATGGAAAAGCTTACGTCATCCACGGCCTTTAAAATATTAGGCTTTTTAAAAAGTCCGGCCTTCAGCTCAAAATATTTTTT
The DNA here is from genome assembly GCA_021772025.1 of Enterocloster bolteae. GTDB lineage: Bacteria > Bacillota > Clostridia > Lachnospirales > Lachnospiraceae > UMGS1370. Next base: position 4,333 of record JAETNT010000012.1, on the reverse strand, counting down.
TAAGCTCTGAACCTCCAGGCAGTTTTCCTTGTTGCTGCTAATACTCATGACAGCTTCACCTCCCCTATTTTGGCCTTTACACAAGGGTTATGAAGCCAGCAGGCGCTTCTGTGACCTTCCCCAATATCCGTAAGCTCCGGTAAATGTTCCTTACAAAGCTTCATGGCATATTTGCATCTGGCCGCAAAGGGACATCCCTTAGGCGGATTCAATAAATCCGGCGGCGTGCCATAGATAGGCACCAGACGCTGCTTGTCATTCTTGGGAATAGACTCCATCAGTCCCAAAGTATACGGATGACCGGTATGGTAAAAGATGTCCCGCAGGGCCCCTTCCTCCATAATCAATCCTCCGTACATCACCACTACCCGGGTACACATATTAGCGATAACGCCCAAATCATGAGTAATAAGGATTAAAGACATGTGGTATTCATCCTTCATCTTCTGCATCAGCTCCAAAATCTGAGCCTGAATGGTCACATCCAGAGCCGTAGTAGGCTCATCCGCAATCAGAAGCTTCGGATCACAGCTAATGGCAATGGCAATCATAACTCTCTGGCGCATACCGCCGGAAAGCTCATGAGGATATTGTTTTAACCGTTTCTCGGGATCCGGAATCCCTACCTGCTCCAGAACCTCTGCAGCCCTCTCAAGCGCTTTCTTTTTGGTCAGCCTTCTATGCCGCATCAGCGGATTGCAAAGTTGTTCCCCAATGGTAAACAAAGGATTCAAGCTGGTCATAGGGTCCTGGAAAATCATAGAAATATCATTCCCCTGGTATTTCCGCATCTCTTTAACGGATTTGTGCAGCAAGTCCTCACCGTCAAAGGTAATTTCATCTGCTGTTAAACTGGCATTATCCGCCAAGAGGTGCATAATAGACAGCATGCTTACCGACTTTCCGCAGCCGGATTCCCCCACAATACCTAAGCTTTCGCCTTGATCTACATGAATAGAAATTCCCCGGACTGCCTTTACCTGCCCGTCATCTGTGGCAAAACCGGTGTGAAGATTTTTCACATCCAGCAATACCTTATTTTCCGTGTTACTCATCCTCTGTTCTCCTAATCATTCAATATCGTCTGCCCGGCATCCTCAGATCTATTTTTTCAGTCTGGGATCCAGCGCATCCCGAAGGCCGTCTCCGATAAAGTTTAATGCAAAAATGGTAATACTGATGGCTACCGCCGGAAAGAACATCTGGTAAGGATAAGAAAACAGATATTCAATGGCATCGTTAGCCAGGGTCCCCCAGCTGGCTTTCGGTACCGCAATTCCGATACCCAAAAAGCTTAAAAATGCCTCCTGAAAAATAGCGGAAGGGATTAGAAAGGTTACTGTAACAATAATCGTTCCAATACTGTTGGGAATCAGATGGTGAATCAAAATCTGCCATTTGCTCAAGCCGCAGACCTTACCGGCCAAGGCAAAATCCTGTTCCCTCAAGGTCAGGATCTGCCCTCTTACCATTCTGGCAGTGGTAATCCAGTAGGTAAGACACATGGCAATTAAAATGCTTTTCATGGTATTCCCCAGATACATCATGATTAAAATCAAATAAATCAAACTGGGAATCCCGCAGAGTATGTCTACAATACGCATCATAATCATGTCGGTTTTACCGCCCAGATAACCGGCAATGCCTCCATATAGCACACCGATGATCATATTAATAAAAGCAGCAGCAAATCCGATAGTAAGGGAAATTCTTGCCCCGTACATAGTGCGGACGAAGATGTCTCTTCCCAGCTTGTCTGTACCAAACCAGTGAGTCTTGCTTGGCCACTCCAGCATATGGGCAAAATCCGTCTGGTCATAGGTATATTGGGAAAGCATGGGAGCAAAAATAGCAAGCAGCGTCATAACCGCAATTACCGCCAGACCAAACATCGCTAATTTATCCTTCTTCAGTCTCCTCCAGCACATCTTTAAATAGGAGATACTTTCCCTTTCAATGCTTTCTGTCTCCCGATCTGACTCTGCCAGAGGTTCCAGCAGCTCATCAGGAATGTCATCTGTCATGGCATAGGAACTCCCTGCCGCTTCCATGACAGCAGACCGGGCCATTGTTTTCTTCTTCATTCTAAGCACTCCTATTTATCAATTTTTACTCGGGGATCAATTACCGCATACATAATATCCACAACAATGTTGACAACAATAATCAGCGTCCCCACAAATAGGGTAAGTCCCAAAGTCACGGAATAGTCGCGGTCATTAATGGCGGACACAAAATACCGACCAAGTCCCGGTACAGAAAACAGCTTCTCAATAATAAAGGTACCGGTTAAAAGGGCCGCTACCATGGGGCCTACATAAGTAATAATGGGCAGCAGAGAATTTTTCATAGCATATTTGCTGATAACCGTAAATTCCGGCACTCCCTTGGCCCGTTCCGTACGAATATAATCCTGACGCATGGTCTCCAGCATAGAAGAGCGCATAAGACGGGTAATATAGGCAATCTGAGAGAATGCCATGCAAAAAACAGGCAGGACATAATGCTTCCAGGAGGTTAGACCATAAGACGGGAAAATCTTCCACTTTTCACAGAAGAAATACATCATAAGTACACAGATTACAAAAGACGGTACCGACACGCCTATAGTGGCAAAAACCATGGCTACTCCGTCAGGCCATTTTCCCCGCTTTATCGCCGCAATAACTCCCAGCGGAACTCCCACAGCCAGAGAAATCAAAATGCCCCAGAAGCCGACCCTGGCAGAGACCGGAAAGCCCTGAGCAATCAGCTCATTTACAGTTGTATCCTGCTTTTTAAAGGAGGTGCCCAGATCGCCTTGGGCCAGATTTTTCAGATATCGGATATACTGCTCCGGAATTGGATCATTTAGCCCGTACTGCTCGGAAACCTTCTCCAGAATCTTCGGCGGTACATTTCGGTTCTCTGCCGGGCTAAAGGGACCGCCTGGAATGATATGCAGCAAAAAAAATGTAATGGTAATCAAGACAAACACAGACAGCATACCTGCGCCGATTCTCTTTAAAATATACTTGACCATTGTCATTCCTCCATGTCTCTTTGGTGCGGTGGAATGTGAATAAATACTCACTACGCATAATTAAGTTTCATTTTACCTATTATTACTGTAAAAGTCAAGTAAAGAGGTTTTAATATTTGGCTGTATCTTGACAATCCTTCCGGTTTTTGTGTATCATCAAGGCAGAAAGAGAGGGGATAGAAATGTCTGTAAAATCATTGGTTCTGGGATTGTTAGAAACGCAGAAAGGCGTTTATATTTCCGGGGAAGATCTGGCTGCCCGTTTTTCCTGTTCCCGGACTGCAGTGTGGAAAGCTATTACCGCCCTTCGGAAAGAAGGATACCCCATTCATGCCGTCACCAATAAGGGATACATTTTAGAGTCCGGCAGCAACCTTCTCTCTCCCGAAGCAATTGGAGCCTATTCTGACAGTTGTTTGGCACCTGTATGGGTATATCCGGAGGTCACGTCCACCAATTTGACCCTTCGGCAGAAAGCACTGGAAGCTGACAGCCAGCACTGCCCTCTTTCTGACGGGGCCATGGTGTTAGCAGAAGCCCAGAGCGCCGGACGCGGACATTTAGGCCGGGGTTTTTACTCCCCTAAAGATACCGGCTTATATCTCAGTATTCTGTACCATCCCAAACGTCATTTAAGTCAGAGTCGAATCATTACCGCTTCTGCTGCTGTGGCGGTCTATAAGTCCGTGTCTCAGGTCTGCGGTATTGATTTAGATATTAAATGGGTTAATGATCTGTATTTTTGCCAAAAAAAAGTCTGCGGCATCCTGACTGAGGCCGTTTCCAGCTTTGAAACCGGAGAGATAGAATTTGTCATTGTAGGAATCGGGCTGAATCTGAAAGAACCAGCAGGCGGCTTTCCATCCTCCGGCGTCCAGCAAATGGGAGCCATTACCCCAGATGGCTGCACTGCGGACGGTGCAGTTATCAATCGCAGTCAATTGGCTGCCCGAATCCGCTGCTCCTTTCTGGAGCTTGCCGACTGCACCGCTGTACCGGAAATTTACCGCCGCCGCAATCTTGTGCTTGGAAAAGACGTGCTTCTTACCGGGCCGGACGGACAGACTCAAATAGTAAAAGCCCTAGCCATTGAAGCCGATGGCAGTCTGACCTGCCGCATGGCAGATGGAACTCTCCAATCTTTCCCTTACGGCGATATACGCCTGACCGAGTAAACGGCCAGGCGTATATTCGTTGTGCGCCTTGCGGCGCACGTTTCTAACGGGTGAAAGTCCCTAATCCGCCCTAGTAGTGGGAAGGATACAGCCAAGACCAAGGGTGTCCATTGTGAGGTGGAATCTGAAGGAAGGT
>JAETNT010000176.1 GCA_021772025.1 Enterocloster bolteae | reverse complement strand
CAGCGGGTCTTGGTATTCCTTGGCAAACAGTTTTTTCTTCCCTAAAATCAGTATGCTTCCCACCGACGGGATAATTTCCATAATCAGCGGAATAATGATCCACGCCGCCCAAAACAAAATTGAATCCAAAAAATTACTTATCATCGCCATACCGGAAACTTCCCACCTTCTGCTTGATAATCTGGGGCTTTGTAAACACATAGAAATAAATCAGGACGGACAGCCCGTAAAAGACAAACCGGCCGATAAACGTATGCGCCACATAGTATATGCCAATCCCGCCAAAATAAATCAGCAGGCAAATCACTGTAATCCGCAGCGCATTTGCAAGCACAATGGCAATCACCCCTAAAATGCCCACGTATACCCTTTCATACACGGTATACACCCGGTAGAACATCAGGAGGGACAAGTACGCGATAATCTCAATAATCCCTGAGCACTCAAAATCAATTTTCAGGGAAATGGCTGTACCCCCAGACTCTACAAAAATGACCCCGTATTTGTAATGGGCGCTGTATATATCACCGATGTTTCCGGGAATACTGGCTAACAGCGCGACAATCCGCGCTCGGGGCTGGGTGAGGGCAGGCTCTAAAAATACCAGCATAGGACGGAAGGCGCCAACGCTCCCAGCAAGGAACCGCCAGAAATTCAGGCCGCTTTTCTTTAGGATATGCAGGAGGAAGAGCCAGAGGAGAAAACCTGCCAAGCCGGCAATGTATTTGATTGGGATATTTGCGCCCCAAGGAAGAGCCAGAAGGGCAGGCCCGGCTGGGGCAAATGTATCGTTCGCCATGTAAAGTATCTTTTCCTTTCCGTTTATCCGGGTAAAAACAAAGATGTAAAAACCTTTTTACATTCCTAGTTTTCATTGCTGCCCGCGTTTTATGCGCCATGTAAATAGGAATAGGAGGAGGGCTGCTGCAGCGGTGAGGAGGAGGCCCTGCCCAAAATATGGATGCCCAAATTTTAATTCTGTCCGGCCTGAATTTACATAGGTTAAATGGTTTTTGGCGTAAACTTCCTGCTTGGACTGGAAACTGTCGTGGTAAGCAAGGCCTGTGTTCAGATGGTCCCGGCCTGTTTCAATCGTAATTTTGTTTTTTTCATATTTGGCTTGGTAGGGGACAATTTCCCGCTGGGGGAGTTCATCTGCCTTTAAGTCCATTGCATGGTCCAGCAGTTTTCCAATGCCTTCGTCCAGTGTCAGGCCGTAGTAATATGTTAAATTTAACCCGATGGCTATGATATTTTCATTTTTTACAGTGCCGTAAAATGGGAGTTCCCAGTCCAAATCCTTGACGGTGCCCCAGACCTCATCTAGGCCGTCCAGATACACGGTGCTCCAATCCCGGTGGCCGTCCGGGAACAAATCTGTTTCCAGCACGCCTTCTATGGTATCTAAATCAGGGTATCCTTG
>JAETNT010000011.1 GCA_021772025.1 Enterocloster bolteae | reverse complement strand
GGCCGCACATTTTGAGCTCCGTGTCAACCCCTTAAAGTAATTTTTTTGAAATTTTGAAAATTTGAGTTAGACCCTTATTCAGAGTCTAACCCAATAGCTTAACTAACTGACATTGGTTCATATGACCATAAAACACACGGGAGGTAGTGACTTGAGCAGGCAAGATAATAAATACGGCTATTCATCTTTTACGGAAGAAGAGCTGAAGAAGTACTTAAAATTTCTGATCATTCCGGCGTTAGTGATAGTTTTGGTGCTGGCTATTATATTGGCGGAAAGACTGGCCAAAAGGCAGAACGGCGGAGACACCCAGGCTACGGCGGCTCCATCGGAGAGCGCTCCGGTTATTGAAATAGCTATTGAAAACGGAGAGGGAGAGCCGGATACTGTGCCCGCAGAAGAGGGAGAACAGGCGGAGGCGGATGCAGAAGGAGCCGGCCAGACCTTTGCAAAAGATGAGGTGCTGGAAGTCAACACGCTGATAGAGAGTTACTTTACTGCAAAGCAGAATGCAGATGTAGAGACGATCTACCGCTTGTTTGGCCGTCAGGATACAGAAGGTATGGAGGAACTGCGGAATGATTACCGCTATACTGCCCGCTATACCGATGGCTATGAAAATATTGTCTGCTATACCAGACCCGGCCCCATAGAAGGCAGCTATCTGGCCTATATAAGCTATGATTTGAAATTTAAAAATGTAGAGACTCCGGCCCCCGGCCTGTTCCGGGTATATATTATTACCAACGAAGAGGGAGCTTTGCAGATGGTGGACAGCAGTCTTCAGGATCAGGTGGTTTTGCAGGAATTCAGTGATGCCGAGAAAACAGATGAGTTGATTCTTTTAAGGACCCAGGTTTATGCCAAGCTGAGACAGGCCTTGGAAACGGATCCGGAGCTGGCTGGAGTTTATGGTGTCCTCCAGAGAAATTCAAGCGTAGGAGAAACGGAAGAGAGCAAGGGTGAAAGCAGTGTATCCATTGTGACGGGCGGAAGTTCTGTTCAGACGGAAGCTGCCTTGGAGACAGCGGCGGAATAATCCCTTTATCAAGGAGACAACAGGATGAACGTAAAGGATTTTTATTTTGATTTGCCTCAGGAGCTGATAGCCCAGGATCCTTTAGAGGATCGCTCTGCTTCCAGGCTTCTGGTTTTAGATAAAGAGACCGGGGAGATAAGTCACAGACATTTTCGGGATATAAAAGAATATTTAAGGCCCGAAGATTGTCTGGTAATCAACGACACGAAAGTCATTCCGGCCCGACTTTTCGGCACGAAAAAAGATACAGGAGCCAAGATTGAAGTGCTTTTATTAAAGCGCCGGAGAGATGATATCTGGGAAACCTTGGTAAAGCCGGGCAAAAAAGCCAGGCCGGGAACGGAGCTGGAATTTGGAGAGGGACTTTTAAAAGCTACAGTTGTGGAAGTGGCAGATGAAGGAAACCGACTGATTCAGTTTCATTATGACGGGATTTTTGAAGAGATATTAGATCAGCTGGGGCAGATGCCCCTGCCCCCCTATATTACCCACCAACTAAAAGACAAAGACCGCTACCAGACGGTTTATGCCAAGCACCAGGGATCGGCGGCAGCGCCTACAGCAGGACTGCATTTTACCAGAGAGCTGTTGGCAGAAATTAAAGAGATGGGAGTGGAGATTGCCCACGTAACTCTTCACGTAGGTTTGGGCACTTTTCGACCGGTAAAAACGGAGAACGTGTTGGATCATCATATGCACTCGGAATTTTATATGATAGAAGAATCCGAAGCAGAAAAGATTAACAAGGCCAAACTATCCAATAGACGTATCATTTGTGTGGGAACCACAAGCTGTCGGACTATCGAATCCGCTGTAGGGGAAGACGGACTGCTAAAGGCAGGCAGCGGCTGGACTGAGATCTTCATCTACCCAGGCTACCAATTTAAACTGCTGGATTGCCTGATAACCAACTTCCACCTTCCCGAATCCACTCTGGTTATGCTGGTTTCTGCTTTGGCAGGCCGGGAACAGGTTCTGTCAGCCTATGAGGAAGCTATTAAAGAGCGTTATCGCTTCTTTTCCTTCGGGGATGCTATGCTTGTGATTTAACACCGTTTTTGTACATTTGCAAACAATAAAATAGTGAGGAAATGAGCCGGAAAACTGCTAATCTCCAAAAGAAAGACTGATCATGTCCAAGGATATTCCCCACGCAGCATATGGCCAGGGGCAATTCAAAATGCAGCCGGTAGTTTCTTTTTAAAGATTTTTCGCATTTTCGCGGAATTTTGAGATATAATTGCAAATCAACAAAATCTATGGTATACTTTCGGACATAGGAAAACAGAGAAAATGTGTCTCTGAAAAATACTTTCAACAGACAAAGAGGCGGCCGCAAAGAGTTTCATGCTGCGGCCGCGTTTTCTGCGTTTTTGTAAAAAAGGAAGGCAGATAAGGGAAGCATATGGCAGAGATGCGGCTGAATAAATATTTAAGTGAGATGGGAATCTGCTCCCGGCGGGAGGCTGACCGGCTCATACAGGCCGGGAAAGTTTTGGTAGACGGCCAAGTGGCGGAAATGGGGCAGAAAGTTTTGGAAGGGCAGGCGATTATCTGCGACAGGGGGCCGGGGGCTTTAGAGCCGCACATAGAAGCCTGGGATGCGGCTGGTCCGCGGACGGGGCAGACAATTCTTTCTTCCGGCGGGAGACCGCCTAAAATTTTGCTGGCTGTCAACAAGCCCAGAGGGATCGTATGTACCACTTCTGATAAAGACAGAGCGGAAAACATTGTAGAGTTTTTAAACTATCCGGAGCGGATCTACCCAATCGGCCGTCTGGATAAAGAGTCAGAGGGTCTGCTGCTGATGACGAATCAGGGAGACTTGGTTAATAAAATTATGCGGGCCCGAAATTTCCATGAAAAGGAATACGTAGTTCGGGTAAATAAAAACATCAGCTCGGAATTTTTAAAAAAGATGGCCTCTGGAGTTCCCATACTAAATACGGTAACCCGGCCTTGCAAAGTGGAAAAGCTGTCAGGAGACCGGTTTAAAATCATCCTTACCCAGGGGCTGAACCGCCAGATACGCCGGATGTGTCAGGAGCTGGGGTATAAAGTATTAGAATTAAAAAGAATCCGTATTATGAATATTAAGCTGGGAAACCTAAAAACAGGAGCTTACCGGGCAGTGACGCCGGAAGAAGAGAAAAAATTAAAAGCTCTTTTAGCAGATTCTGGTTCCAGGCCTTCTGCATTCCCCGATCCAAAGGCCGGAAGAAAGGATAAAGATGGATAAAAATAACTCAATAGAGAGAATGAAAGAACTCATTGAAATTCTCAATGAGGCCGGAAAAGCTTATTATCAGGAAGACCGGGAGCTGATGAGTAATTTTGAGTACGACCGTCTTTACGACGAGCTTCTGGAACTGGAGAAAGAGACTGAAACCATACTTTCCTTAAGTCCTACTCAAAAAGTGGGGTATCAGGTGTTGTCGGAGCTGCCTAAGGAAACCCACGAGGCTCCCATGCTGTCCTTAGATAAAACCAAGGATGTGGAAGCCTTAAAGGACTGGCTGGGAGATCAAAAAGGGCTGCTGTCCTGGAAAATGGACGGTCTTACTATTGTATTGACTTATGAAAACGGCTCCCTCGTAAAAGCGGTTACCAGAGGAAATGGTGAGATTGGAGAAGTGATTACCGGCAATGCCCGGGTATTTGCCAACGTGCCTCTTGCCATTCCGTATAAAGGCCAGCTGGTGCTGCGGGGGGAGGCAGTGATCCGCTACTCGGATTTCAACCGTATTAACCAGGAAATCGAAGATGGGGAGGCCAGATATAAGAATCCCAGAAATTTATGCAGCGGTTCTGTCAGACAGCTGAACAGCCAGATTACGGCGGAGCGAAATGTCCGTTTTTTGGCCTTCGCTTTAGTAAGGGCAGAAGGCGTGGATTTTTCAAATTCCCGGAAAAACCAGCTGGAATGGCTGATATCCCAGGGCTTTGAAATTGTGGAGTACCGGGAGGTTACGAGAGATAATCTGGGAGATACGGTAGAGTGGTTTTCCGAGAATATTCACAATAACGATACCCCTTCCGACGGCCTGGTGCTTTTGTACGATGACATTGCTTATGGGGACTCTTTGGGCCGAACCGCTAAATTCCCCCGCAATTCTATTGCTTTTAAGTGGGCTGACGAGGTGCGGGAGACTACCTTAAAATATATTGAGTGGAGTCCGTCCCGGACAGGTTTGATTAATCCGGTGGCAATTTTTGAGCCGGTGGAGCTGGAGGGCACCACGGTGAGCCGGGCCAGTGTACACAACATCAGTATTCTGGAGTCCCTGGCTTTGGGAAACGGGGACAAAATAACGGTTTACAAGGCCAACATGATTATTCCCCAGATTGGCGATAACTTAACCCGCAGCGGAGTTACCCATATTCCTAAGGAATGCCCTGTGTGCAGCGGGCCTACGGAGATTCGGAAAGTAGGGGATGTGAAATCTTTATACTGCATCAATCCGGATTGTGAAGCCAAGCGGATCAAAAGCTTTACTTTGCTTGCCAGCCGAGATGCTTTAAACATCGACGGCCTTTCTGAGGCTACTTTGGAGAAATTTATTGCCGCCGGTTTTATTCATGAATATGCGGACATTTTTCATCTGGATCGTTATAAAGACACCATTGTGGAGATGGAAGGATTTGGGGAAAAATCCTATGAGAATCTCCAGGAATCCATAAGGAAGGCCAGACACACTACCTTGCCCAGAGTGGTTTATGGGCTGGGAATCGCCGGCATCGGCCTGGCTAATGCAAAGGTCCTGTGCCGTCAGTTTGGTTATGACTTTGAGTCCATGCGCCATGGAGATTTTGAGTCGCTGGTAGCTGCAGACGGCATTGGCGGCGTATTGGCACAGGCATGGATGGACTACTTTGGAGACCCGAAGAAAAATGAGATGGTAGACCGTCTGCTTTCAGAGCTTACCATCAAGCAGGAGACTGCTCTATCAGAAGGGGGACGGTTGGCGGGAATGACCTTTGTCATTACCGGTTCAGTGGAGCATTTTGCCAACCGGAAGGAGCTTCAGGCAGTTATTGAGGCAGAAGGGGGGAAGGCTACCGGAACGGTTACGGCTAAAACCACCTATCTCATTAACAATGATACCTTATCCAATTCCTCTAAAAACAAAAAAGCCAGGGAACTTAATATTCCTATTCTTTCAGAAGAACAATTTTTACAGATGTTGAAGGGAGACTAATATGCCCATTAAAATACAAAATGATTTGCCCGCTCGGGCGGTGTTGGAATCGGAAAATATATTTATGATGGATGAGGACCGGGCTATGAGCCAGGATATCCGCCCTTTGGAAATCCTGATTCTAAACCTGATGCCTCTAAAGGAGGAAACAGAAACCCAGCTTCTCAGGGCTTTGTCCAACACGCCTCTTCAGATTGAGTGTACCTATCTAATGATGTCCAGCCATGTGTCCAAAAATACCTCGGCCAGCCATCTCAACAAGTTTTATATTACCTTTGATCAGGTAAAAAAGAACCGCTATGACGGTATGATTATTACCGGTGCGCCGGTGGAGCATCTGGAGTACGAGGAGGTCAATTACTGGCCGGAGCTGGTAACCATTATGGAGTGGAGTAAGACCCATGTCACCTCCACTATGCATATTTGCTGGGGGGCTCAGGCAGGGCTTTATTACCATTACGGGATTCCAAAATACCAGAGAAAGACCAAACTGTCCGGTGTTTACAGCCATAAGGTACTGGATCGGAAGCTTCCCCTTGTCCGAAGCTTTAATGACTATTTTTATGCTCCTCACTCCCGATATACCGAGGTGCGGGAGGCGGATATCCGCAAGGTAGAGGACCTGATTATCGCGGCCAAGTCTGACGAGGCCGGTATTTTCCTGGTAATGAATCGGGATGGAAGTCAGATTTTCGTTCAGGGCCATCCGGAGTATGACAGGATGACCTTGAACAACGAGTATCATCGGGATTTGAAAAAGGGCCTGAATCCGGCTCTTCCGGTAAATTATTATGTAGACAACGATCCCTTTTCCGTTCCGCCTTTGATGTGGCGCAGCACCGCGAATACGCTGTACACAAATTGGCTTAATTTTTATGTATATCAAACTACACCATATGAATGGCGGTAAACATTTGAAAAATCCAGGGGCCTGTTTTATGGATTTTTCAAAATCTGCGGCAACTTTTAATTTCACAAGAAATCTATTGACAGAGAAGATTGAATATGTTATTATTTTTGAGTTAGCAACAACTAACTTATGCTTAAAATAGTGTTTCCTGTAGGCAGGAATGATGGAAGAATGCCGTGAGGCATTTTTCTTTAACATCAATGGTTAGTGATAACTAACTTGAGAAAGGAGAATTTGAATGAGTGTTGTAATCATAGGCGGGCATGAGAGGATGGAAAACAAATACAAAGAAATCTGTAAAAGATACAACCATAAGCCAAAAGTGTTTACGAAAATGCCGGCAGATTTAAGCCGCCAGATTGGCCGTCCGGATTTGATGATACTTTTCACTTCAACGGCATCCCATAAAATGGTGCGCTGTGCAGTTGCTGAATCGGAGCGTAGCAATGCGGCCCTGGAGCGTTCACACAGCAGCAGCGCAAGTGCGCTCATACATATATTGGAGGCTTATGTGTAATTTTGGGGCCGGTAAAAGAGGATTTTATCGAAAAACAATAAAATAATATTGAAAATCAAGAAAATATGTGGTACACTCCAAGTGAATCCAAAGAAAATAAGGAGGTTTCCATGGACTGGACACATAAAAATTCTATTATTCTAACCAAAATCTGCATTATTTTATTCGGCATAGCCTACATTGCCACGGTGCTTGCCTGTCCTGCTCTTGTCCGGGGGTATGTGGCGGTAAGTTATACTGCAGAAGACCTGATACCGGGGCTTTTTATGGCTACCATTTATATCTGCGCTGTACCTGTGGGAATCCTGCTGTGGAAGCTGTGGGGGCTGGTGGCTAATATCGGGGAAGAGAAAGTATTTACAGAAGAAAATATCCGGAGTCTTCGCATAATTTCCTGGATGTGCTTTGCAGTGGCGGCTGTAACCCTGGCATCAATATGCTACTACCTTTTCTGGGGAATCGCCGCCGGCCTTATGGTATTTATGGGACTGTTGATCCGGGTGATTAAGAATACTTTTGAGAAAGCCAAAGAGCTGAAGGATGAAAATGATTTTACCATTTAGGAGGAATGCACAATGCCGATAGTTGTAAACTTAGATGTCATGATGGCAAAGCGAAAAATATCCTCCGGCGAATTAGCGGAAAAGATCGGCATCACCCAGGCCAACTTATCTATTTTAAAGACAGGAAAGGCCAAAGCAGTCCGGTTTTCCACTCTGGAGGAAATCTGCAAGGCCCTGAACTGCCAGCCAGGAGATATCTTAGAATATCAGGAGGAATCATAATGGAACCAATGATAGAACAGAAAGAACAGAAGGACACACCCCAGATCAATGCACCGAGGATCCGCCGGAAAAAGGAATGGATTCTGGCCGGCATACTGCTTATTGCCGGTTGGCTTTACAGTGGGCTGATGACAGGAAATTACCAGGATTTCTTTTTATCCCGGATAGGCTGGAACGGTGTTTTATGCCTGTTTACCGCCGTATTTGCAGGGGCAGTTTTTTATGGAGGAAAGGCAGTCTGGCCGGTAAAACCGGATAAGGATGCCGGATTATATTTGACTTTTACTGCTGCTGCGGCCCTCTGGATAGGAATATTTGGAGGACAGCCGGCTCAGGATATTACGAGATATGTAGTTTTATTTCTTCATGGGGCGGCGGTATACTGGGTACTGGCTGCGTCAAACAGCCGTTTGGACGGCTGCCTTAATGAGCGGGGATTGGCGGATCTGGCCAGAGGTTTTTTTGCCCTGCCCTTTGTTTATTTTGGAAAATGGTTTGGAGCGCTGGGAAATTTATTTGCCTGCGTGTTTGAGAGCAGCCGGCAGAACAGCAGGAAAATGCAGCAGGCGGCCGCAGGAATCCTTCTCAGCATTCCCTTGCTTGCCGTAGCGTCTGCCCTGCTCATTGGAGCGGATCCGGATTTTGCCGCTGCCGCATCCGGTGTGTTAAAGGAGGCTTCTTACTGGTTCAACGGATTTCTTGTAAATATTGACATTATTATCCGGGGAACCACCGGAATAATTATTTGCTGCTATTTGTTTGGACTGATCTACGGAGCTTACCAGAAGGAAGAAAAGCCGGAGGCGAAACATTCCAATATGCCGGCTGCCATGCTTACTGCGTTCTTGCTGACATTTCTGGTTCTTTACGGTGTGTTTTTTCTGGTAAAGCTGGCGGCGGTTCCCAAAGCTCTTTCTGCTATCAGAAAAGGAGAGCTGTTAAGAAGCTCCTATGCCAGGGAGGGCTTTTTCCAGCTGTGTTGGATTGCTGCCATTAATTTTGGAATATTTTCTTTTGCAAAATGGTATTGGCCGGAGAAAAACGGGACAGAGAACCGGAAAAAATGGCTGCTGTCCTTCCTTGGTATCCAGACTCTTGCTTTTATCAGCCTGGCTATGTTCCGCATGGGATTTTATATTGCAGGCTATGGGCTGACCTTTAAGCGGGTTTTCACTACTTGGTTTATGGTGGTTCTCCTGGTAACCTTTGTACTGCTGATGCTGGAAAACTGGAAGAAGCAGGTTTGGGCTATCCGCCGTTCCGTGGTGTTTGGCTGCGTAACTTTTTTGATGCTGGCCTACAGTAATCTGCCTGTCTGGGCCGGGTAGTTTGGGGAAAACAAAAAAGAAATTATATGAAGGGCTTTCCGTACATAAACTGAAAAAGAAGAAGTAGCAAAAAGTAAATACACAGTTGCGGACAAGGGCAGGAACAGCTATAATGATGGTAGCGAATTTCTGCCCTTGAATTTGAATAAACAGAAATTAAACGTCTAACTCTTTATCCATATGTTAATTAATTTATACAAAAATAACGGGAGGTACATCCATGTCTGATGAATTACTTACTCCATTGCAAGAATATGAAAAAGCAAGAAAGAATGCCCAGAAACAATACAGGGCCTGTGTATCGGCAGGAACTTATCCCTATTTGCCGGCATTGGATGATATGCTGCCTTATGTAGACATTGTATCAGAATCTTCCCTGGGAATTGTGGAGATCCCTCTGGATTTGGTGGTGGGAACCAAGACGGCAGGACGGCAGAACGCCTTTTCCAATGATTTTCTGCCTCTGCTTCCCTCTAACTCCGAGTTTGGCAGTAAATGGATTAATTTATATCAATCTCAGCTGGACGAAGGTATCAGAGAACCGATTAAAGCCTATGAATTTATGAACAAATTTTATGTTCAGGAAGGAAATAAGCGGGTTAGTGTACTGAAATATGTAGGAGCTGCCAGTATTCCCGGATATGTAACCAGACTGATTCCCAGACGGAATCTTTCTCTGGAAAATAAAATCTACTATGAGTTTCTGGATTTTTATAAAATTGCCGGTATTCATGAAATATGGTTCAGCAAGGAGGGAAGTTTCCGAAGACTTCTCCAGCTGACAGGAATTCAGACTGAGATCCCCTGGAATCAGGAGGAAAAGGTCAGAATGAAGAGCGCATATAACCGATTTAAGGTGGTTTTTAACGAAAAGGGAGGAAAACGTCTGCCCATTACAGCCGGAGATGCCCTGCTGATTTATCTGGAAACTTTTGGCATGCATCATTTGGAACGGGCATCCGATATGGCTCTCCGTGAGGAAGTGGGAAGGTTCTGGCAGGAAATCGAGCTGTCCTATCAGGATAAAGCGGTGACTTTGGTAGAAGAGCCGGAGGCAGACAAAGAGAGAGGAACCGCCAAGCTTTTCGATTTGCTGATGCCGTCGTCAGCCCCGGCTAAGCTTAAGATTGCTTTTATTAATGCAAAGACCCCTGAGACTTCTAACTGGACCTACAGCCATGAGCTGGGGCGCCTCCATGTAGAGCAGGTGCTGGGCTCCAGAGTAATCACCACCCATATTGACAATGTAAATACCAATGCGGAGGCCATGAAAGCGATTGAACTGGCTATTTCCGCAGGAAATACGGTGATTTTTACCACCACTCCCCAGATGATTACAGCCAGCCTGAAGGCGGCGGTATTGTATCCGGACGTAAAAATTTTAAACTGCTCGGTTAACACCTCCCACAAGGCTATTCGTACTTATTACGGAAGGATGTATGAGGCCAAGTTTCTTATCGGGGCCATTGCGGCTACTAAGGCAGAGGAGGATGATTTGGGATACTTGGCAGATTATCCTATATATGGGATGATGGCCAATATCAATGCCTTTGCCTTGGGGGCAAAAATGATCAACCCCAGAGCCAAAATCCATTTGGAATGGTCTACCATAAAAGGCTATGATCCAATGGCGGCCCTGACTTACAAAGGAATCGCTTTTGTGTCCGGCAAAGACAATATTACTCCCATTGAAGAAAACCGGCAGTTTGGCCTTTACCGGAAAAACGGGGATCAGGTGGAAAACTTGGCTACTCCTATCTGGAACTGGGGGAGGTACTATGAGAAGATTATCCGCCAGATTTTAAAAGGAGGCTGGTCAGGGGGCCTGGCAAAGAGAGAGCAGGCGCTGAATTACTATTGGGGGATGTCTGCGGACGTCATTGATGTAGTTTACAGTACCCGGACGCCTGAGGGAACCAAGCATTTGATTGCGCTTTTAAAAAAGGCGATTTGTAGAAATGAATTTTATCCCTTTGAGGGAATCCTTACGGCTCAGGACG
Source organism: Enterocloster bolteae (assembly GCA_021772025.1). Taxonomy (GTDB): domain Bacteria; phylum Bacillota; class Clostridia; order Lachnospirales; family Lachnospiraceae; genus UMGS1370. The sequence goes on along the minus strand of JAETNT010000011.1, from coordinate 75,566 downwards.
GAACCGTTATGTGCTCGGAAGGAGAAATTTTAACTCCTACGGAGATTGTAACCATGGATTGGCTGGTGGACAATGTAATTGGGCGGATTCCGGAGCCGGAGGAACTGACGGAAGAGGCCAGAGCCATTGTGCAGATTCACGGAAGAAATAAAGAAGGCGAGGGTACTGACCGGCCAGCGGAATAAGTCGGCAGCGGAGGAAAAGAAAATGAGGATATTAGTAGTTTCCGATGTGGAATCCAAATCCCTATGGGATTATTATGATGAAAGCAAATTGAAAGGAATCGATCTGATCCTTTCCTGTGGGGATGTCTCCCACCGGTATTTATCCTTTTTGGTTACCTTTGCCAATGTGCCCCTTTTGTACGTATACGGCAATCATGATACGGAAGAACCGGAAGGCTGCACTTGTATTGAGGATCAGATCTATTTGTACAAAGGACTGCGGATACTGGGATTAGGGGGCTCTATGCGTTACCGCACAGGTCCTCATCAGTACAGCGAGTCTCAGATGCGCCGCAGGATTGCATTGCTATGGTGGCAGTTAAAGAAAAATAAGGGCTTTGACATTCTCCTTACTCATGCCCCGGCTTATCGGCTTGGGGATGGGGATGATTTGTGTCATACGGGTTTTCAATGCTTTTTTGATTTAATGGATAAGTATAAGCCTCAATACTTTATTCACGGGCATATGCACTTAAATTACGGCGGCAGGGCCAAACGGCTGCAGCAGTATAAGGAAACCATTGTGATCAATGGATATGAGGCCTATATGATCGATATTGATGTGTAGAACGGAGAACAGAAATGAAACCAGAAGAATTAGAGCGGATACGGCATCGGCTCCTTAACAGCCAGAAAATTTTGATTGGAATTGGCGGAGAGTGGAGGCAGAACCCGGATGCAAAGCAGCCGGAACGGATTGAGGCGCGGCCCGAAGTGATAAATGGGTATCTTTCGTTATATAAATTGATAAAGGATAGGGACTATTTTATTATTACTACGGTAACTGACGGAGAAATATTCAGACAGCCCTTTAACCCGGACAGGATCGTGGCTCCCTGCGGGAATATAACCTGGAGACAGTGCGAAAATGCCTGCACAAAGGATATTTGGGAGGAAGGAGAAGTAGAGAATGGAAGATGCCCCCATTGCGGCTCCGCCCTGGTTCCCAACACGTCTTCCTGCAAAAATTATATTGAGGAAGGTTACCTTCCCAAGTGGAAAGCCTATACAGAGTGGCTGACAAGAACCCTGAACAAGTCTTTGACAGCGTTGGAGCTGGGAGAGGGATTCCTGACGCCTACCGTGATCCGGTGGCCTTTCGAAAAGACTGTATTTTTTAACCAACAGGCATGGCTTTATCGGATCCATCACGAATTCCCTCAGATCAGTGAAGAATTAAAGGAACGGGCAGAGGGCATTCGGGCCAATTCTGTGGATTGGATCTGCAGCCTGGCGATGCAGGAGGGAAAGGAGCGGCTATGATAGCAATAATTGATTATGATGCCGGGAATTTAAGAAGCGTTTCCAAGGCCCTTGAGGCGTTGGGAGAAAAACCGGTAATTACCAGGGAGAAGGAGACTCTGCTTCAAGCAGATAAGGTGATTCTTCCCGGGGTGGGCTCCTTTGGGGAGGCTATGGGAAAGCTTTGCCAGTATGGTTTGACGGAAGTGATCCGTCAGATTGCAGACAGTAAAAAACCGCTTCTTGGCATATGCCTGGGACTGCAGCTTCTGTTTGAGAGGAGCGATGAGTCTCCCGGAGTCAGAGGACTTGGAATCCTCCCGGGGGAAATCCTCCGTATACCGGATTGTCCCGGGCTTAAAATCCCTCATATGGGCTGGAATTCTCTTTCTATCGCACCTGGAGCCAGGCTGTTTAGAGGAATCGAAAATGGGGCATATGTTTATTTTGTCCATTCATATTATTGTAAAGCAAAAGAAGAATCTATAGTAGCGGCTTCTGCAGAGTACAGTACCTGTATTCATGCAGCGGTGGAGCAGGGAAATATATTTGCCTGTCAGTTCCATCCGGAAAAAAGCAGCAGTGTAGGGCTTCAGATTTTAAAGAATTTTATTGAATTGTAGGAGGAGCCGGATGTTTACCAAGCGAATCATACCCTGTTTGGACGTGAATAATGGCCGGGTAGTAAAGGGCGTTAATTTTGTGAACTTACAAGACGCCGGAGATCCGGTGGAGATTGCCAGGGCATATGACAAGGCGGGAGCGGATGAACTGGTTTTTTTGGATATTACGGCTTCCTCAGATGCCAGAAAAACAGTGGTGTCTATGGTCCGCCAGGTGGCGGAAACCGTATTTATTCCTTTTACTGTAGGTGGCGGAATCCGCACGGTAGAGGACTTTAAGCTGCTTCTTCGGGAAGGAGCCGACAAGATTTCCATTAATTCCTCTGCAATTGACCGGCCGGAGTTGATTTCAGAAGCGGCCGACAAGTTTGGCAGCCAGTGTGTGGTAGTAGCCATTGATGCTAAGCGCAGGGCTGACGGCTCCGGATTTAACGTCTATAAGCACGGCGGGCGTATTGATGTGGGAATTGATGCCGTAGAGTGGGCGATGAAGGCGGATAAGCTGGGAGCCGGAGAGATTCTTCTTACCAGCATGGACTGCGACGGAACAAAAGCAGGCTATGACAACCGGCTGACAAGGCTGGTGGCGGATAACGTCTCTGTTCCGGTAATTGCATCCGGCGGAGCAGGAACCAAAGAGCATTTTTATGAGACTCTGACAGAAGGCGGGGCTGATGCGGCTCTGGCGGCATCGCTGTTTCACTACAAAGAATTGGAGATTATGGAGTTAAAGCGCTATCTGGCAAAGAAAGGAGTGGCAGTGCGGCTGTAAACCGGACAGCTTTTCTGCTGCAGGCATGTTCAGAAAGACACAAGGAGGCATACAAAAGATGGCGGCGATTGATAACGATTGGCTGGAACCATTAAGCGGCGAGTTTAAAAAAGATTATTACCGCAAACTATACGCAACAGTAAAACATGAATACCAAACCCGGCGTATTTTCCCGGAGGCGGACGATATATTTAATGCATTTGCCTTTACTCCATTGTCCAGGGTAAAGGTGGTAATTCTGGGCCAGGATCCGTACCACAATTATGGCCAGGCTCATGGACTGTGCTTTTCCGTAAAGCCGGATGTAGAGATCCCGCCGTCTCTGATTAACATTTATCAGGAACTTCACGATGATTTGGGCTGCTATATTCCGGACAACGGATATTTAAAAAAATGGGCGGATCAGGGGGTAATGCTTTTAAACACGGTTCTTACCGTCCGTGCTCATGCGGCAAATTCTCACAGAGGAATTGGATGGGAGGAATTTACGGATGCCGCCATCAGAATCCTCAATAGTCAGCAGCGCCCGATGGTATTTATTTTGTGGGGAAGGCCGGCCCAGATGAAAAAAGCAATGCTGAACAACCCCGCTCATCTGATTCTGGAAGCGCCTCACCCCAGTCCCTTCTCGGCATCCAGAGGCTTTTTTGGGAGCCGTCCTTTTAGCAAAACCAATGATTACCTTATAAAGCATGGTGTGGATCCCATTGACTGGCAGATTGAGAATGTAAGAGGATAGGAGAAGCGTATGGAGATTTTTGAAGTATTAAAAGTATTGGTTCTGGGAATTGTGGAAGGCTTTACTGAGTGGCTGCCAATCAGCAGCACCGGTCACATGATTCTGGTGGAGGAAATCATTCCCCTTCATCTGAGTGAAGATTTCAAAAATGTTTTTATGGTAGTGGTTCAGCTGGGGGCCATTTTGGCAGTGGTGGTTTTGTACTTTCATAAGCTGAATCCTTTTTCTCCCAGAAAAAAGCAGTCCCAGAAACGGGAGACTCTGATTCTGTGGATCAAGATTATTATTGCCTGCCTCCCGGCAGCTATAGTAGGAATTCCCTTTGACGATATTTTGGAAGCCTATCTGATGAAATCCTATGTGGTTGCCGCTATGCTGATTTTATATGGCGTACTTTTTATCGTGCTGGAAAATCACAACGCCAATACCAGATTTCCCATTCAAAAGACCAGCCAGATCACCTTTCAGACCGCACTGTTTATCGGCCTTTTTCAGCTTTTATCTCTGATCCCCGGAACCTCCCGCTCCGGCTCTACCATACTGGGAGCCATGATTTTAGGCTGTTCCAGGGGAGCCGCTGCAGAGTTTTCTTTTTTTCTGGGAATCCCGGTTATGTTTGGGGCCAGTCTTTTAAAAATCGTAAAATTCGGCCGAATGTTTACGGGGCCGGAGATCGCTTATCTTCTGATAGGAATGATCACCGCTTTTATCGTATCCGTTCTGTCCATTCGATTCCTCATTACTTATGTGAGGAAAAATGACTTTAAATTCTTCGGATATTACCGGATTGTGCTGGGAGTGGTAGTGTTTGCTTACTTTGGGATTTCAGCTCTGGCCGGATAGGACTGGGGCCGTTGCAAAATAGATGAGCAGTCATCTATAGAGCAATGGCTCCATTTTTGTGCCCTGTCTGGGGCTATCTAGTTACAATGCATCCGCAATCTCATAAATCAACCGTTCAGAGTCTTCCCATCCCAGACAGGGGTCTGTGATGGATTTTCCGTAACAGCCTTCGCCGATTCTTTGGCTTCCGGGCTCCAGGTAGCTCTCGATCATCAGGCCCTTGACCATGTTCTGGATGTCGCTGCTGTGGCGGCGGCTGTGAAGAACCTCTTTAGAGATCCGGATCTGTTCCAGATATTTTTTGCCGGAATTCGAGTGGTTGGCATCTACAATACAGGCTTGATTTACCAGATTACGTTCAGAGTAAAGCTGATGCAGAAGGTTCAAATCCTCAAAATGATAGTTGGGAATACTTTGGCCGTGCTTGTTTACCGCGCCTCTTAAAATGGTATGGGCCAGAGGATTTCCGGCAGACTGGACTTCCCAGCCGCGATAAATGTAGTCATGGCTGTGCTGTGCAGCTACAACAGAGTTGAGCATAACCGACAGGTCGCCGCTGGTAGGATTTTTCATACCGACCGGAACATCGCAGGCGCTGGCAACCAGGCGGTGGAATTGATTTTCTACGGAACGTGCTCCTACTGCAATATAAGACATCATATCATCTAAATACCGCAGGTTTTCCGGATAAAGCATTTCGTCGGCAGTGGAAAGGCCGGTTTCTTTTAATACCCGCATATGCATGCTGCGGATAGCAATGAGGCCTTCATAAATATCCGGTTTATCTTCCGGATTGGGCTGATGCACCATGCCCTTGTAGCCCTCGCCGGTGGTGCGGGGCTTGTTGGTGTAAACCCGGGGAATAATAATTACCTTCTCATAAACCTTTTCCTGTACCTTTGCCAAACGGCTGGTATAATCGCAGACAGAATCCTCGTTGTCGGCGGAACAGGGGCCGATGATTAACAGAAATTTATCGCTTTCTCCGGTAAAGACTTTTTTAATCTCCTGGTCACGGTTTTTCTTGATGGCAGCCAGCTCCAGAGGAAGCGGGTACTGCTCTCGGATTTCAGAAGGATCCGGCAGCTTCTGAACAAATTTAAGTCCCATGATGTACCTCCTTATGTCATAAACATGATTTATAAAGGTTAATTATAATACCCATGAGGAAAATGGGCAAGTAAAAAATAAAACAGCCCGGATGGCGGGAAATTTGCCGGGGATTTTTCGGGAGGGGCTTGTTTGTAAGCTTAAATTACCCTGAAGAAACTATATAAAACCCCTTGACAAACTCCGCCAATCTCCCTATAATACCAATTAATTTCAACATCAACAGGCAACGAAGGGAACAAGTACCCACCTGCGGGAACACACAGAAAGCAGCCGGCGGATGAGAGGCGCGTGGAAAGCAGATGGCGAATACATCCCGGAGCTTCGTACCCAACGGGACTTAGGTGATTTTTCTAAATGTCTTATCCGAATTCCCCAGTAGGCTGCGACGGAGTCGGCGCACGTTACGGCGCCAGGGTATTTTGGCGGATAATATGCCGGAGGGCATTCTCATTCAGGCAGTCGGCAAAAGTACTTACAGAGATCGGCAGTGTAAGCTGCCGGTGAAAAAAGGTGGTAACACGGGATCATGGCCTCGTCCTTTTCAGGACGGGGCTTTTTTGCTATGGAATATCCAGTAAAACCTATGGGCCCCTTCCCTCACAATGCCATGACTCACAAAATAGATAGAAAAGGAGCAAATAAGATGGGAGTTTATGAGGAATTAATTGCCAGAGGCTTAATCGCCCAGGTAACCAATGAGGAAGAAATTAAGAAAATGGTAAACGAAGGGAAAGCCACCTTCTACATCGGCTTTGACCCTACCGCAGACAGCCTTCATGTAGGACATTTTATGGCATTGTGTTTAATGAAGCGCCTTCAGATGGCAGGAAATAAGCCTATCGCTTTAATCGGCGGCGGTACCGGCATGATCGGCGACCCGTCTGGCAGAAGCGATATGCGCCAGATGATGACCACAGAAACCACTGAACACAACTGCGACTGTTTTAAAAAGCAGATGAGCCGGTTTATTGATTTTTCAGAAGGCAAAGCTCTTATGGTCAACAATGCAGAGTGGCTTATGGGCTTGAATTATATTGAATTTTTACGGGAGGTAGGACCCCACTTTTCAGTAAATCGTATGCTGACGGCGGAATGCTACAAGCAGCGTATGGAAAAAGGCTTAAGCTTTTTAGAGTTTAATTACATGATTATGCAGAGTTACGATTTTTACATGCTGTACCAGAACTACGGCTGCAATATGCAGTTCGGCGGCGACGATCAGTGGAGCAATATGTTAGGCGGCACCGAGTTAATCCGCCGCAAGTTGGGCAAGGATGCTCACGCCATGACAATTACCCTGCTTTTAAATTCCGAGGGGAAGAAGATGGGAAAGACTCAGTCCGGAGCGGTTTGGCTGGATCCCAATAAAACTACCCCCTTTGAGTTTTATCAATATTGGAGAAATGTTGCGGATGCTGACGTATGTAAGTGCCTGCGGATGCTGACCTTCCTGCCCTTAGAGCAGATTGACGAGATGGATAAATGGGAGGGAAGTCAGCTAAATGAGGCAAAAGAAATCTTAGCGTATGAGCTGACCGCCCTGGTTCATGGGGAGGAAGAAGCCGGAAAGGCCAAAGAAGCTTCCAGGGCCTTGTTTACCAGCGGAAGCGCCGCCAACATGCCTTCTTTTGAATTGACGGATGAAGACTTTACTGACGGAGCCATTGACATTTTAAGCTTGGTTCACAAGTCCGGACTGTGCGGATCCCGGTCCGATGCCAGAAGAAACGTAGAGCAGGGCGGCGTGTCCGTAGACGGGGAGCAGGTAAAAGACACCAGAAAAACTTACGCCAAGGAAGAGCTTTCCGGCGACGGCATTATTATTAAACGAGGTAAGAAAAACTTTATGAAGGTGTTTGCGAAATAGCAAAGTGCAATAGAAAGATAAAGGAGAGGGGAGCCGCAAAATCATCAAAACAAATGATTTTGCGGCTCCCTTACGCTTGTGCAACTACCCATGCAGCCATATCTTTTTTCAGGAATATAGCGGTGAAAAGCCCTTTTATCTTCAACTGGGTTATGTGAACCTACATGATATTTGTGGATACCTGCATAATTATGAATTTAAAGAAATCCCGGAAAAAGTAAAGGAATTACTGGAAAAACTGCGGGAATTTGAGAGTGGACTAAAAACAGAGAGAATTCATCCGTTAGCAGAAAATTTGATCACACGTTGCCAAAAGAGAGTGTTAAAGGAATATCATAAAAATATTTTTGCTTTTCATTCTTAAGGGCGCAGATATGAAGAATTATAGAATCAAGCAGGGATCTTAAGGGGTTCTTGTGGAAAATCCGCCGATACTATGATAAAATCATAATTACATGATAGATACAGGGAAAGACAATAGAAAGGAGCAGCTTCATGAGAAAAAGTTTTTTAAAAAAGCTGACGGCAGCCCTTCTCACTGTAGTCTGCACCGCGGGATTAAGTATTCCGGCGCTGGCGGCAGGCTGGCAGCAGGATGACAGGGGTTGGTGGTACGAGACAGAAGACGGCGGATACATAGCCAATACCTGGTGGCAGGATCAGGACGGAATGTGGTATGTTTTTGATGAAAACGGCTATATTTATACCAACACTTACCGGATGATAGACGGGGTTCTGTATCCTTTCCTGAGTAACGGAATGTGGGCAGGAGTAGCATTTGCGGATTACGGACAAGGCGCATGGGCGGGAAACGCCTATACAAATCCCTGGTCCGGGGTCTCTGTAACGGTACCGGAAGGAACAGTATTTTCCTATGATTTGGATGCCATTATGCTCAGCGGATCTTTCATTCAGGAATTTATGGCTACTTTGCCGGGAGGCCTGGAAAGCCAAATTACTTTAACCTACCATGATATCAGCGCCTATCCCCAGGTTACGGATGAACAGTACACATCCATAGCGGCCATAGCGCTGGCGGAAGCCGGCCTTCAGATTACCGGAAGCCGACAGGTAAATCTTAACGGAAAAGTTTATACAAAGGTATCTTCTACTATATCCGGAGCCCTTTTTGCAGACTGCTATTTCCGGCGCGTGGGCCATTATATGGAGATATTTTTAACAAGCTATTCCTTGGGGGATAAGGCGGCCATAGACCATGTAATAGCAACGATACGGTAATACTCCTGAAGAATCTTAAGGCAGAAAAAGAATCCGGAAGGAAATTCCCATGTTTGGAAATTCCTTTCGGATTCTTTATGCATTTCTACTCCTGCAGGATTCCCCTCTATTTAAGGGAACCGTCAGATCCGGGGGTAAATACCATAGGTTTGGTCAACATGCTGCCGTCAGAAAGCATGTAATAGGTTTTGCCGTCTACCTGGATAAATCCGGTAGCCATTACTCCGTTGTCAGGATTCAAATAGTACCACTTGCCGTCTAACTCCAGCCATCCGGTGCAAAGAGCGCCGTCAGCGCCGTAGTAATACCAGTTTCCGTTTTCCTCTGACCATCCGAGAGGTTTTGCAGAGCCGGAATTCTCGGAATCGTCTGTTTCACCGGAATGATCGGAAGGACTGGCATTAAACCGCATTACCTTACTGGCTGTATGGGAGCCGCTTTCCGTCCAAATGACGCAGGCGCTTCCCGGAGTCAGACTGTCAATATAAATCATCTGACGGGTCATATAAGGAGTCAGGTAGCAGTCAGCAGGAATTTCATAAACCTGGCCGTCTGTAGAGGTTAATGCAGCGGAGCCGTCTTGGCGAACATTCAAATCCTTAACAATAACATAAGCCGGAACCTGATAGTCCGCCGGTACGTTGACGAAAATAACATCTGCATTGGCCATGGGAGGCAGGCTTAGAGTCATAGCAGGGCCTACATAAGCATAAACCGTCTCGCCTTCCCGTATATCCTCATAAGCTACGGGCATACCGGAAACCGCGTCCAGAATCAGTGCGCCCTCTGTGGTAACGACTACTTCATTGTGAACGGCGGAAGTATTGGAATTAGTCAGGTAAAGGCTGCTGCCGTCCCATTTCTCGGCAGTTCCATAAACATAGACAGGTGCAAGCCCCAAAGCAGAGGTATTCTGTGCAGCGCTGTCTGCCTGGGTGGTCATGACTCCGCCCAGCGCCAGGGCGGTTATAGCGCCGAATGTCAAACATAATTTGGTTAATTTTTTCATAAAAAATCCTCCTGTTATTCTGCCGTTTAACAGCAGCGTCATAATTGATGCACTGTTATATTAACACAGGAGGAAGGGAATTCCAATAAATCTTCTATGAAGGTTTTCTGACGTTTTTCTGACTTTAGAAAAATAGATGTTCAATAAGGATTTTAAACCCCATTGCAATTAAGATAATGCCTCCGGTCAATTCTGCTTTTGATTTATAACGGATACCGAAAACATTTCCGATTCGGACTCCGGCAAAAGACAGTACAAAGGTAACGATACCGATAAAGCCGACAGCCGGAACAATCTGTACATTTAAAAAAGCAAACGTAACGCCTATAGCCAAAGCGTCAATACTGGTGGCGACAGCCAGGAGGGCCATATTGCCAGGGGAAATGGAGCAGTCCAAAGGCTCATCCTCCTTACTGAAAGCCTCCTTTGCCATATTAAATCCGATGATGCCAAGGAGAATAAAGGCGATCCAGTGATCAAACCGGGTAATAACGGTGCGGAACTGGTATCCTAAAAAGTAGCCGATGGCAGGCATCAGGGCCTGGAAACTTCCAAACCAGAGACCGATAACTGCGGCATGTTTCCATCGCATACAGGGCATGGAAAGTCCTTTGCAGATAGATACAGCGAAGGCATCCATGGAAAGCCCCAAGGCGATGAGAAAAAGTTCAAACAGGGACATGGGAAAATCTCTCCTAACGTTTTTTCTTCTTTTTTTCCGGCTTTTTTGCCCGATCCAGACGAATGTCTTCCAGGTATTCAAAAAGTTCCGCATCTACGTGGTCAAAAAGCCAGTTTTTTCGGGATGGAGTCTTCTCAAGATGAAGATTCTTAATTTCCGCATTGGTTTCTTTAATTTCTTTTTTTAAATCATGGGCGGAAAGCCGCATAGCACCCTTTCCCAGAATGATTACCTGCTCCAGCTTATCAGAGGTGGCTACCGCTACGCTGTAGCGCCGATCCATCTGTTGGGTAACCTTTTCTATGTACTGATCAGCGGTCTCGGCTTCCTTGGTAAATACCACATGGATATTGTTGTATTGGAGGACCGTACCCGGGTTGTTTTTCACTTTATAGCCGTCAAATACTACGATTACGTGACATTTTTTATAACCCTGATAATTGCACAGGGTATCCTGGAGAGAAGTTCTGGCAGCGTCTAAATTGACGGCAGCTAGTTCTTTTAATTCCGGCCAGGCATGGATGATGTTGTATCCGTCCACCAACAAATATTCACAGGTCATAACGGCTCCTTAATTTACACTGAGAGGCTTGACTTTCAGCTTATAAATCCGAATAAACAGAATGGTGCTGAAAGTAACGGAGAGAAGCTCTGCTAAGGGGAAGGAGAACCAAACGGCATTTAAACCAAACAGAACGGCAAACAAAAGCGCCAGAGGCAAGATCCCGATCAGCTGACGGATAACGGATACAATCAGGCTGTAGACGCCATTTCCAAGAGCCTGGAATACAGAGCCTACGATAATGCAGTAGCCTGCAAACAAAAAGCTTAAGCTGATAATTCTGAGGGCTGGAATGCCGATCTCCAGCATATGGTCGGAAGCGTTGAACAAAAGAAGAAGCTGCCTTGGAAAAATCTGGAAAATAACCAGTCCCACAAGCATGATGGATACGGCGCTGATAATGGAAAGCTTGATGGTACCCATGATTCTCTTTTTGTTTCTTGCGCCGAAATTGTAGGCAATAATGGGAATCATGCCGTTGTTAAGGCCGAAAATCGGCATAAAGATAAAGCTTTGCAGCTTAAAGTAAACACCCAGTACAGAAACCGCAGTCTCAGAGAATGTGATAAGGATGCGATTCATGCCAAGAAGCATCAGGGAACCGATGGACTGCATAATTGTGCTGGGGACTCCCACGGCGTAAATGGTGCGGATGGTAGCGCCATGAGGATGAAAGCCCTTAAAGGACATGGAAATATCCGGGTTTTTCTTTATATTAAAAAGAAGGGCCATAAGCATGGCTACAATCTGACCGAACACGGTTGCCAGGGCAGCGCCTTGAATGCCCATCTTGGGTGCTCCAAAGAGGCCGAAGATCAGGATGGGGTCGAATATGATATTGAGGATGGCGCCGGTTCCCTGAGAGTACATGTTGTAGATGGTGCGCCCCGTAGATTGAATAATGCGTTCAAACATCATCTCTCCGAAAATTCCGAAGCCCAATACGGTACAAATGGTCATATACTGAACACCTAATTCTATAATTTCCGGATTAGAAGTCTGGCCGGAAAAATAAAACCGGGACAGGGTAAGGCCCATAATGGCAAATACAGCATAGCTTACAAATGCCAGGAACACACCGTTTACGGCGGCCAGGTTGGCAAGATCCCGGTGTCCTTCTCCTAAAGACCTGGATAAAAGAGCATTAACGCCTACACAGGTTCCGGCGGAGACGGCGATCATCAGATTTTGAATCGGGAATGCCAGTGAAACGGCAGTCAGGGCAGCCTCGCTGATTTGAGCGACGAAAATACTGTCAATGATATTATACAGAGCCTGTACCAGCATGGAAATCATCATTGGCAGGGACATAGTAAATAACAGCTTGGAAACAGGCATGGTGCCCATTTTATTTTCTGTCTGCGACATACATGGTTCCTCCTTTATTTATAATAAGCATACATAATTGCAGCGTGCTAACTATTGTATCTCCTGGGGGCAGGTTCTGTCAAGAAGAGTCTGAAAAGGAGGATAGGTTATAGTAAACAGACGGGGCATCTTCTGGCCCGGTTAAACGGCTGTGTGAAAACAAGGGAATGTGACGAAATGAAATCATGGGTCTTTGAATTTCATCTTTTCACATCCCCTTATTTTAGGAAACTTTATTTACTTCCAAGAGCGACAGATTGAGGAACCTCCATTAACTTGCTGTAGCAGGCGAATGCATCGTCCACCAGCTTTTGATCCGGCGTTTTGGTAAAGAGACTGACAACAGGGACAATGATAAGCCCTGCCAGCATGGCGAAAGCCCCGGCGTTGATGGGAGACTGCAAGACTACAGGAAAGGCGCTCCTTGCCAGCATATTGGCAGTCATCAGACCGGATCCAAAGAGAAAGCAGCACCACACGGCAGCTTTGGTGGCCTTTTTCCAATATAGCCCGTAGAGGAAGGGAGCCAAAAAGGATCCGGCCAGGGCACCCCAGGAAATACCCATAAGCTGGGCAATAAAAGTAATGTTATTTTTATACTGAATTACCGCAAGGACAGCGGAGATGGCGATAAACACGACAATAAGAAAACGGATAACGCCTACCTGCTTCTTTTCGTCCATATTCGGCATTACGGTTCCCTTTAAAAAGTCCAGAGTCAGAGTAGAACTGGAAGCCATAACCAGAGAGGACAGGGTGGACATAGAGGCGGACAGCACCAAAATTACTACCAAGCCGATTAAAAGCTCCGGAAGACCGGACAGCATGGTGGGAATGACAGCATCATAGCCTTCGGCAACCAAATCAAACTGTCCGGTATAAAGCCGCCCGAATCCGCCTAAAAAGTAACAGCCGCCGGAAACCACAATAGCAAAAAAGGTGGAGATAATAGTGCCTTTTTGGATGGCCTTTTCGCTTTTAATGGCGTAAAACTTTTGGACCATCTGAGGCAGTCCCCAGGTTCCCAAAGAAGTTAAAATGATAACGCCAAGTAGATTTAGGGGATCCGGGCCAAAGAAAGAGGCAAAAACTCCGGGCTGGGCAGAGACTGCCGGATCTTCAACAGCCGCCAGCTTATTTAGGGCTTCCATAAAGCCGCCGTGGCCGTTTAAGATGGCAGCGATGATAATCACGATACCGGCCAGCATAATCATACCTTGAATAAAGTCATTGATGGCAGTTGCCATGTAGCCTCCGGCTACTACGTAGATGCCGGTCAGCACCGCCATGGCAATAATGCACACGGTATAATCCACATGGAAGGCCATTCCGAAAAGGCGGGACAATCCGTTGTACAAGGAAGCGGTATAGGGAATCAAAAATATAAATACAATTAAAGACGCTCCCAGTTTTAAGGAAGGGCTGTCAAATCGCTTCCCGAAAAATTCCGGCATGGTGGCGCTGCTTAAATGCTGGGTAATAATGCGGGTCCTCCGGCCTAAAATAACCCAGGCCAGGAGAGAACCGATAAGGGCGTTTCCCAGACCGATCCAGGTGGAAGCAATCCCGTATTTCCAGCCAAACTGTCCGGCGTAACCCACAAAGATAACCGCAGAGAAATAGGAAGTTCCATAAGCGAAAGCCGTGAGCCAGGGACCTACGGAACGCCCTCCTAATACAAAACTGTTGACGTCAGAGGTATGGCGCCGGCAGTACAGGCCGATACCGGCCATAATGGAAAAAAAGATAAGTACCATAATAATTTTGATTGCCATTTGGAATATCCTCCTTATGCTGTATAAAATCAGAGAAGGCAGTTGCCCGGCTGGGCCGGGCAGGAAACATCGGATGTCCATCCGATGTGAAATTTAATAGGAAGCTTTATGAGCGGTTTTGAGCTTCCACCAGACGGCCGCTGCCATACATCTCCCGAAGCTTAGGCTTTTCAATTTTTCCGGTTGGGTTTCTGGGAACATCGGCAAAAATAATTCGGTGGGGCCTTTTGTATCTGGGAAGCTTTCTGCAAAACTGGTTTACGTCTTCCTCAGTACAGGAGAAGCCCTCTTTGACGGAGATTATGGCAGCGGCAATCTCTCCTAGACGTTTGTCGGGAAGGCCGATAACCGCCACATCGTAAACCGGCTGATAGGTACGCAGGAAATCTTCAATTTGAACGGGATACAGATTTTCACCTCCGCTGATAATGACATCCTTTTTCCGGTCTACCAACATAATGAATCCGTCAGCATCTTCCATAGCCATGTCGCCGGTATAGAGCCATCCATCCTTTAACACATCCTCCGTGGCTTTCGGATCGCGGTAATAGCAGACCATAACGCCGGGACCCTTTACAATCAATTCACCTACCTGGCCTTTTGGAACCTGGCATCCGTTTCCGTCTACAATTTTAACTTCCCAGCCGTAACCGGCTTTCCCAATGGAACCGGCCTTTTCAATATTTTCTACGCCCAAGTGAACGCAGCCGGGGCCGATAGACTCGCTGAGTCCATAGTTGGTATCGTACTGGTGATCGGGAAAGTACTCTCTCCAGCGTCTAATCATGCTGGGGGGAACCGGCTGGGCGCCAATGTGCATGAGACGCCATTGAGAAAGGTGATAATGTTGAATTTCCAATTCTCCGCGGTCTAAGGCATCCAGAATATCTTGTGCCCAGGGTACTAACAGCCAGACAATGGTACAGCGCTCTTTGGAAACGGCGTCCAGAATAGCGGAAGGGCTGGTTCCCTTTAACAGAACCGCTTTACTTCCGGAAAGAAGGCTGCCGAACCAGTGCATTTTTGCTCCGGTGTGATACAGGGGAGGGATACATAAAAATACATCATCCCGGTTTTGACCATGGTGTTTCTGCTCAGCCAGAGCGGCGTGCATCAGGGCTTTATGGGTGTGGAGGATGGCCTTGGGGAAGCCGGTGGTGCCGGAAGAAAAATAAATGGCGGCTTCATCTTCATCATTAATATCAATTTTGGGAGAAGAGCTGGAGCAGTTTGCCGCATGGGCCATATAATCCTCTGCAAAGGAAGGGCAGCCTTCGCCCACAAAGAACAGCAGGCGGTGATGGCTGATTTCGTCTGCGATTTCTTCCACACGTCCGATAAACTCCGGCCCGAATACTAAAACATCAGCTTCAGCCAGGTTAAGGCAGTAAGAGATTTCATCAGAAGAATAGCGGAAGTTTAAAGGCACCGCCAAAGCGCCGGTTTTTAGAATGCCGAAATAAATAGGGAGCCATTCCAAACAGTTCATCAGCAGGATGGCAACTTTATCTCCTTTGTGGATTCCCATACTTAACAAAAGATTGGCAAAGCGGTTGGCTTTTTCGTTAAATACGTTCCAGGTGATTTCCCGACGGTAATAGGGGGCCTGGGCGGGCTCGATTAAATTATACTCTCTCCAGGTGACCCGGCGGGTTTCCGGCAGTTCCGGATTAATTTCCACAAGGCTGATGTCATCGCCGTAGAGGCGGCAGTTTTTTTCCAGAAGTTCGGTAATAGGCATGATAGCAGCTCCTTCATTTTTCTTGTTTGTAGCTGCCCAGACGGGAGTTCTTTCTTCCGGCTGAACAATTACGTTTGTTTTGTGAGTTTTATGCTTTAACGCTTTGGTGCGTTTAACTGATAAAGTAGAATATACATGATTTTAGGAAGAATGTCAACGGAATTGTTACTTTTTATCAGGAGAACAACCGGGAAACCTCTTGCAAAGGAAAAATGATTATGCTATCATAATCACCAAATTTATCTTTATCGAATAAGAAGCATCCCTATATCAAGCAATTGCAGCCGTTTAGACAACTGTCTGAACAGCTGCAGCAAATACAAGGAGGAGTTTTTGATGAAGCCATATGCTGAGTTGACAAAGGAAGAGTTATTAGAGCTGAGAAAATCTCTGAAGGCCCAGTACCGGGAGTACTATGGAAAAGACCTGAAGCTGGATATGTCCAGAGGAAAACCCTGTGTGGAGCAGCTGGATCTGTCCATGGAAATGATGGACGTATTAAACAGCGATTCAGATTTGATTTGCGATGATGGAACCGATTGCCGCAACTACGGCGTTCTGGACGGTATTTCCGAGGCTAAGGAGCTTTTGGCGGATATGATTGAGGTAAGCCCGGATAAAATTATTATTTATGGAAATTCCAGCTTGAATGTGATGTATGATACCCTTGCACGCGCCATGACTCATGGGGTTATGGGGAGCACTCCCTGGGCAAAACTTGATAAGGTAAAATTTCTGTGTCCCGTTCCCGGCTATGACCGCCACTTTGCCATGACCGAATACTTTGGCATTGAGATGATAAACGTTCCCATGACCCCCACTGGCCCGGATATGGATATGGTAGAAGAGCTGGTTGCAGGTGATGATGCAATAAAAGGTATCTGGTGCGTGCCTAAATATTCTAATCCCCAGGGAATTTCCTATTCCGACGAGACAGTTCGCCGATTCGCCCGGCTGAAGCCCGCAGCAAAGGACTTTCGTATTTACTGGGATAATGCATATGGCGTTCATCATTTGTATGATCACGATCAGGATCATCTGATTGAGATTTTAGCGGAGTGCAAGAGAGCGGGAAATCCGGATTTGGTTTATAAGTTTTCTTCTACCTCTAAAATTAGTTTTCCGGGATCGGGGATTGCCGCCTTGGCTACTTCTTTAAACAACTTGGCGGACATTCGCAGCCAGTTAAAGAATCAGACGATTGGACATGACAAGGTAAATCAGCTCCGCCATGTGCGTTTCTTCGGTGATATTCACGGCATGGTAGAGCATATGAGAAAGCATGCGGATATTCTGCGGCCTAAGTTTGAACTGGTGGAAGAAATTTTAAAAAGGGAATTAGGCGGTCTTGGAATCGGAGAATGGACCTGTCCTAAGGGAGGATATTTTATCTCGTTTGAGTCTATGGAAGGCTGTGCTAAGAGTATTGTGGCCAAATGCAAAAAGGCAGGCGTTACCATGACAGGAGCAGGCGCGGCATTCCCTTACGGCAAAGACCCGAAGGACAGCAACATCCGGATTGCTCCTACTTATCCGCCGTTAAAGGATCTGGAAATTGCCATGAACCTGTTTTCCCTGTGTGTAAAGCTGGTCAGTGTAGAAAAATTTCTGGCCGACAGGAAGGAGAATTAAAGAACGTATCCCAGGCGCCTCCGGTATGTATTCCGGGACGCCTTTTTACGGAGATTCCGATAAAGCGCGCCATAGGCGCATTTGTTCAGATTGGAGGACGGATTGGAGAAAAATAAGAAAGAACACAGATTAGAAAGCAGGCGGCAGGCGCTGTTTATGGCCGGGATAGTTCTGGCGGCGGCGCTGCTGTTTTTATACAGCTTCCTGGGCGGAAAAAAGAAAGAGATCCAGCCGATTACCCGATCCGAGTTTGCTCTGAATACGTTTATTACCGTTACTTTATATGATACGGAGGATGCTTCCCTCTTAGACGGCTGTATGGAACTGTGCCGGGATTATGAGAAAGTTTTCAGCAAAACCATAGAGGGCAGCGATATTTATCGGATTAATCATCGGAAGCCGGGGCAGAGACGGATAACAGTAGCGCCGGAGACGGCAGAGCTTATCGAAAAGGGGCTTTTTTACAGCCGCTTGTCCCAAGGTTCCTTTGACATTACTATCGCACCTCTGTCTGAGCTGTGGAATTTTACAGGTGGGGAAAGAAAGATTCCAAAGGAATCTGATATCCGGGAAGCTGCTTCTAAGGTAGATTATCAGAAAATCCGGGTTTCAGGGGAAGAGATTGAACTGTTGGACGATGAGGTGCAGCTGGATTTGGGAGCCATTGCCAAAGGATATATCGGAGACAAGATGAAAGGATACCTGCAGGCCAGGGGAGTAAAAAGCGCGGTTCTCAATTTGGGAGGCAATGTGCTCTGCATAGGGGAACAGCCTTCGGGAAAACCTTTTAATATCGGCCTGAGAAAGCCTTTCGGAGCCAGATATGAACAGGTAGCGGTATTGAAAATCTCAGACAGCTCTGTAGTTTCTTCCGGCGTGTATGAACGAAATTTTCAAAAAGACGGAATAAACTATCACCATATTTTAAATCCGGAAGACGGATACCCCTATCAGAACGGCCTTACAGAAGTAACAATTGTTTCAAAATTTTCTGCAGATGGGGACGGCTTAAGCACGGTATGCTTTTCACTGGGATTGGAAAAAGGAATGGAAGTGGTAGACTCCCTGGACGGGGTTTACGGATTTTTTGTTACAGAAGACGGAGAGATTCATTATTCAAAGGGGGCAAAGGATTTACTTGCAAACCAGGGAAAGTAACGGTAGAATAGATAGATAATAGATATGAGAAACTAAAGGAGAACGGCCGTGTTAGAAAAAATATGGAAGAAATGCGTCAACTATGAAACTATTTCATATATTATATGCGGAGTATTGACTACCTTGGTAGACTGGGTAGTTTATGCAGTTATGTGTGAGTCGGGGATTGATTATAAAATCGCTCAGGCAGCGTCCTGGATAGCCGCCGTTGCATTTGCCTATGTGGTTAATAAGGTGATTGTATTTCGCAATTTCAATTTCTGGCCTTCCTATCTATGGAAGGAATTTTCGGCATTTGTAGCCTGTCGGGGAGTGTCGGGGATTTTGACCTGGCTGATGATGGTCGGAATGGTTGATTGGATGAAATGGAATAAATATTTGGCTAAGCTGATTACATCGGCAGTCAACCTGATTATGAATTATGTATTCAGCAAACTTTGGATCTTTAAGGATTCCAGGGAGAAGGGAATTGATAATGGGGCATGAAGAAGTAGAGCAAATATCCAGAGAATTGGAGGAATTGCTGGACATGCAGGAAGAAGAATTAAAGGATAGGCCAAAGGTGCCCGGAGCCAGGGAGCTTTTAAATGCTCAGAGAGAGTACAGCCGCCTTTTAAAAGAAGAAACGGAGGACTTTTCCGGGCAAACCGGAGAAGTTTCTGCCAAAAGCCCAAAAGAAGATGAAGATCAGTATCAGGAAGAAATACAGGAGTATGAACCAGAAGAATATAATCCGGAAGAATATGAACCGGAAGAGGAAAATTCTGAGGACCACTGGAAGTTTGTCCGCCCGGCAGACGGGTTAACCGCTGCTTTTGTGGTGCCGGTTCTGGCTATGCTGATTATTTTCCTTCAAAGAGGGATCTTTCCTTTTGGGGAGGAAAGCTTTTTAAGGACGGATATGTATCATCAGTATGCCCCGTTTTTTTCGGAGTTTCAGTATAAGCTGACTCACGGCGGCAGCCTTTTTTATAGCTGGAATGTGGGCTTGGGGGTGAATTTTGCGGCCCTCTATGCCTACTATTTGGCAAGCCCTTTAAATTGGCTGCTGATTTTGTGTCCCAAGGAATTGATCATTGAATTTATGACCTACTCCATTGTGATTAAAACCGGGCTGGCTGGCCTGTCTATGGCTTGGTATTTGCAAAAGCACTGTGGGGGCAGGGATTTTGGAGTAGCATTTTTCGGCGTTTTTTATGCCTTGTCCGGATATATGGCCGCCTATAGCTGGAACATTATGTGGCTGGACTGCATTGTACTGTTCCCTGTGATTGCGCTGGGACTGGAGCGGCTGGTAAAGGAACAAAAAGGGATCCTGTATTGTATTTCCCTGGGAATGGCCATTCTTTCTAACTATTATATCTCTATTATGATCTGTATCTTTATGGTCATCTATTTTGGAGCTCTTTTAATTTTAGAGGGCTGGAAAGGTTTTAGAAGACTGGGAAAGGCAGTATGGCAGTTTGCCGCTTATTCTCTCCTGGCAGGAGGACTTGCGGCGGCAGTGCTTCTTCCGGAGATTTTTGCTCTTCGGGCCACAGCTTCTGCGGATTTTAACTTTCCTAAGACCGTCAGCTCCTATTTTTCTATATTTGATATGATTGCCCGCCACCTTGGCAATGTGGAGACAGAGATTGGGCTGGATCATTGGCCTAATATTTACTGCGGCGTAGCAGTACTTCTGCTGTTTCTCCTTTATCTGGCCTGCAAAAAAGTTTCCCTTAAGGAAAAGGCTGTATATCTGGGAATGCTCCTCATATTTTTTGCCAGCTTTTCCGTTAATGTATTAAACTTTGTCTGGCACGGATTTCATTTCCCCAACAGCCTTCCCTGCCGCCAGTCCTTTATCTACATCTTTTTGATGCTGGTAATCTGTTATCGGGCTTATATGTATCGGGAAGAAATCTCGCTGCGCCAGGTATCCCAGGCGTTTTGGGTATCCGCAGGTTTTGTTATCCTGGCGGAAAAGCTGGTAACAGAGGAACACTTTCATTTTTCCGTATTTTATGCAGCGCTGATTTTTTTAGCCGGATATGCAGGGCTCATGTGGCTTTACATTAACCGCCGGGCCAGCCGGAATACTCTGGTGCTGTTAACTCTGGGGCTGGTATCTATTGAGGCCACGGTAAATACTACTATAACCTCTGTAACCACCACAAGCCGGACCAGTTATATAAAAGACAACCAGGAAGTCCGGGAATTGGTAAAGGATCTGATACCCAATGAGAACTTTTTTCGGGTGGAAAAAATGAATCGGAAAACTAAAAATGACGGGGCGTGGATGAATTTCCCATCCGTATCTTTGTTTTCTTCCACTGCCAATGCAGACTTATCTGCATTTTTTAAGAAAATAGGGTGTGAAAGCTCTACCAATGCTTACAGCATTACAGGAAGTACGCCGCTGGTAGATGCGCTCTTTGGGGTGAAATACCGGCTGTATTCAGAAAAACCCCTTTACGATGAGTACACGACTTATGCGGCGGAGTCAGGGCAGACTTTTTTGTATGAAAATACTTATGTTCTTCCTCTGGGCTTTATGATTGACGGCAGCCTGGAAGAATACTGGCAGCTTGATATGGCAAATCCGGCGGACGTGCAGAATGATTTATGTACAGCTCTTGGGGCCAGCCCTGTATTGGCGGAGGCTTATGGGGAGGTTTATGGAAATCAGTTTGAATTTTCACCGGAAGAATCCGGGGAATATTATGTCTTTGTTATGAACCGAAAAATAAAAGAGGTGACGGTCAGCTGCGGAGAGGAGTCGAAAACTTTTGAAAACGTGGATAGAGGATACTTTTTGGAGTTGGGGCACTTAGACAGCGGACAGAGCCTTTCCATGACCTGCGACAGCGATCAGATCCTGGACGTGCGGATTTACCGGTTTGAGGAAACCGGGTTGGCGGAAGTATGTGACATTTTAAATCGGATGCCCTGGAAGCTGACAAGATGGAGCGATGACGAATTGGCCGGAGAGGTTACCGCCGGATATGAAGGAATTTTATTTACTTCCATTCCCTATGACGAAGGATGGGAAATCCAGGTAGATGGCCAGACGGTTCCGGGAGAAAAGCTGATGGACACCTTTTTAGGAGTGCGGCTTACAGAAGGCCGCCATACGGTTTCTATGACTTATTGTCCCCGGGGATTAAAAGAGGGTATTATCCTCACCTTTTGCAGCGCCCTTTTGGTGGCATTTGCTGCTATACGAAATGTTTTGAAAAAACGGAACCAACCATATTCTGCATCAGAAAATTAACAGGAACAAAGGAGAGACAGCCATTATGAAACTATGGGGCGGACGCTTTACCAAAGAAACCAATCAGCTGGTACACAATTTTAACGAATCTCTGTCTTTTGACCAGAAGCTTTACCGTCAGGACATCCGGGGCAGTGTGGCCCATGTGGCAATGCTTGCCAGACAAGGGATTATTTCCGAAGAAGATAAGGATAAGATTACCACAGGGCTTTTGGGAATTTTAGAGGATATTGAAAGTGGGAGTCTTGCCATTGACACCGGAGCGGAGGACATTCACTCTTTTGTGGAGGAAACTCTGACAGAAAGAATCGGAGAGGCGGGAAAACGGCTCCATACGGGGAGAAGCCGCAATGATCAGGTAGCTCTGGACATGAAATTATACACCAGGGATGAGATAAAAGAGATTGACGGGCTGTTAGAGGAACTTTTAAAGGAACTTCTTAAGATTATGGAAGAAAATCTGGATACCTTTATGCCGGGGTTTACCCATCTTCAAAAAGCCCAGCCTATTACCCTGGCTCACCATATAGGCGCTTATTTTGAGATGTTTCATAGGGATCGCCTGCGCCTTTTTGACATTTACCAGAGGATGAATTACTGTCCATTAGGCTCTGGGGCTCTGGCGGGGACCACTTATCCTCTGGACAGGGACTATACAGCAGAACTTTTGGGATTTTACGGGCCTACTTTAAATTCTATGGACTCTGTGGCAGACAGGGATTATCTGATTGAATTTTTATCTGCATTGTCCATTATTTCCATGCATTTAAGTCGGTTCTGCGAGGAGATTATTATATGGAATACTAATGAATACCGGTTTGTGGAGATTGATGATTCTTACAGTACCGGAAGCAGCATTATGCCTCAGAAAAAGAATCCGGATATTGCAGAGCTGATCCGGGGGAAGACCGGGCGGGTCTACGGTGCTCTGGTATCCCTTCTCACCACTATGAAGGGGCTTCCCCTGGCTTATAATAAGGACATGCAGGAGGATAAAGAGCTGACTTTTGACGCCATTGATACAGTAAAAGGCTGTCTGGTCCTGTTTACAGGGATGATTTCCACTATGACCTTTAATAAGAGTGTTATGGAGGCCAGCGCCAGAAACGGATTTACCAACGCCACGGATGCGGCAGATTATCTGGTGGGAAAGGGAGTGGCGTTTCGGGACGCTCATGGCATTGTGGGCCGGCTGGTGCTGTTTTGCATTGAAAAAGGGATTGCACTGGATAATATGACCTTGGAGGAATACAAGACCATCAGCCCGGTATTTGAGGAAGATATTTATGAGGCTATCAGCATGACCGCCTGTGTTGAGCGGAGGACAACTGTTGGCGCTCCGGGGCGGAAAGCTATGGAGAAGGTAATTGCAGTTTACCGGGATGAGTTGTTGGATATACAACGAAAAGGGTGGAAAAATAACTAAAATGGATGATTTTTTGCATGTGATTAAGAGGTCGCCGCTGTTTTACGGACTTCGGGATGAGGAGATTCCTCCTATGCTCCAGTGTCTGGCAGCGGATCAGAGACAGTTTGAAAGCGGGGAATACATCTGCCGTATGGGAATGGCTGCTACAGATTTTGCCATGATTTTGGACGGGAGCGGCCAAGTAGTACGGGAAGACTTCTGGGGCGGAGAGGAGCGGTTTGAGGTTCTGGGAGCGGGGGGCCTGTTCGGCCCTGAGTTTGCCTGCGCCCAGGCCACCATCCTTCCGGTGGGACTCATTGCGGTAGAAAAGTGTGAGGTTGTTTTTATGGAGTATAAGCGGATGATTAATGTATGCAACCTGGCCTGCGGTTTCCATAACCGGCTGCTTCAGAATATGCTTCGGATCCTGGCGGAGCAGAATGTGCGGATGGATCGGAATATCCGTCACATGGCCAGAAAGACCACCAGGGAAAAGCTGCTGTCTTACCTTTCTGAGGAAGCAGTGAAAAACGGAAGCCCTTCCTTTGAGGTGCCTTTTAGCAGGCAGGAATTGGCGGATTATCTGGCGGTGGATAGAAGCGCCATGTCCAGCGAATTGGGAAAGCTTCAAAAGGAAGGATATCTGGAAGCAAAGCGAAATTGGTTTATACTAAAGATTGTGTAACAGGATATTGCGCTGACAGACAAAAGGTATGAGACCTTGCCTGTCAGCGCAATATCCTGTTTTTAGGGAAATGACATCCCGGGAAACTGAATTTATCGGACTGCCTGAGAATAGACTGATGGAAAGAAATATAAATTTCAGGAGAAGGGTATGAAGTTTGGTTTGGCTTTGTCAGGAGGCGGAGCAAAGGGAGCGGCCCATGCAGGTGTTTTAATGGCACTATATGAACAAGGGCTTGTGCCGGATGTGGTGGCAGGAACCAGCGCGGGAAGCATTGTGGCCGGATGCCTGGCGGCAGGAATGACTCCGGGAGAGATTAAGGAAGAGGTAACCTATTTGGCTCGGTTCGGCCCCCGCTATTTAGATCCGGACTATCTGGGGATGCTTCGTTTTATCCCTCAGCTTTTGCGCCGAAAACCCACTTGTTTAAAGGGGTTTTTAAAAGGAAACCGTCTTCTTCAATATCTCTGCCATATTACAGACGGAAAAGGAATAGAAGATTCGACCCTGGGAATCTTAATCCCGGCGGTGGATTTATATTCCGGCCGGACCGTGATTTATACCAATCAGGATCCGGTAGGAAGAAAAGAAAAGCAGGTGTCCGGGGAGCCGGTATACTGGGAGAACAGAGGGATGCTCTGCCAGATCATGATGGCCAGCAGCAGTTTTCCGGGGATTTTTTGTCCCAGAAGCTTGGACGGCAGGATGCTGGTGGACGGCGGAGTCACCTACAATCTGCCCACCAGCCTTCTGGCAGCAGTAGGAGTAAAAAGGATGATAGGAGTAGATGTGGGAAAAAATCTTGGAATCAGCAAAAAAAGCTCTATTTTGGATGTGGTGACCCGATCTTTCTCTATCCGGAGCGAGAGTCTGGAACAGTGCCATTCTCAGGAAGATGTACTTATTTTACGGCCGGAGGTTCCGGAAACAGCAGGCCTTTTGGATTTTTCTTCTATGACAGCTTTTATGGAAGCCGGATATGACTACACTGTAAGGAAAATGCCGGCCATCCTCCGGAGATTGAATTGAAAAAAGTTTTTAAAATAAAATGAACCGTTTCCTTAGCTGCTGTCTCTATATGACAGGTGCACCAAACAGGAAGGAGGATATATGGATGGAAGATAAAATGCTGGTTCAGCGCATGATTGCAGACGACATCAACGCTCTGGAAACTATCATGGAAAAGAACCAGAGAGATCTTTTGCGTCTGGCCTACCTGATTTCCGGAAATTATGCAGACAGCGAGGATATTGTACAGGAAACCTTTGTACAGGTCTATTTAAAGAGAAAGACCATCCGGGAGCCGGAGCATTTTAAGACCTGGCTTATCCGGATGATGACCCGGATTGCTTGGCGCTATTTAAAGAAAAAGGGCAGAGAACATCCGGCAGGAGATACCATGGAGGCATGTAATGCCGCCGGGGCGGAATCTATGGATCCTGTTTTAAAAGGCGTAGAGCGCCGGGAAGAATCTCTGGAGCTTTATCAGGCAATCAAAAAGCTGCCGGTGAAGCAGCGGACAGCGGTGATTCTCTATTATTTTGAGGAAATGGGTACAAAGGAGATCGCAGCCGTATCCGGCTGTTTGGAAGGAACTGTAAAATCCCGGCTTTACGGCGCGAGAAAACGGCTGCGTCAGGAGCTTTCGGGCGCTTGCCTTACAGAAGGGAGGGTATCGCTGTGAGAGGAACACGCGAGGAGAAGATGCAGAAAAGCCTTTGGCAGGAGGAGTTGGACAACCAGATCCGGGAAGCTCTGTATAATGAGGCGGATACCTTCAGCCTAGCTGGAAGCAGGGAGGAATCCGTCTGGACAGAGGCCAGAGAAAAGGCTTTGAGACAACAGGTGATAGAGAGAATAAAACAAGGCGAGAAGGAGGAAGGACTTATGAGATATTCAAAATGGAACGTAAAAAAAATCGCGGTTATTGCAGCGGCAATGTGCATTTTAGGAAGCGCGGCGGTAATGGCGGCCGGAAAATTTTCTGCAATTACCAGCCACAGCAGTACAGTGGAGGAATTTACTTCCTACGGGGAAATTGCCAGAGTGAAGAAGGAATGTGGGATCCCCTTTGAGATAAAAGGGCCGGAGACATTTGAGAACGGATTTACTTTTAAGAGCGGCAGACCGGTTTATGTATCCGGAGTTGATGAACAAGGCAATGAGACACCGCTTCCTGTGGAGATGCATCTGGTATATGGAAAGGCAGGTATGGCGGATGTAAATTTAAATCAGGGAAAGGCCAGACCGGGCGATGAGGTTTCCGCTAATGAAAACGAAGGTATTGGCTACCGTTACAATCAGGATCATTATAAATTTGTGCCGGTGTCCTATGAGCTGACAGAGGCTGACAAAGCAGCCGAGGCAGCCGGAGAACTGTATATCAGTTATGGAACCGATCAGGTAGAGGAAAAGATTGTTTCCTCGGTAACATGGAACGCAGCGGGAGTGAGATACAATTTAATGTCCTTTGATACTACGCTGACTCAAAACGAGATGATAGAAATGGCAAAGGAGATTATGAAATAACAAAGACAACAGCCGGAACGATCCGCGGCCTGCGGGTTCTGTCCGGCTGTTGCTGTGTCACAATTTTTCCCTTGACTTTTTTTAAAAAGAGAGTATATTATGTAATATATTCGTACATATGAATAGTTGCTCATATGATAACACGAATGAAATACCAGGTGCTTTTGTCTGAAATATACCCTCAGTGGAAAAATAAAAGTGAAGGAGGTCTGCGGAAAATGAACAAAAAGCAGAAAAAAATGCTGTTCCGCATTATTACAGCGGCGATTTTAATGATAGGACTGGCTTTTGCGCCGGTGGATGGCTACACCCGGTTTGCCTTATATCTGATTCCCTATCTGATTATTGGCTATGATATCTTAAAGAAAGCATTTCATGGCATTCGGAACCGCCAGGTATTTGATGAAAATTTCCTGATGGCGGTTGCTACCATAGGAGCCATGGCCATTGGCCTGTTGGAGAGCGGCGACTATGTAGAAGCCATTGCCGTTATGCTTTTTTACCAGATTGGAGAATTATTTCAGAGCTATGCCGTGGGAAAAAGCAGGAAAAACATCAGTGCCCTTATGGATATTCGTCCGGACTACGCCAATATTGAAGAGGATGGAGAGCTGAAAAAGGCGGATCCTGACGATGTGGAAACCGGATCCGTTATTGTAGTTCGGCCCGGAGAAAAAGTCCCGATTGACGGTGTTGTAATAGAGGGAAGTTCCAGCTTAAATACCAGTGCGCTAACCGGGGAAAGCCTTCCGAGAGAGGTAAAGGAAGGAGATGAAATCATCAGCGGATGCATCAATATGACTAGGGTTTTGCGGATCCGCACCACGAAAGAATTCGAAGAATCCACAGCGTCCAAAATCCTGGAGCTGGTGGAAAATTCCAGCAC
Organism: Enterocloster bolteae; assembly: GCA_021772025.1. Taxonomy (GTDB): domain Bacteria; phylum Bacillota; class Clostridia; order Lachnospirales; family Lachnospiraceae; genus UMGS1370. The sequence continues at coordinate 48,213 of JAETNT010000011.1, read as the reverse complement.
CAGAAAGTCCAAATCCGAAGACTTTATCACCAAATTTGCCCGGTACTATACCCCGGCAGTGTGTTACGGCGCTTTGGCTTTAGCTGTTCTTCCGCCTCTGGTGCAAATGGGAATTTCCAGGGTAGATCCCCAGTGGAGCATATGGATCTACCGGGCTCTGACCTTCCTGGTTATCAGCTGCCCCTGCGCTTTGGTTATCAGTATTCCTCTAAGCTTTTTTGCGGGTATCGGCGGAGCCAGCAGGGAGGGAATTTTAATAAAAGGCTCCAATTATTTGGAGAGCCTGTCCCAGACGAAATATGTAGTATTTGATAAGACCGGAACCTTGACTCAGGGAGTCTTTCAGGTAAACGGAATTCATCATAACGAATTGGAAAATCAGAAAATTTTAGAGTATGCAGCCCTGGCGGAAAGCGCATCGCTCCATCCTATCAGTAAAAGTATTCAGAGGGCCTACGGTAAAGAGCTGGATTGCTCCAGAGTAGAAAATATTGAGGAAATCAGCGGAAACGGCGTCACCGCTATAGTAGACAAAATTCCTGTAGCGGCGGGAAATGATAAGCTGATGAGACAGCTTGGCGTTTCCTATATCAATTGTCACTGCACCGGAACCATCGTCCACATGGCAATCGGAGGAAAATATGCCGGGCATATTGTCATTTCTGATGTGGTAAAGGAAAGCTCAAAAGGCGCGGTTCAGGCTCTGAAGGAAATAGGAATCCAGAAAACGGTTATGCTTACAGGAGATGCCGCGAAAGTGGCGGATCAGGTGGCGGCGGATCTGAACATTGATCAGGTCTACAGTGAGCTGCTTCCCGCTGATAAGGTCTCCAAGGTAGAAGAGCTTCTGGAAGAAAAAGACAGAAGAAACGGCGCGTCAGGAAAAGCCAAGCTGGCTTTTGTAGGAGATGGAATCAACGATGCTCCGGTATTATCCAGAGCCGATATCGGCATTGCCATGGGGGCGCTGGGGTCCGATGCGGCAATTGAGGCCGCCGATATCGTACTGATGGATGACGATCCTATGAAGATTGCAAAAGCCATTAAGATTTCCAAAAAATGCCTGGGAATTGTTTATCAGAATATTATATTTGCATTAGGAATCAAAGCGGTCTGTCTGATACTGGGAGCCATGGGAATTGCCAATATGTGGCTTGCTATTTTTGCCGATGTAGGGGTGATGATCATTGCAGTGCTCAATGCTATTCGGGCATTGTTTGTGAAGAAGCTGTAGCAGCGGCTGCAGCTCCTTCTTTGGAAAATTCAAGTTTCAGGGCGCTTGCCAGTTTGTCCGGAGCATTTTCATGCATAACCTCTTTCCAGGCAGCCAGCAGGTTGTGGCGTTCCACGATACAGGGAGAGATGCCGATATATTCGTATCCACGCTGATTTAAAAGGGCTTTGGCAACCGCCTGCCCGGCGGCTACTCCCTGATCGTAGGCCTTTTGGGCGCTGAGCCCCAGGACAAAATCCTCATCTGCTATGATTCGGGCGATTTCGTAATCCAGGTCAGAGGTAACGATTTTAATATCACACCGGCCCAGCTCCCTCATAGCCCGGATGACTCCCATGGCCGGACCTTCCCAGGACACGTAAAGTCCCCTGATTTCCGGGTGGGCGGTAATCATCCGCCTGGCCACCTCATAGGCATTGGAAATCTGATAAAAAGGTTCAGACTCTATAATCGTAATATTGGGATACTCTTCCCGAATGGTCTGCTCTGCATTCATATCCCGCAGGTGGGTTCCTAAGAATTTACTTCCATGAATGATAAAGCCCACTACCACGTCATTTTCTTTCTTAAAATATTCTCCCAAAAGAACCGCGCTGTTGCGGCCGTTTTCCTTTTCGTTGGTGGATACCAGAGAATAATAGTCTTCTCTACGCATGCCGTCAGGCACATTGCTGATGAAAACCAGTTTGGTTTCTTTAGAAAGCTGGCGGAACTTTTCGGCAGTGGCGGCATCATCTACCGGGATTGCCACAATGGCATCCACCCCCTGCATCCGCAGGCTTTCTAGCTGGATAGCCTGAAGGTTGGGATCAAAATTGGCATCTGTTACCGACACAATGGAAACACCGCACCGGGATAAAATATAACGCAGCCCCTTTTCATGCATAGCGGCCCACAAAGTATTTCCGTAATGGAAAGAAACGCCTACTTTGCAGCCCTTTCCCTGGAGCTCCTTGACTTCGGCCGGAGTGAGATCCAGGTTGTCCGGAAGCACGGTAGTTTCCCCATAAGGGCCTTTCCCTATGGTTTTGACGGAGCGGCGGACTTCCAAAAGAGAAGGAATCCGTACCTCTTCCACCTGAAAATTCCCGTCTATCTGTTTGATCAAAAGCTCCAGGGCCGTTTCCGCCATTTTCCGGCAGTCATGGGAAAAGGTGGTAAGAGGAGTGCGGATCAGGTGGCACCAGGTATCATCGCTGAAGCCGATTACCGATACCTGACCAGGGATATCCAAAGCCAGCTGCTGAAGCATGGATAAAAGGAGCTGAGTGATCCGGTTTCCGCAGGCGATATAGGCCGTGGGTTGAAAGGATTCATAGTGACTGATAATCGCCCGCTCACAGTCCTTGTTATCATATAAATTCATTTTTACAATATTAGTATCATCACAGTGAACGCCTGCGTCAAACATGGCATCTAAAAATCCGGTAAGCTGTTCGCTGGAGGTAGAGATTTCCCGATCATTGATAACCAGGCCGATTTTCTTGTGCCCGCTGTTAAGAAGGGTCTGAGTTCCCTTATAAATGATGGTTTTATTATCCGCTGCCACACAGGAAACAGAGTGATCCGTTACCATCCGCTCCAGACAAACCATGGGAAGTCCCCTTTTCAGAAGCTTTTTTAAATATTTGCTGTCGCTGCTTACCGGCGCGATAATCAGACCGGCAATTTTTCGGTCATTCACCAGATTTTCTAAAATCCGTTTTTCGGCTTCCAGATTGTCAAAGGTCAGATAAAGGGATATGGAGTATCCCTTTGCTTCGCCTAACTGAGCTAAAACAGTAAAAATTCTGGAAAAGAGAGAGCCGCCGATGGTGGGAATTACCATGGCAATAACGGAACCGGCTCCCACTTTGATAACACATTCCTGCTTCCTGGATTTTACTTGGTAGCCGGTGATTTCGATAGCATGCCAGACCTTTTCGATTAATTCCGGCTTTACATACCGGGTTCCGTTGATAACATGAGAAACGGTTGCAATGGAGACATCGGCTGATTTTGCCACATCTTTAATGGTAGTTCCCATAAGACACCTCATATTTACGTAAATTTAATTATAATATAGCAAGTTCTTTTATTAAAGTCAAATTTTCATTTTGGATTTTTTTAGGAAGAATGGGAGAAAATTGTCCATGACAGAAGGCGATTTAAAAAGTAAAATGAAGAGAGAAGGAATTCCGTTGAAAAATGATTAAATTTACGTAAATAAATCAAAACACTTGTAATTGTAGCACAAAACATACAAAAAAACCCTGTATAAAACGCAGAAAACTAGAAAAAGTGTTGACTGACAAGGATTGAAATGATATTATTTACGTAAACAAAGCGAGCTGTAGGGCTTAACACGCAGCGAATTATGGAAAGAGGAGGATTTTACTTTATGAAGAAAACACTTACCGCATTGATGGCACTGACCTTAACCGCATCTGCACTGGCAGGGTGCGGCAACACGGCAGCCGAAACGACGACAACTGCCGCTGCCGCTACCACGGCTGCAGAAAGCTCCGCACCGGCTGAAACAAAAGCAGATGCTGGGACAGAAACTTCGGCAGAAGGCGGTTCTTATAGCTTTGCGTTTCTTCCCAATACGCAGAACAACACCTTCCAGGCAGCGATGAACGACACGTTCAAGAAGCTGTGCCAGGAGAAGGGCTATGATTATGTATGCCTGGATCCGGATTATGACTTAAACACTCAGCTGTCTCAGATGGCGGACGTTGCCAACCAGGGCTTTGACGCCGTATTCGTAATCCCGGTTGACTCCGCCGGAATCCGTCAGGGGTTAGAGCAGATCAGTGAGAAAAACATTCCTATTTTAAATGTAGATACCCCGGTAATTGATGAGGATTTAGATTTGGTAGAGACGGTTATTGCGACTGACGCCTACAACGCAGGAACCTTGGTTGGCCAGCAGATGGCTGCCGATTATCCGGACGGCGGAAAGATTGCAATCCTGGATTTCCCCTCCAATGAGTCCTGCGTAAACCGTGTAGCCGGCTTTTTAGACGGGCTTGGGGATGCAAAGGATAAGTTTGAGATTGTAGCACAGCAGGACGGCGCGGCAGCTCTGGACGTTTCTATGCCCATTGCCGAGGATATTATCCAGGCAAACCCGGAATTAGACGCATTTTTCTGTATCAACGACCCGTCTGCCCTGGGAGCGGCAGCAGCGATTAAGGCATCCGGCAAGACCGGCATCGGCGTATACTCTATTGATGCTTCTCCTGACGGAAAGGCTGCTATTTTAGACGGATCCTTTACTGCAGTGGCAGCACAGGTGCCTATCGGCATTGCCGAGACCGCATTTGTAAAGGCGGAAGAATTATTGGCAGGTCAGGAAATCGAAAAGGAAATTCTTCTTCCTTCCTTCTTGGTTGACAAAGAGAAGGCAGAGGCGACTCTTAACGATTGGCAGTAAAGAAGATACCCGTCTGAATGGTTACGGGACAATGGCGATATAAAAAATCTATGGGGCGCCGCATTGGGAGCGGCAGCCCCATTTTCAGAAATGCAGGTGATCGAGTGGAAAATATTGTATTGCAGATGACGGATATTTCCAAAAGCTTCGGCGGTGTCCACGCATTAAACGGAATCCATTTTGAGCTTAGAGAAGGGGAAATTCATGCTTTGCTGGGAGAAAACGGAGCGGGAAAATCCACATTGATTAAGGTGCTGGGAGGTATTTACAAGCCGGATAAGGGTTCTATTACCATTCAGGGGAAGAATGTGATGATGGACAGCGTCCAGGTGGCAAGAGACCACGGAATCGGAATTATTCATCAGGAAATTGTTCTGGTCCCCCATTTAACGGTTGCGGAAAATATCTTCTTAGGACGTGAGATTTTAGACCGTTTTGGTTTTCAGGACAGGAAAGAAATGTACCGCCAAGCTACAAAAATGCTTCAGGCATTGGGGCTGGAATTTGACGCCGGCTTAAAGGTTGCCTCCCTTACCATTGCTCAGCAGCAAATGGTGGAAATTGTGAAAGCCAGCTCCTTCCAGGTAAAAATACTGGTTATGGATGAACCCACTTCCTCTCTGTCTGACGAAGAGGTGGAGAAACTTTTTGAAACCATGGAAAAATTGAGAAAACAGAAGGTAAGCATTATTTATATTTCCCACAGAATGGAGGAACTGTTCCGGATAACGGATCGAATAACGGTTATCCGGGACGGCTCTTATGTGGGAACCGTGGATACAAAAGCTACGGATACCAATCAGCTGGTGGCCATGATGGTGGGAAGAAGCCTGCAGAATTACTATACCAGAGACTATGATACCATGAAGGAAGAGGTGGTTCTGGAAGTAAAAAACCTTACAAAAAAGGGCGTATTTCAAGATATTAATTTCAAGGTAAGAAGGGGAGAAATCCTGGGCTTTTCCGGACTGGTGGGAGCCGGACGAAGCGAGATTATGACCTGCGTCTTCGGTGCCGACCGCTTTGATTCCGGGGAAGTTTTTCTAAACGGCAGGCAGGTAAGGTTTAGAAACTGCCTTCAGGCGATTAACGCCGGAATTGCCATGGTAACCGAGGATCGGAAAAAGACCGGACTTACTCTGATTAACTCCATTATGTTCAACACCACGTTATCCAGCCTCCGCTACTATGCTGCAGGCCTGCTGCTCTCTGACAAAAAGAAGGATGCAGTGACCAAGGAATATATTAAGAGCTTAAATATTAAGGCCCTTTCTCCGGATGTAGCCGTGGGAAGCATGTCCGGCGGCAATCAGCAGAAAGTAGTTTTGGCAAAGGCTCTGGCAACGAAGCCCAAGCTGCTGATTTTAGACGAGCCTACCCGAGGGGTAGATGTAGGGGCAAAAGCGGAGATTTATGCGATTATCAATGATCTGGCAAAGCAGGGGATGGCTATTGTGATGATTTCCTCCGAGCTTCCGGAGATTATCAATATGTGCGACAATGTGTGCGTGATAAAAGAAGGCGTAAAGACAGGGGAACTTGGCTATCAGGGCCTGACTCAGGAAAAGATTATGAAATTAGCTACAGGAGTGTAGGACAAAAAGGAGAAAATGCCTGCGGGTATCCTGTATGTCCAAAAAACTAGGAGGAAATATGAAAAACAACAGTTTTGTGAAAATGATTAAGGGAAATTCCGGGATCATTGCAGTGCTGGTCATTATTTCTGTGATTTTAAGCTTTGCATCTCCGGTCTTCTTAACTGCCGATAATTTTTTGTCCGTGCTGCGGCAGGTATCCAACAATATGTATCTGGCGCTAGGTATGACGCTGGTGATTATTTTGGGAGGCATTGATCTTTCCGTAGGTACCTGCGTTGCCATGTGCGGCACATTAACCGCAGGACTCATGGTTAACCAGGGGATGCCCATGGGAGCAGCTATAGTGGTAGGGCTGCTTTTGGGAACTCTGGCCGGATTTTTAAATGGCTTGATTATTGCTACTTTTAAAGTGCCTGCGTTTATTGTGACGATGTCTATGATGAACATTGCAAAGGGGATTGCTTACATCTATTCAGGAGGCCGTTCTATCCGAGTTTCCAACGAGGTATATACCGGTATCGGAACCGGAAAGCTTTTTGGAGTTCTGCCTCTTCCGGTGGTGTATATGATTATCCTTATTGTGATATTTATGGTGGTTCTCAATAAGACCAAATTCGGTACTTATATCTTTGCTATCGGAGGCAACCGGGAGTCCGCAAGGCTTTCCGGCGTACCGATTAAGAAGGTGGAAATTGCCGTATTTACCATTTCCGGATTTCTGGCGGCCTTTGCGGGAATCGTTCTTTCCGCCAGAATGTATTCCGGTCAGCCCGGCGTCGGAGAGGGGTATGAGCTGGATGCCATTGCAGCCTGTGTACTGGGGGGAGTGTCCATGACAGGCGGTGTAGGAGCGATTTCCGGAACGATTTTCGGCGCTCTGGTTATCGGCATTATCAGCAACGGCCTCAACTTAATCGGTCTGAGCTCCTTCTGGCAGCTGGTGGTAAAGGGCCTGATTATTCTTTTGGCGGTTATTATTGACACCCAGAAGGGCAGCGACAGTGTAGTGAAGCGCCTTATTAAACGTGCAAAGGAGAGGACATAGAATGGAAGTGTTTAGAAAGCTGAAATGGGCAGACTCTACAGGCGATGCCATACCCTTTTATCATGACAATTTATATCACATTTTTTCCCTGACTCCCCCGCCGGGAACCACGGTTTACCCGGAAAGGCTCAGGACTACCTGGGAGCACTCTATTTCCAGAGATTTGGTTCACTGGGAAGAAGTGGATACCGCTCTTTATCCGGGCGAGGGTGAAGAACCGGACGCCTGCGGGGTGTGGACAGGAGCAGCTATTTACGGCCAGGGAAAATACCATATTTTTTACACGGGTTACAACTATAATATCCATTATCAGCAGACCATTTGTCATGCGGTGAGCCAGGACGGAATTCATTTTGAAAAGGATCCGAAAAACCCGATTATTGTGCCCTATGAAGGTTATGAACTGGTGGACTGGAGAGATCCTTACGTATTTTATAATGAGGATGACAAGTGCTATTGGATTTTAATTTCCGGCAGAAAGGAAGAAGGACCGCCTGCCAGAAGAGGCTGTATCGTCCTTTACCGCTCCGGGGATCTGGAAAATTGGGAATACTACGGCCCTATTTACCGGCCCTACCATACCAACTGTCCGGAGTGCTGTGAAATGTATAAAATGGGCAATCTATGGTACTTATCCTATTCTCGTTTTTCTGAGTTTGTAAACACGATTTACCGGGTTTCCGATTCCCCCTTCGGGCCCTGGAGAACCCCAAAGATGGACGGTATCGGCGGCCGCCGTTTCTATGCCGCCAAGTCTATGGAAAATGATGAGGGAAGAAGATTTTACTTTGCCTGGGCTCACGACAGAGCTGACGGAAGCAATTTTGGCCAGTGGTATTGGGGCGGCCAATTCTGCATTCCTCACGAGGTCTGCCAAAACCCGGAAGGGGAATTGGATGTGAAGATGCCTAAGGAGTACATAGAAGCCTGGAACCGGCCGGTAGAGTGGTCCTACAAGCATATGCTGGGCGGGTACAGAAGATATGGAGAAAAAAGCGTATATTTGGATTCCGTAAGCACATTATCTTATGGCTTTTTGGAGGTAAAAGAGGAAAGTTTTCTGTTTTCCTGTAAAGTAAAGCCGGAGAATATGGCGGATCATTTCGGATTACTTTTAAAGTCTGACAAGGATGCTGCCCAGTGTATTGTCCTGGCATTTGACAAGGGTATGCAGAGGGCGGAATTATTAAATCTTCCTATGGGAGTGGATCCTTTCTGGGAGGCTTCCTGCACCAATATCGGAATCCCCAAGGATGCCGGTCCGGATGGTATTCGGGTATGTGAGAAGCCTTTCCCGTTTAAGGACGGAGACATTATCGATTTAAAGGTAGCGGTGGATAAAGATATGATTGAGATTTTCGCAGGTGAAAAGATTGCCTTTACCTACCGCTATTACGGCGAGACAGACTATCAGATCGGACTGATGGCGCAGGACGGCTGCGCCGGGTTCTTTGACTTGAAGATAACCAAATAGAAAAGGGTAAGAAGCGCTGCAAAATCATGGAAATGGGTGATTTTGCGGCGTTTCTTACTGTTGGGGCTGATGATTTTAAGCAGCGGGTAGTATTACGCCATGGCTTATGATATAATTTATTATATATCCATGCCGGACACATGGTCTAAAATTCATTATGTAATAAAACCAGCTTTTCAACTGTACAATCCAATATGAGGAAGGGATGGTGAAGATGGATTTCCAAACTTATGACAGTGAAACCGGGCGGCCTGCAGATGAAAAATATCTGGAATGCGGCCTTCCCCCCTATTTGCAATTATCAATAAAAAACATGGCTGCTTCCTGGGAGATAGAGGACAGCGGAAAAAAGGATTACCACTGGGATATTGCCTGGTGTGAATTGAACGCAGACATTAACGCCGCAGAGTCGGGACAGGAAATCTCGTCCCGGCAAGCGTGGCATTTGAGAAAAAAATATCTAAGAATGGAACAGGAGGATTAGCCGGTGATTGATTTTACGGGTTTGCCTGTGCGGAATAAAACCTATGCCGGAGCAAACGGAAGCAAAATTTCGGTTATTTATAATGGGGAACAGTATATGCTTAAATTCCCCGCAGTTCCTTCAAAAAATAAGGAAATAAGCTATACCAACGGCTGCGTATCAGAATATATAGGATGTCATATTTTTGAAAGCATTGGAATTCCGGTACAGAAAACATTGCTTGGAACCTATGCCAGAAACGGACGGCAAAAGATTGTTGTTGCCTGCAAAGATTTCACAGCATCCGGACTTGCCCTTCAGGACTTTGCTTCCCTGAAAAATACAATGATTGATTCTATTCACAATGGATACGGTACAGAATTAAGCGATATTCTTATAACCTTGGAAGAGCAGACAGCCATAGAACCTCAAGTTCTTACAAGATGGTTTTGGGATATGTTTATTGTAGATGCTCTCATTGGGAACTGGGACAGGCATAATGGAAACTGGGGGTTTCTTTATAATAATGACACGGATGAAATTACCCTTGCCCCTGTATATGATTGCGGAAGCTGCCTGTTTCCCCAAGCGGGTGAAGAGATTATGAGAAAAACTTTGGAAGATCAGTCTGAAAGAGATTTGCGTATATTCGAAATTCCTCTGTCAGGTATTAAGATCAATGGCCAGAAGATACGATACTTTGATTTTATATCTTCTTTGGAAAACAAGGACTGCAATAAAGCGTTACAGCGTATTCTGCCCCGGATTGATATGATAAAGATCAATCAAATTGTCGAAGAAACGCCTTTCATTTCTGATTTGCAAAAGACTTTTTATAAAACCATGCTGAAAGAACGTAAGGAGCGCATTTTAGATTTTTCCTATCAAAAGCTTTGCCGCTAAGTTACTTTTTTGTGCCTGCTTTTCAAAACCCGATTTATTCGTTACAATGGAAACAGAAAAGTACAGGAGGGAAAACGAATGTTTACAGAGAGCGCAGCACAGATGTTAAAAGACCACGCAGCCGTATCCTATACCAAGCAGGCGGTAAAAATTAATCATCGGATTACCACATATGTGGGCTATGGACACAGCAATTGTACGGTGATAGAGGGAGAAAATTCTTTGATTTTGGTGGATGCCTTAGATTCTGACGAGAGGGCAAGGCGGCTTTTAGCAGAGCTTAAAGAAACCTTTCAGAAACCGGTAAAGACTATTCTTTATACCCATGGACATCCGGATCACAGAGGCGGCTCCGGAGCTTTCAGGGATACAGTGGAAGAAGTGATTGCTTTTGCTCCCAGACGCCCGGTTTTGAAACATACTCAGAAAATCAACGACATTCTGATGAAGAGAACGGTAAGGCAGTTTGGCTATAGGCTTACGGAGGAAGAATGCATTACCCAGGGAATCGGAATCCGGGAAGGCCATGCAGTAGGGGACGGAAAGTACGATTTCCTGGTTCCCACTACCTTGTATACTGAAGAGGACAGAGTGGAGCGGGTTATTGACGGGGTCAAAATGGAACTGGTTTCCGCGGTAGGGGAGACCGATGATCAGATCTACATCTGGCTGCCTGACGATGAGGTAATCTGCTGCGGGGATAATTACTATGGCTGCTGGCCTAATCTTTACGCCATCCGGGGAAGCCAATATCGGGATATCGGGGCCTGGGTGGACAGCTTAAAAGAGATTATGTCCTATCCGTCTAAAGCGCTTCTGCCAGGGCATACGATGCCGGTATTGGGAAAAGAAAAGATTCAGGAAGTACTTGGAAACTTTTCCGGAGCTATTGAATTTATCCTGCTGCAGACTCTGGACTGCATGAACCGGGGTATGACGGAGAGTGAGACTGTGGAAGCAGTAACCCTTCCCCGGCAATATCAAAACCTCCCCTATCTGGGAGAATTTTACGGCACCGTAGACTGGTCGGTGCGATCCATTTACCACGGCTATTTAGGCTGGTTTGACGGCAATGCCGCCAACTTAAGCCCCCTTCCGGATCCTGTGTTTGCCGCAGAGCTAGTTAAGCTTTCCGGAGAAGAAAAGATGCAGAAGGAGGCAGAAAAAAAATTGGCCTCGGGAGAATACCAGATGGCGGTACAGCTTGCAGACCTGCTGATTCAGGCAGGAAAATCCGGGGAGAAAGCCAGAAAAATAAAGGCAGAGGGACTGCTGAAGCTGGGAGAGCAGACTACCAGCGCCAATGGCCGCCACTACTATATTGCGGCTGCTAAAGAACTTTTGTAGTCTCCCTGGAAATCAGCATGGGAGTGATAACTTTGTGAACCGGTTCCGGGGAAATCACCGGCCTCCGCTTCTTTCTCTCGTTCATCTGTTCCACTAAAAGTTCCATAGCGGATGTGGCGATTTTATCGATCTGCTGGCTGACGGTGCTGGTGGGGAGAACCGCTTCGCTGGAGATAGGGGAGTTGTCATAGCCGATAATGCGATAGTCATCGGGCAGCCTTCCGAACTTTTGAAACAGCAGGTTTAACAAAATATTGGCAAAGGTATCATTGGGCATAAAGATCCCCTTTCTTTTGCCCGGATACTTTTGCCCAATAGTTTCTAAAAATTGGCGGATCAGATCCCGGCTTTCCTCGTAACTGCTTCCCCAATGCTGCAGGTACAGCTCATGGGGAATCGAAAACTCTTCACAGATAGAGAGAAATCCCTGAATCCGGCCGTAAGCCGGAATGTCCGGGGACAGGTGGGAATTGGCATGGATCAGAATATCACAGTGGTTTTTGTACAGCAGGCTGGCAGCCTGGGTGCCGCCCATCAGGTTGTCAGAATTGACGCTGCTGGTATACCGATCCTCCCGCTCAATGGTTACTACCGGAATATTATAGGAAGCCAGCTCTTTGGAGGGAATGGTATGGCTTAACACAATTAATCCCTCAATTTGATAGGCCAAAAGCTCCTGAATATAGCGCCTTTCGCTTTCTCCGTTGTCGCTTCCGGAAAATACAATAAACTTGTAGCCGTAATCCTCGTAAGTAGAGATAAGCTGAGACAGCATAGCCCCATGATAATGAAGATACAGGTTGGGTACAATCACTCCCACAAACTCTGTCCTTCCGCTGGCTAAAATTTTTGCCACCTTATTTTCCTTGTAATTTAATTCCTTTAACGCCTTGGCGATAATTTCCTGGTTTTCCAGAGTCAGAGAGTCGGGATTGTTAAAATACCGGGATATGGTGGTCTTGGAAAAATTAGTGTAATCTGCAATATCCTGAAATGTAACATTCTTTTTTCTCATAGACTCGTCTCCCTTTTCAATCATTACCCCCTGTCTGCCGTTCCGTGCTGAAAGTATGATACAGCCGATGAGACGGGGTATTCTTTGTATATAACAAAAAAAAAGGTAAAAAGCAATTGTGAAATCATCACAAAACACTCCCCCTTAAAATGTGAGAATTGACAAAAAAAAGATTTTTGCAAAGGAATTCTTGACATGCTTTTGTCAGATGGTTATAATAAAAGCATAAAGTAACCGGTTACTTTACCGGTTACAAAAACCGGTTTCGTGATAGAAAGAGAGGAGAAAAGGTATGAACGTAAACGCAGAGAGCAATGCCCCGAAGAAAACGGCGGTAAGGGTCAGAACCCCTATGGAGCAGAAGCTTCAGTACATAAAGAAAAACTGGCAGTTGTATGTGTTTTTTCTACTTCCCGGCCTGGCGGTTACCATTATTTTCAAGTATATTCCCATGGGAGGGCTTCTGATTGCCTTTAAAGATTTTAATGTTATGAAAGGCATTCTGGGAAGTGAGTGGGTTGGATTTTCTTACTTTCAACGATTTCTATCCTCTCCGGATTTTATGAGTTATCTTATGAATACATTGAAGCTAAGCGCTTACGGGCTTTTGTGGGGCTTTCCGGTGCCGATTCTTCTGGCTCTTTTGCTGAATCAGGTGAAAAGCAAAGGTGTCAAGAAAAACATTCAGCTTCTGATTTACGCCCCCAACTTTATCTCTGTTATCGTGCTCTGCGGTATGGTGCGGATGTTCCTGTCCCCGGTAGGCCCCCTTAATAAGCTTTTGGGAATCACCGCCAACTGGATGACCATGCCGGAGTCGTTCCGCACCATCTATATTGCCAGCGGAATCTGGCAGACAGCCGGCTGGGCTTCCATTATGTATACGGCGGCTTTGGCAAATTCCAGTAAGGAGCTGGAGGAAGCAGCTACTGTGGACGGAGCGAATCTTTTACAGCAGATTTGGTATGTACAGCTTCCGGCTATTAAAAATATTATTGTGATTCAGTTTATCCTGCAGGCAGGCAACATTATGAGCATTGGTTTTGAAAAAGCTTATGCCCTGCAGACAGATATGAACCTTCCGGCATCAGAGATTTTATCTACCTATGTATACCGTATCGGCCTTTTAAACGGCGACTACGGATATTCTACAGCAGTAGGCCTGTTTAACTCTGTTGTCAACGTAATTTTGCTGGTGGCAGTGAACTGGATAGTGGCCAAGTTAAATGACGGAGAAGGAATTTAGAGGAAAACACTTGTGAAAGGAGAGCATATGAAAAGCAACAGAAAAAAACTTGGAACTTCTGACAGAGTGATAGTATTTGGCGGATATGTGATTTTGGGGATTTTTGCGGTTTTGATTTTTATTCCCCTGGCTTATGTGGTAATCGCATCCTTTATGGATCCTACGGTGCTGAATAATCAGGGGATCAGTTTTCAGATGAAGGACTGGACTCTGGATGCCTACGGCCGAGTGCTGAAAAATAATATGATTTGGAGAGGATTTTTCAATTCCTTCTTTTACTCCACCGCATTTACGGCCATTTCTGTTTTTATTACCCTGCTGGCCGCCTACCCTATGTCCAAAAAGGATCTGGTGGGGAGAAAGTTTTTCAATACGGTCTTTCTTATTACCATGTTTTTTGGAGGCGGTTTGATTCCTACCTTTATCCTTATTAACCAGCTTCACATGGTGAATACCATCTGGGCAATTCTGATTCCCGGTTCCTTTAATGTGTGGAATATGATTCTGGCAAGAACCTATTATCAGTCCATTCCGGGAGAGCTTCGGGAGGCATCACAGATTGACGGAGCCAGCGAGGCAGAACACTTTTTCCGGATTATGATGCCGGTATGCAAGCCTATTATCGCCGTATTGGTTTTATGGACTTTTGTAGGTATGTGGAACAGCTATTTTGACGCTTTGATCTATTTAAATGACGCGGATCTTCAGCCTCTTCAGCTTGTGCTTCGTTCTATTCTGGTACAGAATACACCTCAGCCCGGCATGATTGCAGACATTCAGAGCACTGCGGAAATGGCTAAAGTGGCAGAACTGTTAAAATATGCAACCATCGTAGTTTCCAGCCTTCCGCTGCTGATTATGTATCCTTTCTTCCAGAAGTATTTTGATCAGGGCGTGATGGTAGGTTCTGTAAAAGGATAGTAGGAGGGGGTAAAGATCATGAAAAAAATACGTTTGGCAGGATTAGGGCTTGCAATGGCAGTAGTTTGTGCTATAACAGGATGTAAAGGCAGAGAGATCGCGGCGGCGGACATCAATCCGGACACCCCGGTTCAGGCAGTGGCCTTCCCTTTAGCGGAGAAAGCAGAGCTTTCCTTTATTACCAACGCTCCTGCCAGAACCACCCAGGATCCCAATGAAAAGACAATTTTTAAGCGTTTGGAGGAACAGACCAACGTCCGCATTGACTGGACCTGTTTTGTAACGGACCAATTTCCGGATAAAAAGAACCTGGCCCTGGCCCAGTTCGGTAATCTGCCGGACGGATTATTTGTGGCAGGTATGAACGAGTACGACTTGTTGCGGTACGCAAAGCAGGGAATCATTATTCCTCTGGAGAACTTGATAGACAAATATATGCCCAATCTTCAGGCAGTATTTGAGGCATATCCTCAATATCGGGTGATGTGTACCGCGCCGGACGGCCATATTTACTCTTTCCCGTGGATTGAGCAGCTTGGTTCCGGGAAGGAGGCTATCCAGGCTATCGGAAGTATTCCCTATATTAATAAAAAGTGGCTGGATTTTCTGGGGCTGGAGATTCCGGAAACCACGGCGGAGCTGGAAGAGGTACTGGTTTCATTCCGGGACAATGCTTCCAGGCTTCAGGCAGAGTTTGGCATTGAAGGCAGTGTAATTCCCATGTCGTTTATTATTAACAACGGAGATCAGGATCCGGCCATCCTGATAAACGGGTTTGGAGAAGGCTATGGGGATGTAGGCGACCATTTTGCAGTGACCAATGAAGGAAAGGTGATTTATACCACTGTTCAGGAGGGATATAAAGAAGGAATCAAATGGCTTCATAGTCTGGTAGAGCAGGGGCTGACGGATCCGGAGGGTTTTACCCAGGACTGGGCCACTTATGTGGCAAAGGGAAAGAACCACCGCTATGGGCTGTGCTTTACCTGGGATATCGCCAACATTGACAATTACCAGGACTACGTCATGCTGCCGGCTCTGGCAGGTCCGGAAGGCCTGGTAAATATTACCCGCCAGAATAACAGTGAAACCAGCGGTTTTGATCGGGGAAGATGTGTTCTTACCACAAGCTGCCGGGATACGGCCTTGGCGGCAGCCTGGATTGACCAGATGTATGCGCCTGTTCAGTCGGCTCAGAACAACTGGGGAACCTACGGAGAGGAAGATCAGGCCAATATTTTTGAGATGGGCCAGAATGATCAGGGGGAGCCTATGCTAAAGCACATGGATCTGGGAGAAAATTCCCCTGTGGAGATTCGGGAAAACCAGTCGGTAAATGGTCCGTTGGCTATCCTGAATGAGTATTATGGGGTTTATGTTACCATGCCGGATGATGCAAAGTGGCGTTTGGATAATATGCATGAGACCTATCTGAAAGACATGAACAGCCAGTATGTATACCCCAATGTATTTATGAGCATTGAGGATACCAACAAGGTATCTCAATATGATACAGATATTAAAAAGTATGCCGAGCAGATGAAGGCAAGCTGGATTTTAAACGGAGGCATCGACCAGGAATGGGATGCTTATTTGGAGAAAATGGAGGACTACGGCCTGTCTGATTATCTGGCAATTAAGCAGAAATATTTTGACGAATATCAGAATTCATTAAAGGAACTGGAAGAATAGGGAGGAAAACTATGACAAAAACCCTGGAAAAAGCAAGAGAATACGAAAATAGAGCAGGAAGCATACCCGAAAATTACAGACCTGTTTTCCACTTTTCGGCTCCTGTGGGGTGGTTGAATGATCCCAACGGTTTTGGAGATTTTATGGGAGAACATCATCTGTTTTTTCAATATAATCCTTATGGGCCGCATTGGGATACTATGCACTGGGGCCACGCTAAAAGCAGGGATTTTATTAAATGGGAGTATCTTCCCGCAGCCCTGGCGCCGGATGAAGCTTATGACCATAAAGGAGTATTTTCCGGCGGAGCCGTGGAGAAAGACGGAAAGCACTGCCTTTTATATACCGGAGTGAGGGAAATCACAGACGAAGCAGGCAGAAAGGTTATCCGCCAGGAACAGTGCCTTGCAGAAGGGGACGGTTTGAACTACCAAAAAGCCCTCTGCAACCCGGTGATTACCGCAGATTTGCTGCCGGAAGGATCCAGTCTGGAGGACTTTCGGGATCCGAAACTGTGGAAAGAGGATGACCGGTTTTACGCGGCGGTAGGCAGCCGTCATGCTGACGGAAGCGGCCAGGTACTGTTGTTTTCCTCAGAGGATTTGTATCAGTGGAAATTTTGCACCGTATTAGCCCGATGCCGCAATAAGTATGGGAAAATGTGGGAATGCCCCGATTTCTTCCCGCTGGACGGAAAGCGGATTCTGATAGTGTCTCCTCAGGATATGCAGGCAAAAGATCTGGAGTTTCACAATGGAAACGGGAACGTCTTTCTCATAGGGGATTATGACAAAGATTCTATGGATTATAAATGGGATAAGGTTCAGTCTTGTGATTACGGATTGGATTTTTACGCCGCTCAGACCATGGAAACCGAGGACGGAAGAAGGATTATGATCGGCTGGATGCAGTCCTGGGACAACCACCTGCTCCAATCGGAGCTTGGCTGGAGCGGCCAGTTTACGATTCCCAGAGAGCTGTTTATAAAAGACGGACGGGTTTGTCAGAGTCCGGTAAGGGAGCTGGAAAATTACCGGATTAATCCGGTGAAATACAGCCATATACTGCTGGGGGAGGAGCCGGCCGCCTTTGCCGGTATTGAGGGAAGATGTGTGGATATGACGGTGGAGATTGAAGCCGGAGAGTCTGACGCAGTGGAAATCCGCTTGGCGGAAAACGAAGATTTTTATTCCTCCATTCTCTACAATCCCAGGGAGAATACGGTTACCTTTGACCGTACCTTCTCCGGGTTTTGCCGGGATTTTATCGGCAGCAGGACGATGGCGGTGAGAAACCGGAAGGGGAAGCTTTGTCTGCGGATCCTTTTAGATCGCTATTCCTGCGAAATCTTTGCCAATAACGGAGAACAGGCAATGACATCCCTTCTTTTCAGCCCTCAGGACTGCAGTAAAATCCGCTTCCTCTCAAAGGGGAAGGCAGAGATTTCTGTTTCTAAATATGAGATAGCGGCCGTCAGATAATAATTATTGACAATATTGCCGCCAGGCTTATAATAAGAATTATAATTTAATATGGCGCGGTGCCTGCGATTCATTCCGCAGGAGAATAGGAAAGCGAGGTGAAAAACCTCCACGGTCACGCCGCTGTGAGAGAAGAGTCTCTCCCAATAGACGCCACTGGGCTTTTAAGCCGGGGAAGGCAGGGAGAGGCAAAGACGCTCAAGTCAGAAGAACTGCCCGCCATAGGAAATTTGTATAGAAAGCTGCGAAGGACGGCTTTCTGTGCGGACAGCCTATATCACCCGGCTGTCGGCGCTCTTCATATGTTCGGCGAAAGCGATGAAGGAGCGCTTTTTTGCGTGAGCGGGATGGGAACCCGCAAAGAATGAAAGGAGTCTATATGACAAAAAAAGAAAAGACACTGATTACCGCTGCCATTGTATTTGCCGGGATTTTTGGAATCCCTTCTCAGGCGTATGCAATGCATATCATGGAGGGCGCCCTTCCGGCAGGCTATTGTCTGGCCTGGGGAGCCATTTCTCTTCCCTTTCTTATGGCCGGATTTTTCTCTATTAAAAAAAACGTTAGAGAAAACCGCCGGGCTCTGCCCCTTCTTGCCATGTCCGGGGCTTTTGTGTTTGTAATTTCCTCTCTGAAAATCCCATCTGTAAGCGGAAGCTGTTCCCATATGACCGGAACCGGTCTTGGAGCTATTTTATTCGGCCCCGGGGCAGTATCGGTTTTAGGACTGATTGTGCTGATTTTCCAGGCAGTTCTGCTGGCTCACGGAGGTCTTACTACTTTGGGAGCCAACACCTTTTCCATGGCGATTGCCGGCCCCTTTGCCGCCTATTGCCTGTTCCGGGCTTTTGAGAAAGTGAAACTAAACCGGAAGGTATCCGTATTTTTAGCGGCCTTTTTTGGAGATTTATTTACCTATTGCATTACCGCGGTTCAGCTTGCCATGGCTCATAATTCCGCAACCACCTTTCAACTTGCCTTAAAAGAAAATTTGATTATTTTTGCGGGAACTCAGCTTCCCCTGGCAATTGTGGAAGGGATTCTAACGGTAGTGGTGATGATTGGATTGGAAAGCTATGCAAAGCCGGAGTTAAAGACAGCCGGATTTTTAAAGGAGGCCAGAAAGGGATGAAAAACACGGATAAAAATAATGGGAAATTAGTGATGATACTCCTGATAACTGCTGTTGTCATTGCTTTTGCGCCTTTGTTTTTGCTGAAAGACGCAGAATTTGGCGGCGCAGATGATAAAGGCAACACTTTAATCGAAACCACTGACCCGGGGTATGAGCCCTGGGCGGCTCCCATATTGGAGGTTATCCTTGGCGGAGAGCTTCCCGGAGAGGTGGAAGGTATGCTGTTCTGCCTTCAAACCGGCATAGGAGTAGGTATTATTGCTTTCTTTATGGGGCGATTTGTAGAGCGGAAAAAATGGACAACGGACGAGGAAGAGGCATAGATGATAACGATTGACAGACTTAGTTACGGCTCCGGGCTGCGGTACGTAAATACTGGGGAAAAAGCCGTATTTTCCATAATAACATTAGTTCTGTGCGTGGGGAGCCGCTCTATGTATCTGGCAGTCTTTGTGCTCCTGGCTATGGGGATTCTCACTGTAAGAAAGGGTGGGATCCCTTTTTCCGAATATCTGCATCTTCTGACGATTCCTATGGTATTTTTAGGCATGAATTCCTTGGTTTTAGGGATTTCTATCCGGCAGACGCCTTTGGAAGTGTTTTCTGTCCGGATTGGAGCTTGGTATTTGACAGCGGGAAGGGAAACTTGTTTTTATGGGATTCAGATCTTTGTTACTGCTATGGCGGCAGTGTCCTGTCTGTACTTTTTGTCCTGCAATACGACTATGACAGATCTTTTGGTTTTACTCCGGAGATGGAAGTGTCCGGCTTTAATTGCAGAGCTGATGCTGCTAATTTACCGGTTTATTTTCGTATTGCTGGATCGGGGGCAGGCTATTGCGATTGCTCAGAAGTCCAGGCTGGGAAACCGGAACTACCGGACAGGGATTCACTCTTTTGGGAAACTGGTATCCTGCCTTTTTATAAGCTCTGTTAAGCGCTCAGAAGCTCTTTTTGACGCTATGGAGTCCCGATGCTATGATGGGGTGATTCGGGTTTTGGAGGAAGAGTATCCTCCTAAAAGAAAAGAGATTTTCAGCATTTTTGTTTTTGAACTAGTGGCCTGTTTCCTCATATGGATAGGAAGGTAGAAGAATATGAAAGAGATTATTTTAAAAGCCAGAAATCTGAAATTTTCTTATGAGGGAAGCCGAAATTTGGCTCTGAATGATTTTTCTTTGGACATCCGGCGGGGGACGAAGATAGCGTTTGTAGGCCCTAACGGATCGGGAAAATCTACATTTTTTCTGTGCTGCAACGGAATACACAGGCCTGGCTCCGGTACTCTGCATTATAACGGGAAACCCGTGGACTATTCCCGTAAGGGACTGCTGGATTTGCGGAAAAAGGTAGGGATTGTATTTCAAGATCCGGATAATCAGCTGTTTTCCGCCAGCGTATATCAGGAGATTTCTTTTGGGCCTTTAAACCTTGGACTGGCCAAAGAAGCGGCGAAAGAAGCGGTAGAACGAATCATGGAAGAGATGGACATTGTTTCTTACCGGGAAAAACCTACCCACGCCTTATCCGGAGGTCAGAAAAAACTGGTCTCCATCGCCGGTGTGCTGGTGATGGAGCCAGAGATTGTGATTATGGATGAACCGTATTCTGCTTTGGATCCGAAACATGCCAGGCTGGTAAGCCAGGCAGTGGATAACATGAGTGCAAAGGGAATTACGGTGATAATGGCTACTCACAATGTAGACTATGCTCTTTCCTGGGCAGATGAAGCGGTAGTGACCTATGAAGGCCGGGTTCTGCGTCAGGGGACTCCTCAGGAGATTTTTTCCGATCCGGCGCTTGTGCATACCGCCAATCTGGCCCGGCCTGCAGTTATGAGGCTGTATGACGGCTTATGCCGGAAAGGGGTCTTGAATCCGGGTTCTCCGGTACCCAAAAATCTGGAGGATTTGCTTTTAGAGCTTACCGGGGAAGCTTCCTAGTTACAGGTATCCATACCTCATATTGGGCGTTTTGCGGATCCGGATTCAGGTAAACTTCAATATCAGGGGCATTGGCGTATTCGTATCCGGATGAAGGAAGCCATTCGGTTATAATCTGCCGTTCCAATTCTTGTATCGACTGATTTGTCCCCGTCCCGGAAAAAACTGCCCATGCAGATGCGGGGACAATGTATTCCTCCAATTCCTTCCCGGACTTTGTACTTGAAACGGCAATAAAATATTTCCATTGCTCCTCGTCATTGCAGGCGCTGACACCCAAGAGTCCCATTGGAGGCGTGTCCATCATTGCGGCTAATTTTTGTATTGTTCCATCAGAAGACGCCTTCTGCCACAGTCCGGGCACAACTGTAAAATTATGTTCCATTTCTTTGTCAAGCGGCGCGGATATTCCAATAATCCGGAAAGCATCTTTTGTTTCAATTCGGTAATTCATCTCACCTGCTCCTTTTACGGCAATTTTAAACACAATAGGGGAAAAAGATTTTACGGATACGCCTTCGCTTTTAACAGATGAGGGGGCAATTCCGTGAAAAGCCTGAAACGCTCTGTTAAATGCGGTGGGAGAGTGGTAGCCGTATTTTTCTGCAATGTCAATAATCCGTTGATTCCCGGCCTGCAAATCTACGGCTGCTAAAGACATTTTCCTTCTTCGGATATACTCCGCCAAAGTGATACCCGCCATATAAGTAAACATTCTCTGGTAATGATATGCGGAACAGCAGGCGATCCGCCCCAGCTGTTCATAATCAATCTCGTCGGTCAAATGTTCCTCAATATAATTCATGCTCTGGTTTAATCTGTGGACCCATTCCATGGGGATACCTCCTTAAATCCGCACACATGGTGCTTCGTAAATATAAAATCACCCTGATTATAACGTTTATACTTGAATTTTTCCTCTCTATCTCTGCACAAAAAAGAGAGGATGCCCTTCCTTATGAGTACAGATAACAAGCATTTCTGCCTGTTAATAGTTTTAGCCATTCTTGCAAAAAAGTCAATAGGAAAGGCAAATCCAGAGATTGTATAGGGCAATATGACGAAAAGGAAAAGCGGGATTTGTGAAATTAACATAAAAAGCAGGAGAAAAAGGTCAAAAAAGCAAACACAATGTAAAAATAGAAAAACAGGATTCCGGGACGGTAAAGAAATGTAAAAATATCCAAAACACAGAAAAGTACGATCTTGTTATAATAAATACAACAAATTTAAGTTTGCTTTCCAAACGAAAAAGGAGGATAAAATGATGAAAAAAAGAAAAGGTCTTGCACTATTATTGGCAGCAGCAGCTCTGGCTCTTGCAGGATGCAGCGGCTCCGCAGGTAAAAGCGAAAGTACGGCAGTGAAAACAGAAGGAGGAAACAGTGGACTTCCGACCCTTCGAGTGGCTACAATGCCTACGATTACCAGCCTTCCCACTTATTACATACAGAAGAACGGACTGGATGAGAAAGCGGGATTTAAAATGGAAACTACTATGTTTGATACAGGGGCTCCTATGAATGAAGCGCTGGCTGCAGACCTGTGGGATGTAGGACATATGGGGGCCGCCGCTGTTACCGGTATGGCAAATTATGATGAGCTGATTATCGGCGAAGTTCTGGAATCTACGGATGGCCAGGGGGTATTTGTTTCGCCGGACTGCCCGGCAGCAAAAGACACAGGATATAATCCGTCCTTCCCTACGGTTTTGGGAAGCCCGGAATCAGTGGCAGGCATTACAATTCTGACCCCGGTGGGAACCGCCCAGCATTTTACGGTTTTAAAATGGCTGGAAAAACTGGGAATGGAGCCTACGGATGTAAATATCGTAAACATGGATACCGTACAGGCTTATCAGGCATTACAGGCCGGCCAGGGGGACGCTGCTTCCTTAAATGTTCCCACCTTCTTTGAGGCGAAAAACGATGGTATGGTACAGGTAGCTAACCTGGCAGATATGGGAACCCGCTATGTAGATATGATAGTTGGAAACCGTAAGTCTCTGGACGGAAAGTCTGATTTGATTCAGAAATATGTAGATTGTACTCTGGATGCGTGTGAAGCGCTGCAGAAGGATCCGGAAATGGCCGCAGACCTGTTGGTAGAATTTTTGCAGGAATCCGGAATGGAAACCAGCCGGGAAAATTGCGTAGCCGATCTGGGCCGTGTAAAATGGCTGACCAGGGAAGACTGGAAAGGCCGTGAGCTTGGTCTTTTTGCAAAAGAGCTTGGTGAGTTTTACGTAGATCAGGGCCAGCTGGAAGCCAGCGCAACGGAAAAATTCAATACCAACGTGATCACCACATTTATACAGTCCTACCAGTAACTTCTCTACAGCGCTAGGAAAGGTGTGAAAATTCAATGAAGGGGTTTTTTGAAAAATATAAATATAAACTGATTTCTGCCTGCTCTTTTCTGTTTGTACTTCTGGTGTGGCAGATGGTGACAGATGTATTTCATCTGGTAAGCCCGGTAATGCTTCCCAGTCCTACAAAAATTTTGGGCACGCTTTGGTATAAGCTTACCGGAGGAACCGTGCCGGACGGCTCTACACTTTTGGAAAATATCTGGTCCAGCCTGAAAATCGCGCTGGGCGGCTATGGGGTAGGGGTTCTTATCGGAGTTCCTCTTGGGGTCGGCATGGCATGGAGCAGAAAATTTGAATTGTTTGCAAAACCATTGTTTGATATTATCCGCCCGGTGCCGGCTCTGGCCTGGATTCCCCTGATGATTTTATGGCTGGGGATTGGTTATGCTTCTAAAGTCGGGATTATTTTCTTTGCGGCTTTTATCAGCGCCACCGTAAACTCTTATACCGGAATCCGGCGTACCAGCCAGGTTCATTTATGGGTAGGCAAAACCTTTGGCGCAACCAACCGTCAGCTTCTGTTTAAAGTGGCGATACCAACGGCTCTTCCTATGATTTTTACCGGCCTGCGTCTGGCACTGGGCTCCGCATGGGTTGCATTGGTAGCTGCGGAAATGCTGGCGGCTACCAGCGGACTCGGCTATATGATTCAGATGGCGCGTATGCTGGGCCGCCCGGACGTTATTATTGTGGGAATGCTTACCATCGGATTTGTAGGGCTTCTGCTGAACACGGTTTTGGAAAGATTACAGAAAAAATATGTAAGGAGGGGAAAACAACATGATTGATTCTACTGCAAACAGCCGTTTTTCTGATAAGCAGCTTATTGTAATTTATACCATTATTTCTTTGCTTTCCCTGCTTGCAGTCTGGGAACTGGCGGCCAGATTTACCGGCGCGTCCATGTTTCTTCCCCCTGCCAGCCAGGTATTGGCAGCCTTTTGCAAAAGCTTTGTAGACCCTATCGGCAAGCGCACGATGCTGGCCCATATTGGCGTTAGTTTATACCGGGTAGCTGTGGCATTTTTCTTTGCCACTATCGCCGGGATTGCCCTGGGGGTCGGGATGGGATATTCCCGCCTGCTGGAGGCTATTTTAAAGCCAATCTTTGAATTTATCCGTCCCATTCCGCCTCTGGCGTGGATTCCGCTTTCCATTTTGTGGTTTGGCTTGGGAGATACGGGAAAATTCTTTATTATCTTTTTGGGATGCTTTTGCTTTATTACGGTAAATACTTATGACGGCGCCAAAAATGTGGATCCGGAGCTTATCGGAGCCGCCCGCATGCTGGGAGCCAATGAACGTCAGGTTTTCTTTGAAATCGTACTTCCCTCTTCTGTTCCTTATATTTTTGCCGGCCTTCAGATTGCGGTAACGGCCGGATGGAGCGCAGTAGTAGGCGCGGAGATGATTCAGTCTAACGAGGGTGTAGGCTGGATGATTGTACGGGGAATGAATACCGGCAATACGGTACAGATTATGGTTGGCATTGTAGCGATTGGAATTGTGGGATTTATACTGGCCAATCTGACAAGCGCATTAGAAAGGAGACTGTGTGCATGGAACGAGCAGAAGGGAATGTAAAATCCGCTCCGGCAGTGCTGGAATGCCGGAATGTGGGCCGCAGCTTTGACAGCTATGACGGCGGCGGCAAGAATGAAGTTCTCCGGGGAATGGACTTTGAAGTACATGAAAATGAATTTCTGGTTCTGTTTGGAGCAGGCCAATGCGGGAAAACCACGTTGTTAAACATTTTGGCAGGACTGGACATGCCCACAGAGGGACAGGTGTTTACACGGGGGAAAAAGGTTACCGGACCGGCCCCGGAGCGAGGTGTAGTCTATCAGAAAACTTCTCTGTTTCCCTGGATGACAGTTGAGGAAAATGTAGGATTCGGCCCCAAAGTGCGCCATATGCCGGCAGATGAACGGAAAGCCCGGATTGAAAAATATCTGGAATTGGTAGGGTTGACCGGCTTTGAAAAAAGCTATCCCAGCCAGCTTTCCGGCGGCATGCGCCAGCGAGTAGGCATTGCCAGAGCTTATGCTAACCAGCCGGATATTATGCTGATGGACGAGCCTTTCGGACATCTGGATGCCCAGACCCGCTATATGATGGAGGAAGAATTACAGCGTATCTGGCAGAAGGAAAAGCGCACGGTGGTTTTTGTTACCAACAATATTGAAGAGGCATTGTTCCTGGCGGATCGAATCATTCTGCTGACCAACTGCCCCACCCATATTAAGGAAGAGTATATTATCGATATGCCCCATCCTCGTGACTACGTAGATCCGGAATTTTTACGTCTGCGCCAGCTGATTACCGATAATATGGATCTGACGCTATAAGAGAGGAGAGATTGCTATGCAAGAGAACAAAATGCCCAAGGTGCAGGTACGGGGGCTGACCAAACAGTTTGGGGATCTGCTGGTACTGAATAATATTTCCTTCGATGTACATGCCGGAGAATTCTTATGCATTGTAGGCCCTACAGGATGCGGAAAAACCACATTCCTTAACAGCCTGACGAAATTGTACCAGCCCACTGCCGGAGAAATTCTTTTGGACGGGGAACCGGTAGATTTAAAAAAGCATAACATCGCCTATATTTTTCAGGAATATTCCACCATGCCTTGGCTGACTGTAGAAGAGAACGTGGGATTTGGCCTGGACATTAAAGGGGTAGAGAAAGAAAAAGCCAAATCCCTGGTAGATGAATATCTGGATATTGTAGGCCTGACCAAGTACCGCAGATATTATCCGGAACAGCTGTCCGCCAGTATGCTTCAGAGAGTAGTGATTGCCAGAGCTTTTGCTACCCAGCCGGATCTGCTTTTGATGGATGAGCCTTACGGACAGCTGGATATTCAGCTCCGC
The DNA here is from genome assembly GCA_021772025.1 of Enterocloster bolteae. GTDB lineage: Bacteria > Bacillota > Clostridia > Lachnospirales > Lachnospiraceae > UMGS1370. The sequence goes on along the minus strand of JAETNT010000011.1, from coordinate 22,050 downwards.
TACCATCTGGAAGACGAGCTGATCAGCTTGTGGCAGCGTACCGGAACCACGGTTCTGTTTATCACCCATAACATTGAAGAGGCTGTTTATATGGGGGAACGGATTCTGGTTCTGACCAATAAACCTACAGGAATTAAGAAGGCTATTGATAATAACCTGCCTCGTCCCAGAGATATTGCCAGCCCGGATTTTGTAAATCTGCGTAATGAAGTGACGGATCTGATTAAATGGTGGTAAAGGAAAGCTTTACATAACACAGACATACTGATATAATCAGGAGGTATCAGGATGAAGAAACAGCCTAATGTTTTATTTGTAATTTCGGATGACCAGGGGTATTGGTCACTGGGGTGCAGCGGCAACAAGGAAATTATTACGCCCAATATTGACCGGCTGGCCGCACAGGGAATCCGGTTTGAAAACTTTTTCTGCGCGTCTCCGGTATGCTCCCCGGCCAGGGCATCTCTGCTTACCGGAACCATTCCTTCCAGACATGGAATCCATGACTGGCTGAGGGATGACGATGAGCGGCAGTCCGCTCTGGAATATTTGGCGGGACAGTATTCTTATACTAAGGCTTTGGCGGAAAACGGATATTGCTGCGGCCTTTCCGGAAAATGGCATATGGGCGCGGCGGGAAAAGCCCAGCAGGGATTTACTCATTGGTTCAGCCATAAATCCGGAGGCGGCCCCTATTATGGCGCGCCTATGTATAAGGACGGGAAATTATACCGCGAGGAGCGGTATGTAACAGATGCAATTACAGACGATGCCATAGAATTTTTGGAGTCTTGCAGAGATTCCGAGCAGCCGTTTTATCTCCACGTAGCATACACGGCGCCTCACGCTCCATGGTTAAATAATCACCCCAAGGAGTACACGGATCTTTATCAGGATTGTCCTTTTGAGTCGGTTCCCCATCTGCCGCGGCATCCCGACAGCATCTATCTTACGGATGAGGTGGCAAAGGATGAACGGGCTAATCTGATTGGATATTTTGCGGCCGCCACTGCTATGGATGCCGGAATCGGTCGTATCCTGGATAAACTGGATGAGCTGAACATGACGGAGGATACATTGGTGGTCTTTACGGCGGATAATGGATTCTCCTGCGGCCATCACGGCTTCTGGGGAAAAGGAAATGCTACATTCCCGCTGAATATGTATGAAGAGTCGGTGAAGGTTCCCTTTATTGTGCGGCATCCGGGACATATTCCGGAAGGCGTGGTCTGCGACGCACTGGTTTCGGCTTATGACTTTATGCCCACGCTGCTGGATTACCTGGGATTGAAGCCTTCGGATACTCTGGAAAGGCCGGGAGTGTCTTTTGCTCCGGTTCTGAAAGGCGAGGACTTTACCCAACGGGAAGAAGTAGTGGTTTTTGATGAATACGGCCCCAACCGTATGATCCGGGGCCGCCGGTTTAAATATGTAGTCCGTTATCCCTATGGTCCTAATGAACTCTATGATTTGGAGACAGATCCGAAAGAAACGAAAAATCTGTTAAAGGAAGGCGGCTTTGAAGAATTGGAGCATGACATGCGTCTGCGCCTGGAAAATTGGTTTGCCAAATATGTCAATCCGGAGATTGACGGAGCCAAGGAGGCGGTATTCGGTTCCGGGCAGACGGGCCTTTCCGGTCTGTGGGGAAAGGGCGTTTCCGGCCATAGCTGCGATGATTATATACGGGAAAACCCCAACTTTGCGCCCTATCAAATGAAATAACAACCAGGAGTGAACACTATGAAAGTTTGGTTCAGAAAAATTGCCGTATACTCGAAAAAATTGCGTACACAGCTGTTTTTAACCTATTTTCTCGTGTTCACTTTTTTCTTTGCAGCGGTTTCTGTGGTGGTCAGCAGCTCCATCCGGGATCTTCTTCTTTCCCAGATTGGCAGCAACCGGACTGCGGTGCTGCGCCAGATTGGGGAAAGGGCCGATATTGTAAAAACCAGCAGTACGACCCTGTCCAATCTATACCGGTATGAGATCCAGAGTAATGGCTTTCTGGAAGAAGGAATGTCAGAAGAGGCCAGAGAAGAGGCCAGAAGGTATTTGGATTCTCAGAAAAAGATTTATGACGAGGTATTCAGCCGCATCGGCCTGGGCTACGAGGTGGTGCTGATGGGAGAAAACGGTTTTATTTATAATTCGGACAGCACTAATGTGGATATAAGCACCTGGATGCATCAGCCCTGGCTGAAATATCTGCTGGCGGCTTTAAACAGCGAGACAGACGAGACTGTACAGTTTTCCCGGACTTTCAGCACCAATGAAAACGGCAGCTCGGTATACCGATTTGCCGCAGGGCAGATGCTGGACCAGGGGGAAAGCCAGAGTGTGCTGCTGATTTTAATTGACGAACAGCAGCTGGAAAATTTATATATTTCCACCCAGGAACAGGGAGGAGAAGTTTACATCTACGATCAGAACGGCTTCATTGTTTCTCACTCTAACAAGAAGATGCTGGGAAAACAGTTTATCGATGTAGACTATATGCAGAATGAATATGGCACCAATCGATCTAACATTATTAAAAAGCTGGGAGAAAGCTATGTGCTTTCTACTTACCTGGATGAGAAGACAGGATGGACCATTGTGGAGGAAAGCCCTACCCGGATTATTTTAGGCGCTCTGAACCAGACTTACTGGATTATGGGCTGCCTTTTGGCCACAGGGCTAATCCTGGCTCTGGGAGTGTCGGTATATATCTCCCGGCGGATCTCCAATCCTCTTACAGAGCTTAGCGAAGCCATGGACAAATTCGGTACGGCTGAGTTTACCCCTTCGCCTGTGGGAAACTCCACTCAGGAGATTGGCTCTCTTCAGGAGAGTTTTCATCATATGGCGGTGGAAATTTTCAGTTTAATGGAGATTATTAAAGAAAGGGAACAGCAGAAGCGGAAGCTGGAAGTGAATTTCCTACGGGCCCAGATCAATCCGCATTTTCTGTACAACACCCTGTTCTCCATCCGCTGTGCGGTAGAGGTTGGAAAAAACAGCCAGGCGGCTCAGATGCTTAGCGCCTTTATTGATCTGCTGAGAAGCACTTTGTCGGTGCAGGATAATACGATTCCTCTCCGGGATGAGCTGGAGACTACCCGAAAATATTTAGTTGTTCAAAAATTGCGGTACGGGGAAAAGGTTCATTATGAAGTGGAGATGCAGAAAGGTACCGAATACTGTATGGTGCCACCTCTGATTTTACAGCCGCTGGTGGAAAATGCAATTTTCCACGGACTTGAGGCAAAAAGCCAGGGAGGAACCGTTATTATCGAATCTGCATTGCAGGGAGGGGACCTTCTCCTTACCATTACCGATGACGGCGCAGGAATGGATGAAGAAACTTTGAATCAGGTGCGGGCAAACTGTGAGCAGAATGAGGTAAAGGATGCTCACTCTATCGGGATGTCCAATGTTCATAACCGCATACGGCTGAATTATGGAGACGGCTATGGACTTACGGTGGAGAGCTCCAAAGGAATTGGAACCACGATTACCCTGTTGATACCTGCTGTTATCCAAAAGGAGGAGAAAGATGAAAGTCCTGGTGGCGGATGATGAAACAATGATTTGCGAATGGCTGGAATTTTGTATTTCCCAAAATCCGTCCTGCCGGCTGACCGGCATCGCCCACAATGGTTTGGAAGCCCTTGAGATGATTCAAAAGGAGGAACCGGATCTGATTCTTACGGATATTAAAATGCCTGTTATGGATGGGCTGGAGCTTTTGCATACTCTGCGGGCCAGAAACAGTCAGGTGAAAGTGGTGATGCTGACGGCGTTTTCCGACTTCGATTTAGTTCGGCAGGCCCTGCGGGACGGAGCGTCAGAGTACCTTTTAAAAACCGAAATGCAGAATGATCTACTGCAGGAGCTTTTAAACCGGACAGCGAAAGAACTGCAGTGTTCCCAAGGAAAGGATGAGCAGGATATTGCGAATCTTTCACGGGTACATTCGGTGATCGGCAGAATTCTCCGGCAAAAGAAAGAACTGAATGATGAGGAACTGGAAAAGCTGCGTCAATGTAATGTCCGGTGGCGAAACAGCGGATTGTTTGCATTAGCAGTATGGAAACAAAATATTTTAAACAGCGGACTTTCCTTTCCTCAGGAGAGCCAGACACGACATGTAACCGGTTTTGATTATACGGAGCGGATCTACATGATCATCGGTAATTTTCCCAGGACGCTCAGTGAGGCGGAAAAGGCCAGGCAACTGACCGCTTACGCCAGGCAGGTTCAGCAGATGAATGATTGTATGGTTGGCGTCAGCACCATTACAGATGAGATGCGCCGGATTCCGTTTATGGTTTGGCAGGCGGCATGCTCTTTGGGGGAAGGGTTTTATAAAGGAGAAAAGAGGCTGTACGAACCCCGGTACCCGCTGGGGGAATTGCTGCACAAAAATCAATTATGGAAAAATACATGTGCGGAATTCCGTGTGCGTCTTCATCAGACTCAGGGATTTCAAAGATATGAACTGATAAAAGAATTTCTGGAAAATGCAGAGAGCCAGAGGATCCTTGCAGTGGAATCGCTGTGCAGGCTGTGTTTGGATGCTTTTGATTTGTTGGAATTTGAGGCAAAGGAGAATGGAATAACCTTGGAGGACGGGGACGCCCTCCGCACGCAGCTGCAGCAATGTATTTCTCTGGAAGAGGTGGACAGTATTATGCTTTCTGTTGCCAGACAGTGCAGCCCGGCAATTACCCAGCAGACACCCAAATCCAAAAATATCTGCCTGGCAGTGGAGTACATCAATTCTCACTACAAGGAACAAATCAGCCTGGAACAGGTTGCCGCCCAGGTATACTTGAATCCGGAGTATTTTTCCCGGGCATTTAAGTCAGAGGTAGGACAGACTTTTGTAAACTACCTGACCGATGTCCGTCTGCAGCATTCGGTTCGGCTGTTGGAAAATACGGCTCTTCGGGTTCAGGATATTGCACAGCAAGTGGGATATTACAATGCAAGCTATTTTTCCACCACATTTAAAAAGAAGTATGGAATGAGCCCTTACGAATACCGAAGAAAAGGAAGCTAATCAGAAAGGAATATTGATGAAAGCGATTATGGTTATGTATGATTCTTTAAACCGCCATATGCTCTCTCCTTATGGCTGTCACTGGACTCATACAGAGAATTTTCAGCGCCTGGCCCGGCATGCCGTAACATTTGATAACTGCTGGGTGGGAAGCATGCCCTGTATGCCTGCCCGTCGGGAGCTTCACACAGGCCGTTATAATTTTCTGCACCGAAGCTGGGGACCTCTGGAACCTTTTGATGATTCCATGCCGCAGATGTTAAAGGAGGCCGGAATTCACACTCATTTGATCAGCGATCACTACCACTATTGGGAAGACGGAGGAGCTACCTATCACCAGCGTTACAGCACCTGGGAATGTGTGCGGGGACAGGAGGGAGATAACTGGCAGCCTTTGGTTGGGTTTACAGGGGGGCCGTATCCTACCGGAAATCTATGCGGAGATCCCTCGGATAACTGGGTAGGGCAGGATTTTGCTAACCGGACGGCAATGCCTTCCGCTGCTTATCAGCCTCAGTTTTGTACTTTTGAAAAAGGGTTGGAGTTTTTGCGGGTTAATCACAATCAGGATAACTGGTTCCTCCAGATCGAGACCTTTGATCCCCATGAACCGTTTTTCAGCCAGCCGGAATATAAGGAACGCTTTCCGGACGAATACCGGGGACCTTTTTGCGACTGGCCTGACTACCGGCCCGTTAATGCTACCGACAGCCCGGAGTTTATTGATCATATGAGAAAACAATATGCCTCTGTGCTTCAGATGTGCGATGAGAATTTAGGCAGAATATTGGATGCCATGGATCAATATGGGCTGTGGGAGGATACCATGTTGATAGTAAATACAGATCATGGCTTTCTGTTGGCGGAACACGGCCAGTGGGCCAAATGCCATTGCCCCTTTTACGCAGAGGTAGCCCACACTCCATTATTTGTGTGGGATCCCAGATGCGGTAAGAAAGGAACACGAACCGCCTGCCTGGTTCAGACCATCGATCTTCCTGCCACGCTGCTGGAATATTTTGGCCGGCCCCTTCCAAAGGACATGGAGGGAAGATCCCTGCGCCCTGTCCTTTGGAAGGATGAGCCTATTCGGGAAGGCGGCTTGTTTGGTATTTTCGGCGGTCAGATCTGCTGTACGGACGGCTCTTGGGTCTATATGCGAAGTCCGCTGCCAGGCAACCGGCCCCGCTATGAATATACGCTGATGCCTACGCGCCATGGAGGAAGACGGGCGTTTATAAACAATGAAGTGTTACGCAATATGAGCCTTTACAGACCATTTTCCTTTACTAAGGAAATTCCTGTCATGAGGCTGGAAAGTACCGGAAGGATTTCCCAGGCGGAATACCCTACTATGCTGTTTTGCCTGAAGGAGGACCCTATGGAGCTAAAATCATTGGAGAATGAAGAGGAGGAGCGGCGAATGGCAGAGCTGATGAAAAGGCTGATGAGGGCCAATGACTGTCCCGAGGAGCAGTTTATCCGGATGGGACTGGAGTAGCCTTTTGCCGGATGCGGAAATAAAAAATCCCATTTGCACTGATTTTGCAATGTAAATGGGATTTTTAACTTAAAAACATTTAAACTTTAAGATCCAGATAAACTCCCTTTTTCACAGGTTCCTCATCATACGTTTCAGGGGCGGAGCGGAACACGGTTCTGGTGTTTCCTCCTGCCAGATAAGGCCTTCCGCATTCGGGACAAATTTCCGTCCGGTAGGTGACAGACTGGGAAAGAATTTCCGAACCTTCTCTTGCGGCCTTAGCCTTGGCCCTGGATACGTGCTCCATCTCGTGGGAGCGGACAGCAGAAGCGGCCTTTTCAGGACTCAGCTTTGTAGGAGTCTTAAAGGAAACTCCCATATCGTTGGAACCGTCTTTATATTTCCTGTTTTCGCAGGTCTGACATTCATAGGTATCGTAATCTCCGGCTCCTTTAACCTTTCGTCCGCCTCCTGCCTCATCAGTCTGGGACTGGCCGGGAAGGGCAACCTGGGACTGACCTGACAAAGCATAGCCGGATAATCGGAACTGGTTATAGGAAGAGTTATAAAAGGACATTTGATTCAAAGAAAGTGAAACGCTCATAAGACAGCCTCCGGTTCATTTGATAGAAGTAGTCTGCACTATTTTTCATAATTTCATTATAACTTCTTGGAGCAAATTGTCAATATACCAATAGTATTGTTTTGATATAATGTCAATAGCTGCAATAAAATTTTAGAATGATTGAATGGATTTTATTCCGACAATCGTATTAAAGGTGAAGTCGGAAAGGACTATCAAATATAATGGAGGAATACTATGAGAAAAGCGTTTTTAGGAGTTTTCACAGCAATGATTTTATTATCATTAGGAGCAACAACCGCATTTGCGGCAGGACACAGGAGCAGACACTATTTTGTGGACGCAGACGGAGACGGTATCTGCGACAATGTCGGCAGCATGTGCATTTATGCAGATGAGGATGGAGATGGCATTTGTGATAACTATATATCTTGTCAGAGCGGCGGATGCGGAAACGGCTTTCGGAGCGGATGCGGAAACGGCTTTCGGGGCGGATGCCGCAGATAAACAAAAGGAACCATTATGCGAAGCGAACAGGAGACAATCAGAGCCATCGAAAGGTATTCCGATACTGTCCGGCGGCTATGTGCAGTACATTTGAAAAATGATGCTGATACGGAGGACATATTTCAAACCGTGTTTTTGAAGTATGTCCTTAGCTCCGTTTCCTTTGAAAATGACGAGCATGAAAAAGCATGGTTTATTCGGGTTACCATCAACGCCTGCAGGGATTTGCTGAAAAATTTTTTTCGCCGCCATACGGTTTCGTTAGATGAAGTGACGGAACATCCGGAGGAGAAGCCTGAGGATTACAGAGATGTTTGGGAGGCCGTGTTTGCGTTGCCCCAGAAATATCGGGACGTTGTATACCTGCATTATTTTGAAGGATATACTGCGCCGCAGATAAGCCGGATTTTAGGGAAAAACGTAAATACCATTTATACACTCCTGACTCGTTCCAAACAGATGTTAAGGGAAAGGTTGGGAGGTGATTATAATTATGAATAATGCATTCAAGGAACTCTTCGGTCCGATACAGGCAGAAGAAGAATTAAAGGTTCGTACCAAGGCATTTCTTGCGAAGAAGACACAGGAGTATACCAGAGCAAACGTCGAAAGGCATAGGTATCATGTTTATGCCGGGGCCTGTGTGTGTATGCTTCTTATGCTGTTTGGGGGACGCTGGCTCTACTTTACTCCCACTGTACAAATCAGTATTGACATTAATCCTTCCATAGAATTAAGCATCAACCGGTTTGATCGGGTTATTTTTGTGAACGGATTTAACGAGGATGGAAAGGAACTTTCCCATGTTATTGATGTAAAGCATAAAAAGTATGCAGAAGCTATTGAACAGATATTAAATTACGAGAGTATAACTGCACTGCTGTCCGGAGATGAGGTTATGACTATTACCGTTGTAGGTTCAGACGAACAGCAATCGGCGAAAATTCTTTCGGGTGTTGAGACGTGTACGGCAGATCACAAAAACACCCATTGCTATTTTGCACGTTCAGAAGAGGTTGCCGCTGCCCATGAAACGGGGCTCTCATGTGGGAAATATAAAGCCTTTTTAGAACTGCAGCTTCTGGATCCGGATATTACCCCTGAGATAGTGCAGAACATGACCATGAGGGAAATCTGGGAGTTAATTGACAGCCTTAGAGTTGATAATGAAAAGAAAACTTCATCAGACAATAGCCGGGAAAATGGGCATCATGGACATGGAGGCAGACACGGAAACAGATGGAGAAACGAAAAAAATCCCCTTTAAGCCTGCTTTATGAGCAGGCTTTTGTGGGTACCGTTCATAATATCCTGCAGTCTAAAGTTTTATAGGTATATCGAATGACAATCACGCAAATTACAAACGTCAGCAGATCGGAAACCGGCATAGAGTACAGCACCCCATCCAATCCGAACCCATCGGGGAAGCAGCAGGGAAAACCCTACGCCGAACAGCATTTCCCGTACCATAGAGATGGCAGTGGAAGCAAAAGCTCGGCCCAAAGACTGGAGATAGATGAAAGTACCTTTGTTCACTGTGGCCAATATCATCATGCAAAGGTAAACACGGAAGCATTTCGTCGCATATTGCGTATAATACACGCTCTCATTGGCTGCGCCAAAAATCCCGATAAGCTGCCGGGGGAACAGCTCTACGATCAGCAATGCTGCTGCCCCGACAATGGCCTCCGATGCCAGCAGGCGGGTAAACAAGGACTTGGCCCGGTCTTTACGGCCTGCACCGATATTGTAGCCTACTATCGGAATACACCCTGCCGCCAGCCCTACAGAAACGGAAATAACAATCTGGAAAAACTTCATTACAATTCCCAGCACCGCCATGGGAATCTGAGTGTACTGTTCCTGTCCAAAGATTGGATCAATGGCGCTGTATTTCAGTGTCATGTTTTGAATCGCCGCCATTGCCATGACCAGGGAAATTTGAGACAGAAAACTGCAAATTCCCAATGGCAGATATTTCTTTGCCAGCTGACTGTGGAATCGAAAGCTGGTTCTTTCCAAGCGGACGGACTTCATATGGCGCAAATACCAGATTGCCAGAACAGTAGTAAGAATTTGTCCTAACACAGTGGCCGCCGCCGCGCCTGCCATTCCCCAACGAAAAACGAAGATAAAGACAGGATCCAGAATGATATTGACAAGTGCTCCCGCCAGCGTGGAGGCCATAGCAAATTTAGGACTGCCATCGGAGCGAATAATCGGGTTCAGAGCCTGTCCGAATATATAAAACGGTACGCCCAAGGTGATCCAGAAGAAGTATTCCCTGGCATGGTGAAAGGTTTCTTCATTGACCCGTCCTCCGAACAGGGTCAGAATCGGCTCTTGAAAGGCCAGATAAAGCGCCGACAAAATCAAGCCAGAGACGATGCACAGCAGGATCGCACTACCGATACTCTTGCGGGCGTTGTCCTTGTTTCCGGCTCCTAGACTGATACTGACGAAAGCACAGCAGCCGTCGCCGATCATTACTGCAATAGACAGGGCCACAACTGTCAGCGGAAAGACGACCGTATTTGCAGCATTGCCGTAGGAGCCGAGATAGTCTGCATTGGCGATAAAAATCTGATCCACAATGTTGTAGAGCGCCGCCACTAGTAGAGAGATGACACAGGGAACGGCGTACCTGGCCATTAGCCTGTCCAGTCGTTCTGTTTCTAAGAATGAATTTGCTTTTGATTCCATCAATTGATTCCTCCTCTGAACATGAGAAAACGCCCGGCGAGAAGAGCTGGACTTATGCCCTCTGGCCGCGCGCTTTTTAGTATTGCTTTTTGTTATAAATAAAAACAACGTGTAGCAATCAACCGGATTTACGCGGTGAAGCTACACGTTGCAATAAAAATATAGCAGATGTGAGGCCGAAAAGTCAAGTCCCAAATTTTGCGTTCTGCCAGATTCCTTACTTTCTGTTTCTGCCCAGCAATCTCAGCAAATACAAAAACAGATTGATAAAGTCCAGATAAAGCTGAAGGGCGCTGAAGATGGAAGCTTTTGCAAGCATTTCCGAATCCTGGGAATAGTATCCATGGTAAGCGCGGATCTTCTGAGTATCATAAGCAGTGAGTACCAGGAAGAGAAATACGCCGATGGTACAGGCAATAGTGGTAAACTGGCTTAAATTGATAAACATAGCGGCAATCCAGAAAATCATCAGGAAAACCAGTCCGCCGATAAGGAAGCTGTGAAGCTTGCTGAAATCGGCTTTAGTAAAGTAACCGATCAGTGCCATAATCCCAAAGAACAGGGAAGTAGCGCCAAATACCAGAATCAAATCCGTAGTCAGATAAATCAGAAAATACGCAGAGAACACTACGCCGTTTAATGCCGCATAGGTAAAAAACAGGGCTCTGGCTGTTCCGACAGACATTTTTTGAATCCGGGCGGACAAAAAGATAACCACAAGGAGCTCGGCAATACCCAAAATCAGATACAGATAGGGTACAGAAAACACATAAAGAACCGCTCCGGTAGTATAGCCGGCCAAGGCGATAATGAAGGTAAACATCAGCCCTGCAAACATCCAGGCAAAGGTCTTTGCCGTGTAGCGTCCTACAGATTCTGTGGGATTGAGGCTGGCGGAATAAGGCTGGCCGTTTAAATTCATAGATTCCATAAAATATCCCCCTTTAGATAAAGTTCCGGCCGACGCCTGCAAAAAGCAGGGGTGCCGGGTATTTCAATAAAATCACCTCTATTATAGCAGAATAACAGAGGTGATTTCAATGAATTTATAAACATTTTATTTTTGGCTGTTCTTTACTTCTGCCAGTTTCATGGCCCGAACCTTTAAAGGCAGACCGAAGAGAGTGATAAAACCGTCGGCATCGTGATGATCGTAGAGATCGCCGGTGGTAAAGGATGCCAGGGATTCGCTGTATAAGGAGTAGGGAGAAGTGGTTCCGGCTTTGGTGATGTTGCCTTTGTAAAGCTTGAATTTAACTTCACCGGTGACATACTCCTGAGTGGACTCAATAAACGCCTGAATAGCCTCACGCAGAGGGGTATACCATTTACCTTCATACACGATCTGAGCAAATTTCCCGGCCATCTCTTTCTTTACTTCCATAGTAGCCCGGTCTAAAATCAGCTCTTCAAGCTGCTGATGGGCTTCCATGAGGATGGTTCCTCCGGGAGTCTCATAAACGCCTCGGGATTTCATTCCTACTACGCGGTTTTCTACAATATCGACAATACCGATTCCGTGTTTGCCGCCCAATTCATTTAACTTGGCAATTACCTCTGAAACCTTCATCTTCTCTCCGTTTACACTGGTGGGGATTCCTTTTTCAAAGGTCATGGTTACGTATTCGCCCTGATCAGGAGCTTCTTCCGGGGTAACGCCCAATACCAGCAAATGTTTGTAGTTGGGTTCGTTTGCCGGATCCTCAAGCTCCAGGCCTTCGTGGCTGATGTGCCATAAGTTCCGGTCGCGGCTGTAACTGGAATCCGCGGAAAAAGGCAGATGAATGCCGTGAGCCTTACAATATTCGATTTCATCTTCCCTGGACTGCATGGTCCATACATCTGTCATACGCCAGGGAGCGATAATTTTGATATCGGGTGCCAGGGCCTTAATGCCAAGCTCAAAACGAATCTGGTCGTTGCCCTTTCCCGTAGCGCCGTGGCAGATGGCCACAGCTCCCTCTTTGCGGGCAATTTCCACCAGCTTTTTGGCAATAACCGGACGGGCCATAGAGGTACCTAACAGATATTTATTTTCGTAAACAGCTCCCGCTTTTACACAGGGCATGATATAATTGTCGCAGAAATCATCAATAATGTTTTCGATATATAATTTGGAAGCGCCGGACATCTTTGCTCTTTCGTCCAGGCCGTCCAGTTCTTCTCCCTGGCCGCAGTCAATGCAGCAGCAAATAACCTCATAATCAAAATTTTCCTTTAACCAAGGAATAATTGCGGTAGTATCCAGACCGCCGGAATATGCTAAAACTACTTTCTCTTTCATAAAATGAAACTCCTCCTGAATGTGAACTGTCATGAGATGACGGTTATAAATATACAACAGTATGTAAGAAAATGCAAGCACAAAATTTTAAAAAGCAGGGATAACTATTAAAATAGTAAAAATACACAAAAAGTAACCAAATAAAGGCTCAAAAAACAGCAGAAAAAAGCAGGAAGCAGCGAAAAAACAGCTTGCATAATATTCAATATAAGTGTATAATTATGAAAATCTATAATAAGCTTACACTTATGGAGGAAATATGATGATAAAAGCTGGAATTATTGGTTCTACCGGCTATGCAGGCGGCGAACTGGCCAGACTGCTTTTACAGCGGGACGATGTGGAGATAAAATGGTATGGTTCCAAAAGTTATATTGATAAGAAGTATGCTTCTATTTACCAGAACATGTTCCAAATTGTAGACGACATCTGCAGAGCCGATGATATAGAAGAACTGGCCGATCTGGTGGACGTGATTTTTATGGCAACTCCCCAGGGCCTGTGCGCTTCTCTCATAAATGAGGGGGTTTTATCTAAAGTAAAAATAATCGATTTAAGCGCTGATTTTCGGATTAAAAATGTGTCGGTATATGAAGAATGGTATAAGATTCCCCATGCCAGTCCTCAGTTTATCGGGGAAGCAGTATACGGACTTCCGGAGATTAACCGGGAGGCAGTGAAAACTGCCAGGCTTATCGCCAATCCGGGGTGCTATCCTACCTGCTCCTTTTTAAGCATCTACCCTCTTGTAAAAGAAGGGCTTATCGATCCGTCTACCATTATTATTGATGCAAAGTCCGGGACTTCCGGGGCGGGAAGAGGAGCTAAGGCGGATAATCTGTATTGTGAGGTAAATGAAAATATTAAGGCCTACGGCGTGGCAGGCCACCGTCATACGCCGGAGATTGAAGAACAGCTGTCCTATGCGGCGGGAAAGCCGGTGATCATCAGCTTTACCCCTCATCTGGTTCCTATGAACCGCGGGATTTTGGTGACAGCCTATGCTTCTTTAATAAGAGAAGTTTCTTACCAGGAGGTAAAAGCCGCATATGACAAGTATTATGAAAAAGAATACTTTGTCCGGGTGTTGGAAAAGGATATGGTTCCTCAGACCCGTTTTGTAGAGGGAAGCAATTTTGCAGATGTAAACTTTAAAATTGACCCCAGAACCAACCGGATTATCATGATGGGGGCCATTGATAACGTGGTAAAGGGTGCGGCCGGCCAGGCTGTCCAGAATATGAACCTGATGTTCGGTCTTCCGGAAAATACCGGTTTAAAACAGATTCCCATGTTCCCCTGATCCGAAAACGGATCCAGAAGGAAGACAGAAAGGATTTCACGGATTATGTCAGGAACGATGAAAATTATTTACCGCACCATGGAGACGGCAGACTATGATCAGGTGTACCATTTGTGGCAGAGTATAAAAGGCTTTGGAATCCGATCCCTGGATGATTCCCGGGAAGGAGTGGAACGGTTTCTAAAACGGAATCCCTCCACCAGCGTGGTGGCGATTCAGAACGGCCGTATTGTGGGAAACATTCTCTGCGGTCACGATGGGAGGACCGGATATTTTTACCATGTGTGTGTGGAAAAAAGCTACCGCAAGCACGGCATTGGCCATGAAATGGCAAAGTGGTGTATGTATGCGTTAAAGGAAGAGGGAATTAACAAGGTAAGTCTCATCGCTTTTAAGTCCAACCAGGTAGGAAACGCTTTCTGGCAGGGAGTGGGCTGGAATGAGAGGACGGATGTGAATTTTTACGATTTTGTACTAAATGAAGAAAACATTACCAAATTTATTGGATAGCGGAGGAAATAAAGATTATGAAAATTATAGAAGGCGGCGTAACGGCGGCAAAAGGATTTCAGGCAGCGTCCACGGCAGCCGGGATTAAATATAAAAACCGTCAGGATATGGCTCTGATTTATAGCGAAACGCCTTGCGTATCGGCAGGAACCTTTACCACCAACATTGTAAAGGCCGCTCCGGTAAAGTGGGACAGGGATCTGGTGGCAAAGGGCTCCGGGATCCGGGCTGTAGTAGTCAACGCCGGTATTGCCAACGCCTGTACCGGAGCAGAAGGCATGGAATACTGCAGGCAGACTGCCAAGGCGGCAGAGGAGGCCCTGCATGTGCCGGAGGACAGCGTTCTGGTGGCATCTACGGGAGTTATCGGCATGCAGCTTCCCATGGCTCGCATTGCCGCAGGCATCCGGGCCATGGCGCCGGAGCTTTCTGCTTCCAGAGAAGCGGCGGATATGGCGGCAAAAGCCATTATGACTACGGATACCAAGAAAAAAGAGGCGGCGGCAGAAATCATTTTGGGAGGCAAAACCGTAACGATTGGAGGCATGTGCAAGGGATCGGGGATGATTCATCCCAACATGTGCACGATGTTAAGTTTTGTCACCACAGATGCGGCTATTTCCAAAGAACTTTTGCAGGAAGCTTTAAGCCAGGATATTAAAAATACCTATAATATGATTTCCGTGGACGGCGATACTTCCACCAATGATACCGTGCTTTTATTGGCCAACGGTCAGGCAGGAAATCCGGAGATTACGGAGAAAAATGACGATTACAGGGAATTTTGCAGGGCTCTTAATTACGTCAATGAGACTTTGGCAAAGAAGATGGCCGGAGACGGAGAGGGCTGCACCGCGCTGTTTGAGGTAAAAATTATAGGCGCAGAGTCCAAGGAGCAGGCGGTAACCCTGTCCAAATCCATTATTACGTCTTCTCTTACCAAGGCCGCTATATTTGGCCATGATGCCAACTGGGGAAGAATCCTTTGCGCTATGGGCTACTCAGGGGCGGCGTTTGATCCGGAGCGGGTGGATTTGTACTTTGAGAGTGCGGCAGGAAAGCTGAAGATTATTGAAAACGGGGTGGCCCTTCCCTTCAGTGAGGAAAAGGCCGGAGAGATTCTTTCTCAGCCGGAGGTTACTGCCACGGCGGACATAAAAATGGGGACAGAAAGCGCTACGGCCTGGGGCTGCGACCTGACCTTTGACTATGTAAAAATCAATGCGGACTACCGCTCATAAAATTCAAGCTAAAGGGGAAACAAAAAATGAATTTAGATTCCGCAATTATGCAGAAGGCGGAGACTCTCATTGAGGCTCTGCCTTATATCCAGAGGTTTAACCGTAAGATTATTGTAGTAAAATATGGCGGAAGCGCCATGGTGGATGAAGAGCTGAAGCACCACGTGATTCAGGATGTAGTACTGTTAAAACTGGTCGGTTTTAAGCCCATCATTGTCCATGGAGGCGGAAAGGAGATCAGCCGGTGGGTCGGCAAGGTAGGCATGGAGCCGCGGTTTGTCAACGGCCTGCGGTTTACCGACGAACCTACCATGGAGATTGCCGAGATGGTATTAAATAAGGTAAACAAGAGTCTGGTGCAGATGGTCAATGAGCTGGGCTCTAAAGCTGTGGGAATCAGCGGCAAGGACGGCTGTCTGCTAAAATGTGAGAAAAAGCTTTCCGGAGGAGAAGATATCGGATTTGTGGGGAATATTACAGAGGTAAATCCCCAGATTATTTATGATTTGCTGGAAAAAGATTTTTTGCCTATTATCTGCCCCATTGGCTTTGATGAAAATTTTTTAAGCTACAACATCAATGCTGACGATGCCGCCTGCTCCATTGCAAGAGCAGTGAAAGCGGAAAAACTGGCCTTTTTAACGGATGTGGAAGGGGTTTACCGGGATTATGAGAATAAGGAGTCTCTCATCTCTGAGATGACGGCGGCTGAGGCCAAGGAATTTGTAGACAGCGGTATGCTGGGGGGAGGCATGCTTCCAAAGCTTCAAAATTGTATTGATGCTATTGAAAACGGCGTAAGCCGGGTACATATTCTGGACGGCCGGATCCCGCACTGTTTGCTTTTGGAGATATTTACCAATAAAGGGATCGGAACGGCTATTATAAACAGCAGAGAGGAGCGCTATTACCATGGCAGATAAAAGGCAGATAATGGAACGGGGAGAGGCGGCCTTCTATAAAACTTACAATCGTTTCCCTGTAGTGTTTGATCACGGAAAAGGAATGTACCTGTATGATACGGACGGAGAAGCTTATCTGGACTTTGGAGCCGGTATTGCGGTTATGGGACTAGGTTATGGAGATGAGGAATTCGGGGAAGCCGTCAAGGCACAGATAGACAAACTGACTCATACCTCTAATCTGTTTTATAATCAGCCGGCTGTTGAGGCAGGAGAGCTTTTGTTAAAGGCTTCCGGAATGGACAAGGTGTTTTTCACCAACAGCGGCACAGAGGCTATTGAGGGCGGAATCAAGATTGCCCGCCGGTATGCCTATAACAAAAAGCAAGAGAAAAGGGGATGTCCCGGGGAACCGGAGATTATTGCCATGGTTCATTCTTTCCATGGCCGCAGTATGGGAGCCTTGTCCGTCACCGGAAACCAGGTTTACCGAGAGCCCTTCCAGCCTTTGATTCCGGGAATCCGGTTTGCAGAATATAATAATCTGGATTCCGTAAAGGAAGTTCTTACAGAAAACACTTGTGCCGTAATTTTGGAAACGGTTCAGGGAGAAGGCGGAATCTATCCGGCTGATAAAGAATTTTTGGAAGGTATCCGCAAACTGTGCGATGATAAGGATATGCTGATGATCCTGGACGAGGTTCAGTGCGGCATGGGCCGGACCGGACAGATGTTTGCATGGCAGAACTATGGTGTGAAACCGGATGTAATGGCGGTTGCCAAGGCTTTAGGAAACGGAGTTCCCATAGGTGCATTTTTAGCACGAGGAAAGGCGGCTTTTGCCATGGTTTTGGGAGATCACGGAAGCACCTACGGCGGCAATCCTCTGGTGTGCACGGCAGCTAAGGCGGTACTTGAAATTTATGAGAGGCGCAACCTCCTGTCCCACGTAAGAGAGATGGGCGATTATCTGTGGAAAAGGCTGGAAGAGCTGAAAGACCGCCATGAGGAAATTGCAGATCATCGCGGTATGGGGCTGATCCAGGGGTTGGAATTTGACCCTGGGACACCGGTAGGACTTGTGGTAAAGAGAGCCTTGCTAGACCGCAAGCTGGTTTTAATCAGTGCCGCAGAAAATACGATTCGATTTATTCCTCCTTTAGTGGTAGAAAAGAAGGATATTGATGAGATGATTTGCCGTCTGGAAGAAGTGATCGGAAATTAAATGTAAATTTTTGTAAATTTGTCGGTTTATCTAGTGACAATTTCTTCAATTTGTTTTACAATAGAAGCCAGGGTAGTTATAATAATGGAGGCACGGAATGAATATTTATGATATTGCAGCCGAGGCCGGGGTTTCTATTTCCACTGTATCCAGAGTAATGAATAATAAAGGGAATGTAAACCCGGAGATGAGACGACGAATTGAAGAGGTTCTTAAGAAATACGATTATAAACCAAGCGCCATTGCCAGAGGCATGGTTTCCAAGACTATGAGGACGATTGCAATCCTGACAGTAGATTTGCGGGTTCCCCAGCATGCCAGACAAGTATATATTATCGAGCAAGAATTTTGCCGGAAAGGTTATAATGTGATGGTGTGCAATACCGGGGGCAAGCTGGAAGAATGTGCCCGCTATGTAAACCTTCTTTCTGAAAAGCAGGTGGACGGAATTGTCCTTATCGGTTCTACTTTTAATGCTCTGGAAGGAAGGACAGAGATTACCGGAAAGGTGAGCCGGATTCCGGTGGTCATGGCTAATGGGCGGTTGAATCTGCCTAACTGCTATTCTATTTTAGTGGATGATTTAAAGGGAATCCGGAGAGCAGCAGACTTTCTTTATGAGAAGGGGCACAGAGATATTTTTTGCATTTGCGATTTGGAGACAGACAGTGGAAGGGAAAAGAAAAAAGGCTTTTTGGAATCTATGAAGCTTCACGATATTGACGACGGCGAGGAACGGATAATTTCCTGCCGGTATGGCATGGAGGGAGGCGCTTTGGCAGTAGAGCATCTTTTAAATTTGGGGAAGCCTTTTACCGGGCTTTTATTTGGTGAGGACACCACAGCTATCGGCGCGATGAAGGCTTTAAGACGCCGTGGGATCCGGGTGCCGGAGGATGTAGCCGTTATAGGGTATGATAATTCCCCGGATGCCCTGCTCTGCGATCCGGAGCTGACCACAGTGGACATTAAGATAGAGATGATGGGGGCCCTCTGTGCCCGGACCCTGCAGGATTTGCTGGAGAACAAAGAGGCCAATACGGCTCTGGCAATTCAGCCGGAAATTATCGTGAGAAAAAGTACATAAAAATATTGATTTTAACCCCTAAAGAGAGAATCCCATAAATTTAGGCTTTTAAGCTTTTGAGGCTTCATGGGATTCTTTCTTTTCTATTCCGGTGTATACAGCAGGAAAGCCAGAGAGGTAACAGAATCAAAATGGTGTTCCTCTAATATATCATAAAGTAGCTGATACTTTTTCGGCGCATGCTCAAAATCTCTGGCAAAGCAGGACATAATACCAATCTGATCTGAAAGATCTAATTTTTTGCCGTTTTCTAACCAGACTAAAAGGTCTAATACCTTTACAATGTAGAAATTAAAAACCATTACAATGACAGTTTTATAAAGGTTTTTCGTTGACAGGGCTTCCATATAATTTTTGAAAAGAAAATATACAAAAAAGTTTTCGTATTGATAAAACTGATTTTTATAGTATTGGTTAAACTCTTTTTCCAATTCTAAGAAAGAGTATTGTTCATTACCGACTTTTCCCAAATACTTTTCGTAGAGACTGGTGTAAGCCGCTAATTCGTCACATTGAAATACCTGCTTAACAATAGAAATGAAATATTCAGTTAAAATTCCCTTTGATTCTTGAATTTCCTCCATAAGAGCATAAGGATTAATTTTTGCTTCTAAACCGGGTACCGTAGTATAGTCATATAATATAGATGAGAAATCTTTTTGCCCATTATCTAACAGTTCCTGAATCTGAGAGGCCAGGAGCACAACTAAAATTTCCCGTTTCCATAAAGGAAGAAAGCGCAACTGGATAATATCAATAGAGATAGAACGGGCTAATGTTAAATTATTGAATAGTTCTATATCTACATCTGTTTTAAAATCAAAATCATCTTCTGCCAGTATGAAGCTTATGGGCTCTTGCTGTGATAAAAGAAGTCTGGCGGCTTCTGGACAAGATATACAGAGATTACTTTCCATAATATCGGCATATTGGTTATAAAGCCTAGGGTATATAGCACAGGTTTGGCATAAGAATTCTTTTCCCAATTCGATATAAATATCACATAAGTTTTCTTTATTTAAAAATGGACACTGATTTTTATCGGTCATTTTAAAGAAATATTCATTATTTTTTTCAATGATATTTTCTTTTAGCTTTTCTCCGAAAGCTCCTTCTGCTTTCATATATTTTTCATGGGAGTCCGGATCAATAAGAACTCTCCAGCCGTGACAGCAATGATTACTGCATTTGTTTCCGATACATTGAAATTCTTTATAATAATTTGGCACCAAGTATTGCATTACAACCCCCCTCTTTTGACGTATGACGAAACAACGAGCGCTTTATTTATTAAGAATACATCAAGAGGGTATTTTTGGCAAGACTTGCTAATCGAAAATTCATATTGGTACCGGTTTACGGGGCGTGTCTTCTTGTCCCTCTTAAGAGGAACAAGAAGCATCGGGCGTCCGCCCGTTTTCCCCGCCCCGTGAACTTGTAATACGTATTGTCAGAAAAAAGGGAATCGGGTATAATATAGAGAAAATGGTTGGAGAGGGAGATTTGATATGGAGATTCGCAAGCAGCTGGTAGAGGAATTGATAAAGGAACTGTCATCCAAGGCACCGGTGCCGGGCGGAGGCGGCGCTTCGGCTTTGGCAGGGGCTTTGGGCAATTCCTTGGGTCAGATGGTAGCTAATCTGACCGTTGGAAAAAAGCGGTATGCCAGGGTGGAGGAGGAAGTATTGGACCTTCTTTCCAGAATGGAAGAGATACAGGAGCATTTTTTGTGTCTGGCAGATGAAGATGCCAAAGTATTTGCCCCGTTGGCTGCCTCCTACGGCCTGCCTTCCGGCACAGAAGAGGAGAAAGCCTATAAGGCCCGGATTATGGAAGCGAATCTTTTGGCGGCCAGCAAGGTGCCTATGGAGATGATGAAGGAAGCGCTTCAGATGCTGGATATTTTGGAATTTTTAGGAAAAGAAGGCAGCCGTCTGGCGGTCAGCGACGTAGGGGTAGGGGTACAGTTTATCCGGACAGCGCTTTCCGGGGCAGTGATGAATGTCTATATTAATACCAAGTCCATGAGCGACCGGGAAACGGCAGAAGATTTAAACCGGCAGGCCGATAAGATGCTGGAAGAAGGACTAAAAAAAGCAGATGCAATTTATGAGATGGTTCGGAAAGGATTGAGAGGATGATTGTACTAAAGGGAGCGGCAGCGGCAGCCAGAATTCAGCAGGAGATAGAGGAAGAGTTAAAAGAGTTAAGAAAGAGAGGCATGGATCGGGCCCCGCGGCTGGCCATTGTCCGGGTGGGAGAAAGGCCGGATGACCTTTCCTATGAACGGGGAGCTCTAAAGCGAATGGAAAAATGCGGACTGGAGGCTCAGGTATATGAGTTTCCTCAGGATGTCTCCCGGGAGGAATTTGAGAATGCTTTTTTGAAAATCAACAAGGACGACGGGATTGACGGGATTTTGCTGTTTCGTCCGCTGCCAGGGCAGCTCCAAGAAAAACGGATTATGGAAATGATGGATCCGGCTAAAGACCTGGACGGAATATGTCCGGTAAATATTGCAAAAGTATTTTCCGGGGATGACTCCGGATTTGCCCCCTGTACCGCAGAAGCGGTAGTAGAGGTTCTCAAGGCCAATAACATTGCTATTTCAGGAAAGAGAGCAGTTGTTGTAGGCCGGAGTATGGTAGTAGGACGTCCTCTTTCTATGCTGCTTTTAAAGGAAAATGCTACTGTAACCATCTGCCATACCCGGACGGCGGATCTTGCCGAAACCTGCAGAGGCGCCGAAATTCTGGTGGCTGCCGCCGGAAAAGCTAAGATGCTGGACGCATCCTATGTAGGCCAGGGCGCCGTGGTAATTGACGTGGGAATTAATGTGGATGAGGAAGGAAATCTCTGCGGGGATGTGGATTTCTCCTCTTTAGACGGCACCGCCTCCATGGCCACCCCGGTTCCCGGCGGTGTGGGAGCGGTGACTACCTCGGTGCTGGCAAAGCATTTGGTGAAGACAGTGAGACAGAGATTATTAAACTTTCAATCTCCACAGCAGATATAGAAATGGGAAAATAAAGGGCGGCAGCGATGCCGCTCCTTTTTGCTATTAGTGCGCCTGGCGGCGCACGTTTCTAACGGGTGCAAGACCCGAATCCGCCCGGTAGCGGGAAGGATATAGTCGAAGGCAAGGGTGTCCATCGTGAGGTGGAATCCGAAGGAA
>JAETNT010000081.1 GCA_021772025.1 Enterocloster bolteae | reverse complement strand
CAGTGACGCAATTTTCTGCTACGGGAAAAAGGTAGGGGAAAGTGAAACGGAAAGTCCAAGAGAATATGCAGACCCCTATAAACAAATACCAAAAGACAAGCATGATGCGTTTCAGTACTATTATGAAACCAGTTATCTTTCCAGGATAAACATATTTGATGGCTCTGCAAAAAGGAACCATTTGTTATATTCCTTAGATTTTTCTTATGAATTGAACTGCTACCAGAGTGGATTGCCGGAAAGGCATCTGTATGGGGATTTGTGCAAAAGGACGCTGGTATCTGTTCGGAAAGTGATGGGTTCAGGCGCTTTTCTTCCTGGTATTGAAATGATATATTATGGCTGCGGCGGGATTCATCCGGGTGCACTGGAGCGGATTATCTACCCAGAGGGAGCTTCCATCACTTATGATTATGTCCGGAATGAGCTGAACCGCTGCTCCCGTGATAAAAAAATCAGTTCACCTATGGCAGGCAGTACCCCCCGCGTTTGGTTCGGTCGGGAATATGCGGTGGTTACATGGAAACTGGGAACAGCCTTACATGTTAAAGTCTGTACCTGGTCGGGTGGTTGGATAGAGTGGTCGCCTGCACAGCCGGTGCTGCATGCATCCGATACGCCTGTTGACTGCTGCCTGAAAGAGGATTTTTTTGTCTTACATTATGAAGATAAAAGCCAAGGGGAAAGCAACGCATACCTTTTCCATAAAGATCCCGATACTTTGGGCGGGTGGCTGGAGTACAAACAGTCGGCTCCCATTACCACTTACTCTCACCAGAAAGTTAATTATTCTCTGGGAGACGATTTCCTTGCTGTTTCAAATCAGGAGGACAAATCTGCCAGGATACTTTTATGGGATCATCTGGAACGTTCCTGGGCGGATGTGGCACCGGATTTTTCACAGTTCCTCCAGCTGGCCGGTGAGATTGGTATAAGGGAATGCTGCCTGTTTGATACGTGTGCTGGAAATGCCTATGTACAGTTTTTATATGATAGCCGACATATAAAGGGGCAGAAAAAAAGCCGCTTGTTTTTGTATTGGCTGGATGAAGCCGGTCACTGGCAGATAGGAGATTCCCTTCCTCTGCCGGAACTGGACATTTATCCCAACAATCCGGGTACCGGTGTGGAATGCTTGGATGGCAATCTTCAGTGGGCCGTCCTTCCATGGGCAGTTGCTGCCAGTTATGTTACTGGAAGCGACAAATCAAATCTCCACTATCGCCTTACTGTATTTGGCTGGAAAGACAGCATGTTGGACACTCCATACACGTCACCGGAATTTTCTATAGGGAAAGCAGCAGACGGGGGATTGCCGGTTTTCTACGCAGCAGATGCTGCTTCGGAGAGTATGCTGGTAGCCGGCACAAAGGTTCTGCGTTTCAATGGGAAGGAGTGGCTGCTCCACGACGGACTGGATCTGGAAACCAAGGCTGATCAGAATTCCTTTTACTGGTTCAGTAACGACAGTGATATTGTGATTAAAACAGAAAATACCAAAGACCGCATTTTGGGAAGGGTACTCTATTTTGACCCTGATATGGATTCCTTTGCCTGGAATCCCAGTCATATGATACAGCTTTTTGATAGCCGGCCAGATAAAAACCGCAGTACTGATTATTTTTCTTCTGCTACAGAACACTGTCTGACCTGGAATACCTCCTGTTACAAAAAGGAATATACCTCCGATTGGTCCGAGGTGTTGGGTAAACAGCCATTTTTTAGAATTCCGGAGGGTAGCGATACAACAACGATTGTTAATCATAATTTGCACTTCTTCGTGTATATGGAAAAATCCGCAGATCAAAAGAGTGTGATAGGGACACGGTTTGTTACGCTAAATAACGGGGTGGCGGAAAGTTCGGAGTGTATCAGAGAACGATATATCAGCCTGGTTGATACGTCAGGGCATTTTCTTACGGATGTGAATGGGAAAGCTCCAGGAAGTGGCAGTACGTTCCTTACCTATCTGCCGATAGACAAAGATTTTGAACAGGCGCAGTCGGTTACCCTGCACCGCTTTACCGGTATGGCACTACAAAAGCCAGTGGAACATTTCGCTGTAAGCAAAACTACCCTTGACAATGGTTATGAGAAGAGTGTGACACATTATGAGTATGACCCTGCCAATGCTGTCTGCGACTCCTTTGGCAGAGTGGCGAAATATTATAAGACAAAGGCCTATAAGGAATCACCGCAGAAAAATGGATATAGCATTTATTATTTTTACAATGCCGTATCAGGCAGACAGCGGTGTAATGGCAGTGAGAATTACAGCAGTTATCTGGATGGCACCCTTTATAGAAAAGAAGTGTTCGATGCAGGCCAAAAGCTGGTCGCTTCCTATACCACGGACTATGAGGTAGTGCATATAGTAGGAGAAAAACCGGGAGAAGCTGGGGAAATCCCCATTTATGGCGGAATTATACGGATTCTCCGCTCCTCCTGCAACCGGATGGGGGTGGTGTCCACTGTCACCCATACTTATGACCCCTGTTCCGGCGGCATTCGCCAAATAGATACTGCGTTGACAAATGCCTACGGACAGACAGAACATCAGATAGAGTACAGACAGTACGGTTATGAGTGTCCCGTATACGGATTTTTGTCTTATAGAAACTGGCTTAGTTTACCGGTGCTTCAAAAGACAATGATGCGGGTTGATGAAGCTGTCACGGTGCTGGCTGCCACAGCGAATACGGTGAAGCTGTTTGAGGTTCCGGGACAGCCGGGGCTTCGGCTTCCTGTGCAGTATGAAAAATATATCTGGAAAGGGAAAAAGGAAGCAAAAGATTTTGACTTTGAACGATGGGCGGCAGAGCATACAGCCGTCCCGGAATGGCTGAGAGTTTCTGTGACAGAGCAGATTGATGCCTATGGAAATATTACTCGAATACGGATGGTGGATGGAAAAACAGAATCAAAACTATATGCATCGGATGGAAAAGCTGTTATTGCCAGCTTCCCAGGAGCCTCCTATGAAGGCCAGGAAGCATATTATTACGGATTTGAGCAATATGAGGCTTCCGGCATCTGGGAAGTGGACAGTTCCCTTATTACGGATGAAACTTCCTTTACAGGCGGGCGCAGCCTGCTTATAAGGCCGGGACAGGTGGTGGAAAAGCTTTGTCTTACGCCTGAGAATTGGGGACGGGAATACGTGTTTTCCTGTTGGGCCAAAGTGGAAGCGCCGGGCGCCTGCGGCTGGATCATCAGGAACATGGACGGCGGAATCTGCCGGACGGAACAGAAGCTGGTATTTCAGCAGGGGAAAGAATGGCAGTACTGCTATGCGATTTTGAAACCCTTCCAGGCCGGTACATGGCAAATGCAGCTGTTTAACGACGGGGCTGGAGATGTGTTTTGTGATCAGGTGGGATTTGCACCTTTAGACACCCCTTTTACTGCTATGGTGTATGAACCGGGAACGAACCGGATTCTGGCTCATATAGGTCCCTATCATGCAGTTCAGAGAACCCTGTATGATGAACTGGGCATGGCGGTGGTGCAGACTGGAGACTGTGGAGAGGTACTGGAAATGACGGCATCATTCCTTTCACGTCAGGTGAATGCGTCTTTTTGCAGCGCTGAACCCAATTCTACTCTTTCGATACGCCCTATGGGGAAGACGTATTTGGGCAGGTTCAACAATCAGGATGAACTTTTTAGCCACTGGACAAGCCCTAAAAGTCGGGACTGGTCGGCTTC
The DNA here is from genome assembly GCA_021772025.1 of Enterocloster bolteae. Lineage (GTDB taxonomy): Bacteria > Bacillota > Clostridia > Lachnospirales > Lachnospiraceae > UMGS1370. Next base: position 9,497 of record JAETNT010000081.1, on the reverse strand, counting down.
GCAAGGGGAACTGCGGTATGAGGGAACCGGAAGCGGAGAACTGACCCTGACAGATCCTGATTTTCCGGGCAATTATGCGGCCCGCATCTGCCTTAAGTCAGCTATACCGTCCGCTGGGCAGGTGGGCCTTAAAGTGGGTCAGGAACTTCTGCTGCAGTGGCTTCCCGATTCCAAACAGTGGTTTTTGCAGGATCTGAAAAATGAGAGACAGATTGTAAGCCGGGAGAAGTTCCTGTCTCCGTGCGGTGACTGGGTTTTGGTGCTTTCTCAATGCGCAGTGCTGTTTTTTGCCGGCTCAAGAAAGGTATTTTCTTATCTTCCGCCTGTAATGGTAAAGGGCTCACTGTCTATATGCGCGTCATTTCCCTGCATATTTTCCGGATTTGCCGCTGGACTTGCCCCCCAGGCCGGGATTCAGTTTTTTAACGGTTCTGGACAGCAGATACAGGGACAATCCCTGGAGGAAGATTCAGTTGTGCTCAAACAGACACTTTATAATCAATGCGGTGTTCCTTTGGCTGATTCCCTTCCAGCCCGCTTAAAACCTGCAGCGGGGCTGCTTTCCTATTGCCAGGAAGCGGTGACAGACATGAACTGGGAAACAGGTGTGATGCAGGGGGCTATCGCCGCCTGTTATCCGGATGCCCAGGGCTTCCCCTACAGTGGGAAGCTGCTTGAAGCCTCCCCTTTGCAGCGCACAGCGGCAGTCGGTATGCCGGGGAAGGACTTTGCGGTAACAGGCGCCCATGGGATGCGTTATACCTACAGTGCTAATTCTGGAGAAGAGCCAGGTTATCCGGCTGGTAAATATTACCGTACAGACTGGACGGACCAGAACGGCAATGCCGGTTATCTCTTAAAAGACAGCCAGGGAAAAGAAGTGTTCCGTGCTGCGGATCTGGGGGACGGACGGATGCTTAAAACCGGAAGGTTCTATTCTCCCAGCGCACGGGGAGGCGTAGAAACTGTAAGGCTTCCGAACTATTATCACCCGCCAGAAGGTTCAAAACCGGAGGATTGGCTTCGGGTTTCTTCTTATGATACCTGTTTCTGCCTCATCAGTACTAGGGAACCTGGAGGGAATTTTTCGGAGTATATATATGACAGCGGGCTACGGCTCCGTTTTTCCCAAAATAATACCCAGGCGTCAAAAGGGATGGTTCTGTATAAAAAATATGATGATTACCATCGGCTTGTGGAAGAGGGATTTTTCTATGGCGGGTGGGAGCGGGACTGGCTCCAGGAAAAGGCAGAAAAAGATCCCTTATGGCCTGGACGGTCTGACGGAGCGATACCGAAATACCGGTTCACCTACCATGGTGACAGGGGCGATATCCATAGTTTGGGAAACCTTACCATGGCCGAGGTCTATAGTACGGAAGCCCCTGAAGGCCTGGAAAGCAGAACCCGCCTGCGTTATGACGGTAACCAGCGCATTGTTTGGATGGAAGTTGAGAAAATTGGCACACCGGAAGTGTTCATCACGGAATATGCTTATGATAATCTGGGAAATCCGGCAAAAATCCGTTATCCGTCCGGTCTGGAGGTGATAATAGGGCGGGATGAGGCAGGGCGCATTTCCAGCACAGCCACTACAAATGGGAAGCCGCTGGGCAGATATTCCTATACCGCAGACGACCAGCTTTTAGAGGAGGTAAATTTAGTAGCCCGGGACGGGGCTTTTACTACCCGATACACTTACACATTACAGGGCTGGCTGAAGCAATGCTCCAACCGCTTCATGACAGAGGACCGAACTTACAGCGAAAATGCTTTTGGCGGCGGGGGATACTACAATGGAGTGATTGCGTCTAAAACGGTTACCGCAGCCCAGGGGCAGGCATTCACCTACCGCTACGCCTATGATAAAATGAACCGCCTGACATCGGCCGCATATTATGAAAACGGGCAGCTTAATAATGCCTGGTCTGTCGGCGCAATAAAGCCTGTCGTCTACGACGATAACGGCAATATTTTGGAAGCAGATCAGATGAAATACATCTATTATCCGGGCACGGACAAGGTGATGAACACAAGGGGTACCACAGATGAAGATTATACCTGGAATGAAAATGGTGAGGTCGTATCTGCTGCTTCGGGAAATATTGCCAGGATATTGCGGGATGTATACACGGGGAAACCCCGGCAGATTGCGCTGGAGGAAGGGGACGTCCTGGAACTGAGCTATGATGCCAGGGATAACCGTCTTTCTAAAACGGGGCCGGCGGAGAAGAAATACTATGGCAGGGATTTTACAGGACTGACGGTAGGCGAGCGAAAGGAACAGGAAGGGAAGTTATCTGCTACAGACTATTTTTACGGCCCTGGCGGAATGCTGGGATTTTGCAGGAATGGTGCCTTCTATGGGATCAGTCGGGATCAGCAGAATTCACCGTTGGCCGTCATTGGTAATCAGGGATCTGTGGAAGCGGCCTATGGGTTTACTCCTTATGGAATACCGATTCCTCAAAATGGCCGGATCTCCGATTTGCTGGATTATCTTTTCTGCGGGTATGAATACGATAGGGAAACAGGGCTCTACCATACGGGAGCACGCCTTTATGATCCCAAGCTGCGCAGCTTTTATGAGCCGGATCCCCAAAGACAGTTTGCCTCTCCTTATCTCTTTACAGGCAACAACCCGATTAATATGGTGGATCCCAATGGCGAGGCGGCCTGGTGGACCATCACAAGCGCTGTATTGGGAACCCTTGCGGCAATTGCCCTGACGTGCCTCACTGCTGGAGCAGCAGGTGAAACTCTTGCTGCCGCCATCGGAAGCGACGCCGCCATTGGGGCAACAACTGTGGCGGCAGATTCTGCCAGTGAGGTTTTAATCAATATGGGTACGGCGGCAGTCATTGGTACGGCTAGCGCCCTGATTGGGGATATGCCGGGAATTGTGACAGGCCATATTTCGGGGAAAGAAGCCTTGACGAATGCTGCGATAGGAGCAGGCGTCGGCGCTTCATTTGCCGGGGTATGTGCCGCTGCCGGACGGACTTTTTCCAAGGCAAGCCAGGCGGGGTTCATAGTGGAACTGACAGGAGAAGGAAGAATCCCGTGCCGGTATGTGGAAGAGATGACCACAACAAGCCATTTTTATGTTGGCTTTATGGATATGGAGGGTCGGCTTGCAACGCCCCGTCTCATTTCCGGTTTCCTGCCCCAAGTTAAGAATACCATGGATGTGGTAGCTGTTCACGGACTCCCAGGAAAGGTAATACCCACAGGAGCGCAATGGTTACCAGAAGATACCAGCAATGCCCGGGCTTTTGCCGACTTCATCTTTTTTGACGGAAAGGCACTGCTGGCCAGGAGAACCGGGCCTGTGAAATGCATGATCTGCTATGGTGCTTCAGATGGACCGAATGGGGAACAATGTGTTGCTAAGGCGTTGGCAAACCGTTTTAAACGCACCACATATGGCTATCCTTATGCTGCCCGGATGTATGAAGGCAACGCCTGGTCGGTATCCCCAAATGGATATAACTGTTTTGTTGATGCGGCTAAGTGGGCTGAATATCATAGGGGATGGAAAGAGTTTCGCCCCAGTCTGTTCCGTGGCCATTTCGGGCGGTTTGGCTTTTTTGGAATCTAGTAGTAGAGTTTCCTTATAGGAGGAATTTTAATGTCAAAAGAAAATTTGAAAAGATTTTTAGAAAAAGTTTCCACTGATCAGACACTGGCCGAGACAGTTATTACACTGGCTAAGGAGAACGGATTTGAACTGACGGCTGATGATTTTCATTTCGAAGAGCAGGCCATGTCCAACGATAGAGTAACCAGGGCTGCCGGCCGGAATTTTCCAATTACGGTGTCCTATCATAAAAGCAGTGATGATAAAGTAGTTTGTATCTACAAACCCAGAGAATCCTAAACGAGGGAACAAAAATGGTCTGGTTGGAACTGAAGCAAATGGTGGATGTGCTGGGCATAGCCGAGCTGGTTCTGGTAGGCATTTTCTGCATGGAAGTTATGGAAGTGACGCTGGGAACGGCAGCAGACAGAAAGACACGTATCTGGAAATGGGTCTGTGTGATTCTCTCCACGGCTCTTATTTATCAGCTTATTGCCTTTGGGTCGGAGATGCTGGTTCTTCATGTTCTGGCGCCAAGAGAAGGAAGCTGGCAGGATGATGTCTTGCTTTCATTGGTTTTCAATGGTATCTATCTGTTTTGCAATACGCTTAGGAGACTTCTGCCTATGGCAATGTCCTATGCCGGTGGTATCTGGCTGTACCGGCAGGGCCGCTCGGCTAAGGCATTCGCCCTTTGAACCGCTCCGGCCCAGGTTTTTACCAAGGTGAACCAGCAGCTCTGCGAGACAAATGACGCAGGGATGTTTGTTACCGCCTGGATGGGAGTGCTGGAAATCTCCAGCGGACATATGGTTTTTGTAAATGCCGGACATAATCCGCCACTTATCCGCCAGGGAAGCGGTAATTGGGAGTATCTTAAGCAGCGCTCCGGATTTGTACTGGCGGAAGGGAGGAATCCAGATGATGGAATTGACTGTGGACGCAACCGTTGAGAACCTGGATACTGTAACGGATTTTGTGAACGGGCAGCTTGAACAGGCCGGCTGCTCGCCAAAGGTAATCATGCAGACCGATTTGGCAGTGGAGGAAATCTATGTAAACATTGCCCACTATGCCTACCATCCCAAAACGGGAAAAGCCACGATCCGCTGTGCGGTGGGGGGCGATCCGCTTCAGGTTGTAATCGGATTTGTGGATGAAGGCAAGCCTTACAATCCTTTGGAAAAAGAGAAGCCGGATGTCACCGTCAGTGCAAAAGAACGGCAAATCGGCGGCCTTGGCGTATTTCTTGCGCAAAAAATGATGGATGATATTTCTTATGAGTTTCAAAGCGGAAAAAATATATTGACGATATGTAAAAAATTCAAATAATAGTGGAAGGAATGAACCAATCTACAAAACGAAATATACCACGCTGGCTGCTGCCTGTGATTCTGATGGTGATCGGCTTGACCGTGGGCGCGGGGCTGACATTGGCTTTACAGGGAAACGGCGTGCTTCCAAACCATGTGTCAGGCATTGTTTCAGAAGTGTCCGGTCAGCTGTCATCCGGAGAAAGCGACGCGAAGCAAACCGTTCAGGAGCTCTATGACGCGGCGGTAAAGGATGCCGTTTTTGCGGATAAGGATGAGATTATGCCGCTGATTACTTTGACCAAGGAGGATTCGCGCGTCACATGGAATGACGCGGGCGACCGGGTGCTGCTGCTGACATGGCACAACTATCCCGACAGTTATCCTGCCGGACAGACGGTAACGCTGGAATGGGGGCCGGTCTGGACCTTCACCGGACGGGAACTGCAGGGCAAATACGATGCCGGGAAAGCTGTGGTCACTGACTGGAATCTGCACCTGAAGCAGTTAATCGGCTTCCTGCCTGATTCAAATCACAGCACGGTCACCGGCTTGTGGGTGCGTCCCGAAGATGTGGTCCGCCCGCCTATCAACCGGATCCCACCATTGACAGCATGAATACGAAGCTTGATGAGAATGTGGATAAGGATTTTAAGACTTGGTTTGACGGCAACATCATCTGGTCATATTTTGACAGCGCTTATCCATGGACCCGGCTGGGCTATACCTATGACTGGTCGGATAACGGAAGGAAATATGGACTGAGCGAATTTCTGATAAATAAAAATGCGGAGGCCCAGGTTGCCTTTATTGAGAGTACACAGGAGTTTGTGACACAGCTTGCCGATGACAGCTTCACTGATTTGGCAGAATAGAACGGCCAAAACGCTTTAACTGTTTGCAAAAGAACAGAAACTGCGGCAAAATAGGAATAAGAAGATTCAATCAGACGGAGGACGCAGAGTGGAATTGACAATGGAAAATGTGGTGCAGTACACCGAATATATGTTTCGTGAATATTATCATCTTAACACAGAGCCGTTCTTTTCCGTACTTGATACCGATGTCATGTGGATTGGCCCGGGGAACATTTTTGTGTTTGGTAAGATAGCGCTAAAAAGCTATTTCAAAGATGGATTCATTATGCCGCGTATCGACATGGAAAATATTGAATTTTATCCGCTTCAGGCAGGAAGGGACAGCTGCATTGTAGTGGGCCGCTTTTCTGCTCATACCGGGCAGGACACAGATAAAGTGGCGGCTGCATATCAAAGGGTGACCGTTCACTTCAGACAGTCCGGCAAAAACAAGATTGTAAAAATAACGCATTTACACGTATCAAACGAATGGAATGAATTGATGGAAGATGAGGTGTTCCCTGTCAGGGTCAGCGTACAAACGTATCGTTACGTGCAAAAGTTAGTGGCTGAAAGCAGCGTGAAAAAGCGGCACAAAAAAATAGAGCTGTGCAATGACACGGGCTTGCAGTATATTGATTCTGATATGGTGGTGTACATGGAAGCAATCGGGAAGCACACAGTCGTTCATTTTGTGGATAAGAGCGTGACAATCAAACGGATTATTGGAGAGGTAGCACCCCTGTGCCCGGAAAATTTTTGCAGGCCGCATCGGGGATATCTGGTGAACTGCGAGTTTATTTCCTCTGTGGAACGCTGTCACATTACCATGGTTACAGGCATGATAATCCCAATTCCAGAAAAACGATATTCCGAGGTGCGGGAGCAAATTGTTGAAATCATGCAAAGCGTATAACGCAAAATGAAGGAAAGGTACATGGAAAATAAACAAATCTGCTGTGGCTGTTGCGCCACTTCCTGATGGATGGCGGCTTTTTTAACAGAGGTCGTTGTCTGTTCTTTTAAGAGGAGTGTATGGTATAATGGTTCAGCAAAAGAAAAGGATAAATTTTGGCCTGGATACAAACGCGTTGAAAATACATTATACAAAAAGGGGACTGGCTTAATGCACACCATGATGTCAGGAGCTTTTTTAAGAAAAATGGCTTTGAACATATCCAGGGCTCAGGATATCATATCCTTATGCCGATGTCAGAACCTGATGTAATGACCATCGTGTATCGGATGACGAAAAGATATCCATGGATTAATTACTGTGTGAGTGTTTGTACGCTTGCAGATGTTCCGGAGGCATTTGATATTTCGCATGTCTTTGTCCGGGAGGCAGAGCGGCTGGACGAGGCTATGACGTCTACGACGCAGGGAATTATGATAATAATCAGGCTGAAAGTTCCTTTTGGGCTTTCAGCCCTTGCTTTATATATAACAGCAACTACTGTTGCATGTCAAGAGCAGGCGATAAATCCGCCTGTGGAACATACAGTAAATTGGCTTATTCAGGCAGCCGGCCTTCATACATGATGCTTAGTTCTCCATAAAACTGTCCCCAATTCCGGATCGGCATCGCCCATTTCTTTGTGGCCTCAAACGTAGACAGGTACAACGCCTTCAAAAGGGCCGTATCGCTTGGAAATACATTTCTCTGGCGGTACAGCTTTCGGTAGGCAGCATTCAGACTCTCAATCGCATTGGTCGTGCTATACCGACATCATGATATCACGACCAATATCATTGAGGGGCTGAATTGCCAGTACAGGAAGGTGATGAAAACCAAAAGCGTGTTTCCAAGTTGTCAGCAAAAGCTGGATGAAATTAAAGCGAAGATATAATGACTTGGACCCTTTGAACATTGTCAAATACCTATTTCATCTTCCATATTGGCAAGAGGGAATGACTTGCTCTTGGATGGTAACATCTTTCAGGCTGTTTGCACAGAGGATGACGAAGGGGTAGACGCAACACAGTTCCTTTCGGAAGAATCATGCGGAGCATCGTGTGGACATTCTCAATCCCCCCTTTTTGGTTACCGCGCATCGGGCCATAATAGTAAATGCTGGTCCTTTGTATGCCGTCAGGATCCGTTTCCAGGCGCTCCGGGGAGCCGAATTCTCCGCCCCGATCAGTCAAAATAATAGGAAATACAGAAATGAATACATAAGCTCCGCCCAGGGATTTTTGCAGCAGTTCAAACCCACGCCGGACAGCACCGGGGGTGCAGCGGTTCATGAGATAGGCCAGAAGTAATTCTGTATCCGGGAAGTACATGGTAAGGATACATTTCAGGGATCCTTTTGCAGAGACCACGGTGTCCATTTCAACGAATTCGGACCGCGAAAGTCCCAATGCGGAAAAGTCTGCATAGGTTCTTCCTAAAAAGACCTCCCGGTTTGTAATCTGCGTTTTGTGACTTTTGCGCGGTTTGAATTTAGCCTTGCGTTTTAAGTCTACATTGCGGGTAAGAAGATAGCCCTGATCGATGTAGCTGGAGCGTTTTAACGGACATACCGAGCTCCGGATGGTTGGTAAGAATCATGTAGGGAGATTGCCCCTGCCGGATCAGTGGGGTAACCACCGCATCAATGTGGTGCATTTCTGAACGGGATTTATTAACACCTGCCCGAGAGGAAGAGCGGAGTTCTTCGTAATGGCGCTGAGCTGCGTGGGCATTGTAATCATACTTCGTTGGTATGGTACAAAGGTTTTTCTTTTTCTGGCAGCCGTTACAGACAAAAGGAGCCTTGTCTAACCGAGAACAGGATTCCCGCTCGAATCGGGAACAGACCGTATTGCATTTGAGGCAGGAACGGCACAGCGTATCACAGAGAATAATCTTCTCACATGCATTTGTCTTTTTACAGCGGAACCGATGGATACAGAAGTTATAAGGATTATTGAAACTGTCTTTGTTCCAGGTGTTCTGAACCCGATGGAGTTTGATCTCCTTGGAGATGGTGGTGGGGTCTTTACACAGGAATCTGGCGATATCCTTTAGGGAGCTCCCCTCATTAAAGGAATGCTCAATGTATAAACGCTCATTGAGAGTAAGGTACTTGTGGTTGCCTGGGATTAACTTGGACATAACATACCTCCTACTACCGCCGCCAGGACAACGATAGAGAGGTTACTACAAAAGGCGTAATGAATCAAGCCACCCTGTGAAGGATTTAATTCTACTTATGTAAGACTTAATTCTACTGTGGGATAGGGAAGTGGAATTTAAATTTTCATTTCAGGCAAAGCATGACACCCTAACAGCATACTTTACTCAGAAAGAACAGGTATGGTATACTGAGCTGGTAAACTATGTGCTTCCGGACAAGTCAAAGGAGAACAGAGGATGAAAAAAAGACAGATTTAAAACAGGCTATATTCTATGTGATATGTGCAGCAGTCATCATAAGCAAACCAACCACAGTGTCTGCCAGCAATGAACAGACTGCCGTGGAAGATACCGGAGAGCAGCAGCCATCGCTGCGACAAGAGATTCCGAAACTGAAAAAAGAAAACTGGGTTAACCAGACCGCGTAACAGAAGCTGGAGGACCTGGATATCCTGTATCAGAAAAGGGGGATATGTTATGAGAAGAATCACCGGCATGTTTGTTTGTATCTCTTTATTGCTTAATCTCAGTTTTACGTCATATGCATCAGAACGCTTGATACCTTCAGAAGGAAATGAGTATCAGGAGATTCTTTCTATGAAGGATGAGGTTTTATATCATATCAA
>JAETNT010000080.1 GCA_021772025.1 Enterocloster bolteae | reverse complement strand
GCACAAAAGGAGCGCCCATGTGACATGAACGCTCCTGATTGAATTGTATTCAGTTTTCCGTCTGCTCTCAATTATTAGGCGCGGCTTTTACTCGGCGTATTGTGCCGGAGTCCGAACACCGTATCCGACTTTCGTTCAAAAAGCCAGTATCTTGTTTTCATCGTCTTAAATATCCAGACTGTTTTCATTCAGCAGGAAGTCATAGACGCTCATAATCAGAACCCCATTCTCATTATAATGCGGAGCCGGAGTATCCTTAGTGATGATAATGCGCTTGAAGAAATCCCCAGTTAGCATCAGGGAACGCTGTTCTTGCTCCATCTTTGCCTGATCTGGAATCAAGTAGGCAGACTGAATATAGTAGCGTTTGGAACCTTTATTGCAGACAAAGTCGATCTCCAGTTGTTTACGGACGCTGTTGCCTTTCTCATTGTTATCATAGTGTATGATAACACCCACATCTACATTAAACCCGCGGATTTTCAGCTCATTGAAGATGATGTTCTCCATACTGTGTGTTTCTTCCAGCTGTCTGAAATTTAGACGGGCATTTCTCAGTCCCATGTCGGTAAAATAGTATTTCACAGGGGTGTCAATATATTTTTTGCCTTTCACATCATATCGGACCGCGCTGTCGATCAAGAAGGAATCACAGAGATAATCAATATACTTCCTGATTGTATTGCTGCTGATTTTCTTGTTCTTGACCGAGCGGAAAGTTGCAGACAGTTTTTCAGGGTTTGTCAGCGAACCGATTGCGGAGGAAAGAATGTTCAGAAGTTCTTCCAGCTCCGCTTTGTTACGGATCTTGTGTCTTCCGACAATGTCCGAAATATAGGTTTCCTCAAAGAGTGATTTCAGGAACGCAATTTTCTGATCTGGAGTGGTAAAGCTAAGTATCAGTGGCAGACCGCCGTACAGCATATACTCGTTCCAGCCATCCTGTTTCGTACCGGAATAAACCGACATGAATTCCGCAAAGCTGAGTGGGTACATATGCACCTCATCGCCGCGTCCTCTGAATTCGGTGATCACATCTTTGGAAAGGAAATGGGCATTACTTCCGGTCACATATACATCTACGTTTTTCATTCGGATCAGGCTGTTCAGGATCGCCTCAAATTCTCCCAGCAGCTGTACCTCGTCAAGCAGCACATAATACATGCTGTTGTCTTTGATCTGTTCCTTCAAGTAAGGATAGAGCACATCAGGATCGCGGAACTGCTTGTTTTCAAAAGCGTCAAACGCGATCTCAATGATATGACTTTCTTCTATTCCTTCTGAAAGCAGGTATTTCTTGAAGATATTGAACAGAAGATAAGACTTTCCACATCTTCTCATGCCGGTTATCACTTTAATCAATCCGTTATGCTTCTTGCTGATCAGCAAATCCAGGTAACGGTTTCGTTTAATTTCCATACAACGCACCTCCTATTGCGGATAATTGCGGTTTGCCGCAATTATCCGCAATAGTATTATACCCCGCGCGGATCAATTTTACAACCAACTTACGAAAGATTTTTGCGGTTTACTGCAAAAATCCGCAATAGAGAATTGGCACTGTTTTGACTTGAACCGAATGCAATTCACGCACATCGATCTGAATAGTCAAATGCCTTTTCAGCAATATGACTCCGCGATTCGCGGAGTCATATTTTTTACGATACTGTTTTTGTTTTACAGAGCCACGGGATATTCATGGCGGTGCCCGAAGGTGGAGATATGGGTAAAGCCCAATGTTTTCAGCACGGCGGTGGTTTCTGCTACTTTGTATCCCACGTATTCGCTGCGGTGGCTGTCGGAGCCGATGGTGATGCGGGTGCCGCCCAGCTGCCGGTAATGGCGCAGAATGTCAAAGTGGGGCAATCCCATGGCGGATTTATGCCGAAAGCCGGAGGTATTGATTTCCAGGCCTTTGCCGCGGCGAATCAGTTCCTGCAGGAGTTCAGTCACGACGTCCATGGCAATGAGGTAATCGCCGGGCTCATAGGGCAATGGACAGTAGCGTTTGCAGTAATCCAAATGGCCGATGACGTCGAAGTTGTCGAAGTGTCGGATGCAGTCCAGGATGGCGCCGTAGTATTGCCGATAGACCTGCTCTTTGGTTTTTCCCTGAAAAAAGGCTTTCTGGCTGACGGCGATGCCGTCGATTTCATGGACGGAGCCGATGACAAAGTCGAAGGGATAGCGTTTCAAAAAGCTCTCGCACTGCGCCAGGCGGTGCCGCTCCATCCCGATTTCCACACCGGCACGGATGACCAGCTGCCCGCTGTAGCGTTGTCTGTATTGGTTGATGGTGTCCAGATAATTGTCCAGGTCATGGATGTAGTGATTTTCATATTGTAATGGATAGGTGAAATCCATATGGTCTGTAAAGGCAATTTCGTCCAGTCCGGCGGACAATGCGGCCTGACAGATGGCTTCCATGTTGGTCAGGCTGTCGCAGGAAAATTGGGAGTGTAAATGATAATCGATATACATAGAAATCCTCGCTTTTTCAATGATACAAAAAATATCTGCTAATTTATTATACTATCATAACGCGGAGCGTTGTCAAGTGAGGATTGGCGGGAGATTGGACAGGCGTAGGGGAATCTGCATGCTCCCTGTGGACCTTACGGGAAGAGAGGGGAGGACAGCGCATGAGAAATGCAAAACTTCTCACAGAAATTTACAAAGAAAGGCTTTACAAATCAATTGATTTCGGGTATCATATTAAAGGTAGTTTGGATGCGCGCCTGTAGCTCAGTGGATAGAGCACTGGCCTCCGGAGCCAGGTGCGTTGGTTCGATTCCAATCAGGCGTATGATGAGAAGATGCTTCATTGCTTATGCAGTGAGGCATTTTTCTTTATTGTCCTGATTTGCTGTATTGCTGTAAAAGGTTTGTTGTGTGGAAATAAACTGGTTGTCTGGTTGATTGTCTGGTTGAGAAATTTGTATTTTTGAGAACATTTGCTTTGTTTTTCTTTTATTTTGTAAGGGATTTGTGCTATAATAAAGATTCTGAAAATAAGTGATTTTGAGGTGAGCGTATGGCGAAAACCGAGAATATAAAGAAAAAAGAGACGTTGAATATTACCCATATGCTGTTGGGTGTGGCGATGCTGGCTCTAGCGCTGTACAGTGGATGGACGATTCTACAGGCGCCTGACGGAAGCGGTATGGAGCTGGGCGCGTACAGTGCGCTTTTGCGTGAGAAAACGGGGTTTTTAGGCGGATTATTTTATCTGGTGATGCATGGGCTCACGGGACGGGGAATTTTGCTGTTTCCGTTTTTGTTCTGTCTGTGCGGGTTGTGTCTGCTGTCGGGAAAACAATTGAGCCAGATACAGGTGTCTGGCGTTGTCATGGCTGGTCTGGCAATTTTGACAATGCTGCATATGAATGTGACCTACGTGAATATAAAAGATAATTTTATACTGGGATTGTGCGGCAATGGCGGCGGCGTCCTGGGCGCGGCGATTTCCATGCTGCTGCAAAAGGCGCTGGGAACGGTAGGCGCTTATATTGTACTGTTCTGTGTGGCTGCGATTGCTTTGATATTCATGGCGTACGGATTGTTTGCGGGACAAAATGAGGGGGTTTTTGCTATTATTCGCGATAAAAGTATGCAGATAAAAGAGAAACTGTTGAGTTTCATTTTTATTGAAGAAGAGGATGAGGAGGAAGAAATGTCAGGTTCTCGAAAGGAAAAGGACAGGCAGGGTAAGAAAAAATCCACAGAGCAGAGAGAAGAAAAAATCATAAAAAAAGAAAAGGCTGCCTATGCGACGGAGCAGGCTGCGCCGCCGAGAAAGGAGAGCAGGCTGGGAAAATTGAAGCGCTTTTTTGTGGAGGACAAACAGGCAACGTCCGGGGAAAAGAAGGGACAGTATCCCCGTTACACCGGCGCGGAATATGTGGTGATTCCCAAGGAGCATACTGTTGTGCTGAACAGTCTGGCGGAGATTCATAAGGCGCTGGATGAGCAGGAGCCGCGGGTGGGATTGAGTCCCCGTGAACCGCTGAAAAAAGAGCCTTATTATATCGCTGATTCTGTGGAGGATTTCCGTCAGCTTCTGGAGAAACGGCAGATTCGCAATCGCATGGAGGCGGAGGCAAAGGAGAAAGCCGTTCAGGAAAAGGCAGCAGAGGAAAAGGCAGTACAGGAAACAGAAGTACTGAGAACTGACGATGACAGTTTGACGGAATATCCGGAGGAACCGGGACTTGAGCTGAAGCCGGAAAATGAACTTCCGCGGAAAGTGACGGCCATGCCGCGGGACGAGGCCAAAGCGGCAGCACCGATAAAGGGTGAAGCGGTGCAGGCGAGAAGGACAGCAGAAACGACAGCGCACCGCGAGGAAACTATGGTAAAGGAATCGGCGCCTGTTGCCGCAGCGGAATCTCCGTTGCGGGGAGAACGGCAGGAGCAGGGATATCGGCTTCCTTCCATTGATTTGCTGGATGAAAATAAAAATGCCGGCGATAAAAAAACCATGGCAGCCATGATGCAAAATGTGGAGCAGCTGGAAAAAACGTTGAATGATTTTGGCGTAAAAGGGAAAATTGTAAATGTCAGCTGTGGGCCGGCGATTACGCAATATGAATTTCGTCCGGCGGCAGGTGTGAAGGTCAGCAAGATTATCAATCTGGCTGACGATATTGCCTTGAGTATGGCAGTGGCTGGGGTGCGCATTGAGGCGCCTATTCCCGGAAAGGCTGCGGTTGGAATTGAGGTGCCCAACAAATCGACGACAATGGTGGGTTTGCGGGAAGTGCTTGAGAGCGATGCCTTCCAAAACAGCAAATCAAAGTTGACGGTGGCTTTGGGCAAGGATATCAGCGGACAGGCCATTGTGGCCGATCTGGCCAAGATGCCCCATCTGTTGATTGCAGGTTCTACCGGTTCGGGGAAATCGGTGTGCATCAATACGCTGATCAACAGTATCCTTTATAAAGCGACGCCCGATGAAGTGAAATTTGTCATGGTGGACCCGAAAAAGGTGGAATTGGGCAATTATAATGGAATTCCTCATTTGATTTCACCGGTGGTGACCGATGCCAAAAAGGCTGCTTCTGCGCTGCGCTGGGCTGTGCATGAGATGGACCGCCGTTATGAGGTGTTTGCTACCCATGGTGTAAAGGATATGACCCGTTTTAACAGATTGTCGGAGGAGCGGCGGGCGGCAGCTGCTACAGAGGAAGAGCGGGAAGCCATAGAAATCATGCCGTATATTGTAGTGCTCATTGATGAGCTGGCGGATTTGATGATGGTAGCGCCTGCTGATGTGGAGGATGCCATTTGCCGTCTGGCACAGCTGGCCCGTGCCGCGGGGATTCATCTGGTGGTAGCGACCCAGCGGCCTTCTGTGGATGTCATCACTGGGATTATCAAGGCCAATATGCCGTCGCGTATTGCTTTTGCGGTGTCATCTCAGACAGATTCCCGCACTATCTTGGATATGGGCGGAGCAGAAAAACTGCTGGGTCGGGGCGATATGCTTTTCTATCCCACTGGTATGCCCAAACCGCAGCGGGTGCAAGGTGTATATGTATCTGATCAGGAAATTGAACGTATTACGGAGGCTGTCAAAAATCAGGCGCAGCCGGTGTACAATGAGGAAATCGGTACAGAGATGATTACTACAGAAAAAGAAGAAGAGGTGGAGGAGGCTTGGGACGAGCTGATTCCTGAAGCGACGAAATTGTTTATTGAAAACGGTCAGGCGTCCATTTCACTTTTGCAGCGCCGTTTCCGTGTGGGATATACAAGAGCGGCCCGCATTGTGGATCAGATGGAGCAGCGCGGCCTGGTGGGACCCTATGAGGGCAGCAAGCCGCGGCAGATTAAGGTGACCATGGCACAGTATACGGATATGGTGGAAAACGGGGAGCTGTGATCAGACTGCCTGCCTTGCGTAAGGGAAAATTGTGAAGTAATGATTACAAATTGATGAACATTTGGTGATTGCCTTGCGGGAGTTCCATCAGATGTGATATAGTAGAAACAAAATTGAACAGAACTTCAGCCGGAGGTGACAGATATGCAGGGGATTGGGAAGATTTTAAAAGATACGCGGGAAGCGCGGGGAATTACATTGGATGAAGTTTCGGAAGCCACCAAAATCCGCGTTAAATATTTAGAGGCCATAGAGCAGGAGGAGTTCCAGCTGCTGCCCGGTGAGGTATATGTAAAAGGGTTTACAACGGCGTATTTAAAATATTTGGGGATTAAGGATCTTCCGGAAGTTGTAGAAATTATGAAGTCCCAAAGGGAGAAACCGGAAACATCTGTGTTGGTGCAGGACGAGGATGTAAAAGAAAAAACGGCTTCGAGCCGCAGCTCCCGTCATGCGACCCAGCCGGTACAGCGTCGGAAGGCGCCTCGGGCTGCCTTTGAGGAAAAGCCTTTGAGCAAGAACAGTTCCTTGATTATTGTACTCAGCATTGTGGCCATTGTGTTGTTGCTGGCTTTGCAGTGGGCCTATACGAGAAGCCAGCAGGAGGATATTCCGCAGAATGATGTGCCCCAGCAGGAAGAGCAAAACAGTGGGCAGGAAAACAATGGGGATGAAACGCAAAACAATGGGGATACCCAGGAGCCTGTCACACCGCCGGAACCGGCAGCACCTGTATATGACGGTCTGGAAATGCAGCTGGAAATTTTAGATGTCAATCCCAATGGGACGGACCAGTGCTGGATGCGGATTACCGCTGATGGAAAAAGTACAGAGATGACCCTTTCAGAGGGACAAACGCAAAGTGTGAAGGCTGCGGAAAAAATTAATCTGAATCTGGGAAATGCCGGTGCTGTGAAGATTACACTGAACGGTCAGGATTTGGGCGTACAGGGCAGCCAGGGACAGGTTGTGAAGAAGGAATTTAAGGTAGAGGATTATAATACAACAGCACAGTAACATATTGTATAGATGTTGCTGACATGGTAAAATAAACAGGGGTTGTGATTTCCTTGGCTTTGACCCACGGAGCTGCCCCTGTTTTTTGCTGTAGAAATTCAGGAAGCATAAACGCACAAATATGAAGGCAAATGTAAAGAAAGAAGGTTGTATTTTGCAAAAAGTAAGCATTTTATCGCTGGGATGTGCCAAGAATTTAGTGCACAGTGAAACGATGATGGGCATTTTTCAGGAACAGGGCTTTGAGCTGACAGAAGAATACGACAAGGCGGAGATTATTTTAATTAATACATGTGGTTTTGTAAATGCGGCAAAGGAAGAATCCATCAATGCCATATTGGAAATGGCGCAGTGGAAAAAATATGGTGCCTGCAGGCTGCTGGTGGCAGTGGGCTGTCTGGTACAGAAATATGCCCAGGAGCTGGCCAGGGAATTGCCGGAAGTGGACATCTTTGTGGGAACCAACGATTATCGCCAGATTGTATCTATTATAAAAGCCCATAAGGCACAGCAGGAAATTGTGGTGCATACCCATTGGACGGAAGAAAGCAAGGAGGGCGCCGCGCCGCGGGTGCTGACGACGCCGACCCATTATGCGTATCTGCGCATTTCGGAGGGCTGTGACAACAATTGTACCTATTGTGTGATTCCGGAAATGCAAGGGCCATACCGCAGCAAGACCATTCCCCAGATTAAGGCAGAGGCGCAGCTGCTGGCAGAGCAGGGTGTCACGGAGCTCATTCTGGTGGGACAGGACACCAGTTATTATGGCAAGGATTTATATGGAAGATTTGCGCTGGTGGATTTGCTGAAGGAGCTGGCGGCCATTCCTGCGCTGCGTTGGATACGGTTGCTCTATGCATATCCCAACAATTTTGACGATGCGTTAATCGACTATATTGCCGGTGAGGATAAGATTTGCAAATATCTGGATATTCCACTGCAGCATGCCGATGATGAAATCTTAAAACGGATGAATCGCAAAATTACGGCAGCGGAAATCAAGGCGCTGATTCATAAATTGAGAGCAAAGATTCCCGGTATCACGCTGCGCTCCACATTTATTGTGGGCTTTCCAGGCGAGACGGAAGCGCAATATCAAAATCTGCTGGATTTTCTGGAGGAAATGCAGCTGGACTGCGTAGGAGCCTTTCCCTATTCCCGGGAAGAAGGGACGCCGGCAGATCGTATGGAAGGGCATCTGGAGGAAGAGGAGAAAGAAAAACGCGCAGAAAATCTTATGGATTTGCAATATGAGATGATGTATCAGAAGCATGAACAGGCCATTGGAGAGCGGCGTCTGGTGGTAATCGACGAGCTAAGCCCTGATGTGCCGGGACTGCTTCTCTGCCGCAGCCAGGGAGAGGCTCCCGATGTGGATCCCTGGATTCTGGTATATGCCGATGAAGGACACGGCTATCAGCCGGGAGAATATCTGACTGTGCGCCTGACAGGCTTGGATGAATATGATTTTATAGGAGAGATAGAATAATGAATCTACCAAATAAGTTGACTGTTGCGCGGGTGTGTATGGTGCCTTTGTTTATGGTAGCTCTGATGCTGAATACAGAAGTGTCCCGCGTTGTGGCGACAGTAATTTTTGCACTGGCTTCTTTCACCGATATGCTGGATGGCAAGATTGCGCGAAAGTATAATCTGATTACCAACTTTGGAAAACTGATGGACCCTTTGGCTGACAAAATTTTGACGGCCGCTGCCATGGTATGTCTGGTGGAGCTGGGCGATCTGGCTGCCTGGATTGTGGTGATTATTCTCTTCCGCGAATACGCCATTACCGGATTGCGCTCTGTGGCCGCTTCTGAGAATATTGTGGTGGCCGCCAATATCTGGGGCAAGGTAAAAACCGTATGTCAGATGATTGCCTTGATGCTGTTGATGCTCAAGCCGCAGATTGTGGCATTGTGCGGTGTAAATTTGGGCTTGATTTTGATGTATGTTGCATTGCTTTTGACTGTTTATTCCGGCGTGGATTATGTGGTAAAATTGAATAAACAAATTACATGGAGTTGAGGGTATGGATAAGGTTGTATTATTTTTGGCGCGGGGATGCGGTTCGGGATTGCTGCGTCCGGCTCCAGGCACCTGGGGATCTGCCGCAGCGCTGCTGATTGGCGTGATTTGGAGTTTTTTTGGCGGGATTCCCTTATGGTTTATTGTAGTGACGGGCATATTGGGCGTCTATATTTGTGACAGCGGAGAAAAGCAGCTGGGCATTCATGATGCGCCTGAAATTGTGTTTGATGAATGGATTGGGATGTGGATTACTTTATGGCAGGTACCATTGGTGCTCATGCCGGTTGCCTTTTTGCTTTTCCGGTTGTTTGATATCAGCAAGCTTGGGCCTATCGGAAAAATTCAGGACCTTCCTGGAGGATTGGGTATTATGGCGGATGATGTCCTGGCAGGGATTGCGGGGCGTCTGGTTTTGGCTGCAGTGATGTTTTTCTTTTAGAGCATATCTGTCTGTAACATGTTTACAGTGCGACAAACCGCTTTTTGTCTTCTTGACAAAAGGCGGTTTATTTGTGTTATAGTTATGATAGTATAATAAAAATAATTAATCGTAATAAAAACAGGGCATAGAAATTTTTGCAAATTGCGAAAAAGTTCCGGTTTAGAGGTGTTCATTGCTATAAAAATGTTGTATAATAAACGGTAAGTTTAATGACAGGAGAAAATTATGGGAAAAACTAAAGGAAAAAAGCGATATCTAAAAGATAATATTGTAAAAATTCTTCTGTTGATTATTGTCGTATGGATTGTGTTCATGCTGATTAACAATCAGGTACGGAGCATGTTGGTTCAGACGGTAGAAGTAAAAAAGACAGTGTTGGAGGATGTGGATACAGGTTACGGATTGCTTCATGGACAGGAAATTGCAGTTCTTGCCGCCGGGGACGGTCCTGCAGAGCGTACGATGAATGAAGGTCAACGGGTACGGAAGGGAAATGCAGTGTTCAGTGTGAATGGCAGTATTTCTTATGCCAGTGAAGCTGGGCTGGTATCCTATCAAATTGACGGCCTGGAAGGCACGGACGATTTAAACAGTATTTGCAGTACAAATTTGGAAACCCGGTACAATACCCAGCAAGCTAACCAGAAGGAGCAAACTGCCGATTGCGTGAACGGTGCAGCATATGCCAAAATTATCAATACCTTCGACGATGTGTATTTGTATCTGACAATGCCGCGAACGGCTTATGTGTCCGGTTTAGAAACGGAGCAGAAGATATGGGTGCGCTTCATTGATATCGAGTATGAGGTGCAGGGTAGGATAAAAGAAATCCTGGATGCTGCGGACGGCACGCGATATTTAAAATTAAAACTGCCTAATGTGAAGGAAACTGTTTTCCAGCAGAGAATTTATAAAATTGAGCTGCCTTATAACCGTTTTTCCGCAATCGCAGTTCCTAAGACTGCACTGGTGGAGAAAGACGGCGAAAAGGGAGTATATTGTTTGCAGAAGGGTTTTGTGTTCTGGAAGGCAGTTACAGTTGGACAAGACTGGGGAGAAAGCGGCCTTGTGGTAATTGAGGACGGTTTGGAAAACGGAGATTTTATTGTAACGACACCGCATAGGGTGCGTGAAGGTGAAAATATAAAATTCTAAAAGGGATGAGTTTTATAATGAGTATTACAGACAATATTGCAGAGATTCGAAGAAACGTAGAAGCGGCTCGAAAAAAGAGTCCCCATCCAGAACAGTCTGTGACCATTGTGGCAGTGACCAAAACCAGAACGCCGCAGCAGATTCAGGAGGTTTTGGCTGCGGGAGTGCCTATTATAGGCGAAAATAGAGTACAGGAGCTTTTGGACAAATATGATGCGGTGGGACCTGGCGCTACATGGCATATTATTGGTCATTTGCAAAGCAATAAAGTAAAATATATTGCGGATAAAGTGGTTCTGGTACATTCTCTGGAGAGTGAATCTCTGGCGAAAGAACTGGATCACCGTATGCAGATATTAGGACATCCCATGGATTGCCTTGTTCAGGTAAATATCGCTGATGAGGAGAGTAAATTCGGGCTTGCAAAGGAAGAAGTTTTGCCGTTTTTGGAAATGGTCAGCAAGCTTCCTGGAATCCACGTAAAAGGATTGATGAACATAGCTCCTTTTTTTGAAGATACCGAGCAGGTACGACCGATTTTCCGGGAAATGTATCAATTATTTCAGGAAATAAAGGAAAAACAGATTCCTGGAATTGATATGGAAATATTGTCAATGGGTATGAGTCACGATTATCAGGTGGCAGTAGAAGAAGGCGCCAATATGATTCGTGTTGGCAGAAGTATGTTTGCAGAATAAAGGAGAGAGTAAAATGGGATTTTTGGATAAGATTGTAGATGTATTAGGTTTTGTAGAACGGGAAGATGTAGAGGAAGAGGATGTTGTTGCGGAAAGACCTGTACAGATTGCAGCAAAAAATACAGCTGTGCCGGCAAAGGCAGAAAACAGGTCCATGACAAGGATTAACAATGTAGTATCCTTTACCAATCCAAACCGGGAACACGCAGAGCATTTCGGGGAAGGCGGCGAAAATGCCCGTGTGGTTTTAGTGGAGCCGGTTCGTTTTGAAGAGTCGCAAGGCATTGCGGATAATCTGCTGGACCATAAAGCAGTAGTGATCAATATTGAATCCTGCGACACGGATATTGCTGCGAAAATTATTGATTTTGTGGGCGGTGTGGTATATGCCATTGACGGTACCATTCAAAAGGTAAGCCAGGGAATTATTCTGGCTGCGCCGCAAAATATTGATATCGCCAGTGAATTGAAGCGTGACTTGGAAAATACTGATGAGGAGCTCTTTACCTGGATTACCCAATATAATCGTCGGGGTGATTTCTAATGCAGGCGACATATCGATTCGGTTTTATCGGTGCCGGAGCTATGGCAGAGGCGATTGCGGCAGGAATGCTCAAAAAAGGGCTGTGCGGCAGTGGGGATATCATTATGTCCAACCGCAGCGGGGGAAAATTGCAGCGGCTGCAGCAGGAGCTGGGCATTGTGGCGGCGAGTGACAACAATCAGGTGATGTCAGAGGCGGAATATATCATTTTGGCTGTGAAGCCGCAGCAATTTCCTGCGGTGTGCAGCACGCTGACGCAGAAACCACAAGCGGGACAAGCGGTAATCTCTATCATGGCAGGACTTTCCATGGCGGCAATTGCAGAGCAGTTGGGAGCGGTGGCGCTGTTTCGCGCGATGCCCAATACGCCGGCGAAAATCGGCTGGGGTATGACCGGGGTGGCTGCCGGTGAGCTGGTTACGGAGACACAAAAACAGGTCGTGCAGGAGATTTTTGATAGCGTTGGGCAGACTATTTTTATAGAAGAAGCATATATTGATGCAGTGGGAGCTGTCAGCGGCAGCGGACCGGCATATATGTATCAGATTTTGGAAGCTTTGGCCGACGGCGCTGTACTCACAGGTTTGCCCCGTGCGATGGCTTATCAGCTGGCAGCCCAGACTATGGCAGGTTCTGCCATGATGCTGCTGGAAACTGGGCTTCATCCTGGAGAGCTGAAGGATCAGGTGACCAGTCCAGGCGGCACGACAATCCGCGCCTTAAAGGTGCTGGAAGAAAAAGGTGTGCGCAGTGCTATGATGGAAGCGGTGCAGCAAGCTTATCTTCGTTCAAAGGAGTTGGGTGAAAAGAAATGATTTATTTATTTTTGCGGGCAGCGGTGAGTGTGTTGAATTTTATGATTATCGCCCGTTGCTTTCTCTCGTTTATACCGCATGATCCCTACAACTCAATTTTGCGGTATGTATATGAAATCACAGATCCCATTCTGACGCCCTGCAGTCGCTTGCTACCGGAGGCGCTGCGGTATCCGTTGGATTTTACACCTGTTGTGGCGTTGCTGCTGATTCAACTGCTTTATCAGGTACTGTTTAATGTGCTGCGTATTTTGTTTTAAGAGGAGGGCGTTATGCTGACTCTGTCTTCGGAAGAAAAACAATTTATCAGTAGATTGGACGATTTGCTGGAAAGGGTGGAGGAGCGTTATCAGGAAGCGGTAACAGATTTTTTGGAGCCGAGATTACAGCTGGTGGCAGAGGAATATCTCAGATCCCGTAAGATACAGCGCTATTTATTTTGCGGCGGTTATGAAGGTGCAGAGCGGAAACGCCTGGTACTTTTTCCGGAATATAGCGAGCCGGACTGTGGGCTGGCAAAGATTTCTCTGTTCCGGTTCCAGGGAAAGCTGGATTTTGTCTCGGTCAATCACCGTGATTTTTTAGGCGCGGTGATGGGACTGGGACTGCGGCGGGAAAAATTTGGCGATCTCCTGGTGCGGGAATCAGGCTTTGACCTCTTTGTGCAGCAGGAGGCGGCAGAGTATCTCGAGCAGCAGGAACTGCGTGTAAAACACGTTCCGCTAAAGGGTGAAGAATATCCCTTGGCTG
>JAETNT010000001.1 GCA_021772025.1 Enterocloster bolteae | reverse complement strand
ACATATCTCATTATACCATGGATGGCAGGTTTTTCGGAACCTGCTTTTCTATTTTCAGACATAAGAATGGAGCCATTGCTCCATAGATGATTACTCATCTATTTTGCAACGGCCCCTTTGTGTCTTAAGACTCCAGTGCGGAAACGCGGGAATCCAGATAGCGCAGCTGATCCAGTATTTCATTAAACTGCAGTTTTTGATAGTTTTCTTCAATCAAGTCTGCTATAGACTCTATCGTTGCATCCATAAACCCTGTTTCATCCTTCAGATCTCCTATAATCATCCGACGGCTATAGTGGTTTTGAATATAAAAAGACACAAGAGTATCCATACTTTTTGCAGTTTGTTTCATCTGGTTTTCCTCTAAATGGTATTCGGAACCAAATAAAAAAAAGTCTTTTTCATAACGTAATATATATTTATTAAATATAAGCGAGATTAAACTAATGGCTCCTTCCAGTCTCTCTTTCTCCAAAGCGCGCACAGGGCTCACCGAATAATATCCTTTCAATGACCGATGTGCAAATTTCACCGTCTTTTCCTCCATCTTCTCCGGCAGCACCTTTTTCAGTTTCTTCTCAACTTCTTCCAAAGGATATTCTTTCAATATTTTCCTTATCACTACCACAGTCTCATTCAGTATTTTTCTAAGCTCCGTATTTTTAACGTCAGACAAGCTTTTTACCGTTTCTATTTCCTCTTTCCATTGGGACTCATGCTGATGATATCTCTCCACTATCTCTTCCAACTGTTTCATTAATTCTTCCATAATCATCACCCGTTATTTAATAATCTGTTTTTACCCAAATTGCTCTTTCCATCTTGAAAAGCCTCTATCATTTAAAAATATTATCTTTTCTCCTGAACTGTCTATCTGTTTGGCTACTTTAAAAAGCTGCATCTTTTGTTCATAGTCTGATTGTCCTGGTATGTCATTAAGAATTTCCGTTTTACATATGCTTAAATAGTCCGGCGCCATTCTTTCTTCCATTCTTCCATCCAGTGTTTTTGCAAAAGCCTTTCCGTCTATTGTCAATTCATAAAAAGCTGCTTTGCCGCTGTGAAACTTTTCAACCGCCCGTTTTGCCTGAAGCTCCTTCATAATCTCCGTTAAAAAGCTGGCGCTGATTCCTTCATCCCGGGCAATATCCTTATGGCGGGCAGACGGGTTTTTATATAGATACTTTAAGACATTGCTGTAGTGGGCTTTTTTACACATTCCCTCCATAACAATAGTAAAATCTCTTTCATCCTCCATGTCCCGAAACAAAAAGCCCACCACGTACACAATTCCGACAAAAATCCCCATTAGAAGCAGAGTCATATGTCTGTTTTTCTCCGCAATTCGTCGAAAAAGCAGAGAAACCTTCTGCCCCTGGCGCAATTCCCGATACAGAAGTTTCTTCTCTTTTCTTTGATACATACGCATTGTCTCGTATAGGTATTCCCGGTTCAGTTCCTCCAATTGAGCCTGATACAATCCTTGTTCCGGCAGGGATGGATCTTGCTCATACGTTTGGTCTAATTTTTGATAAAGCTCCTTATCCCATTTCATACGCTTCCTCCTTTTGTTACCCTCTGTTGTAGTAGAAATCCTGATAGAACAGACACGCCTCTTCGCATTTTCCGGTTTTGCATTCATCCGGTTTGGTTAGAGAAATAATCATATCCCCTCCATCAATATATTTCGGATTTTGATTTTTCCCGCTCTTGAGGCAATACCCGCATGTGTCAAGTTTTTCCCACTGCTCTTCGGCCACCATCCATTGTGCGGAACAGCAATTTCCCTGCATAACGCAGCAATCGGCATGTTCGCACATATGAATATGGGTTTTAAAATCATATTCCCCCGTAGTCATAGACGGCACCAAAATAAGGGTTACTCTTAATATTTCCAGCAGCATCTGCAGGTATTCTGTTATCAAAAAATCTTTGCAAATCATTATGGCTACTCTTCCCAAGCCTTGGCAGTGAATCAGATGCAAAATCCCATCTGGGCGCAGATCTTCCTGCATTGTTTTTCCTCCAGGCTCAATCGGCCCGTCATAAGGATACTGTTTTTGCTGGCTACAAACTGTTTCCCCATCTCCAGTCAAAATCAAAACACTATTTTGATTCTCCTCCCATTTAGACGGAAGAACAATTAATGAAGGATATTCCTCGTCGCCAGTATCAAAAGCAGCATCCTGTAAATGTCTGGTTATTGAAGCTTCTATCCTGCTGCTTCCTATCATTTCCGGAAAAAGCATAATGTCTGCTTGAGTGCGGCGGGCTTTTTCCAAGGCCTGCTTCACATTTTTCTCCACCTGGTCAGGACAGGAAATAGTATCCACGCAAAATTTATTCTTTTCACTTTCTCTTGTCATTATATGAAGATTCCGGCTGACAAATGAAACCCCAATTCTTAAAAGCCCTTTCTTCTCAGCGCGAAAAAACATAGATGACGATAAAAAGCTGTGTCTGATTTGATTAATCTGCATTTCCGAAAACATACAAGTGTCAATATACATGATATTCTTTAATGATCGGTTTATATCGTAAGAATGTTGGCTCCCTCCGCGTTCTCTTTCCCAATAAGCTTTCATCTTGGGAAGGATTTGAATTTGCGTCTTTTCTACATTGTCATTTAAGGAGTCCATAGTGCAAATACCCTCCGGCGGATTCCCCAAAGATTTCGTTTTCTTTTCTAAAGCCAAATCCAACTGACGCAAGAGGCTGAAAATCAAGTGTTTATCTTCGCATTCCCGGGAAAAGCATTCTACTTTCCTCCAGTCTTCGTTTTCCATCAAGCAAGTAATTTCTTTATACCCGCTTCCATCTTTTTCATATAAAAAAGGGAATTTACCCTGCAATATTTCTTTTGCCGCCTGTTGATCATAAGAACGGTCATCAATCAAGAATCTTTCCTCTCTCCTGTTTTCTTCTTTTATCCTTCTGATAATGATTGCTGCAATGTTATAAACTCGCCGGTACAATTCATCATCCCCCAATCTGGCCCCTGATGACTTTATCCTGCCTGTTGCACTTTCAGTATATCATATTCCTTTACCGGCAGCAAGATTTTTATTCAGTATTCATTCAGTTGTTTTTTCGACTTTCCGCGATAAAATTTAGGAATCAAGCTTTTTTCTGCCTGATTCCGTTTCTCTCAGCTTGTAAGATGAATCGCTGCCTGTTCCTTAGACTGGACATCCACTACAATATTACACTCAGATACATGCTGGTAGTTGATATCCAAAGAATAGTTGACCTGGACCTTTAAAGCATGCTCCTGCTGGTCTACCCGGATGTCAGTAGTATTCAGGCCGATCATCATTTCTCCCATAGGTGTTGTATAGGAGGCAATGCGTTTCTTATCTTTTTCAAATACCATATGGACGCTGGAAATTCCGTGTTTGATTACATCCATAGTATCCTCTCCTACCTTGATGGTATTCTTGACTGTACCGTCAAAGCCTTCTATTACCTCGTCATAAACAATATAATGCTTGCCGTTTTTGTGATAATAACTCCCGGGAGTAATGATTTGAATGTTATCGCTCTCCCCGCCCATGGACTGGAGGCCGCTGACTGTAATAAGTACATCTTTTGTCATGTCTTTTCCTGCTTTCCTGATTAATAATTGCAAATTGACATATGGCTGATAGTTACTAATAATTTTCAATATCAATCTTTCTGGTCTCTTTTACCTGCTGAGGAAGGATAGAAGACGCGAAATTGGTAAATTTATCCGCCAGGTCGCTTACATAAAACTGGTATTTTTCTTCTGAGCGGCATACATCCGGGCAACAGAGCAAGCCTTCTTTTTTCAGCAGTTCTTTCAGCTCAATCGCTGTTTCATATGCCGGATTTATCAGAGTGACCGCTTCCCCCATGAGTCTCTTTATGGTTGAGCGCAGCAGAGGATAGTGAGTGCATCCCAAAACCAGCGTGTCCACATATTTGGCTTTTAATTCGCTTAAGTACCGGGAAGCAATTTCATCCGTAACAGAATCGTGGAGAAGCCCTTCTTCTACCAGAGGCACCAGCAAAGGACAGGCTTTTCCGCTTACCCTGGCCGGCGGCATCATCTCTTTAATTACAGTCTCGTAAATCCCGCTGCGAATGGTTCCTTCTGTCCCGATAATGCCTATTTTTCCGTTTTGGGTAGCCCTTACCGCACTGACGGCTCCGGCCCGAATCACTCCCAAAATCGGAATGTCCAGATCTTTTTTTACTTCCTCCAGAGCATAGGCACTGGCCGTATTGCAGGCAATTACAATCGCCTTTACTTGCCTGGTTTTTAAAAAACGGATAATCTGTTTAGAGTAACGGATAATAGTGTCCTTAGATTTACTTCCGTAGGGCACCCGGGCTGTGTCGCCAAAGTAAATAATCCCCTCGTCCGGCATCTGACGGATAATTTCGCGGGCTACTGTTAATCCGCCTACGCCGGAGTCAAATACGCCGATAGAAGCGTTTCGGATTGCCTCGTTTTTTTCTGTCATCACGGCTGTCCTCCTAATTTTCACTGCTTTTTACGGGATAAGCCGTGCTCGATCAAGCGATTTACTAATGTCTTTTTATCTATTCCTCTTGCTTCCCAAAGCATGGGATACATGCTGATAGCGGTAAATCCCGGCATGGTATTAATTTCATTGAATACCACTTCTCCGTCCTGCTTTACAAAAAAATCTACCCGAGCCAGTCCATAGCCGTCCACCGCTTTAAAAATAGCAGCTGCATTTTTACTGATGGTTTCGGAGGCATTACCGGGAAGTTCCGGATCTGTAACGGTTTTGGACTCCGTATTGTAATATTTAGCGTCAAAATCATAAAAATCAGCGGCCGCCAAAATCTCCCCTACGCCCGAGGCGGTCACCGGTTCTATTCCGCCCCCGAAGACGGCGCACTCTACTTCCCGTCCGACTACGGTTTCTTCTACCAGAATTTTTCTGTCATGACGGGCCGCCTCTCTAAGTCCGGATATCAACGCTTCTCTGTTATCCGCTTTGGTCACCCCTCTGGAGGATCCGGCATTGCTGGGCTTAATGAAAACCGGATAAGAGAACCGGCTTTCCACCCGTTCCGCCACTTGAACCATATCCGAAAGCTGCTCCCGGAAAACAGGCTCATAGGCCGCCTGACGGATCCCCAAATCGTCTACAATAATTTTCGTATAAAGCTTATCCATGGATACTGCGGACGCCAATACACCGCATCCTACATAGGGAATCTGAGCCAACTCCAGAAGTCCTTGGACGGTGCCGTCCTCACCGTAGAGTCCATGAAGTACCGGGAACACTACGTCTACAGGAATTTCCCTCCAGAAATCCCCCTCCTTTATTAATGCGGTTTTTTTTGTAGCATCTGGAAGAATGGCCGCCTCGATCCGGCTTTCTTTCCAGTTTCCGTTCCGAACATCCTCCAGAGAGTCTGCCTTTAACCACCGTCCCCTCTCTGTAATCCCGATAAGTAAAAGATCATATTTGTCTGTGTCAATCTGAGCCACTATATTGGCAGCCGACATGCAGGATACCACATGCTCGGAGGATTGACCGCCAAACAGCACCGCTACTGTCTTTTTTTTCATGTTTATGTGTCTCCCTATTTAAATTCCCGGACAAAGCCCGATGATTATTTTTATTGCATACGTGTCTAAATTATACCACAGGTGTCAACAATTACAACACAAATCTTAATAGACAGGAGAGAATTACCTTATGAAAGATATGAAAATCGGAGCCATTTTTCTTCTGGCAGCGCTGACGCTGTGGCTGGTGCAGTTAAGCGGCAGGGACCAGGAGCTGGCAGGCAGGATTAGAGAAAATGTCCTGCGCTTTCACGTTGTCGGGGACAGTAACCGCCCGGAGGATCAAAGCTTAAAGCTGCAAGTCCGTTCACTGCTGTTGAAAAAAATTGAAAACGGTGTAGATGGTGACTCTTCCTCCAAAGAATCTTTGACTTCCTACATTAATATACATAAGTCCGAGCTGGAAAAAGCCGCAAATGACTTTATCCGCAGTCAAGGCTTTGACTATGTGTCCTCTATAGAAGTAGGGGTCAGCCATTTTCCCACCAAATTCTATGGAGACATGCTGTTTCCCGCCGGGGATTATGATGCCGTCCGGGTAATCCTGGGGCGGGGAAAAGGACGCAACTGGTGGTGCGTCCTCTATCCGTCTCTGTGTTTTGTAAGCGATACTGCCGCTGTGGTGCCGGATTCCTCTAAAGACCGACTGGCCGGCATGCTCACGGAAGAGGATTATTCCTCTCTCTTCCTCTCTCATCCTGACATTCAGATGTCCTTCCGGCTGTCAGAATGGTGGGACAGCATATTTTAAGGTTCTGCCGTTACTACGCCTTTAAGGGCCCAGTTATACTCGTTAAGAGCCTGGAGCATATTCATGCAGGCCGTATCTCTGGCCGCTTTCGCCTGGATATATTGAATTTCTGTACTCAAATATTCAATCCGGCCCAACATTCCCAGTTGATATCTGCGCTGATTGCCCTGCCAAGTCAACTCCGCCTGAGACAGGGCTGTCTCTGCAGCCTGAAGGGCGGCACGTTTTTCCAGCAGGTTATAGTATAAAGTATCCATATTGCTGCGTAGCTGTTCCTCTGCTTCTGTAACGCTGCGCTCTTTGGACCGGATGTCTTTTATGGTACGGTTTTCTTTTTTCGTGTTTTTAAGACTGATAATTTCCTGATTATAGGCAATTGCCTTTACCTTATCCGCTTCCCTGTCAATGATATCTATCTGGCTCATATCCGGTTGGGGAACCTCTCCCAGCGCAGGATTGTCTGTGTAATCCCAGCCTGTAAGCATAATCAGGGTCCGGCGCAGAGAATCCATACTGTTACTCAAAGTAGAAATCTGGTTTTCTGCAGAGGTTAAGCTTACTTGAGCCGACAGAAGATCTGTGGAGGTTGCCATTCCAATACTGCTTTGAGTATTAGACATGGACAGCATATCCGTGTAAAGCTCTATCATCTTCTCCAGCATTTCTCTGTTGACTTCCATCTGTTTATAGCCAATAAACAAGGACTGAACCGCAGAACTTAACTGGTAACGTATAGGGGCCAGGGTATTCTGATCCAACCTTCTGGCCTGCTTATCCAATGCCTTTTCCATGGTACTGGCGGCAGAAGACAGGCTTCTTCCCATAGCCTTATACTGTGCGGAATAAATCTGATCCCCCTCTGCCTCCAGACCTTTGGCCTGCTGGCGGTATTCTTTTCCGTCCTCCCTCATCTTTTCAACCAATTCATAAGAATCCTTTAAATTGCTCTCTACTGTATCGGCCGCTGAGCGATAGGTGGGATTAAAAAATTCTATTAAATCCGGAATCTCTTCATATTCTAGGGTGTCGTCCAGAAGGCGGGCCCATTTTTCATCGTCATATCCCTCCGGCTGCCCAACAGCCGCTTCTGACTGAAAAAGGCCAAAAGGCTTAACCGGCGCCCACAGGCTTAATCCCGCTACTGCTGCCAAAGTTGCCCCGGCAAAACGGAAGGTAAATCTCATTGATTTCATAGTCCGCCTCCTTATCCTGCGGAAGCCAGGCCTGCCACGCCGCTTTTATAAGTCTCGTAGGCCTGAAGCACAGCCATTTCCTTGAGCCGGGCGGAAATTTTGGCCCCTTCCAGAGCATATGCCTGCTGCTGGTATTCCAATTGGCTCAGATTGCCGATGGACAGATTGAGGGCTGCAGTGTCAGCCTGTTTTTGAGCCAGCTCCAGCTCTGCTTGGGCCTGTTCATAATCGGACATGGCCTGAAGAAGAGCCTGATAGCTGCTGGTTACAGAAGAGCGAATCTGGGATTCGTTATTGGCAATGGTTTCTTCCAGAGTTTCCCTGGATTCCGGAACTCTGGTGCTGTCAAGGCGGTGACGGTTTACAGACAAAGTAAAATTGTTTTTTACTGCTGTTTCTTTATCTGCTTCCAGATCAATGGCCAGAATATCTTCTTTACTTACTGAAGGGAGTTCCCCAATCTCCGGATTCGCGTTGTAAGCCCACCCGGTAGCCAAACACATACTCTGCCTTGTGGTGCGGATCTGCTTTTCTGTGGTTAAAATACTCATCTCTCCATTTTCTACAGCACTCTTTGCATTCAGCACCTCCATCTGAGTTGCCATCCCTACAGCCGCTTTACGCTGTACTGCTTCGTATTGGCTTTTCAGCAATTCTAAGTTTTTTTGAGATAGGTCCAGATTCAGTAAAAGCTGATGGTAAGTAATCATCAGGGTCTTGGTGGAGGCCACGATTGCGGCCTCTGCCTGTTTATTCTGAGTCTGCATACCAAAGTTTCCAATCTCTGCCGATGTGGCGCTGGCTTCCAGGGCCTTAGCCTGCTGCTCCAAGTTCAGAACGGTAGTGTCATAAGTAGGGCTGTCCGGATCCATCATTTCAATCTGCTGGTAAATCTGCTGAGCACTGTTGCGGTAACTGGCCGCAATATCCCCATCGCTGCGGCCTAAATCCCCCTCCCGGTTCTGCTCATAGGAAGCCTGATTGTTAAGCACTGTTGGATTGTATTCATGAACCAGATCCGCGATCTCTTCATATTCCAGTTTATTATCTCTGAGAGCAGACCATTTCTCCGGTGTGTAGGCGAATTCCGGACTGCCTGCCAGGGCCTGCCCGGTTACCGATGCCGCCAAAGCCGCTGCCAGGCTTAAGGCCGCCATACTATGTAAACGTTTCATAAACTCCTCCTTCACGCCCTAGCCGGGCATGTGTCAATCATAGTTGGGTTCCCTCTTTTTCTTACGGTTCATAATACTATAATAAACCGGAAGCATCAATAGGGATAAAATGGTAGATGCTACCAGGCCTCCCACATCTACCAGGCCCAGCCCCTGCATCATCTCGCCGCTGTCGCCAAAAGCCAAGGCTATGGGGATCATTGCCACAATAGTAGTGAGGGTAGTCATCAGGATGGGGCGCAGGCGGGTAGCGCCTGCTTCAATAAGGGCAGTTTTCATGTCCATATTAGTTCGATATTGATTTACCGTATCTACATAGAGGATACCATTGTTCACTACCGTACCCACCAACATAAGAAATCCCAGCAAGGACGGCATACTGATAGAAACATCCGTAAGCCACAAAAGCCCAAAGGAACCAATCAGGCTGAAGGGTATGGTAGTCATAACCATAAAGGAAAACTTGGGAGACTCAAACTGGGCGGCCATTACTACAAATACCAAAAAGGCGGCCAATAAAATCGCCTGGCCCAACGCCCCGAACTCTTCGTTCATCATTTCAATCAGATCATTGGTAGCAACAGAAATTCTCTGCGTCATATTCGGCTTTACCACCTCTTCAAAAAGCTGGTTGTCAATCCTGGCTGCCTGTCTTCCTTTTTCATCCATCTTGGCATATTCTGCAGAAATGGTTACCTGATACTGTTTGTTGCTTCTGGTAATGCTGGACGGGCTGTCCTCAAAGGCTATATCCGCCACATCCGTCAATGCTACCGAGCTTCCGGCAGGAGTGGTCAGCATAATTCCTTCCAGCTGATCAATTGTTTTATAATCATCCGCCGGATATTCCACCCGCACATCCACTTCATTACCATTTACTTCCAAAGTAGTGGCATCTACACCGCTGAGCATCTGATTAACCGTTCCGGCAATCATAACCGGGGTCAGCCCTTCCGTTCCCGCTTTTACGGAATTAATATGAAGTTTCACAACCGGGGCGGCATTTTCCAGGCTTGAATGAACCTTGGCGATCTCCGGTCTGGCTTTTAAGTCTTCCGCAATCTGATCGGAAACCTCTTTCAGCTCATCATATTCTGTACTCTGAAGGATTACCTGATAGGTATCACTTACCGTAAAGCTGGACATAGTGTTGCTCTCACTCACTGTGATATTGCAGTCATCTACTGTACTTAATAACGATTTCCATTCCTTTGCGACTTCACTGGTTTCCCGTTTTCTGTCATCTTTTAAATAGGCGGTAATGCTTCCGCCGCCTCCCATCATGCCTCCTCCCATCATACCGGAACCGCCATAGGTCAGCATATAGGAATCCAAATCCTCATCTGCGGTAATCAGGCCTTCAATTTTTGTCAGAATGGTCTCTGCTTTTTCTATGTTGACTCCTGGCCTCATTTCCACAGACACGTTAATGGTCCCTTCGTCACTGGCCGGAATCATCTCGGAACGAAGCTGGGATGCCATTGCAAAGGAAAGAATTAACAGGCCGATTGTTACAAACATAACCGTCTTTTTCTTAGGCAGAATAGACTCCATAATATTCCGATAGCCTGTCTGCATTGCCTGAACTGCTGCAGATGCCGGAGCTTTTTCTTTTTCCCTGGGACGGTAAAAAGTATAGCACAACGGAACAATCGTCATAGCGGAAATCAGAGACGCTACCATACAGAAAATAATGGTAAAACCTAAGGGTTTAAACATCTGACCGCTCATTCCCGCTAAAAAAGCCAAAGGCAGGAACACGACGCAGGTAGTTGCAGTGGAACCGATAATAGATTGGAGTACAATGCCGCTTCCCTCCAGGGCTGCATCACGGTATTCTAAAAAACCATGTCCTTTCGTAGAGCGGAAGCAGCTTTCCAAAACTACAATGGAGTTATCTACCATCATACCTACACCCAGCACCAGGGCACTCATGGTAATAATGTTCAGCGAAAATCCCATCAAATACATCAGAACCAACGCTGTCATAATAGAAATGGGAATGGAGGTTCCCACGATAAGGGATGCTTTCATGTCTCCGAAAAACAGGAAGATAATCAGCATAGAAACCACTACTGCCAAAATCATTGTCTGAAATACAGATGTTAACGCGCCTTCTATCTGATCACTCGCATCATAAACCACTACCATGTCCAGATTTTCGTCGGATGCCTTCAATTTATCCATCAGCTTGGCAGTCTCTCTGGATACCTCCTGGGCACTGCTTTTCTGCTGCTTCTGGATACTGACGGAAACCGTGTCCTCTCCGTTATAGCGCCCGATGCTGGAGGTTTCCTTTACAGTGTTGGCTACAATGGCGATATCATCAAGATAAACAATATCACCGCCTGGAGTGGTGATCGGGATCTCCTTCAGGCTGTCTACCGTATCATAGGTAACACCGGCAGATACGGACAATTCCTGGCTTCCCACTTCTGTAGCTCCCGCCGGGATAGAAAAGCTGGCGCCGGAGACCGCATTTGCCACAGAATTAATAGAAAGGTGATATTGAGCCAGTTTTTCCGGAATCAGCTGGATCCGCACATATTCTTCCTGGCCTCCGGACAGATCTACGCTGGCAATGCAGGAGATTTTCTCCAGTTCCGGAACAATGGTATCCTCAACATAGTTGTAAAGGTTATTCACGCCGGAGTTATTGACTGCCATCACCATAGACGGGCTGCTGTTAATATCAAACTCCATGATAACGGGAGCCATGGCATCTTCCGGAAGAGAGCTCTCTAAAGCATCAATTTTCTTTTTTAAATCTGAATATGCTTTATCCATATCAGTACCGTAGTCGTACTGCAAAAGCACCATGGAAGAGTTTTCACTGGAAATAGAGGTAATGGAGTCTACTCCGCTTAGCTGGCCCACCTCATTTTCTACAGGCTTGGTCAAAAGTTCATCCACATCCTCCGGGCTTGCTCCCACATAAACAGTACTGATTACCATCATGGGCATGTTCAGTTCCGGGGTCAGCTCCATGGTGGATGAAAACAGAGAAATACATCCAAACACCATCAGGCACAGAACGCACAGAACTGTGGTGACCGGGCGTTTTAATACGGTTTTCGTTATATTCATTCAGCCCGCCTCCTTATTGTGCCGTCTGGGTTGTTGTTTCCGTAGAAGCAGGTGCTTCTGATGCCCTTTCACTCTGCAAAGCTACTACAGCTCCCTCTGCCAGCTCGGAACTCCAGGTAGTAATCACCAGATCCGTCTCCTTAAGGCCGGAAATAATTTCCGCTCTTTCAGAATCGTAAATTCCTACCTCTACCGGGATTTTGTGAACGATTCCTTCGTCGTAGGTATACACATATGCATCGCCTCCGTCATAATAAACGCAATCTACCGGAATAGTCATAACATTCTCTGCCTCATCGGAAACAATACTCAGCTGAACCTTCACCCCGGGAGCCAGGGCCTCCGCATTCTCCACCGAGGCTTCTACCGGGAAAAGGCCGGTCTGAGCATTTACCATAGACCCTACCTCTGTCACCGTACCTGCGTAGGCGGTTCCCTGTTTTTCCAGTGCAATCTCATCTCCCGGCTTCAAATTATTTCTCAAGCTGTCAGCGACAGAAAAGGCTACTTTCTTTCCCCCTTCTCCCGTAATAACACAAAGCTGGCTGGACTGAGCCACCGTATTGTGGAGAACCATACTGCTGGTTTCAATCTTTCCTGCAATTGGGGCGGTAACCGTACTGTATTCTACTTGAAGGTCATAAGCCAGTTTTGCTCCGTCATACTGGATCTTAGCAGACTGAGCACTGGTCTGAACCTGCTCAAAGGCCTGAGCGGAAATATCTCCGCTGGCATAAAGCACCTGCATCCTGGCCAGATTGGCATTGGCCGTATCCAGAGCAACCTTGGCTCCATCTAAGGAGATCTTGCTGCTGTCAATCTGTTTGTTGTCAATACGGCACAAAGGCTGTCCCTCCGCAACCGTATCTCCGGGGTTTACATAAATCTCCAAAATTTCTCCCGCTACTTTAGGCATCACATAAATAATATCTGAAGGTTCTACTGTCCCGATAATCTCTTTTGACAGAGTAATGGTTCCCCTAACCGGGGACTCTGTCTTCACTACAGGAGTATAGACCTGCTCAACGGTTTCGGCAGGCTTTAACAGTCTGGGTACGGCAATCGCGGCCAGAAGTCCGACTGCTGCAATTCCAATGATGACTTTATATCTGGTTTTCATGTTTTCCTCCTTATTTGCTCTGGTTCAAGGCTGTTGGCTGCAGGCTCCCCTTTGTATAATTTCCAGCTTCTTTATAAACATTTGACGGACTGCCTCTGACTTCTGGGGAAATTTAAGCATCTGCCCCAAAGCCATAACAAGGGTCTGCATCCCCAGCTCCGCTGTCAGCCGAATAAACTCTCGTTCCTGGGATCTAAGCCTTGACCAGTCTCCCTTTTCATAGAGCCAGTCTCCCAAATCCAAAGGCCCCTCCATTTCTTTCAGATTACACCTGTCTTCCATAAGCTGCTCTATCCCTATCTGAAACATGGCAATACGGGCCAGTTCCATCAGGTTTTCGCTCCACTCTAATTGGAACCAGTCATCAAAAAGCTCCCGCAGCATATTCCAGTAATCTCCCTTATTTCGGATCAGACTCTCCCGGCAAAATCGGTGGGCCTGCATTAGAATATCAGAGAAGACATATTGAAGAAGATCTCTTTTGTCCTCAAAATATGTATAGAAGCTTCCCCTGGAAATATCCGCGTTTTGAATAATTTTATTAATGGATACTTTTTCAAAAGGAACTCGGGTAAATTCGGATATGGCGGCTATCCTAATACTTTCCTGTTTTTCCGCCGGCAGACGGGCAAATCGTTCTGTAGGCATTCATTTCACCTTCCTTCCTTTTTCTGCCTCCTTTTGCAGCAAAAATCCGACGAAATACGCCTCTGGCCTGTTTGGCTGGATACTCTGTAAGCAAAAGTGACAACCTGTCATCATTATAATGACAGGTTGTCACTTCGTCAACGGTTTTTATATTTTTTTCATACTTTTTAACGGCGTTTTTATGATGCCCTTTCTTTGATGTTCTTGGATACAGTAATCTCCTGATTGTCAATATGCTCTCTTACTGCTGCCTTTGCTTCCGCAATGCTGTGGCGCTTTATGCAGCGGAGAATGTGCTCATGCTCTACAATCAATACCTGACGCTTTCCCGCATCTTTTATATATTCCAGACGATAACGGTACATCTGCTCTCTCAAATTATTCAGAATTTGAACCAGACGGCTATTTCCCGTAGCCTTATAGATTAGTTCATGGAATTGTTCGTCCGCCTCGGCAATAGCCATAGCATCTCCTTTGTGGATGGCTTCAGAAAAAGTTCTCTGAACATCCTCCATCTCCGCAATCCCCTCTTCGGAAATCCTCTGGCATGTCAACTCAATTGCCAGCTCTTCTAAAGAGCGGCGTACCTCCAGAACATCTTTTAAACTCTTTTCGGAAATCTTGGCTACCTCAGCGCCTTTTCTGGGAATCATCAGAACCAGGCCTTCCAGCTCCAGTTTGCGGATAGCCTCACGGATAGGAGTCCGGCTTACCCCCAGGCGCTCTGCAAGCTGAATCTCCATCAGCCTTTCCCCCGGCTCCAGCTCTCCCTTTAAAATTGCCTGGCGCAAGGTGTTGAATACCACGTCCCGCAAGGGCAAGTATTCATTCATTGTTACCCGAAAATCGTTTCCCATGATTTCCTCCTCCTTGATTCTCCTCTGTTCTCTTGTTATTGTAAAAGTTAGTCAGATATACCTGCCTTGCCAAAGTGCTGTACTCTCCATAACGCAGAGCCTCATAGGCAGCTGCAGCGGCTTTGGGATTGGAAAACAGGCCAAACACTGTAGGCCCGCTTCCGCTCATTACAGCTCCCAAAGCTCCGTACTCCCTCATGACTCCTTTCATTTCTTCGATTACCGGATATTTCCGGACGGTCACCAACTCCAGCACATTTCCCAAACGCTCCGACACTCCCAGCAGATCGCCTTTCCCAATGGCTTCAATCATACCGTCAATATCCGGATGCTCCTCCGGTCTCAAATCATTGGCATGAAGGTTTTCATATACAAATTTGGTAGATACACTGACAGCCGGTTTTGCCAGAAGAACCTGGCATTGGGGCATGGGAGGCAAAGGGGTCAGCTTTTCTCCGATTCCCTCAGATAAAGCGGTTCCTCTCATAATGCAATAAGGCACATCAGCACCAATCCTCACTCCCCGCTCCATCAATTCTTCCATAGAAAGGCCCAGATGGAACATCTTGTTAATTCCCACTAAGACCGCGGCGGCATCGCTGCTTCCGCCTGCCATCCCGGCAGCAACGGGGATCAGTTTACGCAGGCGAATAAAAACACCGTTTTTTACCTGAAATTCTTCCATCAGCAGTCTGGCGGCCTTATGCACCAGGTTATTCTCGTTGACCGGAAGGTAAGATAGATTGGTTTCTATCTCAATCCCTGGCTCCTTTCGAAAAAATAAATCAATCTGATCATACAGTCCCACTGTCTGCATAATCATCCGAACATCGTGGTAGCCATCCTCCCGCTTTCTCAAAACGTCCAGTCCCAAATTAATTTTTCCATAGGCCCGGAGCTTAAAATGAGTCGTCATAGTAAATCCCTCTATTTATTCTTTATAATACATTATTTTGTATACAGTATTCTTATAGGTGTATTGTAAACGCTTTCACCAGATTTTTCAAGTCCTTTTTCACAGAAAATACCGCTTTGTAAAAAATGTCCAAGTTTCTCTCTTTTTCTCGGTTTTTGTAGGATAATTCGCAATTAAGCCGATATATCTTATTAAGAACACATATTCCAGCACGGAGAAGGAAAAAAGCTATGTCAAATATTAAAGCGGCCGGTACGGCTTCCGAACCAGCAACCAGAACAGAAACAGAGCTTCCGTTTATCAAACAGCAGCAAGAGATAAATGAAAGCGAGACACTGTTCCGGGAAATTTCCAAAATCAGCGCAAAACAGCAGGAACAAACTTATTCAACCCACACAGATAATGAACAGGAACAGCCCAAGGACACCGCAGAAATCTCTGAAGCACGCCGGCGGTTCCCCGCAAACAGAAGGCTTTCCTCAGACGAAGCTCTCAGATGGACACTGGAACTGGAGGGAAAAGACTGGGAGCTTTTTCTGGAATGGCAGCCTGATACCGGCCTTGCCCTCCCACAACAGCTTCAGGAACTGTCAAAGCTGTATCTCACTCTCCTTGAAGCTGCCCTGAAATATGCTGAAGGAGAAAATCTGGCGGAACAGCTGGAACGTCTGGATTCTCTGTTGGCCCAAAAGCTTAATTTGGTAATGGATATGGATCTGGAACAGCTGACATTTCTTCTGGAAAAAACCGGACAAGGCGCAGCATTAGACAACATTCGATCCAGTCTCTACCAGCAAACCGCCGGACAGACTATTCCTCTTCAGGCTGTACATAGGCTTTTTTCCCATGGAAAGCCAGTCAGCGGCAGACGCATTGGGTTTTATACCGCCTCTCCCTCTCTTTCCAAAGAAGGTATGGTTTATCAATCGTCCGGGAAACAGAATGTCCGGTTTCAACAGGCTTATCATACACAGCAAACTTCCTGGAAAGAGCAGCTTAAGCAGCGAAATGAAATCATCAGCAATGCCAGAAAGGGTATCTCAGAAAATACCTTCAAGCAGGAAAACTCTGTCCCCTGTTCCGGAAAAGAGCTGGAAAGAGCCAATCGGTTTGCCGCCCACATAGACGGCAGCGGTAATCTATTTAAAAATCCCGGCATCAGTGCCAGAAATGCGGAAGTAACCGGACTGATGGCCGCCGTCATGTACATCAAGGGACAGGTATACGCCGGAGAAAACAGACAAGGCAGTTCTATTACCTTTGCTCTTGAAAATGCCATCGACAAAATCATCCGTCCGTACCTGAACCAAAAGGGGGCCTCCAAAGTATATTACCATATCCTTACTGCCTATAAGCAAACACAAAATCCCCGAAAGGCCATTGAAGACGGGCAAAACTATGCTTACCGGCAGTTTCGGGAAAAGCAGGAAGATCCCGTATATCAAAAATCCCCTCCGTATTCCAGAGACTCCGGGTTTTTTCGATCCATGTCAAAAAATCCGGGGCCTGAAAGCGGATTGGCTATGGGATTGAATATTCTGCAAAAGGATTGGCAGAATTTTTTGTCTGCCATAGGAAGCCAACAACATTTTTCCTATTTATTAAAGGCGGAGAGCTACAGTCCCTGGGGAGTTCTGGCCGGTGCAGGAACACATTTAACTGGCGGAAGAGGAAATATCGGAAAAATTTTACTGGGTGCCGCAGTGGTTATCGTCATGGGCGCCCTGGCTGCAATGTGTGTTCGATTTATTTAGATATGCCGGCCTTTTCCATTGAAATCCATAGCAAAACCCCATGGAAGCCGCACGCATCCATGGGGTTTAAATACAGTTCTTATTCTTTTCCGTCCGGTTCATCCATAAACAGAGGGCGCAGTTCCCCGCTATCGTCTTCTCTGTCATCTTTAGGCATATACTTTTTAAAGATTACATGGAAGATAAAGGAGTTCACAAATGCTATCAGCGGAAAACCAAATAAAAGAAACAATACAGAAAGTTGAGGCGCCATGTAAAAACTTACTACCATAAGGACTACCAGCGCCCCGTCCAGCACCAGAATTCCCAGTGTTTGAAAAATATGGCGGATAGACATAAAAAACGCGTTAAACAGCGTCTTTTTTATGGGGTTATAAAAACGGCTCTGGATAGGAAATACGTAGGTCAGAATGCAGGCATATACCAATATCAGAGAGCCGAATACAGTGACCATAACGGTACGCAGCTTTGACGCTTCTGTCTGCATATATAGAAAGAAATATAAATCAAATCCCAGCAGAAGGCCCGCCGCCAGCATAATCAGCCAAATAATCGTAGCCTGCTGGAAATTTTCTTTAAAGGACTTAAAATAAGACTTTAAAGTGTAACCGTCCTCATCCCTTACCAGCTTTAAGGTCACATAATAAAGAGCAGTAGTGGAAGCTCCTACAGTAAAAATCGGGATACTGGTTACCATCCACAAAATATTCAGAATAATCAGATCTCCCAACTTACCGATAAAGCGCCAAACCGGATTATCATAATTAAACAGCCCCTGCAGCATATGGTTCATTCCTCATTTCTCTTTTGATAGTAGTTCAATATCTGGTGTTCATTATAGCGAATCCTTGCAAAAAAATCAACTTTCCTTCTGATTTCATAATTTTTTCATAAATTTTCTTCCGTCTTTATGGTATAATGTGAACACTTGACGAGGTATTTCCCGAGTCTAGTGAGAACATATACCTAGCAGCTTAGCCAGGTCTTCCATGAGCTTAGCAGCCGTGGTATACTGCAGAATACATGCCCTTAGGGCAGAAATGAGGATGAAATTATGTCTTTAAAAGATTCGCTGAAAGCAGAAGCCCGACAGGAGCGGGCCAAACTTAAGGAAATGTCCTTCCAAGACAAGCTTTGGTACATATGGGAATATTATAAGATACATATGCTTATCGCAGGTATCCTGCTATTCTTTCTCTACGTTCTGGGAACAATTTTTTACCAGAAAAGTTTTACTACCCGACTCTCCTGCGTTGTTATGAATGACCGGTATTCTTCCATTTCTGATTATCAGGGACTGGCGGAAGGTTTTAAAGGGAGGATGGGATACAAAAGCAAAGATCGGGTGGATATGGACACCAGCCTGTATATTAGCTTTGACAATTCCGGCTCCAATTCCGAGCTGGATTATGCGTCCCTGGCAAAGATAACTGCTATCGTTGCCAGTCAGGATCTGGATCTAATGATTACCAGCGCTGACGCCATTGAGCATTATGCGGCAAATGACGGATTGTTGGATTTGGAAACTACTCTCCCCGCCGATCTCTGGGAGCTTATAAAAGAAGATGTTTATAAAGCTCCGGACAGCTCCGGCACTGTACTTTCTGCCGCTGTTAATTTGAAAAATTCTAATTTTCACCAAAAAGCCGGAACTCAGATGGAGGAAGCCTATTTTTGCCTTATCAGCAACTCCAAACGTATTGATACGGCCATTGAGTTTCTCCGGTATCTATATGAGGAATAAGGGCCCGAAATCCCAAAAACCGGGCCAAATTTAAAGACGGATGATTATCAGGATAAATCTGAAGGCAGAGCTTACATTCTAATTCCCAATCTGCATAAGCCATGACGGCTTGGCATGCTTCCCTGGCAAAGCCCTTTCCTTGGTAGGGAGAGAACACCTGATACCCCATCTCCAAATACTCTTCCGGAAGCTCCCCGGCAGCTTCCAGCCGCCTGCACACTCTATCTTCCGGATTCCAAACTCCGGCCGCGCCAATAATGCGGCCGGTTTCTTTTTCTTCCAAAAGCCACAGCCCATATTCGTAGAATCTGTACTGGCAGGAAATGTAAGCTTCCAGTTCTTCCTGACTTTTAAATGCAGCGTTTTCCATGACGGATAAAGAATTCTCTCCCCAAAAGGGCTGAAGCTCTTCCCAGTCTTCTCCCGCCGCCTCCCGGATTATCAGTCTTTCTGTCTGACAGATAATCCAGGGAACTCCCAGTTTCCGGCGGACAATCCTCTCCGATATCCGGTTCATCTGTTCTTTGCTCACACTATCCCAGCTCTGAATAAAGACAGGGAGCCTGGGGCAGGCCGCAGCACATTCCTCTCCAACACCAAGAGCGGCTCCTCCAGCCGCATAAGCAGCCAGAAGAGCCTCTGGTTCATCGGATACACAAACCTGATAAAGCTGTCCTCTTATATTGACTTCACAAGTCTTTGTCATAATTTAACTGTGCTCCGGCTCCGGATAGGTTTCCCCGAAGGTCTCGGCAGTAATAGATTTGATCTTTTGCTCCTTCATGGGGCGGTCGCTGTAATCGGTGCGGACATCTGCGATCTTATTTACCACATCCATCCCTTCTATCACCTGACCAAATGCGGCGTATGCCCCGTCTAAATGAGGAGAAGTCTCATGCATAATAAAGAACTGGGAACCAGCGGAATCCGGATGCATCGCTCTTGCCATGGACAGTACGCCGGGAGTATGACACAGATCGTTCTGGAAGCCATTCTGGTTGAATTCGCCCTTAATGCTATAACCCGGTCCGCCCATGCCCGTTCCGTCCGGGCAGCCGCCCTGGATCATAAATCCTTTAATAACCCGGTGGAAAATTAATCCGTCATAGAATCCTTTTCCTACCAGGCTTAAGAAATTGTTGACCGTATTGGGAGCGACCTCAGGGTATAATTCCGCCTTCATTACGTCGCCATTTTCCATTGTAATGGTAATAATTGGGTTTTTCATCTGGTTTCTCCTTTCATCGGGGCGCCTGCTTCTTTGCCTCTCAAAATTGATTTTATCAAATATAGCTTCCCATTGCAAGCAGTTCTATTGGAACTGGGCCTGATACATCTGATAATAAAGGCCTTTGGCCTCCATCAGGCTTTCATGGCTGCCCTGCTCTACCACTTGTCCGTGATCCATCACCAGAATCCGATTGGCGTCTTGGATGGTGGACAGACGATGGGCAATAACAAAGCAGGTTTTTCCTTCCATCAGCTTTAGCATAGCCTCCTGAATCCGAATCTCTGTCCGGGTGTCTACGTTGGAGGTGGCCTCATCCAGTATCAGCATCCTGCAGTCCTGAAGCATGGCACGAACAATAGTTAAAAGCTGTTTTTGTCCCTTGGAAATATTGGTTCCATCCTCTTTCAGGACAGTATCGTATCCCTTGGGAAGCTGCATAATAAAAGAATGGATCCGGGCGGCTTTGGCCGCCTGTATGACCTTATCTCTGGTGACTCCTTCCCTGCCGTAAGAGAGGTTTTCTAGTATTGTACCGTGGAACAGCCAAGTATCCTGAAGCACCATGGCATAGGCTTTTCTTAAGCTTGCCCGGTTAATCTGGCGGATATCGTGACCGTCTACTTGAATACTGCCGCTATCTACATCGTAAAACCGCATCAGCAGATTGATCAGCGTAGTTTTTCCGGCCCCCGTAGGCCCTATCACCGCCACCACCTGCCCTGGTTCTATGGTAAACGACAAGTCCCGGAGAATTGTCTTGCCTTCTTCATATCCAAAAGATACCCGGGAAAGTTCTACCCGGCCCTTTACCGGCTTATCATCTGTACCGATCCGGACAGCCTGTTTTACATCCCCGGTTTCTTCCAGCTCATCCAGCAAAGCAAACACCCGCTCCGCCGCCGCAATTGCAGACTGGAGATCACCGGCGATATTTGCCGCCTCGTTGATAGGACCGGAAAATTTTCTGGAATACAGCACAAAAGAAGAAATCTGGCCGATGCTCATCATCCCCATAAGATAGAGAAAGGCCCCGAATACGCTAATTAGAGAGAGTGACAAATTATTAATAAAATTTATCATAGGCCCCACTGTGCTGCCATAGTATTCCGCTTTGTAGTAGGATTCTACTCCATCTCGGTTTTTTTCCTGGAAATTTCGGATAATTTCCTCTTCTGTGCAATAAGCCTTAATGGTTTTCTGACCCGTGATCATCTCTTCGGCAAAACCATTCAACCGCCCCAAGCTGGCTGATCTGGCCCGAAACAGAGGTCTGGTTTTTCCGGTGAGAAATCGAGTAATCCAGGCGGACAAAGGGACGGTAACGGCAAATACCAGCACAAGCCAAGGAGAAATCATGATCATCATATACAAGGAGCCTGCCACCGTAATTACAGTGGTCATCATCTGCACCAGGTCGCTGGACAGGGATTCATTCACCGTATCAATATCATAAGAAATGCGGCTGATAATGTCCCCTGTTTTGTGAAGATCAAAATATCCTATAGGAAGGGACAGAAGCCGATCAAATACGTCCCGGCGCATGGCATAAACTACTTTTCGGCTGATGGTAACCATCAAAACGGCGATAGCATAGGAAAGGGCCGCCGAAACAACATAAAATCCAGCCATCCAGGCTGCATAGTAAAATACTTTTTGAAAATCAACCTTACCGGG
This sequence comes from Enterocloster bolteae, assembly GCA_021772025.1. GTDB lineage: Bacteria > Bacillota > Clostridia > Lachnospirales > Lachnospiraceae > UMGS1370. Next base: position 193,990 of record JAETNT010000001.1, on the reverse strand, counting down.
TCCCGGCTCAATGGCATCAATCGCATAACCGGACAGCATAGGGCCGATGAGAGCAAAGATATTGCTTGCCAGAGTCATAAAAACGGCAAGAAGCAGAAGCCAGCGGTACCGCATCAGATAGCTTCCCAGACGTTTCAAAGTCTTTTTTTTCAATCCCATTATCCCATCTCCTCTTTCCCGGCCCCCATCTGAGACTTTCCGATTTCCCGATAAACAGCGCAGGTTTGCATCAGTTCTTCATGAGTTCCGTATCCCAGAATCCTTCCTTCTTCCAAAACCATAATGTGGTCTGCACTCATAACGGAACTGATTCTCTGGGCAACTACAATGCAGGTAGTCCCGGAAAAATGAGTTTTAATCTCTTTCCGAAGAGCCGCATCTGTTTTGTAATCCAGAGCGCTGGAGGAATCATCTAAGATTAAAATCTCCGGCTTGGAGGCTAAAGCCCTGGCAATTAAAATGCGCTGCTTCTGACCGCCGCTTAAGTTCGCCCCTTTAATGTCCAGCCCCTGGTTCACTCCCCCTTTTTCTTCCACAAATTCTCTGGCACGGGCATAGAGAACGGCCTCCTCTGCCTGCTGTCCGGTAATGCCCCTGCCCATATTGATATTTTCATAAATTGTATTTTCAAATAACACATCATTCTGGAATACAGTTCCGAAACGTTTCCGTAATGTCTTTAAATCCATAGATTTTATATCCCGTCCGTCAATGCGGACAGTACCCCTATCTGCATCGTAAAACCGCATCAGCAGATTGACAATTGTGGATTTTCCAGAGCCAGTGGCACCGATAATTCCCAGTGTTTCACCTTTCTTTAGCCGAAACGTGATGTCTTCCAAATTATTGTTCACTTTATTGTAAGAAAAATCTACGTGATCAAATTCGATGTGAAACGGAACGGACTCTTCCTTGTTTTTATAGAGGCAAGCCAATTCACGCTCATCCTCCGCTTCCAGAATCCGGCAGATCCGTTCTGCTGATGCTGCTGCTTTAGACAAAATCACAAACATCCGGGAGATAGACATCAGTGCATTCAAGATAATAGTAAAATAAGTCATAAATGCCAGGATCTTTCCCACTTCAGAGGCACCTGCGTTAACCCTCCAGGCCCCTGCCAGGATCACTCCTACCAGCCCCAGATTTAAAAGAATATTCATGGAAGGATTGGTAATTGCCGTAACAACCGTAGCTTTCCTCTCCCGTTCCACTACCTCCCGGTTAATTGCATCAAATCGTTTCCTCTCGTAATCTTCCTTGGACAAAGCTTTGATTACCCGAATTCCTCCGATATCCTCCCTTACCAGGCGGACAAACCGGTCTATACTTTCCTGAAGGGATGCAAACAAAGGGATGCTTTTTCGGGAAACCAACGTAACTATCACCGTAAGGAGAGGAAGCGTTGCTAAGAGAACACAGGCCAGGACAGCATCTAAAGCCATGGTCATGGCAATTCCGCCTATCAGAAGTATAGGCGCCCGAACTCCCAAGCGCTGAATCCGCCCCAGCATCTGGTGAACATTATAGGTGTCTGTGGTAAGCCTGGAAATCAGAGACGGTCTGGTGATTTCATCTACTTGCCGGTTAGACAGATACATCTCCTTGGCAAACAAATCCCCTCTTATGGTAAACATGGCATCGCTGGCTACCCGGGAAGCCATACGGTTTGCCAAAACATTGAAAGCAGCGGCCAGCAGAGAGCATCCTATCATAAAGAAACCCCAGAGAAAAATTTCCTTTTTCCGTCCTGCAGGCACTACTACGTCGATAGTATGGGCTAAGGCCCAAGGCAAAAGCAAGTCCATTATGGTTCCCGTAAATTTGATTCCAAACCCTAAAGCCATACGCAGGTAGTAAGGCTTTAAGTAATATGCAAATATTTTTTTCATCGGTATCTCCTAAAGTCGTTAAACGCCCTGAAAATATTCTAATACGAAATAGAAAAACCGTCAAATCCCTCTGTTCATAAACTGTTCAAAATTAATTCAAAAACCTTTTACACAAACAACATTATTTCTTCACGATTGCCGGATATACTATAACCATAAAGAACAGCACAGGCTGTTAAATTAAATAGCTTACAAGATTTTTTTCATAATACTCGAGCTGATAAGAAATTATCAGCTCTCCTCCCTTTTTCTAAGAAATATAATTTAGCAAAAGCCGCTGTCAGATAGATAGGTGTTTCGATTTATCTGACAGCGGCTTTTTCAATTTATTCCTGCAGGCAGCCGCCAAGCGGACATGCCCGCATATCCATTTTGCGGCTGCTTCAAAGGTATCTTTATCGGAGAATAATATATGCCATGTAGCCTATATATAGCGCTAATATGGCGATGCCTTCTCCCCGGCTGATTTCTTTTTCACTTCTTGCCACAAACCATACTACAGCGCTGAATACAATCAAAACTATTAAGTCGTATACAGACTGAACGGTAATCGCAATGGGATGAATAAATGATGAAATTCCTAAAATAGCTAAGATATTAAAAATGTTGGAGCCGATTACGTTTCCCAGCGCCAGCCCATTCTCCCCCTTTCTGGAAGCCACCACTGAGGTTACCAGTTCCGGCAGAGAGGTTCCCACAGCTACAATTGTAAGCGCGATTAAATTCTGGCTTAATCCAAAGAAGGATGCGATACGGCTGGCACTGTTCACCACCATATCTCCTCCCAAAATAATCGCCCCAATTCCGGCTGTAATATACAGCAGGCTTTTCCCGGAAGAAAGAGTTTTGGTCTCTTCCTGGACTTTTCCCCGTTCTTTCAAGGCCTTTTTTACAGTTTGCGTTATAAAATATGCAAACAGGGCCAGCAGCACCAGCCCATCCGTCCTGCCGATCTGTAAATCGAATGCCATAAACGCCAGCAGCACCCCGGAAATGACAATACAGAAAATAAAGTCCTTGTTTAAAATCCCCGGATCTACCGTCATAGGCAATATTATACCGCAGACCCCTGCTACTACCATGAGATTGAAAATATTGGAGCCGATTACATTTCCCACCGCGATATCGTTATTTCCGGTAAAAGCTGCCGTAACGCTAACTGCCAGCTCCGGTGCACTGGTACCCATGGCCACCACGGTTAAGCCGATTACCACGCTGGGAATCCTTAACAGCTTTGCCACTGATGAGCTTCCCTCCACAAAATGGTCAGCACCTTTGATCAGCAGCACAAAGCCAAGCAGCAAAAAAATCCACACCAAAACCATTTCTTATACCTCCTGTTTTTTCATAATATCATATGGTTTCTATGGTGCTTCATCGGACAAAAAGGACAAAAAAAGACCTTTATTGTACCGCAAAAGCACAATAAAAGTCTTGCTTCTTTCCATGCGTACCGGACTTTCTCAAATCATCAGAGAAAACCGTGATGACGGCATCGCATAACATCCGAAGAGCCTTATCAAACTGTCTTTCCAGCTCTCCTTAAAGATGTGAGCTACTCCCTTCTATTATGGTATAGTATATGGGCAACATCAAGAACTGTCAAGGAAGAAATGAAACTTGCAAGAAATCTTTACACAAACTTCACATTAACCTCTCCCCGGATATCGAACCTGGCCCGCCAAAAGCAAAATTGCCAGAATATTGGGCAGCGCCATAAGGCCGTTCCAGATATCCGACAGCTCCCAGACAGCTTCCATCCTGGCAATGCAGCCCCAAAAAACCGCTCCCAGATACAAGCCGCCATAAATCCGTCCCCACAGCTTTCCTCCGCGGCTTCCCAGCAAATAATCCGCCGCCTGCTTCCCCATATAATACCAGGCAATAATGGTGGCAAAGGCAAACAGTATCATGGACAAGGCCACTGTATATTCTCCCGGCGTTCCTAAAAAAGCAGAAAAACTGCGAATCGCCAGCGACGCGCCGTTTCGGATGGGAAATCCTTTCTCTGCAGCAGCGCAGAGAATAACAAGAGCTGTTATCGTGCAGACTAAAATCGTATCAAAAAACACTTCAAACATTGCCCACATCCCCTGTTCCTCCGGTGTCGTATCTTCTGCTGCCCCATGGAGGATAGCCAGGCTTCCCAGTCCGGCTTCATTAGAAAAAACTCCCCTGGCAATTCCGTACTGGATAGCGGTTTTTACTCCCCATCCCGCTGCCGCCCCTGCTACGCTTTCTCCGGCAGCAGCCGGGGAAAAAGCACAAGTAAGGATCTGTGCGAAAACTCCCGGAATCTGCCTCCGGCAGGCAGCCAGCACCAGTATCGAGGCCCCCAGGTAGATTGTTGCCGACCATGGAACTAATTGTTCCGCTGCCAAAGCAATCCTGCCGATCCCTCCCTTTATTACAAGCCAGACCACTGCCGCTAAAACCAGACCGCAGGCCGCTCTGGGCATGCGCCAGGAAAACTGGGCAGTTTCCGCCAGAGAATTAGCCTGTACCATACTCCCCATTCCAAGGGAAGCCAGCAAACACAGCACGGCGAAAGTCCCCGCTAAAGCCGGCCGTTTAGCCCCGTCACGCAATGTTATCATGGGCCCGCAGATCCATTTTCCATCCGTTCCCTTAAGGCGGTAATGAATTCCCAGCCAAGTTTCTGCATAAGCAGTCATCATTCCGATAAATGCGGACATCCACATCCAAAAAACTGCTCCCGGTCCTCCGCAGGCCAAAGCTGTGGCCACCCCCACAATATTTCCGGTTCCCACTGTGGCGGCCAGGGCCGTACAGGCGGTCTGAAACTGGGATACGCCTTCGGAGCCTCTGTTTTTTTTTCGAAACAAACTTCCTGCCGTAGAGCCTGCCCAGATTCGGATCCCTCTGAATTGGAATCCCCCGGAACGAATAGTCAAATACAATCCGGTTCCCAAAAATAGTATCAGCAGCCACGGCCCCCAGACCGCCTTGTGCAACAGATGAATTAGATTTAACATTGCTTCCGCCTCCATTCCCTACTTTCTATTCTTTTCCAATAGAATTTATGACGGAAACACTATCACACCTTGTCACTTTTATGATATAATATGTGAACACTTAAATATAGAAAGGAGCCATATCTATGCCTGGTTTTACCACCCATTATATCTTTGGAATGAAATCTTATAACGATATGCCCTCCGGCCAGCTGAAATTTATTATTGCCAAATATCGCTGGCTCTATCAACTGGGGCTACAGGGGCCGGACATGTTTTTCTACAACATTCCCATTCTGCGTCACAGGGATTACCGGAATGTAGGCTCTTATATGCACGATCACCATGTAAACCTCTTTTTCCGCTGCTGCCTGACTAATATGGCACAAATCAAATCCAAACAGCAGAGGGAGCAGGCTTTGGCTTACTTTTGCGGTTATTTGGGGCATTATATCAGCGACTACACCTGCCATCCTTTTGTTTATAGCCGTATAGGCTATGATGTAAAGAATCCTACTACCCACCATCACGGCCTTCATGCCCTTTTGGAAAATGATATTGACGCACTGCTCCTTTATAAATATAAGCACAAGCGGCCTTCTCAGTTTAACCAGGCGGCAACCATCTGCCTAAACGGCCTAGAAACCCAGTTTATCTCCCGCTTCCTGGCCCAGTGCATTAATGAAGCTTACTACCCTATTACTTATAAAAACAACTTTCAGGTTACCCCCCGTATGGTTCACCGCTCTATCTTGGCCATGCGTTTCGGATGCCGTACCTTGGCGGATAAGTCCGGGAGGAAGCAGGCGGGTATTGAGTTCGTGGAATCCTTATTTTTTAAACATCCGGTAGCATCCACTAAAATCGTTACCGATAAGGTCTCTTTCCCCAGAAAGAGCTTGAATTCGGATCATGAAGTCTGGTGTAATCCCTGGAACCATCAGATGGCCTCTACCGCTTCCTTCCCGGATCTATTTCACAGATCTCTGACAAAATGTACCGTTATTTATTCCCAGATAGAAAAACTGATTACCTCCGGAGAAATTACCAACCCAGATGCCTTTGAACCTCTTTTAGAGGAGTTGGGAGATTACTCTTATCACAGCGGGCTTCCCGTAGGAGAATAGCAGGGAGCGAATATTCCTTTTTCTCTGGGATCTGCCTTTTTCCGCTCCATATCAGCGCTGCGGGCCGCCTCCTGGCAAAATTGATTCTGGGAATTGACCTGAATTTTGCCCCGGCGGTCCGGCTTCTCATAGCTGCCGTCGGGCTGCAGAATATGAGCTTTTACATTGTCGGCCAGCTGCACCTCTAAAATGTGCATAACTTTTTCTTTTACTTCCTCTGATTCTACAGGAAATACAATCTCTACACGCTTATCTAAGTTTCTGGGCATCCAGTCTGCACTTCCCATAAACAGTTTAGGCGCCCCGTTATTTTCAAAATAAAAAATCCGGCTGTGCTCCAGGAAATTTCCTACAATGGAACGAACGGAGATATTTTCACTTAATCCCAAAACCCCGGCGCGGAGACAGCAGATTCCCCGGATAATCAGCTGGATGGTTACTCCGGCGCAGCTTGCCTCATAAAGGGCGGCAATAATTTCCTTATCGCACAGGGAATTCATCTTAGCGATAATATGGGCCTTTCTGCCCTTTTCCGCATTTTCCGTTTCTCTCCGGATGCGGCGCAGCATAGTCTCCCGCAGCCGCAGGGGCGCTACTGCCAAGCAGTTCCAGCTAAGAGGCTCTGAGTAACCGGACAGCATGTTAAATACTGCCGTAGCATCCTCACCGTATAAAGGATTGCAGGTAAACATTCCGCAGTCGGTGTACAGCTTTGCCGTAGAATCGTTATAGTTTCCTGTTCCCAGATGGACATACCGGCGGATGCCGTCCTCTTCTCTTCGGACTACCAATGTGATTTTGCTGTGGGTCTTTAATCCCAAAAGGCCGTAAATAACGTGGCAGCCGGCTTTCTCCAGCTTTTTGGCCCAGATAATGTTATTTTCCTCGTCAAATCGGGCCTTCAGTTCCACCAGAACGGAAACCTGTTTGCCGTTTTCCGCCGCCTCCGCTAAAGCGGCGATAATGGGGGAATGGCCGCTGACACGGTAAAGAGTCTGCTTGATGGCAAGGACCTGCTGATCCTTTGCCGCAGTGCGGACAAATTCCACTACCGGATCAAAGGTCTCGTATGGATGGTGAAGGAGGATATCTCCCTTGCGGATATTGGTAAAAATATCGTCTTCATTCATCAGCTCCGGCACCGGCTGAGGAGTATGGGACGGAGTCTTTAAATGATCAAAGCCCGGCATTCCATACATTTTCATTAAAAATGTTAAATCTAAGGGACCGTTAATCTCAAAAATGTCTTCGCTGCTGACTGTCAACTCCTTTTTCAGGATTTTTAACAGCCTCTTATCAATCTTTTCTTCAATTTCCAGCCGGATCACTTCGCCCCACTGGCGGCGCTTTAACTGCTTTTGGATTTCCTCCAGTAAATCATTTGCCTCATCTTCATCAATGGTCAAGTCCGCATTTCGCATAATCCGGAAAGGATGGGCGGCGATTATATCATAGTTTAAAAACAAAGACGGAATATTCTTCTCAATAATTTCTTCCAATAGAATCACATTATGGATCTCTTTTCCATCCTTATTAACCGTTACCGGAAGCTCAATAATCCTGGGAAGGACGGAAGGCACCTGAACCATGGCAAATTCCAGTTCTTTTCCCTTTGTTTTCTTTTTAAGAAGAGCCGCTATATTCAGTGATTTGTTACGAACCAGAGGGAAAGGACGGGAAGGATCCACTGCCATGGGGGTTAACACCGGGTATACATTCTCCTTAAAATACCGATCTGCATACTCTGCCTGTTCTTCCGTCAGCTCTTCATATCCGTCCAAAATATTCAGTCCATTCTGGCTAAGAGCAGGTAATAAAGAGCGGTTGTAGGTAGAATATTGTACATTTACCAGTTTATGGGCCTGTTTGCTGATTTTGTCCAGCTGTTCTTCCGGAGTCAGGCCGGCAATATCCGGCTTAGTGTATTTTGCATGAACCTGATCCTTTAAAGAGGCTACCCGAACCATAAAAAATTCGTCCAGGTTGGATGAAGTAATGCTTAAGAATTTCAGGCGCTCGAACAGCGGCAGAGCCTTGTCCCTGGCTTCCCCAAGTACCCGGTGGTTAAACTCAATCCAGCTCAGTTCACGATTTACATAATTTTGAGGACTTAAAAAATCCGTCACATTCTGCACAGCCATGGATCTATCCCTTCCTTTTCTGTTTTAATATTGGACGTATTCCATAGATCTCTTCAAAGAAATCTGCTCTCTGCTCAAAAGACATCTTTTCCAGAGTAATATCTCCTTCATACTCTGTGGTAATGATCAGCTTCTGATCCCTCATGGTCATGCGGCAGCCTACCAGCTTCTGCCTGTGACTTTTGTCCATAGCATTGGCCAATCTCAGGATGCCTGTCAGTTTGGCAATAAGGATTGTTACATTTTTTACATCCATATCCGTGAGTCCGCTCTGAAACATTCCCATCTCAAGATTTACCTTGTCATATTCGAAATCTCCAATATTATATCTGACTACATTAGCTACAATCTCACGTTCCAGGTGACTCAGCCCGATTATCTCCGTAGACATGACGATATTGTAGGCACTCTCATTGGCATTTTTCATACTGATAAACTTACCGCAGGAATGGAGGAGAACCGCAATCTGTAAAAGCAGCCGCTCCCTCTTCCCCATACCATGAAAGCGCTTCGTGGTATCAAAAATAGCCAGCGCATGAACCTCCAAGGCTTGATTATGACCGGAGTGGCATTTATAACGTTTTGCCAGATTACGGGCTTCAATTATGATATCCCGCTGAAAATCATGGTTGAATTTTACCAGACGGTATTTTTCTGCATAATCGGCAGCAATCCCGTCACATAAATCAATACCGGGAAGCCAGATCATCTCCGCCCCCGTCATTTCCTGGAGATGTTTATAAATCATAGCGCTGGGTAAAAGGAGTCTGGCAAACTCTGTGTTGACACCCAGCCGGGCCGCAATCGTGTCCAAGCTTACAGAGACCATGTCCTGATAATACTGTTTGGCCTCATCAGTCGTAATCCGTTCAGACATCATCCTCTTTTCTTTATTCTGAAATAAATACAAAGTACTGCGCCCTATACCGATAATATTTTTAATCTCCCGATCCTTTAAATGGATTTTTCGGAAAGTAAATAATTCATTCTCTATAATCTCGCTGATTAAATCCAGAGTCAGATTCAAATTAGCCGGAATTCCGGCTAAAAGTTCCCGAATTCGCAGTCCTCCCAAGGGAAGATTCTGGGTAGTAACCAGATTTTCCTTATCAAACAGAGTAAGCTGAAGGCTTCCAAAACCTGCGTCCACAATGACCGTGCCCTTCTGGATGATTTTATTAAACTCCGCATCTTTTGCCGCAATGGCCTTGTAGCTGATGAACCTGTGTTCCGAGTTGCTGATAATCTTTACATCCAGATTCGTACGGACCTTAATGTGATCCAGCGCAATCTGGTTATTCTTGGCATCCCTCAGGGCGCTGGTGGCATAGGCACGGTACGCCTGCACCTTATAGCCTTTCATAATTCGGGAAAAATCCTCCAGGATCCGGCACATTTCGTCCATAGTATCATAAGTGATCTTCCTGCCATTATAAACATCCCGTCCCAGGACAATGGGATGTCGGACACGGTCAATGGCACGAATTCCGTTTTTGGGAGAAATCTCGTAGATTCCCAGCTCCATTTCAAAGGAGCTTACGTCAATCGCTGCAAATGTCTGGATGGCTGCCATATAGGTTCCTCCTTATTCCTTTTTCCCTAACAGATGCGTAATAAACTGGGCGGCTGTCCGGCCGGAAAGACCGCCGTGATACAGCTCCCATTTATTGGCTTCCGCATACAGTTCCTCCTCTGTCATCTGTATCCGGAAACGATCTGCCAATACCTTTACAATCTTCTGGAACTGGAATTTGTCCGGTGCTCCAAAGTAAATGGTAACGCCGAACCTTGAAACCAGGGAGAGTTTCTCCTGTACCGTATCATTTCCGTGGAGATCATCTAAGATCTCCTTCTTATCGCTGAATTTTTCCCGGATCAGATGACGGCGGTTTGAAGTAGCATAAATCAATACATTAGATGGCTTTTTACCCAGACCTCCTTCGATAATTGCCTTCAAGTATTTATATTCTGTCTCAAAATCCTCAAAAGATAAGTCATCCATATAGATGATAAATTTGTAATTTCGATCTTTGATTTCTTCCAGTACGTCGGAAAGGCAGCAAAACTGATGTTTGTAAACCTCAATAATCCGGAGGCCCTTATCATAATATTGATTCAAAATCGCTTTTACGCTGGAAGATTTTCCCGTGCCCGCATCTCCGTAAAGGAGGACGTTGTTGGCCTCCTTTCCTTCAATAAAGGCCTGGGTATTGGCAATCAGTTTTTCCTTTTGAAGCTCATATCCCACTAAGTCATCCAGATATACGTGCTCGATACTGGTAATGGGCTGGATCCAGGCTCCTCTGCGGCCTTCGCCCAAATCTCGTTCCTCAATGCGGAAAGCCTTATTGAGTCCGAACCGGCCTACGCCGAATTCTTTGTAAAAAGCGGTTACAAGAGCCTGAAACTCTTCTATGCTGTACGCCGCTTCCAACTCTTTTGCCAAGGTTACGATGCGTTTCTGGATCCGCCGGTTAAATACTTTTCCGGTATAATCCGCCGCTTGAAACTCTGCCAGATAGTTCCAAATACCGCCGGGAAGACCAGTAATATCTTTATCAAACAATTCTTTCATAAGAGCAAAATCATGAGCTGCCAGATAGTTGATGGTTCCCTGGACGGGGCCTGCAATTTCGCAGGCAGTACTGTATGCGTTTTCGTGAGTTGCCAGGCAATAGGCCAAAAAACAATGCCAAAGGTTTCCTTCGAATCCATATCTGGCAGACAGCTCCAACAGACGATTTGCACAGGTATAGGAGTCCAGCTCTCCGTTGTCTTCTCCGTCAAGAAGCGCCGTCATAGAGTCCAGCAGAGCCTGATTTTCCAGATTCCTGTACAGTACAAATTCAGATGTATTCATGGTCTTTTTCTCATCCCCTTAATAATTTCCTAAAATCCGCAGTCCTGCCGCCTCCTGCCCAATCCCCATGAGAGCATTTTGAACCGGCGCGCTGCTTAAGGTTCCTTCAATGTCCACAAAGAACCTGTATTCCCAATTGCGGCCCAATATAGGCCTGGATTCAATCATCACCATATTTACATTGTTGAAAATAAAATTGCCCAGCATATTATACAGGGAGCCGCTCTTATGAGGCAGTTCAAAGCAGATACTGATTTTCTTTGCTCCTGCCTGGTAAACCGGCCGGTTTGTTACAATAATAAATCGGGTGGTGTTGTTTTTGTTGTGATTAATATGTGTTTTCAAGGGAATGAGGCCGTAAAGGCGGCCGGCAGTTTCGCTGGCTACGGCCGCCTGGGTCTTATCGCCGTCTTCTAATATCTTTTTTGCTGCTACAGCAGTGTTGGCTACACTGACCTGATGCCAGTTTTTATTGGCATTCAGATACCGGGAGCTTTGCATCAGGGCCTGCGGATGGGAATAAACCGTGCGTATCCCGTCAAGGCTGGAGCCGGGGAGGCCCAGCAGCGCATGGTTTACCTCTAAAAGGACTTCCCCCACTATGTAGTTATTATACTGAACTAAAAGATCGTAAATATCGCTGACCGCCCCTGCAGAGGAATTTTCGATAGGCAGAACCGCATAATCCGCACGGTTTTCATCCACCTCCTTCATGGCTTCCTCCCAGGTGGGAACATGATAAAACCGGGCATTTGCTCCAAAATACTTAAGGGCCGCCTCATGGCTGTAAGCTCCTTCTGTCCCCTGATAAACTACCCGGGCATTTTCTTTGTTCAGGCTTTCTACGCATTCAAATTCAGCGGGAGGAATCCGGCCATGATCCCCAAGTAACTGATACTGATATCTTCGACTGATAGTCATTATCTGAGAAAACAGCTCCGTTACCGCCTGCTGGTTAAACGCGCCATGGGCCAGGCCGCGGACGGCGTTCAGCTTCTGCTTTTCCCGTTCTCCGTCATAGATCGCTTTTCCGGTTTTAATTTTAAAAGCAGCCACATCGCCGCACAGCCTCATCCGCTCTTCAAAAAGCGCAGTAATATTTTTGTCTATTTGGTCTAATTTCAGTCTGATTTCCTGCAAGTCCTGATTCTGCATATGTAATTACTCCTGTTCTAGTTTCTCTAACATTCCTGCTATTACCTCCCGGGTATAGGCCCCTGAAAATTTCTTCTGTTCAGGGGGCAGCTTTTTCAAATAAATAGGCTCTCCGTATTGGATGGTAACCTTGGCCGGCCGGATAAACGGAATATGCTTTTCAAAAATATCCGCAGTTCCTGCAATTGCCACAGGAATCACCGGGCATCCGCTTTTTTCGGCTATTTTCAAGCTTCCCTCCTTGAAAGGCAGAAGATCGGTAAGCCTTTCGTTTTCGTTGCGGGTCCCCTCCGGAAAAATCCACACAGATATACCGCTTTTTACCTGTTCTATCCCCTTCAAAATAGTTTTTAAACCCTCTTTTATATTCTCGCGGTCTAAAAACAGACAATTAACATTTCGCATCCAGTCTCTCAAGGAAAGATATCGTTCCATCTCTTTTTTGGCTACAAAGCCCGTAAGATCCGGGACAGTAACATAACCGATAAGGATATCAAAATAACTGCGGTGATTTCCTATGTAAAGGACAGCCGTGTCTTTCGGGATATTTTCCCGCCCCAATACAGTACAGTGAACCCCGGATATTTTCAGTATCAGCCGGAACATAAACTGAACAATCTTAAGGCATTGCCTGTTCCTTTTATCCAGGTTCTTTTTTCCAAGAAAATGATAATAAATCAGCATAGGAATACTTAAGATTAAAAACCCGAACAAAGTAATTGCTACTAAGAGAAAACGTATCATAGGTCAGGATCCTCCGAATATTTCAGGGCTGCTTTGTTTTTTATAGGGCACCCTTCACTTTATCACTTTATTATATAAAATACCCGGGGTAAATACAAGTATCCGACAAAAATTTTACCTTTTTCGGAAGTTGGTGAGTTTCTCAAAAAGCAGGCCTGTGAGAAACCACAGCGGGGCAAAATCCAAGCGTATCAGACCGTTGACGTTTAAACGGCGGCCGGTATAATCCCAGGGGCAAATACCCATATTTCTTAAAAACATGCCTGTCAGATATTCGGCTGTGAATATAAGCACCATGTAGAGGAATCCATGGCGGATAATTTTGTCCGTGAGATTTAAAGAGGTTCCGGCCCCGTGGCTCCCGTCTGCTATCCACAGATCCACCTGGCGGCCAATCGGCCCCAGCAAAGCCCCCATTCCGTAAATAGGAAACATTAGCAGGGATGTCCTCCCTATGAGGCGCATATCCCCGGCAATGACAGATTCGGCAGAAGTAAACATGACTTCCAGGCACCAGCCGGTGATGCCGCATTTAAAAAAGTTAGTCCAGAATCGTGAGAAAAATTTTATCGTTTTCATAAGGGATATTATGGACATGAGAAAAAAAAGAATACGTGGTAAAATTTCGCAGGAAATCGGATTTGCAGCCAAAAAGGATACCGGATTTTATTGAGCTGCAAAATCCGGTATCCTTTTTTGTTTCTGGAATCCAGGCACGGGCCGCCCTTTTGCCCGGTTTACAGGAGAGGTGAAAGAAGCCTGCTCCCCTGTTCCTTCAGCCGGGTCAAGAAGGGCCGGCCATTATATACATCTTCGGTAATTTGGCGGCAGTGATAGAGGTCATTTTGGAATTCTTCTTCCAGCTGCCGAGTGATAGCCTCATCATAGATGGTGGCATTGACTTCAAAATTCAGCTCAAAGCTGCGGATATCCATATTAGCGGTGCCATAGCAGCTGACCCGGCCGTCTACCATAACTCCCTTGGCGTGAAGGAAACCGTTATCATAGACGTAGCATTTCGCTCCTGCTTCAATTAAATCGCCTGCATAGGAGTAGGTAGCCCAGTATACGAAAGGATGATCCGGTTTGCAGGGGATCATCAGACGGACATCTACACCAGATCGGGCGGCAATCCTCAGGGCAGATAAAACAGCGTCATCCGGAACAAAGTAAGGCGTATGGATGTATATGTTTTTCCGGGCCTTGTGGAACAGTTCCAAATAGTTGTTGCGGATCTGGCGGTCTAAAGTATCCGGTCCGCTGGTAACAATCTGAATGGCTACCAAACGCTTTCCTTCTTCCTGCATGGATTTTACCATCCCCAGGCGGTATGGGGAATCAAAATAAGCCGGAATCTGGAACAGGTTTTCCCTGAATGCATAGTTCCAGTCCAGGGCAAAACGAATCTGAAGGCTGATAACTGCGTCTCCGGTAATTTTTAGATGGGTATCCCGCCAATAGCCGAATTTAGGATCCTTGGAAATGTATTCCCGGCCGATATTAAAGCCTCCTACATAGCCTACAGTGCCGTCAATCACTACGATTTTCCGGTGATTACGGTAGTTGACACGCAGGTTTAAGCGGCCCAGAAGGGCAGGGAAGAACACGCCTACCTTAACGCCGGCTCTCTCCAGCTCTTCCCAACGTTTTTTAGGCATAAAGCGGCCGCCCATACCATCGTAGAGAATTCGAACTTCCACCCCGTTTTTTACCCGGTCGATGAGGATTGGAACAATGGAATCAAAAAGCTCGTCATTCTTAATAATATAATACTGAATATGAATAAATTGCTCTGCCTGGCGCAGAGAGTTCCGCAAATCCTCAAATTTTGCTTCTCCATCGGTAAAAATATCCACCTGATTATAGACGGTCATAACGCTGCCTGATGTTTTTAAATTATACATAATCAAATCGCCGTAGTCCCTAACCAGAGGATCTTCCATGTTTTCATGGTTAAAGTTGCGGATGATTTCCTCCTGACTGCGGATGGAAGAGCTCATCTGATCCTCCAGCTTTTTGATCCGAAACATTTTGTTTTTGTGAAAGTCCTGGCCGAACAGCAAATAAAATAAAATGCCGAAGCCGGGAATGAAATATAAGGCAAGAAGCCAGGCCCAAACTGTTTTGGGATCTCTCCTTTGAAAGAATACAATACCAATAGACAGCAGCAGGTTTATAAATAAGATATTGTCTATAAGCCACTTCCAAGCCAGGCCTAGTCCTTCTAAAACTATTCGCATAAATAATTCCTTTCATTAAATACTATAAAAGTTTCTTAATATTGATAAACTTGGTACTCCGTGCTTCCGTCCCTGTTGACCCTTATAGAGTAATCATGGGTTTCATATATGAGATACTCTAAATTTTTGGTCTGCTCATTTACATATATCTCTGAAATATAGCCTCCCTCTATCTGGCAGTCATAAAGCCAGGGGTACAGAGGCGAATCCGGATCCGTAACATCGTAGCTGGAAAGGGTATCCAAAACCTCAAAGTTATCGATGGGGCGGTTATGAAAGGCCTCCATCACATATTCTCCGGCAGCATTGTAAACCGTCTTTGCTTCTATAAGGACAGTCTGAAGCCTGGCTTCCCTTCTGCTGCTTTCAAAAGCAGGAACGGCCAAGGCCGCAGCAAATGCCAGAATCACCAATGCGGCAACTACCTCTATCACCGTAAAACCGGCGTTTTCTAAACATTTTCTTCTGTTCATAACAGGGCCTTATCGAAATTGGTTAACCGATGGATCATATCTGTACCCTGTTTTGGAAAGTTTCTTCTCCAAATCTTCTTGTTCCAGCCCCAGAGCATCGCACAATTCTTCTATGGAAGGATAAATGTCTCTAAGCTGGGTATTTATGTAACTTAACAGCATAATAGGATCTTTGGGAACTGTCATATTATTTCCTCCTGGTTGCTATAATATTACCTGTTTTTTGCCGCAGAATCATCGAAGGGGCAGGTGTCTGCCTAAGCCTCGTTATCTGTGGATGCTGCACCGGACAAAAAGTTTATTCATGCCGAAAGTGTCCTCATCCTCCTGCCAGATATATTCTCCGCCGGCAGGGCAAAATTGTCCGTATCTTTCTGCATAATGCTCTAAAAGTTCCTGGGAGGCGTCACCCAAATCCTCTCCCAAGGCTTTCTCCCCCTGCATAACCGTCTGAATCCGAATCCGGCTTTCCCGGCATATTCCTGCCTCCCGGTTTTTAATCATTTTCTCAAAGGCAGGCGCCGCAAAAGCGAGGGCCAGCCCCAGGATGCTGATCGCAGCCACGACTTCTAAAAGGGTAAACGCACCCTGGCTTTTTGATATTCTTTCGTCCATACGTGTGTTGCCTCCCTATTTCTCAGCCTCTATCATTGTGGTGAATTTTTGGGGAAATGTCAAGTATTTTCTAGCAGACAGATTTACGGGTAATAGCCTGTTACTTTTCCGTCAGTCCATGTAGCGCCTTCCCCGTCGGCAGTAGTAGATGCTATCCCTTGCCCGAAGGTATCTTTATCTCCAGTATACTCTCCGGGCAAACCTGCCGCTTCCGAGGACAGCCAGTCTGCCTGATAGGCAGAATAATAGGATCTGGCATTGGCATCGGCCACGTTTTGCCTGGCTTGTTCCTGGAGGTTTTTATAAGTCGGCACTGCCAAAGTCATAAGAATTGCAAGAAGGGCAATAACAATTACCAGTTCTATCAATGTAAATCCCTCCTTATCTTTCTTTTCTAACCTTCCCATCGATTTCATGGTATTCCCTCCCTTATTTTCATTACTCTACCGAGTAAATAATTTTCTCCATTTCTTCAACGCTGGTTCTTCCCTCCAAAACCATACGGCTGACTCGATCTTTTAAGGAGATCATTCCCTGCTCTTCTGCATATTGGCGTATTTGATAAACTGATGCCTTTTTGCTTATCATCTCGCTTAGGGGCCCATCTATCTCCATAATCTCATAAATAGCGGTCCGTCCCAGATATCCGGTTCCGCTGCATCTGGCGCATCCTACAGGGCGGTACAGCCTGTCCGCAAAGCGGCCCGGAAATAATGCCCTCTCCCTATGATCCGGTTTATAGGCCTGACGGCAGTGAGGGCATAAAAGCTTTATCAAGCGCTGGGCAACAATTCCAGATAATGCGGCAGCTGCCATATAAGGCTCCACTCCCATATCAATCAGCCTGGTAATGCTGGAAGCGCAGTCTCCCGTATGAATGGTAGACAGCACCAGATGACCGGTAATAGCCGCACGCACTCCGATAGCTGCTGTCTCTGTATCCCGGATCTCCCCGATCATAATAACATCAGGATCCTGACGCAGGATAGAACGAAGGGCCGTAGCAAAGGTAAGTCCTGCTTTCTGGTTTACCTGAACCTGGCTGGCCCCTTCAACCGTCTTTTCCACCGGATCCTCTACAGTGATAACATTAATATTCTTTTTTACAATTTTATTTAATGTAGCGTAGAGAGTAGTAGTTTTGCCGCTTCCTGTCGGACCGCTGACCAAGACAATTCCATTGGGTATTTTCAATATTTTCTCATACTGTTCTATCTGCAGGCGGCTCATCCCCAGCTGATCCATGCCGGAAAAGCACATTCTCTTCCCATTGTCCAAAAGCCGGATTGCCGCCTTTTCCCCATAGATAGTAGGGAGGGTAGAAATCCGCAGATCTACTGTCATGTCTTCCCGGGAAAACCGATATTTGCCATCCTGAGGAAGACGCTTCTCCGCAATATTCATGCCTCCCATAATTTTCAGCCTGGTGAGAACCGCACTGTGAACTGCCATGGTCATTTCCAGGTATAGCACTAAATCTCCATTGATCCGGAATCGTACCAGCAGATTCTTCTCAGAAGGTTCTATATGAATATCGCTGGCATTTTGGGCATAGGCCTGGCGGATCAAGGTGTTTATCATTTTTACCACCGGTTCCCTCTCTAGTTTATCATTGGATCCATTCTGCTCCTCCTCTGTAAGTATCTGGTAAGCTGTGTTTATATCTTCTGCCGCGCTGTCCGCCGTTTCTCTGCCGTAAAACTGTTCAATCCGCTCCTTTATCTCTTCCTTGTCCGCCAGAACCATATCAAGAGCCATACCGGAAGCATCTTCCAGCTCTTCTATAGCGTAAATATTCATGGGATCGCTGACAGCTGTCAGCAGCCGTCCGTTCCGAATTTCAACGGGAACGGCATTGTATTTTTCCGCCAGATATCCGGGAATTTTAGATGCCGCTTCTCTGCTGATCCCATAATCCTCCAGAACAATCAGCGGCGTACCGCTCCACTGGGAAAGAGCTTCTAAAGTTTCATCCGGAGACAAATACCCTAATTCGCCAACAACTTGAAAAGTCGTTTCTTCAGGCTTCTCCTTCCGAATCCGAACCAACTGCCGTTTCTGCTCTCTGGTGATCCATCCATTAGAAAACAAAAAATCTTCCAGTTCTTGTAATTTGGGCTTCATGGTACTACTCCTCTTTCATTATGATTATTCTTGTCCAACCTGCCGGACAGGTGGTATACTTACGGTGAAAATCCCGGACAGCGGCCATATATCAGCGCGTGCCGGATGCATAAAAATTTCGGAAAATTTTAAGGAGTTTATGGATATGAATATCATAGGACTGTACTCTGCCATCTGCTTTTTTCTTTTGGGTATGTGTGCCGGAAGCTTTGTAAATACCTGTATTTACCGAATTCCGTTGGGAATCCCTCTGGTGAAAGGAAATCTTTTCTCAAAAGAGGAATACGGATGCTGTAAAAAACCAGCTCCTGTAACAGAGACTTTTTCTGGAATTGTATGGTGCTGCGCTTACCTTACTCTGGGACTTACCTTCTATTCAATATTGTTCTGCCTGTTTTCCGCCGCACTGCTTTTAGCGGCAGGAATTGACAGGAAGCATCTCTACATCCCAGACAGAGTCCCTGCTTTTATCTCTGTTTTGGCTCTCATCTCCGCCGCTTGGCATCCAAAAGCCTCCGCGTTTTATTCTCCGGGTTTGGCAAGCCGGCTTTTAGGCAGCGGAGTGATCTCTTTTTTTATGCTGGCAGTTTCTGCCATCTCTCACGGAGGGATTGGAAGAGGGGATATAAAACTTTTAGCTGCCTCTGGATTATTTCTGGGATTTTCCCGCAATCTGACAGGATTCTTTTTGGCTTATATCCTGGCCGGGCTTTTTTATCTGATCCCTTTTATCCGTGGGACCATCAACAGAAAGTCAGCTGTCCCCATGGCCCCCTTCTTTTCTATATCCCTAATTTTAAGCGGGCTGTGGGGAGATCTGTTGCTTAGCTGGTGCTTTCAGTTGGCATATAGATGCTGACAATACTAATTTCTTGAGAATATAGCACATTTCCCTGAACCGGTACGGACAATATTTCGCCCTCTTTTTCTTCCTTTTCTCCTTGGACTGCTAAAATCCTTACGTCAGCTTGAAATTTCTTAATATTGAAAAATTCCAAATAAATATAGATCTTTTCCTCAGGAAGATCTTGAAAAAACTTCCGGCTCATAAGCCAGTCAGGATCTATAGTTCCTTTCTGGATTTCCCGGATCTCCGCCTGGCCGCTGCCACCCCAGCCATTATCATCCCGTTCCATCTCATACCACAAAAGACAGGCTTCTCCATTTTCCTCTGATTCCGCAAAACTGCTGGCAAAGCGAAGCTCCTGTTCCAGATATTCCCAAGCCTTTTGGCATAGATATTTCCCATAGGTATTATCGTAGGATCTCCGATACAGGTCCAGCCCCGGCTTTAAAAATCCGGCTAAAAATATCCCCACTATCCCGGCAATACTCAGACTTACGATTACCTCCAGGAGCGTAAAGCCCGCCCGCCTATTCATAATACACCATAAAGGATGAGCCATCTTCTGAGAATATCCGGTACTCCTTCCACTCTTCTTCCCAAGCCTGGACGCCTGTGACTTCCGATTCATATATCATAGTAAAGGAAGTCCCCGAAGCAATTCCTCTCTCTCCGGACTCCACTTGTGCTCTCAGTCTGTAAGCTTCCTGATTTTTCTGGCTGTTTTTCAAAAACACCCGGCTGTTTCCAAGAAGCATCACAGAGAACGCCGCACCTAGCATGGATAAAAGCACCATAGATACAATAACCTCTATCAGGGAAAATCCGCCTCTTTCCTTATTCTTTTTCATAGTATCGTACCTTCCAGCCCGGACTGTCCTCAGCCCTCTCTCTTTCTTTTTCTTCATAAGGTTCCTCTACATAGATTTCCGCGGTTAGCCGTATTTCTTCTCCTTTCCAGAAAAATCTGGTTTCTGCCGAAGCCCTGCCGCTAAAATACCAGATTTTCAACTCTGTCTGAATCTCCGGTCTGCCCTCTTCTTTTCTCGTCCTTCCGCTGATCCGGTATACCCGGTTTTTTAAGTCAGTCTCATATTCTTCCCATAACGGTCTTTCTTCCTCCGCCCCGCGGCTTCTCTTCCACTCTTCAAGAGAACTTTCATAGGACTGTTGTGCTTCCTCATAATCCCTCTGTGCAGCTTCCTCTATAATTTTGACCCCTTTCCAGTCGTTTCCGCCTGCCATTCCGGTTCCGATTCTGGAACACAAATCCCTGTGGAAGCGTTTGCCTGCGGCAATACATTCCAGCCTGTCCAGATTCTCCTGCGCCGCCCTAATCTGAAAGCTTGCCATGTAAAGAAACCCCAAAGACATCGCTGCCAGCAAAGCCATCAGAGCGATAACAGATATCAGACTGCTTCCTCTATTCCCTATATTCGGTTTCATCCGGCTCACCGTCCTCATTTAAAAAGAAATATTCCACATTTAATTCTCCTTCCAGTATGCCTGCATCCAGAATATGCTCCTTAAGGTTTCCGGAAGAAACAGCCGCGCTTATGGGGCTGCTGTTTATATTTCCAATAAAAGACCAAATTCCCTCAGGGCTTCCTTTTACTTTTAGAGTACATTCAATGCGGGAAAGTATTTCCTCATTCTCGCTCTCTTCCCCCTTTTCTGGTAATCTGCCGGCAATCGGTTCTGAAATAGTTAAAGAGTTGATTTCAATCCCGCTCTTTCTTGCAGAATCAATAAGTTGTCGGACTGCCGCAATATCATCCAAGCTTTTGATAAAAAAATCATTCTCCTCATCGGATTCCTTCTGCGCCTCAAACTGCCTTTCATACAATTCCATAGCCTCTTTTTCTGTTTCCAGAGCCAGCCGTTGCTGTTCCAGGTCTTTCCATTCCTGGTAGGCAGGCGCTATCAGCCAGGTATTTCCTCCCGTCCACAAGACTACTGTTCCCAGCACTCCCAAAAGAAAGCGTTCTCGTTTAGTAAGCTTCAATTCCTTTCCCTCCCTCTCCCACGATCTCTGGCTTTTCTCGGAGTTTTATCTGCAACTGTGCAAGAATGCTCTGGCCGTCCAGGCTTCCCTCCCATCCTGACAGCCACACGCTCTCATATTGGTCTGCCGCTTTTAGTCGGGAAGATACCTCTGACACCGTGTTTTCATCTTTTAGTTCCAGCTCCAGAGTGAGCTGCTCCTCCCGAAAGGATATCCCGGTAATCCTCTTTCCTTCTCCTAAAGCAGTAAGAAGGACCTGGTAATCCGAAAAATCCAAACTCTTTTTCTTCTTTATCGGCAGTTTTTCTTCTTTCAGAATCTCGTCTCTGGCGCTGCGTTCACCAAAAGCCTTAATGGCGGCCTTCTTTTCCCTGTATCGGCTGATTCTTTCCGGGTTTTCCACATATTCCCGAAGTTCTTCTATCTGACTGTACTCCTGTCTCCCTTTCTCTTTCAGGTAATTTCCTATAGCAAAAACTGCTGCTATCTGCACTGTCAAAACGAGAGGCAGAACCAGGACAGGCAGACGGAAGCGACGGGCCAGTGCCCTTCTCTCCGCCTGTCTTTTCCGACGGAGCAGATCTCTGAGTTTTCCTTTTGTATATTCTTCTTCCGCTATAGCCGCTGCCA
Source organism: Enterocloster bolteae (assembly GCA_021772025.1). Lineage (GTDB taxonomy): Bacteria > Bacillota > Clostridia > Lachnospirales > Lachnospiraceae > UMGS1370. Next base: position 172,168 of record JAETNT010000001.1, on the reverse strand, counting down.
GTTTGTAAGTTAAAATTTTATCCTCCAATTCCAGCTTCCTGCAGGGCAGCCCAAGACTTTCTTCCATCTCTTTTCTTACCGGTTCCGGAAATTCCCCTTCCGGACTGGTAAAACGGATTTCTTCTATAGAGAATTCTCCTCTCCTTTGATTTTCGGATCTGCTTTGATAACTGAGAAGGATCCTGCGTATCTCTTGGCTCAAAGTTTCCCCTTCTTTCTCTCCTTTGCCCATAACTGTTCTGGTTAATATGCAAAGTCCTTCTTCGATCAGGAACACTCGGAAACCGCCGCCTTCCCGGCTAACTATAATCATGGTTTCCTCTCCCGCCAAGCTTCCTATACGGGACGCAAGAAGGTATGCTCTCCTAACCCGTATTCCGGCTTCCTTCATACAGTATAAAATCCGGGTTAGCTTGTCTTCTTCCAACATAGCCCCAGTGACACGGATACCTCTTCCCTGCGTCCTTTTATAAGGTTCTGTCACCATGATCCATCTTTTTCCGGATGGGCTCAGGGAAGATAGCTCCATTTGAGCCATTTTCTTTAAGATTCTTGGTCCTGCCTTCGGCACCACAGATTCTCTGACAATCCCACCGTCAATAATAAGATCTGCCGAAAGCCCGGAAAGATTATTTTCCTTGGCAAAGCGGCAGACAGCGGCCTTTTTGGCTTTTCCCGGAAGCAGCAAAATCTCTGTCCGTTCTACCCGTGTTTTTCCTTTTTCCTCTATACCCAAAGCATAGGTCATACGGCCGGGCTCCAGTAAAATATAATGCTTTTTCATGATTTGACCTTTCCTTACAGAAGTTGACTGTACATACGAAAAATGGGAATCATGATGGATAGTACAATCACTCCCACCATTCCTCCCATCATCAATATCATTATCGGCTCCAGCATTGCTGTAATTTTTCCTGCCAAGCGGGCAATCTCTTTTTCATAATAGCACCCGGTATCTGACAAAATCTGTTCCAGCCGGCCCGCCTCCTCTCCCACTGCCACTATGGAGACAAAAGAGCCTGAGAAAACGTGAACATCATTTAATGCCTTGGAGAGCTGCTGGCCTTTGCCCACAGCTTCTCTGGAGTCCTTAAGTTTTTTCTGTATGCAGGAATTTCCCAAAACTTTGCCTGCAATGTCCAGACTTTTTAATACCCCTACGCCGTTTTCCAAAAGTGCGCTAAAGGTTAAGGCAAACCGTGCCGTATATACCAGGTTTAAGAATTCTCCAAACACGGGAACTGAAAGCACCGCCCCATGTACCCGGATGCGGATCTTTTCATTTTCCATTGCTTTATAGAAAATTAACGCCAGAATCCCTAAAAAACCCGCTATAAAAAGTCCCCTTTCTTTTAAAATGCTTCCCAAAGTAATAATACATCTGGTAATCAGCGGAAGCTCCATATCCCCGAAGATCCTTACAAAGCCAGGCAAAACTATAGTCAGCAAAAATACAGCCGCAGCTATGGAAACTGCGGCCAAAATGCAGGGGTAAATCATTACCATCTGTACCTTACCTCTGATTTCTGCCTCTTCTTCATAGTGGGCTGCCAGTTTTATAAAAATTTTGTCCATAGCTCCGCTGGCCTCTCCAGCCTCTGCCATGGATATCATAAAAGCCGGAAAGGTTCTTTTTGTCTCCTTCATAGCCTGAGAAAGGCTCTGCCCTTTCTGCAGCTCCCCGGTAAGCTTTAAAAGTATGGCTTTCAGATATGTATCCTTTTCCGATTCCCGGCACAAAGCCAGAGCCCTTTCTACGGGAATCCCGGAGCTGAGGAGTACAGCCAGCTTCCGGCAAAAAGAAGCAGCAGTCTCCGGCCCCATTTTTCTTGCTGTCAACGCCCTTTCTTCTTGTTCTTTTTCTTTTATCTCATAACAGTACAGACCCTCCCCTCGCAGCCTCCTCTGCATACTGAGGAGATCTGCCGCTTCTTCTGTTCCAAAAACCGTTTTTCCATCCATTCTTTTTGCTTTGTATTGATAAATGCCCATACTCTATTCCCCTTTCCCCATATACAGAAAAGTTCGGAAATAGCTTTCCTGCATATTCCGGCACGCAAAAAAGGCTCTATCTGATTTTCTCAGACAAAGCCCTTATTTGTCAAGTCATTACTCCGCCGGTTTGATAGCCCGATCTTCTCCGGCAGCTATGGTATCATCAATCAGATACGATGCCTCATCATCCGGGGCCGCAACAGATGCCGCTACCATATGAAAACCATATTGTTTAAAAAATCCTCCGTAGGATTCCTCGGTAGACTCCTGATAATAAGAGTTTTGAATGCGAAGCTGATCATTGAAAGCCTTTACAAAGGCAGTGGCATATTCTACAGCTTCTTCCTTGTCAGTATCTTCTGATACCAGGAGCTCAATGTTTACCATTTTCTCTTCGTCATTAACATTAAAGCCAATCTGCACTAAGCCGGGATACTCATCAGATTCCATAAAAAGCTCTCCTAAGTCCTCATAAACCTGCTCCCAGACAATTTTTACATCTTCTTTTATAGTAAAATCCGGTGCGGCGGCTTCTCCGCTGGGAGCTACAATGTTGCTCTGAGTACATCCGCTAAGAAGCAGTGTAGTGCAGCCCAGCACGGCCAGCATTTTTTTGACCATTTTCATTTGGAACTTCCTCCTTACTATATTTTGTCTTTTTACGCAGCTTGTATTATAGCGAATCTTTTCGGATTTTAACAGAGCTTTTTTAAAAATGTTATAAAATCTTTATTTTTTAACTTGCCTTTTTCCCTTTCCAATGCTATTATGTTCAATATATTTATTTTTTAACTTTTTTTGAACGCAAATAAGGAGGACCTATGAAATCCCGTATTGATTGGATCACTACCATTGTTCCCTGTGCCGCCATTATTTTTTTATGTTTCTTATTTATGACTTGGCCGGAGCAGTCCTCTGCCGCCCTGGAGTCTATCCGGTTCTTTTTCGGAGATCAATTGGGCAGCTATTATCTGCTAATCGGTCTGGGTGTTTTTTTTCTCAGCCTATATCTGGCCTTTTCCAGATACGGCCGGATTCGTCTGGGAGATACCGCCAAGCCGGCCTATACTAATTTTCAGTGGGGATCTATGATGTTTACTTCCGGCTTGGCGGCAGACATTCTGTTTTATTCCCTCTGCGAATGGATTCTGTATGCAGTTAACCCTCATACCTCCCATATGGGAACTATTCAGGACTGGGCCTCTACCTATCCGCTTTTTCACTGGGGGCCTATCCCATGGGCCTTCTATCTGGTTTTGGCCGTGGCTTTTGGCTTTATGCTTCATGTCCGCAAACGCACCAAGCAGAAATATTCTGAGGCTTGCCGCCCCCTTTTGGGCAAAAAGACCGACAGGCTGGCCGGAAAGATTATTGATCTGGTGGCGGTATTTGCCCTTTTAGCAGGAACCGCTACCACCTTCTCCGTTTCTTCCCCCCTGCTGTCCATGATCTTCAGCCGCTTTTTCGGCATCGGAGAGTCCCGCATGCTGACCATTGCTATCCTGATAATCGTAGGCGCCATTTATATTGTTACGGTTTATTTTGGTATGAAAGGCATTGCACGGCTGGCTGCCGGATGTGTATATTTTTTCTTTGCCCTGCTGCTCTATGTATTTATAGGCGGCGGCAAAGCCCGGTATATTCTGGAAACCGGCATTACCTCTCTTGGCAATATGGCTCAGAACTTTATTGCCATGTCCACATGGACAGATGCTTTAAGAGCTACTTCCTTTCCTCAAAATTTTACTATTTTTTATTGGGCCTACTGGATGGTATGGTGTGTGGCCGCTCCTTTTTTTATCGGAAGCATCAGCAAAGGCCGGACTATCCGCCAGACTGTGCTGGGAGGGTATTTTTTCGGGCTGGCCGGAACGTTTGTCTCCTTTATCATCCTGGGGAATTACGGATTGGGGCTGGAAATGTACGGACAGCTTAATATTCTGGCTTCCTACAGTGAAACCGGCAGCTTAAATCATGCTATCTTGGCTATTATGGATACCCTGCCTCTTCCGGTTATCGGACTAACTCTTCTCGCCGTTACCATGATTACCTTTTACTCTACCTCCTATGACGCTCTGGCTCTGGTTGCCGCTTCCTATTCTTATAAGGAGCTTGGAGAGAATGAAGAGCCATCAAAACCGGTAAAACTGTTCTGGGCTGTACTGCTGATTCTTTTTCCCATTGCCTTAGTATTTTCCGACAATTCCATGGCCAACCTGCAGACAGTTTCCATTATTGCGGCTTTTCCCGTAGGAATTATCATTATCATGATGATTATCAGCTTTTTCAAGGATGCCAAGGAGTATCTGGATTCCTGACATTTTGTTTTCCCTTTTCGGCCGGTTCTCTCCTAATTCTAGGAGGCAACCGGCTTTTCCATCCTCTTTTTGATTTCAAAAATTATGTAATAAGTTTCAGAAAATGTCACAATTTTCTTTCAACCAACAAATTCCCTAAAATCCTCTTGAATATTTACTTATAAATGAGCAAATATTATAATTTATATAGTTATTTCCCCACAGCGCGCGTGGAAAATTACTAATAAGAAATTAAATAGGAGGAAAGTATGAGAGTATTTATACAAAAGCTCGGCAAGTCCCTGATGGGTCCCTTATCCATTATTGTTGCCGCAGGTTTACTGTTAGGTTTAGCTTCCACTTTGCAGAATCCCAATGTATTTGGGAACGCATTGGCCAATGTAGGATTTGTCAATGATTTTGTCAGCTTAATCAATTCCTTGGCCGGAGGACTGTTTGGCTTACTGCCTATTCTGTTCTGCATGTCCGTAGCCCAGGGCATGTCCAGAGAAGACAGAGAAGTTGCGACATTTGCTTCTGTTATCGGTTTTGTGCTGTTTCATACCACTATCCGCTTCTTCTTGCAGAAAAGCGGCATAACTGCTGAGACCACCAGCATTGATTACTTAACCGGCCAGGGCATGAGCCTTTTGGAGGCCACTCAGAAAAATGCCGCTTATGATACGGTAATGGGAATCTTCACCTACCGTATGAGCATCTTCGGCGGTATTATTGTAGGATTATGGTCCGCTATGATTCATAACCGTTTTCACGAAACCCAGCTTCCCACTGCTTTCAGCTTTTTCAGCGGCAAGCGTTTTGTCCCCATTATGATCGTTGTCACCATCCCCTTCTTAGCTATTGTAATGTACTTTGTATGGCCTGTATTCAACATGATTATCAATGGATTCGGCAACCTGTTGGCTGCCGCAGGCGCTTTCGGAACCTTTATTTATGGTTTCTTAGAGCGTCTGTTAATCCCCACCGGCCTGCATCACATTTTAAACCAGTTAATCCGCTTTACTCCTATTGGCGGTACTGCTATGATTGATGGAGAGCAGGTCTCCGGTGCATTGAATATCTTTAACCAGTTGTTAATGTCCAGCAACCCGGATATGGATATGATGCGCCAGGCCACCCGTTTCCTGACCCAGGGTACTCATCCCTTCATGGTATTCGGCCTTCCGGCTGCATGTTTTGCTATGTACAAAACTGCTTTGCCTCAGAACAAAGAGAAGGTAAAAGGTATGCTTTTAGCTGCCGGTTTAACCAGCTTTTTCACCGGTATTACCGAGCCCATTGAGTTCTCCTTCTTCTTTATTTCCCCGTTGTTATGGCTGTTCCACGCATTTATGGCCGGTATGTCTTTCCTAATCAACACCTTCTTAGGCGTATGTATCGGCAACGCAGGCGGCGGCCTGGTGGATTTAATGTTGTTCGGCGTTCTGCGGGGTCCGGAAACGAAATGGTTCATCAATGTAGCTATCGGCCTGATTTACGCAGTAATCTACTTCCTTGTATTTAAATGGGCTATCCTGAAGTTTAATATTAAGACTCCCGGCCGTGAGGACGAGTCTGATGAGATCAGCTTTGATCAAGAGGTAACGGAATTAGGCACTGCTATTATGGAGGCAATCGGCGGCAAGGATAACATTGTGGAAATTGACAACTGTATTTCCCGTCTGCGTCTGGTATTAAAGGATACTGCCATTGTTGACGAAAATGCACTAAAGAGAACCGGTTCTTTAGGTTTAATCCGCATTAATGATACTGCCTGTCAGGTTGTGTATGGTGCAAAGGTTGAGAAAGCGACTGCGGAATTAAAGCGTGCAGTAAAGGCAAATTAACTGGCAAAATAAATTCACATCTGCCACAAAATCCGACAAAACGCGTCAACGACGCGTTCTGCCGGATACTTTGCAATTAAAGGAGGAAAAGAAATACCATGATGACGAAAACTGAACGGATCCAAAAGGATCTGGAAACTCTGGCTGCTTTTACTTCCACCCCCGGAAAAGGCGTTACCCGCTCATCTTACTCAAAAGAGGATACCATGGCAAAAGAGTATCTTTTAAATGAGATGAAGAAGCTGGATCTTCAAATTTATGAAGACGGAGTAGGCACCATTTTCGGACGAAAAGAAGGAACTTTAGAAAATGCTCCTGTTGTAATGTTCGGATCCCATTACGATTCCGTTGTCAACGGGGGCGCTTTCGACGGAGCCGCCGGGACCGTGGCTGCCCTTGAGGTTATGCGGGTTCTTACAGAAGAAGGTTTTGTAAATGATTACCCCTTAGAGTTGATTGTTATGAACGCCGAAGAGGGCGCTACCTTCGGCCCCAGTACCGGCGTTACCAACTCCAGAGCCATGGTAGGGACTCTGACCATGGATGAATTAAAGACCGTAAAAAACCGGTTCGGTCAAACCAAATTAGAAGCTATGACAGAATACGGTCTGAAGCCGGATCTGGAATCTTGTATCCGCCGCCCAGGATCTATCAAAAACTTCGTAGAAATGCACGTAGAGCAGGGACCGGTTTTGGATCGGGAAGGCGTTGACATCGGTCTGATTGAATATCTGGCCGGTATTGGCCGCTATACCCTACGCTTCTACGGCAAAACCGCAGATTCTACAGCCCCTATGGACACCCGAAAGGATGCTCTGGTAGCAGCTGCCAGCTTTATTCAGGAATTTGATGCCCGTATCAAGGCCCTGGGAAATCACGTTACCGGAATGGTCGGAAAGCTGGATATCATCCCCAATTCCAATCAGTTTGTCCCGGAATACGTGGAAGGCAAAGTAGAAATCCGCACCTTTAAAAAAGAAATTATCCAAACCACAGATTTTAACAAGCTGATCCAGGAAATTTTAGATCGGGTTGCTGCAGAATATGGCATTCGCTGCCAGCTGGAAGAAATCCGCCGGATCAATTATCCTAACCCTACCGGTCCCAGTGTTATGAATCCGGAAAATGTTGAGAAAATGAAAGCTATCTGCGACGATTTAGGCTACAGCTATCTGGTTATCAACAATGGCACCGGCCATGATTCTATGATTATGACCGATTTCTGTGATACTAACATGATTTACGTTCCCAGCCGCAACGGCGGTGTATCCCACTGCCCGGAGGAATGGAGCGAATATGCGGATATTAAAAAGGGCGCGGATGTGCTTCTGCACCTGATTAAGAACCTTTCTGCCAAATGAACCTCTGGAGGAATTATGAATAAATTTGATAGAATTGACTATAGAATCGTAAAACGTCCGGCTCCTGACTGTACCGGAGTTCCCGTCCCTTTAACAGACGACACTATGAAAGAACGGTATGACAAGGTTATGAACCGGATGAAAAAAGAAGGATTGGATACCCTGGTAGTATACGCAGACTTAGAACACGGAAATAATTTTGAATATCTCACCGGCTTTCTTCCCCGTTTTGAGGAAGCTCTGCTGGTGTTAAACCAAAATGGCGGCCATTATATGATTATGGGCAATGAAAATTTAAATAAGGTTCCTTCTGCGAGAATTCCGGCAACCGCCATCCATGCCCCTTATTTTTCCCTTCCCAATCAGCCTATGGACTGTCCGGATGATATAAAGGCCATTCTCACCAAAGCAGAACTCCTTCCCGGAAAACATATCGGAATAGCCGGTTGGAAGAATTTCACCAGCCGCTTCGAAGACAATAAGCAGCTCTTTGACGCGCCTTATTATCTGGTAGAAGCTATCCGGGATCTGGCAGGCCCTGACGGAAGCGTCTCCAATGCTACCGCCCTCTTTATTGGGGAGAACGGCGCCCGCTGTATCAATAATGTAAACGAGATCGAGCATTATGAGTTCGGCGCTTCCCTTGCCAGCGATTGTATGCTGGCCGCCATGGACATTATTGATATAGGAGTAAAGGAGACCGAACTGGGCGATGCCCTAAATGCCCTGGGCCAAAAAAACAGCGTAGTGACCATTGCCGCCGCCGGAAAACGCTTTATAAAAGCGAATCTCTATCCCACTGAAAATACAGTAAAGGCCGGAGACACCATCAGCCTTACCGTAGGATATAAAGGCGGCCTTTCCTCCCGGGCCGGCTACGCAGTTGAATACGCATCTCAGCTTCCAGGCGGAGCCCAGGATTATGTGGATGCTGTGGTAAAGCCTTATTTTAATGCTTACGTAACCTGGCTGGAGACCATTCGCTGCGGCATGAAGGGAGGGGAACTTTACGATGCCATAGAAACAGCTCTTCCCAAATCGGAATATCATTGGAGTCTGTGCCCCGGTCATCTTACCGCTGACGAGGAGTGGATGTCCTCCCCTGTTTATCCGGGAAGCAAAGAAGAATTGGTAAGCGGAATGCTGTTTCAGATTGATATCATTCCTTCTTTGCCCGGTTACGGCGGAACCAGTGCAGAAAGTACCGTCGCACTGGCCGATCAGGAACTGCAGCAGCAGATACGCCGGCAGTCCCCGTCCCTTTGGAAACGTATAGAAACCAGACGGGAATATATTCAAAAGGAACTGGGCATCCGGTTAAGTCCCCATGTGCTTCCTATGGCTTCTAGCGTAGCTTATCTCAGGCCGCTGATGCTGGCTAAGGAAATGGCCATGGCGGTAAAACCGTCCTAAATTTCGGATATAAAAAAGAGGCTGCAAAGGATCACCTCCGATTCAGCCTCTTTTACATATTTATATAGAATTCAAATAGTTAATGTACCCGTCATACAGAAGATGAAGCACCAAATGCAAGGTCAGATAGCTGGAACGGTTAATATTCATCACCTTATCAACACTGGTGCTCTGGAAGTACAAATTGTACTTGGAAATACTGGAAAGTTCATTATTATTTAAGTTGGTAATAGACACCAGAGGAATCCCCAAAACTTCCAGATTCAACAAAGTTTCTTTATACTTTTCGATCCTTCCTGACCAGGATGCAATAAAGAGCAGATCTTTTTTGCTCATATACTGTTTTATAATTTTTAGTTCCGTAGACGTGGGAATCATAATAATCTTTTTATTTACATTAAGAAAACAGCGGGCCAGCTCCTGAAGCATTAGCCGTTGTCCCTGGCCGGTCCCATAAGCGTAAATGTTTTCCGCTTCATCAATCATCCGATAAATCTCTTCAATCTGTCTGTTCTGCTTAAATACTTTAATCGTCTGAGAAATATCCTGATTCAGCACCTCAATCAAACTTACGCTTTCTTCATCTTTCTTAAGGGCATCGTTTTTCAGAAAATACTTAAATTCACTGTAGCCGCTGAAATTAAGCTTCTGAGCCATACGCAGAACCGTGGCAGTAGAAACGTTGCAGCTTTCCGCCAATTTAGCAATGCTTAGGGTGATGCTAAGCTGCAGGTTATTCTGGATAAAGCTTAATATATGCAGATCAATACTGTTTAGTTTAGAGTAATTCTCGTTAATGACCAAATCCAGTTTATTTCCCATAACCAATCCCTTTTCCCGGAAAATCCTTTTTGTTTCCTGTGCTCTGCCGGACAGGGGGCCTCTTTTTCATAAAGCTGACGGACATTTAACCCTAATCCGGTCAAATGTCCGTCGGTCTCTCCCTTATAATCCGTCATCGCTACACTCTGAACAGGCGCCGAAGCCTTAACTCCGCCTCTCCTTTGTCACTCCCTTCCAGATAAAATATTAAACTATCTCCCCGTGGCTGTAACCCTGTCTGCATCGCCTCATAGTCCTTTACATTAATCTTCGCAGCATCCCCCTGTATATAAATATCACAGGTAAATTGATTCGCGGTTCTGACAAGATAGGAAATCGGCAATGTCCGATACGGTGCAAGAATGTCAATCTGTTTCCCCTGCATACACCTCACCCCATTAAATGCATAAAGCGATTGTCAATCAGTTTCTTAGAGGCTTCAACATTTTCATACAATTATTGTACTATAGTTTTATCCATTATACAATAGGGTATTTTAATAAATTACGTGAAAAAATTATGTTCGTAACCGCCTGAACAGCCACTTATGTTACACATTTCTAACTTTTTCTACAATGTAAATCGGCCGATCCTTTAATTCATTAAATAATACTGCTATATATTCTCCGATTATTCCAATTATAACAAACATCATGGCAAACATGAAACAAATAAGAACTACAATAGTAGCGTAGCCGCTGGGCGCCCCCTGTCTGGTAATCAATGTATAAACCAACACGCCGATTCCGATAAGCGCGGAAAAAATTCCCGCAAAAATCCCCAGTTTTAAAGGCATATTGGAAAAGCACATAATGGTATTGACGGCAAAGCGCAGAAGTTTCCTGATATTATATTTGCTCTCTCCTGCCACTCTCGGGCGGGCCTCGTAGGAAATAGAGGTCTTACGGAAGCCTACATTCTGAACATACCCGCGAAGAAACCGAACCCGCTCTCTGTAGTTTTTCTTTAATACCTCTGCTACCTGACGGCTGATGCCAAAAAAATCCGATGCATTTGGCTCAAAATAAACGTCGGAAATCCAGTTAATCAAAGCATAAAATCCTCCGGAGGTCAGGTTTTTGAGAAAACCTGCGCTGGTATTGCTGGTTCGGATCATCGTGATCACTTGATATCCCTCTTCCATCCTGGCCACAATTTCCGGCAGACACTCCGGAGGATGTTGAAGATCCGCATCCATGCATACCACGCCGTCTCCGGTGCTGTAATCCAGGCCGGCAATCATAGCCGATTCATGGCCGAAATTTCTGGAAAAGGAAATCACTTTGATCCGGCTGTCCATGCCTGCCAGACTATCCAGAATCCCCTGGCTGTTATCCGTACTCCCGTCATTAACAAATAAAAGCTCCCAATCCCAGGGCAGCTTGTCCAAGACTTTCCGCGTCTCTTGGTAAAATTGGTCAAGAGCCGTTTCCTCGTTATACACGGAAACGACTACGGAAAGGCGCTTTGTGCCCTTCTCTCTTTCCATGATAAAATCCTCCAAACAGGTCTGCTTACTCAAAGACCTCTATCTCCATGTCAGAATGAGCCGGTATCTGTTTATCCGGCGGCGGCGGCGTCATATAGTCGCCGTAAATACAGGTCAGCACCTGATGCCATCCGGCCGGAGCCATAAACATTTCTCCCTCAAATTCCATATCCACAGTCTCACAACACCATTCCTTCCTAAGGGTTACATATAAATAATCCGGCTGATAGTTGCTGTAGTAATACAGGCTGCTGGTCCCTTTTTTATCCTTAACTGCCGCGCAAAACTGCATCCGGCGGATCCACTTCATGGGGATGAGTTTTCCTGCTGCCGACAGTCCCCCTGCCATAATTTTATTGGCAAGGCTGTATTTGGCAAAGTCTAGTTTATAGCGGTGCCCCATGGCCAAGCCGTAAATGGCCTTGTGAAGAAACTTGGTAAAAGCGCCGGATAAAGGATTCTCCGGAAGCTCGTCAATGGTAAATAAATCTACCCACAGATGATTCAGCTTTCCCTCGTAAAACTGCATCTCCTTGCTGTCCTGGTGAGTGCTGCTTTTCTCATAACAGATTCGGGCGGTAAAATCATAAAACGCTTTCCCTCCTCTTAAATCTTTTGGTTCCAGCAAGGTCATTCCGGCAGGCAGCTTCTTCCTGGCCGCCCGTATAAACCGGGTATAGTTGTCCCTGGTAAAGGCCACGTCCGCGTCATCATCCCAGGGGATAAACCCCTTGTGGCGGACAGCCCCCAAAAGAGTTCCCGCGTCCAGCATATACTGGATGTTCTCTTCCCGGCAGATAGAATCAATCGCCTTTAATATTGCCAGATTAGCCTGGTGTACTTTCGTTAAATCCATGAACTATTGCCTCCTGGGCCTTATGGCCTTACTGCTTCTTTAATTGTCTCCGCCATATAGTTAATCATCTGATCCGTCATTCCCGGATAGACCCCCACCCAGAAAGTATCTTTCATAATCCGGTCAGTAACCGCCAGGTCTCCCACTACCCGATATCCTTCTCCTGACGCTCTCATCTGGTCAAAGCAGGGATGCTTAGTCAAATTTCCGGCGAACAGCATCCGGGTCTGGATGCCTTTGCTCTCTGCATATTGAACCACCTGGTTTCTGTCTGTTCCTTCTTTACAGGTAATCAGAAAGCCGAACCAGCTGGGATCGGATCCAGGGCAGGCTTCCGGCAGAATCAGTTTGTCCTGGCATTCTAAAAGGCCGGCTTTTAAACGGGCAAAATTTTCTTTTCTTCTTTCCACAAAGGAGGGAAATTTCTCCAATTGGGCGCACCCGATAGATGCCTGCAGATCTGTAGCCTTTAAATTATATCCAAAGTGAGAATATACGTATTTGTGATCATAGCCCAAAGGCAGCTCTCCATATTGCCTGTCAAAACGGTGGCCGCACAGGTTATCCCGGCCGGACGGGCAGACGCAGTCCCGGCCCCAGTCCCGGAAGGATCGGATAATCCTATTTAGCAGGGGGTTGTTGGTATACACAGCCCCTCCTTCGCCCATGGTCATATGATGAGGCGGATAGAAACTGGAGGTGCCGATATCTCCGATGGTTCCTGTAAGCTTCTTGATACCGTCTATTTCATAGCTGCTTCCCAGGGCATCGCAATTGTCCTCCACCAGCCACAGATGATGTTTCTCACAGAATTCCTTTACCGTCTTAAGATCGAAGGGATTTCCCAAGGTGTGGGCAATCATCACTGCCTTGGTTTTTTCGGACAGGGCTGACTCCAGCATGGTTACATCTATATTATATTGAGGGATGGTCACATCTACAAAAACCGGAACCGCACCGTACTGAATAGCCGGGGTGACCGTAGTGGGAAATCCTGCCGCCACGGTTATAATCTCATCTCCTCTTTTTACCTGCCGCTCCCCCAAAAGCGGAGATGTAAGAGTCATAAAAGCAATCAGGTTTGCGGAGGAGCCGGAATTCACCAGAGAGCAGAAGCTCACCTTCAGGTATTCTGCCAGTTTTTCCTCAAATTTATCTGTATAACGCCCGGAGGTAAGCCAGAACTCCAGGGCGGAATCTACCAGGTTTACCATCTCATTTTGGTCATAGACTCTGGATGCGTAAGGAATTCTGTCTCCCTCCTGAAACGGCTTTTTCTTATTATGAAAAGTTGTACAATATTCTGCAGTCAAATCCAAAATAGCCTTTCTGGCCTCTTGTTCGCTCATTGTCTCAAACATATCTTTTTTATCTCCTTTTTCTTGATCATGCAGAAATCAGCTGAAAAACTCCTTTATCTGCCTGTCCGTTGCTTCCAGCATATCCTGTCCCTCCAGATACTGTTTGGACCACTCCACTGTTTTTTCTACCGCCTCCTTCACGTGATAGCGCGGCGTCCACCCAAAAACCCGTTTAATTCTGGAGCAGTCCAGCTTTAAAAAGCCTGCCTCATGAGGGCCGCCGTCACAGCGGTTTATCCAAGTCTGCCCATGGCCCCAGGCCTTGCAGAACAAGTCTGCCAGCTGGCCGGTGGTAACACAGTCTGCATCATCCGGTCCCACATTATAGTATCCTGCCATTTTTCTATCCGAATACTGCATCATGGCAATGGTTAGGTATACTGCCAACGGCTCCAGCACATGCTGGTAGGGTCTTGTAGAATGAGGATTCCTGACGATAATCTCTCTTCCCGCCGCCGCTGCCCGGATACAGTCCGGAATAATCCGGTCATTTGCAAAATCGCCGCCGCCAATTACGTTGCCTGCTCTGGAAGTGGAAATGGCACATCTCCCATCTCCGAAGAAGGACCTTTCATAGCTGTGAGTCACCAGTTCAGAACAGGACTTGCTGTTGGAATAAGGATCGTAGCCGTCTAAGGGATCGCACTCCCGGTAACCGTATTCCCACTCCCGGTTCTCGTATACCTTATCCGTGGTAATATTTAAGAAAGACTTTACCGGCCCGGTAGCGCGGATACACTCCAACACATTAACCGTCCCCATTACATTCGTCTCATAGGTATAAACCGGATCCTTATAGGAATCCCTTACAATCGGCTGGGCAGCCAGGTGGAATACCACCTCCGGCCGAGTTTCATCAAACACCTTTTTCAGGCTGTCCAGATCCCGGATATCGCCGATTCGGGAATCCATAGTATCCTCAAGGCCAATAACCTGGTAAATGGAAGGGTCTGTAGGGGGATTCAGAGCATAGCCAGTCACCTTTGCCCCGCAAAGGCTTAAAATTCTGCACAGCCAGGTCCCTTTAAACCCCGTATGTCCGGTTACCAGAACCCGTTTATCCTTATAAAAGTCCGTTAATTCCTGTAATGTCATAATCCCGTCTCCTATCTCCTACCAAATTTTCCATGGGGCTTTCCCGGATTGCCACATGGCCTCCAATTGATTTTTATCTCTCTGCGTATCCATGCATTTCCAAAAGCCTTCATGACAGTAAGCCATCAGCTGTCCGTCCTTTGCCAAATTTTCCAAGGGCCCCTTTTCCAGAACTGTCCCATCATTCTCCAGATAATCAAAAATGCCCGGGTTAAATACCATAAAACCGCCGTTGATCAAGGCTCCGTCATTATCATTTTTTTCCCGAAAAGCCTTAACCTGTCCGGAGCTGTTCAAATCCAGCACTCCGAATTTCTGCCCCACATTTACTGTAGTAAGTGTGGCAATCTTCCCGTGATTTTTGTGAAACTTCATCAGGGCATTCAGATCTACGTCCGCAACGCCGTCGCCGTAGGTCAGCATGAAAGGCTCATCTTCCACATAGGGGCGGATACGCCTTACCCGTCCTCCCGTCATGGTATTAAGGCCCGTATCCACCAAGGTCACCTTCCATGGTTCCGAATAGTTGTTGTGCACCTCCATCCGGTTATTTGTCAGATCAAAGGTTACATCCGAGGTGTGAAGGAAATAGTCTGCAAAAAACTCCTTTACCACATACTGCTTGTAGCCCAGACAGATCACAAACTCGTGAAAACCGAACTGAGAATAGTATTTCATAATATGCCACAAAATCGGTTTTTCCCCGATTTCAATCATGGGCTTCGGTTTTAAATGACTTTCCTCACTGATTCTGGTACCGAATCCTCCGGCTAATAATACAACTTTCATGCGCTTCCTCCTTCTTGCCCATCGATGTCCAAATGCCCGTATACATTCCAATGGTTCACTTCTAAAATTTCTAATGCCCGACGGATTTTCTCAGGTCCTTTGCGGTATTCGAAAATATTTTCCAATTCTTCGTCGCTGTAATTTCTGTAATTCAAAGCGGCCTGTATCTTTTCCTCATACCGTTCTTTACGGTAAGGAGCTTTTACAAGCTCGTCAACAGTGGTAGCCATATTGCCGCATAAAATAATTCCGATAAAAACCACACCCAATACAGCCGCCATAGAATGTTTTTTTAAGCGTTTTTCTGCTTTTCTGCCCAAAGCCCGCCCTGTGTCCCCAGGCCGTGATCGCCTGCTGCCTTCCATCTTCCAGGCACTGGCCACTGTCAGCACAATGCCTATGATCCCCATCTGGAATTGAACTGCATACCGGGAACTCATACCGTAATTTTCCTGATTTAAGAAAATCCACCGGGAAATCAAAATCAATACATGGCTGCATCCTCCGGATAAAATTAAAAGAAGAGGGAACAACGTCCTTTCATAAATCTGATATTTTATGTTAAGCCATAATCCTAAAAGATATCCGCCCATAACCAGAACTCCCATAAGAATTATAATCCGGTTGGGAAGTTGAAGACGGCTCTCTATAGTTTCCCCGCCCAAAAGCATACCTGCAAAGGATTTAATAAAAAATGCCGGAAAAAAACCGGGATTCTGCCTCAAAGCTTCTGTAAAGCTCAAATCTGTAGCCCCTGCATGCTCCTCTACCGCAAAGGTATTGCTGACAATATAAAGGGCCAAAGGAATCAGAATGCACAAGAGCCAGAGCCAGTAATGCAGGCCTTTGTCCTTCCCTCGGCCTGCCAAAAATCTGCCGTCCGCTTCGATAAAAGTATTCCAGAACCCTAAAAATCCATAGACCACTATCATTACGCCGGAATAAATGGCGCAATACTGCCCTGCAATTCCCAGAGTAGTAACAAAGGGAAGCAGGAGCAGCACCGGCCTGTCCCATGGCTTTTCTGTCATATTGCCGGGACGGATACCCTTTTTTCCACTTTGCCATACCCGATCCAGTGCCAAATAGTAGTAATAAAAGCAGGCAAATGCCAGAAAATGCGCCCAGCCGCTTCCGTTAGTCAGCATTTCCCATTTATTCAGGCTGAACATCAGAACCATTACCGCTAACAGGAAGGCAAATCCCAGCCTCTCTTTTATTATATATATCCCGGTTACCCAAGCCGCCAGCCCCAATCCCAAAATTCCCAGGATTTGGTCAAACCGGACGCTGAAATGAAAGCATTCCACATTAATGCCCCGTCCTAAAAAGTTTACCGGGATCCTGGTAAAAATATCAGGAACAAAAAATTTTTCAGGATTCCATACGTCCGGCAAATAGGAATTTATCAGCCGGATATAATCTGAATACACCACATCGCTGGTAGCGGAACAGACATACCATAAACAGAACAAAACCCCTGCTGCCGGGAACAATACGCTGCCGTAAGACCGTTTCATTATATCCCACTCCTCCTGCCTGTATGAGCCGTTGCAATTTTTTCTTTTAATCGGCCTCAATCTCCGCAATTACTGCCAGCTTGTCCTCTCCCCGTTTTTCCTGGGCGTTCTGCATATAAAAATTATGCTCAAATTTCAGCTCCACGATCTGGTAAGGTTCCGCCTCAATCTCCTGGTAATAGATGCTTTCTGTCACCGGAATTTCCGCCGCCAGCTTTCCGTCTACGTAGATGGTTGTGGTCTCTCCGCCGTTTAAAATTCCGGGGAACATAAATTTCAGGCGGATTAGCCCTTGAGCCCCGGCCATCACTCGGATCTTGGCGTGCTCATCCATCCATCCGTCCCGATAATAGCCGTTTATAATCTCACATTTTAAGCTCTGAACCACTGCCGTAATGTCCTGGAACCTATTATGTTTTGGATCCTCCCGGAGAATCAGCATATTTTCTTTCACCTGTCCTACCTGAAGGATACTGTCAATAAACTCAATCCGAGTTCCCTCCGCCTTCCTCTCCTTGTCAAAAACTTTAAAAAAAGTATCTGCGGTAAACTCGCTCATTTCATAGGAATTTCCTATAATATAAATGGTTTTCCCAAAAATCTCATCTCCGTATCTTTCGTAGGTTTCCTCTGCCAGAGAATTATAGCGGAGCTGATTGGGCCAGAAATAGAGGTTAGGGTATTTCTCCCTGTAAAAAGTTTCTGCAGGCAGAGTGAGCAGGAAATACAGGAAAAGCACTCCGGTGCAGGCGGTTGTATTAAATATTCGCTGGCTGTTGTGTCTTCTTTCTTCTCCGCATTCTCCCGGCTCCCGCAGAACTCCCAGAATGTAGCAAAGGAACAGCAGAGCGGCCGTGTAGGATACATAAACCCAACGCATCTCTATCCGGATCGTAACACTGGATGCGCCAATGCACAGCGCAATAAAAGTCAGAAACAGCAGGATGTTCTTTAAATATACCGGAAATTTCTTCCGGGTACGGATCATCTTAACGAGAAAAGCCACCAACAGCGCCAGCAGCACCAGATTGGATAAAATGACAAACAATTTAATCCATCTGGGGGAATCCTGCCAGGACATACCGTTTAAATGCTCCGGCCCTGCATTGCAGCCAAATACATAGCCTACCTGGCATAGGGCATGCCAAACCGCTTTCTTTATGGAAAAGGTGTCTGCCACCTGAGTCCCCCCGGTTCCTGCCGGAAGGACGGAACCAATGGTAAACCAGCGGATTCCCATAACCGCTCCAAAAGAAGCAAATGGGGCCGCCCATTTTTTCCAGTTAAATTTTTGTCCTTTTTTTAGGGAGAGAACTAACGCCAGCCAGAGCAAGGGAAGCAATGCCATATATCTTTCATGGACAAAGCAAACGGAAAAATACAAAATACATGCGCCGTAAAATCCCCGATCCGTTCTTTTTTCGTTGATCTGGAAATAAAGCAGCATTAAAATGCCCAGGGCCATGGCCGTAGCGGCAGTTTCCATAAGGCCGTAAACCTGACTAATCTGATAGTAGGACATCCTGGACAGAAGATACAAAATCCCTGCAATAAATCCGCTTCCTCTGCTGCCGGAAAGCTTTGTGCCAAACCAGTAAACTTGTGCCGACACCAAAATATTGAAAAGGATATTAATAGGGACGAACCACTCCACGCGGTTTCCCACAAAAGCCAGTTCCAGCCAAGCCATCAGGTAATAAAGGAACCGGAAACGGGTGCTTCCCATTGGAAAATTAAATTCCAGGAAGGACTGCTCTCCATAGCAGGACCACAGGTACAAATCATCCATATACAGGCCCTTTATCTCGATCCCCCGATTAATAAAAAAAGCAAAGCTCCCCAGAAGAAGAACTGCAATCACATCGTTTTTCCACTTATTTTTCTGTTCCAGAGGCATCTTTAAACCCATAATATATTCCTTTCTTAACGGCCCGGACAATGGCCTATTTAAGAATTATCATCCGGTAAAACTCTTCTGCGGCCCGGGCAGCTTCTTCGGTGTCGTAGCCTGTGCCGTCTAAGCTGACCTTGGCCGCCATATTTCCGTTTTCGTAACGGATGTCCGTCAGACTTCCTTCTTCCACCAGATAGCGCAGAACGTCCCATTCCCTGCTTCCTTCCTCCAGGTGTCCCGCCTCCGCGTAAATATAGTCCGTTCCGGCATAGCGCAAATAATTTTTAAAGTTCTCCAAGGTTTTTACCAAAACAACGTTTCCTCCGCTTCCGGTAATGTCAAAATAGGATTGGACATTGCAGGCAAAATCCAGGCACCCGGGATGTTCTCCAAAAGCCACCACCCGATTTGTCGGATCTGCGGAAAGGAGTTTCCATATTTCCTCTCTCCCTTTCTCCCGAGCTTTTAGCACACTCTCTTCCTGGTGAGCATAATACCCTCTGTGAACAAATGAAATTGGCGTAAACCCAACTCCTCCTGCCCAGCTCGTAAGGGCCATTACTCCAAGCTGAAAAACCGTAACAAGGACTGCCAATCCTTTAGACCATACCTTAAGGAAAATAATATTGCTCCGGGGGACCGTTATAGCCCCGCAAACAGCGGCCATAGAGTACCACAACATAAAATAATTGCCGTCCACCTGCCACAGAAGATAAACGCTTACTGCGCTGAGTCCGGTAATAATTAAAAGAAGCAGATGATAAAGCCGCGTATTCGCCTGCTTTCGGTACAGGACAGCAGCCATCAGAGAAATCAGCAGCAGGCCGGTTCCCCAGGCAATGATAACATGGGCCATATCTTCTCCTGTGGGAGCGAAAAACATTTTTAAAAGCCGATCTCCCAAATGCCTTAATCCCCCGAAAAATCCCATGGTAATCCCCTCATTGGGAATGGGACTGAAGGCAAAAGGCCAGCGGGCACGAAATCCTAAAAGTTCCCAGATGCTTGTAAATACCGAAGTAGAAGGCATCCCGGTCAGCAAGTAAGTTCTGGCCCAGATTCCGACTAAAGCTATCGACGGTATGATAATAAGGCGATAAGCTCCTGTTCCTTTTGTAAGCCATTTAAAAATATTTTTTCCTGTAGCAGTCAAATGCAAAAGCCCCACTCCTGCAACGGCTGTGGAAAACACCAAAGAGGTAGGTTTTAAAGTATAACTGATAAGACAGGCCCCAAAAACACCACAAATCAGTCTGGCTTGTTCTTCCCTGTCCCTTGATTTTTCAATCCGTGCCAGTCCTTCTATGGATATCAATTGAAAAAGCAGGGTAATAATATCGCTTTTTGCCGTAATAGCCATATTTAAAATACCGGGAGTTAAAGCCATCAGTACCGCGGCAAACAACCCCCTCCTTGCCCCGCCATAAAGCTTCGCCAGACGATATCCCATATAAAGAACCCCTGCGGCCAGCCAAATGTTAAAAGATAAAACAAAGCCGTATCCGGGAAGTCCGGAAAGAGGAAGAGCTAAAACCTCCAGACCCTTTGCGTAAGTGTAGACTACATTTACAGTTCCCAAATTCTCATAGATCCCTCTGCCGTTGTCCAAAATATACGGGGAGCGCAGCCCGTAATGGAGGGAATCATAATCTAAAGCAATATTCAGCCGCCCGGTCTGGAGGAGAATGGCGGTGAGAATCAGGGCCAGGTAAAGGCCGTCCCTTTTCTCCCATTTATATTCTCCTATTTTTTTATAAAAGGAGAAGGAACCCTTTTTTAAGCTCCATAATCCCGCCAAGGCGGCCAGGACCAGGGCAATTTCCTGCCACAGCCTGGTTCCGCCAAATCCAAAGGCCGAAACGCAGCAGACTACAATCATCCACAGCCCGGCTCCCATAACGGCGGAAACAAAAAAAGAAACTTTTTTTCCTTTCCACCCGCCGGCCAGGCTGGCCCCCATATTCCCCAGCATAAGCAGAAACAAGCTGTATCCTCCGGAAACTACAAGCGGCGTCAGGGTCTGGTGGCACCATGTAACCGCCAGAATTCCAAAGAGAGTCAGAAAAACCCTGAGCCCAGGCTTTTTTGCCATACATAAGGAGAAGGAAAACCACAGAAATATCAGAAATATTTCAGCCAATGCCTTAGGATTATGATTTCCATGCATTACCTCTCCTAACTGGCCCCGGATAAATAGACGATCCAATCCCACTGCCAAAACCGCTGCTGTCAGCAGGCACAAAAACAGCATTTTCTGATTTGTCCTATCCTTCATATGCCTTATAGGCCCTCCTGTAAAAATACATAATTCCCTTCGCCATCGGTTTTGGCCAGAATCGGGAGAACATCTCCAGTTCTTCCCGGCTGCGCCTGTCATCTTTCATACAAGCTTTGGTGGCATTGGCTTCATGGATCCGGTAATAAATCAATGGCCATTCCTCACAGATAAACCGGCCGTCCCGGTCGGCCAGTCGGGTCAGGGTATCCCAGTCCAGTGCATATTGAAAGCAGGAGTCAAACAGCGGTTCTCCCGTCAGCTCTTTATTATAGGTACAAGAAGGGCAGCAAATAGGGTTTCCCAGCATCAACGCCGCCTTTTTCACCAGCCTGAAATGGTTCAAAAACGGAAAGCGGAGAGGGAGGCGAAGAAGCTTCTTCACCAGACGCACTTTATCTTTCCTCTCCAGCTCATGGCCTTTCACCAAAACGTAGTCCGTGGTAAATATGGTCATATCCGGATATCTGCGGGCATATTTCAGCAAGGTTTCTTTATATTTTCTGTGGTACATATCATCCTGATGGGCAATGGTTACCAACCTGGCATCCGCCATTTTACAGGCAAACTCCCAGTCATCCCGGATATTGCTCTCTCCCTCCCGGACAAACAGCGGGATCCCGGTGCTTTTTGCCAGCCCTTCTATGTAGGGGCTGGGAGTGGAGGTACATATGATAATATCTGCCGGAACGGTCTGCATTTTTAATGAACGGATACAGGCTTTCAGATAAGGGGAATCCCCGTAAGCACAAATTGCAAATATGTGTTCTTTCATCAATTGAATTCCTTTTCCCTAAAAAAATCGTTCCTCCAACATCAGACAGAGAGCATGATATATGGGAAGGTGAAGCTCCTGGATCTTATAGGTCTCCCGTTCTGGTACGATAATGGACACATCAGCGCTTTTGGACAGCCGGCCTCCGTTTCCTCCTGTAAGGATAATGCTTTTTAATCCTCTGGCCTTAGCCGCTGTCAGAGCATAAAGAATGTTTTTTGAGTTTCCGGAGGTAGAGATGCCTAAAAACACATCCCCTGGTTTGGCATAGCCCCAAAGCTGCTGGGCATAAATCATTTCACCGTTTACGTCATTTAAAAAAGCTGTGGACAAGCCGCTGTGGCCTGTAAGAGCAATGGCCGGAAGGCCTCCCTGGAGGCAGCTGGCCAGCTCCTCTCCCGGATTCTTTTCTATGCCGGTTTCTTTCTCAATCCGGCTGCCCCAACAGAAAAGTTCTTCTTTCTCCTCCTCCGATACGGGCCGGCGCTTTACAAATCCCTTCATCAGCTCTCCCACAATATGCTCTGCATCCGCACAGCTTCCGCCGTTTCCGGCAATTAAAAGCTTGCCGCCGTTTTCATAGCAGGTTTGCAGCACCTCATAAGCCGCCTTTAACCGATCTTCTATGGGCTTTAACATTGGATACCGCTCTAACAGCGTATCCAAATGTATTATTGGTTCCATGTATTCTCCTCCTTTAAGTTTGCCTGCCGATAATCCAGTCTGCGGCAGCCATCAGGTTTTCGGCATAGTAATCATAGTCTTCTGTCATCAGCCGGCTTTCACACTGATCTTTAAATATCTCTGCTCCGTATCCGGTGCCTACCAAAACTGACCGGATGCCAAAATTGTGGCCTGCCTGAGTATCGATCAGCTTATCTCCTATCATATAGGATCGGCTTTTATCCACCGGAAAGTCCTTCTGGGCCTGCTCAAACATACCGATATCCGGCTTGCGGCAGCGGCAGGCCTTTTTATATTCCCCTATGCCATGCTCCGGATGATGCGGGCAGAAATAAAAACCGTCGATGTGCGCCTGTTCCTCTGCCAGTACCTGATTTAGATACTCATTTAAAATTTCCAGGTCTTTTTCTGTGTAATAGCCTCTTCCGATTCCGGCCTGATTCGTAATCACCACCACCAGATATCCTGCTTCATGAAAGCGCCTGACAGCCTGAGGGACACCTGGAAGAACCTTCAAATCCTCAGGGCGGTGCAGATAGTGCACTTCTTCATTAATCGTGCCGTCCCTATCCAGAAAAATCACCGGACGCAAAGGGCGGTTATAAGTGAAATTCATAATTTCCATTTGCCATATGAACCTTTACCGTATCATACTTCCATCGTTCTTCGTTGGCAACCCAGCTCTGAGCGCCTCTCAGTTCAAAATTCCAGTCCGCCACCTGTCCTCCGGCGGCCTCCATACGGGCCGCTACCACATGGCGCACGTTGTAGGGACAGAACATCAAAAGGAATCCTCCTCCGCCGGCTCCCAGAAGCTTTCCTCCCAGAGCCCCGGCCTTTTTGGCCTCCTCGTAAAGCTCGTCAATCTGCGGATTGGTAATCTTGCTGCTCATCCGCTTTTTGCTCTCCCAGCCGTAGTCCAAAAGCTTTCCAAAACTATAGAGATTTCCTTTCAGCAATTCATCTTTCATAGCATAAGCCAAGGCCTTTACCTCACACATGGCGTCAAAGGCATCCTTTTTCTCGTAGTTTTTTACCTGATCTTTAATAATATTAGCGGATACGTGGATATTGCCGGTATAGCACAAAAGCAGATTATACTGAAGTTCATGGATAATATCTTTTTTTATCCGGAGCGGGTTCACCACCACGTTGTTTCGGCCGTGAAATTCAATAAAGTTAAAGCCTCCGAAAGCAGCGGCATATTGATCCTGATAGCCGCCGTCAATCTTTAAGTCTTCCCGCTCTACCTGGTAGGCCAAATCCGCCAAAGCGTAACTGTCCAGCTCCACCCCCTTCCACCGGGCCATGGCAGTCAAAAGAGCCACCATTACTGTGGAAGAGGTTCCAAGGCCGGAACCCGGAGGGGCATCGCACTGAAGATAAACCTCACAGCCTTTCCGGATATTCATGGATTTTAACGCGGCTGTTACCAAATCAAGCTTTCCGTCATAAACGTAGTTTTCCTTGGCATTGTATTTCACTGTAGTATCAAAGTCCAGAGAATGAGCAATAATCTGTTCGTCCTCCCTGGGTACAATGGAGCAGTAGGCATATTTATTGATAGTGCTGCCGATAATTGCTCCTCCCTGTTCCACGCAGAATGGGGCCACATCCGTTCCTCCGCCGCCAAAGCTTACCCGAAGAGGCGCTCTTCCTCTAATTACCATACTACCACTCCTTTTCTCACGTCTTCCTGAAACCGGAAATATGCCTCCGGGACACCGATGTCAATAAAGTACCCGTCATTGATCAGACCGCCCAACCGCCGTCCTTCTTTCATCCACTCCGGGATCATCTGATTTTCTAAGGAAACCTTTCCTTCCGGGATTGTCTCCAAAAGGTCTTTTTTCATCAGATATACGCCGCCGTTGATAGTTCCGGGACGAGGATCAGAAGATTTCTCGTTAAAACCTGTAAGTAATCCGTGAGTCAGGGAAGCCTCTCCATAGCGGGATACGTCAGGAACCTCCCGCAAAACCAAAGCCAGCTCCAGCTCCCTTTCCTCCATAAGCCTGGTTAAGCGGCCGTAATCGATCTGGTAAAAGGTGTCTGCATTCAGAATATAGAAAAATTCGTCCTTTACAAAACGTCCTGCGTTTTTAATAGCCCCGGCCGTTCCCAAAAGCGTCTCCTCATAGGCGTAGGAAACCTTAATCCCAATGCCGCTGCCGTCCCCGAAATATTCCTCCACCATAGAGCCTTTATAACCCAGAGCGAAAATAATATGATCCACTCCGTGGCGGCGCAATTGACGGACTACATATTCCATAAAAGGGTGCCCTTCAATAAGAGCCATAGGCTTTGGCCTGTCGCTTACTACGCTGCGAAGCCGGGTTCCCAGTCCCCCTGCCAATAATACTGCCTGCATATCCTTCCTCCTGTATTGGTCTGCCAGCCCGGTTTTTACACTCCCAAATATCCCTTTATTAACTGGCAGGTCTGCATTAAGCCCTTGATATGGGTCCGCTCTGTACCGTGGGAAGCATGAACCCCCTGGCCGATAAGAGCTCCTTGGAGATCGTGGCCGCCCCGCAAGGCCGCCGAGACATCAGAGCCATAGTGCGGAAAAATGTCCACCGCATAATCCAGGTTCTTTTCTTTTGCAATCTCAATAAGCCGGTTCGTCATGTCATAGTGGTAAGGACCGGAGGAATCCATAGCGCAGATAGACACCTTGTATTCGTCTCCCGTTAGATCATCCCCCACAGCTCCCATATCTACAGCCAGAAATTCTGTTATATCCTGAGGAACCCAAGAGCCGCCGTGGCCTACTTCCTCAAAATTGCTGATCAATATCTTCACAGGGCGGCAGGGGCGTTTTCCCGTCTCAGACAGATATCTTAAAACTGTTAACAGCACTGCTATGGATGCTTTGTCATCTAAATGGCGGGAATTGATAAATCCGCTTTCTGTATACCGGAACATGGCGTCAAAGCTGATGTAATCGCCGGGACAGATCTCTAAGTCCGCCACATCCCCGGCATTTTTTACCGGTTCGTCCAGACGGATCTCCATGTTTTTCACTTTGCGTTCCAAGGTTCTGGCATCGTCATAGGTGTGTACGGAAGGTTCCTTGGTCAGAATCGTTCCGGTATAGGTTTTTCCGGTTCTGGTATGGATCTTGCAGTAGGTGCCTTCTACAGACTCCATCATATATCCCCCTACACTGGCAAACTTAAGCATCCCGTCAGGGCTTACGGAGCGTACCATAGCCCCCAGAGTGTCCGCGTGCGCGGTTAATCCCAAAGTTCCTGATTCCTGCCGGGATCCGGTCTTCTCCTCCTGCGGCTTGTCCGGATCCGGTCTTTGCTCTGCCGATCCCGGCACTTCTACAATAAGGCTCCCCTTGCGGCTGTAGAAAGAGTGAAATCCCCATCGGGCCGCTTCTTCTTTAATAGCTCCCATAATCTCTTTCGTATAGCCGCTGGGACTGGGAATGTTTACAAGCTTTTCTAAAATTTCTATCATATATTCCATTTCAGGAGTCAAACTCTGTCTGCTCATCTGGTAAAATCCTCCTTCACTACATCCCAGGCCCCGTCTACGCTGAAATTAGCCCGGATGTATTCCTGAGTTCTGTCTGATAATTCTTTTAACCGATCCGGATTCTGATAAAGCTCCACCGTCTTTTGAGCAAATTCTTCTGCGCCGTCCGCCACCTCCAGCGTCTTCTCTACATCCGGTA
This sequence comes from Enterocloster bolteae, assembly GCA_021772025.1. Classification (GTDB taxonomy): domain Bacteria; phylum Bacillota; class Clostridia; order Lachnospirales; family Lachnospiraceae; genus UMGS1370. Next base: position 146,007 of record JAETNT010000001.1, on the reverse strand, counting down.
TACCTTCCGCACCTACTGACGTGGTGACAATCGGTGCTCCGTTATAGATGGCCTCTACCACCTTGCCCTTGACTCCGGCACCGTAGCGCAGGGGAACTACAACAATCCTGCACTGCTGATAAATTGCTTCCAGCTCTTCATCGCTTACAAACCCCTTAACCACAATTCCGTTCCCAGGCTGTTCTAATGCTTTGATTTCTTCTGTAACCTTAGAGCCCACTACATAGAATTTCATATAGGGAATCCGTCTGCGGATAAGCGGGAAAATTTCCTCTGCAAACCACAGAACCGCGTCTGCGTTAGGCGGATGGGCAAAACCTCCTACAAATACCAGGCCTTCTCTTTTTTCAAAGTCCTTTTCAATCCTGTCCAGGAATTTGTCATAAACATATGCCGTAATCGCTTTTACGTTTATGGATGGATTAATTTGGTGAATCGCTTCTTCCTCCACACAGGAAGGATAGTAGGATACTGCCGCTTTTTCCATCATGGAAAGCTCAACGGTCCGCCAATAGTCCGCTTCTTTTTTAATTTTAATGTCCCCGGTCAGCTCATATTCCCTTCCCAGGCGTAAAAAGTGCAGATCATGACCGTAATAAATTACCTTCATATTCGTGTGTTCTTTAATAAAATTCACATATTTAGTCGCAATATGAGGGCGGTTTAAATAGGCAAAATCAATCTCTTTCCCATTTTTTTCCAGCCAGTCCCAGATTCCGGTCTGATACTCAGGGCCATAAAGGATCTCCACTCCCATCTGCTGAAGAACGGTAGAGTAAGGCTCCTCATGCAGGAAATTATCCCCTAGAAATTTTACAGAAAACCCCTTCTGAATAAACATCTTAATATACTGATAAGTAGTTTTGGAGCCTGCGTCCTTGTCAAAGGTGGGAACGTAGTGATCGATCACCAGAACCACCGGTTTTCCCTGGCTTCTTTCCCTGGCTCTAAAGGGATTCGGACTGCCGTCGTTAACAGACTGCTTTTTAAACTCATCCGCCCATTTTTCTTTTAATTTCCGGCTGTTTTCCACCTGATAGCGCTTCAGTCCGGAACCGTTAACATCTGTTCCGTTGGATATGCCTTCAAAATGAATCACCTTGGAAAGAGGCTGGTACACTACCCGGTATCCTGCCTTTCTCACCTCAAAAGCCAAATCGGAATCTTCACAATATGCCGGAGCAAACCGTTCATCAAAGCCTCCGATTTTTTCCCACAGTTCTTTCGGCAGCAAAATAGCGGCGCCGGAAATATAGTCCACGTCTTTTACATAGTTATATTCTGCCTTGTCCGGATTGTCCAGCCTTCCGTAATTCCATCCGGATCCGTCGCTCCAGAGAATTCCTCCTGCCTCCTGAAGCCGTCCGTCCGGATAAACCAGCTTGGATCCCACCATGCCGATAGCAGGATCGGATCGGATCAGCTCTACCAGAGAGCCAAGCCAGCCATCGGTAACCTGAGTATCGTTATTTAAAAACATCAGATACCGGCCTCTGGCTTTCTCCGCCGCCTGATTGCAATTGCGGAGAAATCCCTGATTTTCCTTATTCCGGCTGATTACCAAATTTTCTGCAAATTTAGAAAGCTCTGCCGTAGCATCTGTGGAAACATCGTCAGCAATAATCACCTCATAGGTTACGCCTTCTGTATGCTCTAAAATGGATTTTAAACAGGCATAAGTATAATGAATTTGATTATAAACCGGGATGATGATGGAAACCTCCGGCTGCTTAGTGTCAGGAAATATCAGGCGGCCCCTTTCCCGGTACTCCGGACCGATTTTGAAATCTCCCTCTATCCGGTTGCGGCCCTCTCTGGTAAAGTATAGGCGGCCGTAATAACCAGGATGGCGTATAGTCCCCACTGCATATTTTAGTACCTTATGACGGCGGGTACCCTTTGGAAAATAGCGGAGCACTACTCCTGCAAATTTGCGGTATGCCTTGTAAACATAAGCTTCGTGACTGTTTAAATACGTAATAACCTTACTCATCTCTTCAATCTCATGCCGCAGATCCCGGATGATAATCTCCAAATTGGCCACATGGTTATCCGTCAGGCGCATGGTTTCCTGATTTTTGCGGAGCGCGGTATTTTGCTCTTTTGCTTCTTCCTGAAGCACCATGATACGCTCCATGGCCCTTTGAAAGTCCCCGTCCCTTTGTTTTAATTCTTCTCCGGTAACAATTCTCTGTTCATAATTCTTTAAATATCCCCCGGCGCTGTCCCCGTGGACGTAGGACTGAAAAGCCGCTTCCATATTGCCGTAAAGGGCTGCCTCTTTCCCGTCCATCCCAAAGTTTTCCAAAAACTCTGGCAGCCCTCTGTAATTCATAATTTTCTCGTATCGATAGTAGAAATATGCCAGATTCCGGTAACGAACAAATCCGGCAGGGATAGGAAAGTCAAAGACCCACTCATAATCAATAGCCCAGATACTGCCGTTTTCATCTACCATCAGATTCTCAAACAGGCCGTCCAGGTTGGTTACCGGATAAGATTGATCGTTAATCTCTCCTACTTCTCCAAATACCCGGCAGAACTCAGGAGTGACGGCAAACTCTCTCATACGCTCCTTTGGCACGGCAAATATCCGGTTCATCGTTTCCAGAATGGCGGCGGCAGGCGCTGTCCCGTTCTGAATCTGCCGGCCCAGGATTTCCCCCAGAGTTTCTCCCTGTATAAAAGGAAACTTGGCCGTAGCATTGTCCCCGCTGATCTCCACATCCACCGCCGAAATATTCCGATAACAGTCCTTTATCAGCTGTTTTTTTTCTTTCATAAGCCGGATATGCTCTGATGCCTTGTCGGTAAGAGCGGTCTTTTCTACCCACCTGGCTCCGTCTTCTTCAACTATGCTGGTCCGAATCTGAAAGTCCTCCTTCCGGGTTCGGTTATATTTTATAAAAATTGTCTCTTTCATTCTTTCTCCCAAATTACCAGATAGGAATCTGCAAATTGTGCAAACTGGCCTTCCTGCAAAAGCTGATCAAATCCGGCTTCCTCATTGAAATACCGGTATCCGGCCTGGTCATAGACCATGGAAAGGTTGGGCAGTTCTCCTTTTTCCGGCAGCCGGTGATTAGAGTAGAGCATAACAGGAAGCCGGTGATCCGGCACCGGGTAGTAGATCTTTGGCTCTGCTCCGCCCAGACCTTCCCCGGTAAGTTCCCGGATAAGCCGCAAGGTAAGAGGTTCCGTCTCTTGATCCGGTTCCGCCCCGGCAAAGTTCCGAAGGCCGATACGGTTAAATCCTGCCGCCAAAAGGTTCCCGCCTGGTTTTAAAAACTTTTTCAGCTTTGTCAGCAGAGCCTTTATTCCCCGCTCTCCCCTTTCCGGCATGAGATCCCGGCGGAATTCCGGAATCAAAATATAATCAAAAAAACCTTCCGGCAGTTCTTCCAGAGAAGCGTATTTCATAAGCCGGATATTTTCTGCCGCCGGATAACGGCGGCGCACCACTTCTAAATCCTCGTCCTTTACATCCCAAACCGCCACTTCCGCCAGCCTTTTTGCCAGCATCCCGGTAAGCGCCCCGTAATCGGCGCCAATCTGAAGCAGGCGGCCGGAGGGATTCCATTCATACCACTCCAAAAGGTTTTCCCGGACAGGGGACAGGGCATAAAGAATCTCCGGAGCTTTTTCTGTCTCCAGCGCTTTTCGGATTCCTTCCGGATCTGAACCGTATTTTTCTAATAGTTCTAAAATATCATAGCTAATATCTTTCATCTCTTCACTGCCTTTACCTGAGACTCCATATCATAGATGCCCACTGTATTTTTGTTGGAAATCACCGTCAAGTTGGCCACATCATAAAGCCGGTGGTAAACCACGTGCTCACCGTGCTCAAATCCGGTACAGCTCATGGACAGCAGATATTCACCGCCTTGAAGAGTCATTTTCTGAGTAAATTCCACCTGGTACTCGTCTCCGCTTTTTACCGGACGGATATCTGCTCCTTCAAACATAGTGTTTGTTCCGGTTAAATCGGTGCCCTTTTTGTCTTTAATCGTGTAGGTAAAAATAGGGGTTTCAATGTCTGAATAAAAGCGGATACATTCCCGTATGGTAAACATCTCCCCCTTTATCAGCAGATTGGTTAAATTTCCCCTCTCATCAAACATTCCCAAATCGTAAATTTCCGCCCGGCCGTCTCCGTATTCGGTACGGTTGGCATTGATGGTCATTCTTGCTTTCATAAGCTGGCTCCCGGCTCCGCCCTTAGTCTCATTGCCGCCGGTTATACCTGCCGTAAAATCTGTCATTTCCAGGTCAGTATGGCCATTATTCCTGGCCATTCCTTGTTTCTCTGCCGTCAGTTCCGCATCCAGCTCTTCCATCTGTCCCGCCAGAATTTTCTTGTATAAATCCACCATATGACCGGCGCTTCCTTCCGCCACAAGGTTTCCTTTATTCAGCAGCACGACCTTATCGCAATACTTGATAATACTTCCCATATCGTGAGTGACCATAAGAATGGTGGTTCCGCTTTTGCGGATTTCTTCCATACGGCGGTAGCACTTGGATTGAAAAAACACATCGCCTACCGAAAGGGCTTCATCTACAATCAGGATCTCCGGCTCCACGTTGATGGCTAAAGCAAATGCCAGCCGGACAAACATACCGCTGGAATAGGTTTTTACCGGCTGATAAACAAAATCTCCAATTTCTGCGAACTCCAAAATATCCTGAAGTTTTTCGTCCATTTCTTTTTTAGAATAACCCATCATGGTTCCATTCATGTAGATATTTTCAATGCCGGTATAATCCATATTAAATCCGGCTCCCAGTTCTAACAAAGCGGAAATTTTTCCATTTACCTTTACTTGTCCGGTAGTAGGGGTTAAAACTCCCGTGATAATTTTTAAAATGGTGGATTTACCGGAACCATTGGTTCCGATAATTCCCACAGTTTGACCCTTTTCCACATGAAAAGAAAGCTCATTTAAGGCATAGAAATCCTTATGATACTCTTTTTTTCCAGGACTTAAGGATTCTTTCAGCCTGTCAATGGGCTTGTCATATAATTTATATATCTTGGTTATATTTTCAACCTCTATGGCGAACTTACTTTCTAACTCCGACATGATGCCTCCAAAGCGCTTCTCTTTATCTGCCTCGTAAAATTCAGCCAGGTACAGGCACATTAAGCGCATTATATGGGCAGTATACCACAAATGGCGGATAGCCGCAAGCACAGACAAACAGCTTTCATAGCCGTACGCAAAGAGATGCGGCAAAATGAATCCTTTGGCTTTTCTCTCATTTTGCCGCATTCTTTTATCAATGATCTCATTTTAACAGCTCTAAAGCCTTACTTCATCCCACTCTTCTTTGGACATAGTTTTCGGGAAAACACGGCTGCCATATTGAGCACAGAATACTTTATCGTTCTCATCCCGAAATGCGGTCAGATAAACATCTGTATACTTCTTGCGGATACAGCCCTGCCAGGGAGCAATGGACATAACTTTTTCCTCTGTCCCGTTAAGGGTAAGGAGCAGTTCTCCATCCTTGTCCTCTCTTATGGTGAATGCATCTCCTTCTCCTGAAATATAGGTTCCTGTCATCTGCTCTTTCTCCTCTCCGGTCCAGCATCGTTCCTGATGCTCTGTCCGCTTATTTTCAGGAGAAAAACCACAGCATAGCCGCATGGCAGCCTCGGAAATGGCGTAAACCGGGACATCCATAGTATTACACAGCACGATTACCCCCGCCTCCGCCTGGGGAGCAAAGGAAAAATTAGAAGAAACGCCGGGCAGGCTTCCTCCATGCTGGATAACCGTAATGTCTCCCATCTGGCTGGATTCCAGCCCGTATCCATAGTATACCCCAGGCTTCATCACCTGGCGCGGTTTACACATTTCTTCAATAAAATATTTGTCAATAATCCTGTTTCCGTTTTGTCCCATACCTTGGTTTAAATACATAACTGCATATTTCATCATATCGCCCAAGGTAGATTTCAAGCCGCCGCCGCCATGAAGAACAAAGGCATTGTTCTGAAAGTCCTTGTCGGCTCTCCACCTGCCGTTTTCTTTGGTATAAAGAACCGAGGCATTCTCATCCAGGCTATTCCGAATAAAACTGATGTTGCTGCGTGTCATATCTAATGGCCTTAAAATATGTTTGTCCAGATATCCTGCAAAACTATGGCAGTCTGAATGGCGGCGTACGATATCGGACAGCAGTCCAAAGCCATCATTGCAATAGCTTAATCGCTGGCCTGGTCTCCCTGTAAAGCAGGTCTGGTTATCCAGGCGGCTTGCTACCCGGCGGATGCCTTCGTCTGCAAAATCTTTCCGATAAATCAATTCCTGGTCTAAACTGTCTTCAATTCCCATTTCCTGTGCGGTTTGGTCTACCACGATACGGGGCAGCGGAAAAAATCCTCCGCTGTGACATAAAAGATGCCAAATTCGTACTAATTCTTTTTGGCTTTTATTGGAGAACTCCGGGATATAATCCCTGACCGGATCCTCTACAGATAAAATTCCTTCCATTTGCATCTGCATAATCGCCAGAGAAGTAACGGACTTGGTTACCGAGGCCATGCCAAAAATAGTGTCCCGGTTAACCGGCAGCTTCCTTTCATCATCCCGCCATCCGAAATATCTCTCGTACTGAATTTCCCCTTTTGCATTTACAATACCAACGGCAATTCCTCTTGCCTCTGAGTCCTCCATGATTTGTTCCGTCAATTCCTCAAGTTTCCTTAATCCACCGGCTGTCAGCTTTTTCACTGGAGCATTTCCTCCCTTAATCCCTTCAGTCCCAATCCCGGTTCCTCGGAAAGAATCAGATTTCTGGTATTTTCAATGGTGAACCCGCCTTCATAGGGCAGCTGAGATAAAGAGAAGCTGGCATCTAAATCCGCCCTGGTAATGTTCTTTAAGGCCGCTCCCAAAGCAGCGGCAGCGTTAATCGCAATTCCGCTTTCCTCCGCCATACAGCCTAGCATTACTTCTACTCCGGCAGCTTCCGCAATATTAACAATCTTCTTTGCTTCATACAAGCCGCCGCACTTCATCAGCTTAATATTAATGTAATCTACTGCACGCTCAGAAACCAGCTTCAAAGCGTCTTTGGAATCCCAGCAGCTTTCATCTGCCATCACCGGTACGCTGCTGTGGGCAGTTACATATTTCAGTCCCTCAAAATCATACCTTGGAACCGGCTGCTCTACCAATTCAATATCGTATTCATTAAGACGGTCTAAAAGGGTCACGGCCTCCTTGGCATGCCAGCCCTGATTGGCATCCAGGCGAATCTTTACCTCTCCTCCTACTGCCTCCCGAATGGCCTTTACCCTGGCCAAATCACGTACAATATCGGCTCCCACCTTCGTCTTAATCACATTAAATCCGGCTTCCACATGGGCTTTGGCTCTGGCCGCCATTACTTCCGGCTCATCAATCCCTACCGTCATGTCTGTCTCAATGGAATTGCTTAATCCCCCCAAAACCTTATACAGGGGCCGCCCCCATGCCTTCCCTATAATATCGTGGCAGGCAATATCTATGGCTGCTTTTGCAGCGCCTGCGTAAGCAATAGAACGGTTCATAACCGTATAAACAGCTTCCATATCTCCGGGATCCATACCTATAAGCTTTTCTCTCAATACCTGGATGCTTTTTACAGTTCCTTCCAGATTCTCACCGGTAATCAGAGGCCCTGGCGAGCCTTCCCCATATCCGGTAATCCCTGAGTCCGTTTCCATTTCAACCAGGCAGCTTACCGCATGGGTAATCACTCCGAGAGAAATCCGAAAGGGGCGTACCAAAGGCACCTGCATGATATGGGTTTTTATATCCGTAATTTTCATCTCTTAATTTTCCTCTTTCCTCACATAAGTTCTGCCCTGCCGGGCATGGTTTACCCCATCGGGTATTTACTGCGTCTTTTTACACTGTCCGCAAAAGTGACATGCACACATATGTCCGTTCCCCAAATCCTTTAATTCCGGAGACTGGGTGGAGCAAATGTCCTGCGCCATAAAGCAGCGGGTATGGAAAATACATCCCGACGGCGGATTTGCCGGGCTGGGAAGATCTCCCTGCAGGATAATTTTCTTTCTGGCGCTGTGGCGCTCCGGCATGGGGATTGCAGACAGGAGTGCCTGGGTGTAAGGATGGCTGGGATTCTCAAACAAATCCTTCTTTTCCCCCATCTCCACCACATGGCCCAGATACATCACCATAACACGATCAGAAATGTGTTTGATAACGCTCAGGTTATGGGAAATAAAAATATATGCCATCCCCATAGAGGACTGAAGCCGGCGCAGCAGGTTTAATACCTGGGATTGAATGGAAACGTCCAATGCAGAAACCGGCTCGTCGCAGACCACCAGAGACGGTTTTAACACAATTGCCCTGGCAATACCGATCCTCTGGCGCTGTCCGCCGGAAAACTCATGAGGGTAACGGTTATAATATTTGGGATTTAGTCCAACCACTTCCATTACTTTTAGTACCTGATCTCTGGCTTCTTCCTTGCTGGCATACCGCTTCTGAATGTTTAGCGGCTCGGTAATAACCTCGCCAATAGTCATTCTGGGGTTTAAGGATGCATAAGGATCCTGGAAAATAATCTGCATGTCCGCCCGCATTTTTCGCAGTTCATTGCCGCCGGCTTTCATAAAGTCCTGACCTTTATAGAAAATCTCCCCCGATGTGGGCTGGATTAACCGCAGGACAGAGCGTCCCATAGTAGACTTACCGCAGCCGGACTCTCCTACTACTCCCAGAGTTTCCTGGGGCATCAGGGTAAAGGATACATCATCAACTGCCTTAATAAAGATCTTTTCCTTTGCAAAGAAGGAGGATTTGGCCGGAAACAGTTTCCTTAAATTACGGACCTCCAGCAGAGGGGCCTGATTCATTACTTCACTCATTCCACATTTTCCTCCCATTCTTCCGTGTATTTAAAGCAGCGCACCTCCCGCCCCTCTGTCCAGGCAAGCTTCGGCATTTTCTCCCTGCAAATATCCATAGCCTCCGGACATCTGGGGCAGAAAGCGCAGCCTTTGGGCATATCATCAAAGCTGGGCACCATGCCTTCAATAACGCTCAGTTCCTTTGTATCATCCCCGTCTAATTTGGGAATACAATTCATCAGGCCATAGGTATAAGGATGCATGGGCTTCTCAAAGATCTGATCGCAGGTAGCATGCTCCACAACCTTTCCGGCGTACATAACCATCACATCATCCGCAACCTCGGCAATCACTCCCAAGTCATGAGTAATCATCATAACAGAAGCTCCGGTCTTTTCCTTTAACTCATTAATCAGCTCCAGAATCTGGGCCTGGATGGTAACATCCAGAGCCGTAGTCGGTTCATCGCAAATCAAAAGCTCCGGATTGCAGCACAGGGCCATGGCAATCATAACTCTCTGTCGCATACCGCCCGAAAGCTGATGAGGATATTCATTAAAACGCTTCTCTGCCAGAGGAATCCTTACCAGTTTCAACATTTCAACAGCCTTTTCCCTGGCCTGCTGCTTGGTTATCTTCTCGTGAAGCATCAACGCCTCCACAAGCTGCTGCCCGATAGTAAATACCGGATTTAGGGAGGTCATAGGTTCCTGGAAGATCATAGCAATTTTCTTTCCCCGAATGGCCCGCATTTCATCGTCCGTCTTCTTCAGCAAATCCTGTCCGTCCAGGATAATCTCGCCACCGGCAATCACCCCGGGCGGAGTCTCCACCAAACCCATAATAGACAGGGATGTAATGCTTTTTCCGCAGCCGGACTCTCCTACAATTCCCAGAGTTTTTCCTCTCTCAACGGAGAATGATACATCGTTTACTGCCTTGGTAAGTCCTGCGTCGGTGCGGAAATAGGTTTTTAAATTTTTAACTTCCAATATTTTCTCTGACATATCCACTGCCTCCATCAGGTTTTCAGTTTTGGATCAAGCGCATCTCTTAATCCATCGCCAAAAATATTAAACGCAATTACCGTAATCATAATCGCAACACCGGGGGTAATGCTGTAAACCGGCCGGTAGCTGATAAACGTCTGAGCCGCGCTGATCATATTTCCCCAGGAGGGGGTAGGCGGCTGGATACCGATTCCTAAAAAGCTTAAAGATGCCTCATACATAATTGCATTGGGAATACCAAGTGTTACAAGAACAATAATGGTGGAAAGGCAGTTGGGAATCAGGCCCTTCATGATAATCCAATAAGTGGATGCGCCGCAGGCGCGGCTGGCCTCAATATATTCCTTTTCCTTTAGCTGCATAACTGAGCCGCGGATCATGCGGGCCGTTCTGACCCAGGTCAGAAGCCCCAGGGCAATAAAGAGGTTTAACACGCCCTTTCCCATAAAAGTCATAATTGCCATAGCGAAAATCAGATCCGGAAATGCCTGGAAGATCTCCATAATTCTGGAAATCACATTATCTACCGCTCCGCCATAATAGCCGGCTAAGGATCCCAGGGCAACCCCTACGACAGAAGCAACTATCTGAGCAACAATACCGATACTGATGGATACTCTGGAACCGTAAATGATTCTGGATAAAATGTCTCTTCCATACTCGTCTGTCCCGAAAGGATGGGCCAGGCTGGGTTCTGCCAGCACCGCCGTATAGTCCTGAAAGGTCGGGTCATAGGGGGCAATGATAGGAGCAAAAATTGCGATAAACACCAATACCGCCAGAATTGCGGCGCAGAACATCGCCATTTTGTTTTTCTTTAACCGCTTAAAGCTGTCGCCATAGAAGCTGGAATACTGCATCCCGTTTTCCATAACTTCCTGCTCAAATTTCTTTTGTTTATTAAAAAGTCCCATTATGCAGCTCCTTTCCCATACCTGATTCTCGGATCCAGGAATGCATAGGATAAATCTACAATCAGGTTTACAATTACGAAAATAAATGCAATATACATAACTGTCCCCTCCAGAAGAGGCAGATCCCGATTGGACATAGCGTCCACTGCCAGCTTCCCGATACCGGGGATGGAAAATACCTTTTCGATCAGCATGGAACCGGTCAGCATGTAGCCAAAATCTGTACCGACTAAAGTTACTATGGGAATCATTGCATTTTTCAGAGCATGCTTCATGGTAACCGCCCACTTCCCGGCGCCCTTTGCCCGTGCGGTTCGGATGTAGTCCTGGCCCATAACCTCCAGCATACTGGTTCTGGTAATTCGAGCCATGCTTCCCGCGTATCTTGCTCCCAGTGCAACACTTGGAAGAATGTATGACGAAATACCGTCAAACCCGGAAATAGGAAGGATATCTAACTTCAAACCGAATATGATCTGTAAAATAATTGCAACCCAGAAAGCCGGTGCGGACACTCCTACAATAGCCAGCACCATCACTACCGTGTCAATACCTTTTCCCCTTTTAATGGCAGAGAAAATGCCGCAGGGGATTCCTACCGCTGCCGCAAATACAAAAGACATGCAGGCCAGCTTTAAGGTAACCTTAAAGCAGCGGATTAAGGCGTCTGAAACCACTTCTTTCGTAAAATAGGAAGTGCCGAAATCCAGATGGACAGCGTTCTTCAAAAAATTTATATATTGGATATGATAAGGCAGATCTAGTCCCAGCTCGGCCCGAACCTTTGCTATAGTTTCCGGATCTGCCCTCTTTTCCAGCATTAATGCTACCGGATCTCCGGGAACCACCTGAAGCAATATGAACGTAATCAGACTGATTCCCACTAATACAAATATGGTTTGTGCTAAACGTTTCACCGTATATGAAAGCATACATACCTCCTATCCTGCATACTCTGGCAAGTTAGAAAAGGGGCTGCCGTACCTTAAAAACAAAGCACATGCAGCCCCATCTTTTCCTGAATAATAGTTCCTGAATGCTCCAGGCTTGTTACTGGATATCCGCATCCTTCCAGAACATGCGGAAGGTGGCGTCCATCTCAAAGCCGGTGATTGCAGGATTTAACAGGTAGAACTTGGTTTCGTTATACAGAGGGGTGGTTGCCCAGTCTTCTCTGGTCATGATGTGTTCTGCCTTAGCGTAGATCTCCTGGCGCTTGGCAGTATCAGTGGTTGCAATTCCGTCCAGCATCAGCTGCTCATACTCGGCATTGTGCCAGAAACTGGAATTGGTATCGGTCTTGCTCATAGGATACAGCATACTTTCCGGATCAGAGTAGTCAACGTACCAGTTTGAAATTCCGCAATCAACGCCGCCGTTTAACTTCATGTCAGACCATGCAGCAGAGTCAACCTGCTCAACCTCTACATTGATACCAGCAGCCTTGGCCTGCTGCTGGAACGCGGTAGCGATGGCAACATTCCCCTGGTATTTGGTATTAACGGTTACCCTTAAGTCAATGCCGTCTGCATATCCTGCTTCTGCCAGAAGCTGTTTCGCTCTCTCCGGATTGTATTCAAACTCTGGCAAGGATGAGTCATGGCCGATAATACCTGCCGGAATATAAGAGGTCGGAACAGTAGCGGTTCCATGAAGGATACTCTCGCAGACAGCTGCACGGTCAACAGACAATGCAATTGCTTCCCTTACCTTTGCATCCGGGAAAGTCTTGCAGTTTACTGTTAAACTGTAGTTGCCGGTAGGCTGGAATCCATGCATCTGATCCGCCAGATCCGGATTGCTGGAATATACCGGATAAATAGACGGGTCTACATCTACATAGTCCACATTGCCTTTCTGATATTCCAAAACCTGAGTGTTTACATCCTCAATAAACTTGTAATCCACACCGTCCAGTTTCACTGCTCCCCCGTGATAATCATCAAATCTGGAAAGAGTTGCTCCAACGCTGGTGGTATAATTGTCCAGCTTAAAAGGACCGGTGCCGTAGAGAACCTGCATGCCCCAGGTATCGCCGGCCTCTTCACATGCCGCCTGGGGATAAATAGCGGTATAGGCAGTGGATAATACAGATACAAAGGGTGCATAAGGCTTGGTAAGAGTAATCGTAAAGTGAGTGTCATCAATAATCTCAAAACCAGCCAGTTCATCAGCCGCGCCGGAATTCATTTCCTCGTAGCCTACTACATTTTGGAGCAGATTTCCCATTTTTGCCAGCTTAATCAGACGCTCGTAAGAATACTTCACATCAGATGACTTTAAGGTCTCCCCATTGTGGAATTTCACATCAGGAAGCAATTCAAAGGTGTAGGTTAACTGATCCTCTGAAATCTCCGGCATACCGGTTAATAAAGTCGGTGTTACTGTTCCGTCTGACTGAGTGGTAAACAGCGCCTCGGAAATATTGTCTGTAATCTTCATAACAATACTGTAGGTGTACTGCTGAGGATCCAGAGCAACCTGAGGATCTACTGCTGCCACGCGGACAATTTTAGCGCCTGCCGCAGTGTCTGCCGGGGCGGCGGCATCTGTCCCGGCAGCTTCAGTACCAGCCGGTGCAGCGGTAGAAACAGCTCCTCCATTAGAGCCTCCACAGGCTGCTAAGGAGAGCACTGCAGCACAAAGAAGTGCGGCTCCTGCCAATTTCTTTCTCATTTGTTTTCTCCCTTTCTTATATAAAATACTTTATAATTTACTCTAAAAGAGTGAATTAACACAAGGGTTCCCGCGGAAATAAAAAAATTCGAAAATAGACCAAGGCCCCGTATTCACCCTTGAATATCTCCGAATCCCATCGCTCTATAATACCCTATAATCTTTCCCCAGCGAATAAAGGGTCCCGTGTACCTTTGTCCGTTGAGACTATAAGTCTTGTATAAATATCCGGGGGTTATTATACTACCGAGGACATTCTTTGTCAAGAAGACATTTATACGCCCAGGAAAAACCCGCCAACGCCATCTGCATTAAACCTTCCGTCCGTTTTCCCTAAGCCACTTTCTTCTTTCTCTGTAGTCAGGCAAAATACTTTCCACAATTTTCCAGAAGCGTTCTGAATGGTTCATCTCTTTTCGGTGCGCCAGCTCATGTACCACTACGTAATCCAGGATTTCCTGCGGCATCAGGATCAGTTTCCAATGAAAATTTAAATTACCTTTTGCACTGCAGCTTCCCCAGCGGGTTTTGGTCTCTTTGACTGTAATGCAGCCATAGTCCACTCCCATCTGCTCTGCATAATAAGCAGCCCGGACCGCAAGAATTTTCCCCGCCTGGCAGCGGTAAGCGTTTTTCTTTTCCGAATCCAGCTCATAGTCTTTTGGTTCCCTTTGTGTTTCTTCCCTGCGGATCTGTTCCATGAGCTGATGCTTTTCTATAATCCATTCCTTTCGTTCTTCCAAGAAAGACTGAAGCATCCTGTAGGGAGCTCTTTTTGGAGCACGAAGCACCACTTTCCCGGAAAGCCCTACTTCCAGTCCTATGGTCTTCCTGGCAGAGCGGATAATAGTTACGGCAATGCAGGAGTCTGATGTTTGTAAAACAATTTCGTCTGACATCTTTTCAATCACCCCACTGCGTTTCCCTCTGATGACAGGAAGCCGGGGCTATTGCTTTTACCTTGCCGCAGCCCCGGCCTTTCCTGTCTTTTAATCCTTACAAATAGTTCTTTAAAGTTTCGATTCTGTCCAGCTTCTCCCAAGGAAGATCCAGATCGTTTCTGCCAAAGTGTCCGTAGGCGGCTGTCTGCTTGTAAATAGGACGGCGCAGATCCAGCATCTTGATAATACCGGCAGGACGCAAATCAAAGTTTTCTCTTATAATGTCAACCAGTTTCTCATCGCTTACCTTTCCGGTTCCAAAAGTATCTACCATAACAGAGGTAGGATGAGCCACGCCAATGGCGTAAGAAAGCTGAATCTCACACTTATCCGCCAATCCTGCGGCCACAATATTCTTGGCAACGTACCGGGCGGCATAGGCTGCGGAACGATCTACCTTGGTGCAGTCTTTCCCTGAAAAAGCGCCGCCGCCGTGACGGGCATATCCGCCGTAAGTATCTACAATAATCTTACGGCCGGTTACACCGCTGTCGCCATGAGGTCCGCCAATAACAAAACGGCCGGTAGGATTGATAAAAAACTTCGTCCTGTCGTCTATCATTTCCTTTGGCAGAACCGCATCAAATATATACTTTTTTACATCTGCATGAATCTGTTCCTGCGTTACCGCCTCATCATGCTGGGTTGAAAGGACTACTGCGTCCAGCCGAACCGGCTTACCTGTTTCATCGTACTCTACGGTTACCTGACTTTTCCCATCAGGACGCAGGTATTTTAAGGTTCCGTCTTTTCTTACTTTGGTCAGCTGCCGTGTCAGTTTATGGGCCAAAGCAATGGGGTAAGGCATATACTCCTCTGTTTCGTTGGTTGCATAACCGAACATCATGCCCTGATCTCCGGCGCCGATAGCATCGATCTCGCTGTCCGACATGGTTTTTTCCTTAGCCTCTAATGCTTTATCCACACCCAAGGCAATGTCCGCAGACTGCTCATCAATAGCTGTAATAACACCGCAGGTATCGCAGTCAAAGCCATATTTAGCACGGTCATAACCAATCTCCCGAATCGTTTCCCGAACCAGCTTCTGAATATCCACATATGCTTTGGTAGTAATTTCTCCCATTACCAGAACCAGCCCGGTGGTAATAGCAGTCTCACAGGCAACTCGGCTCATGGGATCCTGCTTCACAAGAGCATCTAAAACGGCATCTGAGATGGCATCGCACATTTTGTCCGGATGTCCTTCGGTTACAGATTCTGAAGTAAATAAGCGTCTTTCCATATTATCCTCCTTATGTAAAATAGAGTTTGCCGGCAATTTACAGCGCTTGTACGCCTTTCCGGATATTTGTATAAAAGAAAAGTCCGCAGCAATGCGGACTTGATATTGTTATCATCAAATCCTCTTATTGCTCGACCAGCTGCAGTTTTATAAAACCGTCAGCTCCTCGCTCAGGCTGGCACCTTCCGGCCCTGGCGCTTAAGGCGCACAACCGGGGTTGCCGTGACTTCACAGGTCCTTTATACCTCCATCACTCTGAATAAGGGATATTTACGAACTTTTCAATTATGAAACAATTTTACTATACAGCATTTTCTCTTTACTGTCAAGTATCAGACTATTTTTAAACGGAATTTTCGGGCTTCATTTTCGGAGCTGATTTTCTTTATCTCCGCCCCCAACCCCTGAAGTTTTATCTCAAATTTCTCATAACCTCTCTGAATATAACCGATCTCATCTATCTCCGTTGTTCCCTGAGCTGCCAATCCCGCTAACACCAGAGCAGCGCCTGCCCTGAGATCCGGAGCATTTACATGAGCCCCTGTAAACCGTTTTACTCCATCGATAACTGCCACACTGCCCTCTACCTTAATGTTGCCTCCCATACGGGCCAGCTCATCCACATATTTAAAACGATTCTCAAAAATACTTTCCGTCACCATGCTGGTTCCCTCTGCCAAAGCCAGAACCACTGCCATCTGCGGCTGCATATCCGTGGGAAATCCAGGATAAGGAAGGGTCTTAATATCTGTATGGCGCTGAATCGGCTTCCCTACCACGCGGATAGCATCGTCAAACTCGGAAACCTCACAGCCAGCCTCTAAAAGCTTAGCCGTGATGGCCTCCAGATGCTTGGGGATTACATTTTTTATCATAATATCCCCCCGTGTAACCGCGGCGGCGCACATAAAAGTTCCTGCCTCAATCTGATCCGGAATAATGGAATATTCCGTGCCATGAAGCCGTCTCACTCCTCGAATACGAATCGTGTCCGTACCGGCGCCTTTAATATTGGCGCCCATGCTGTTTAAAAAATTAGCCACATCAACTACATGGGGCTCCTTGGCCACATTCTCTAAAATGGTCATTCCCTCTGCCAGAGCCGCTGCCATCATAATGTTAATAGTGGCTCCCACAGAAACCACATCCAGATAGATGTGGCTGCCTGTCAAATTACCGGCGTGAACCTGGACAGCGCCGCATTCAATTTTTACATCGGCTCCCAACGCTCGAAAACCCTTCAAATGCTGGTCAATGGGACGGCTTCCAATATTACAGCCCCCCGGCAAAGGCACCTGGGCGCTGCGGTATTTGCCAAGCAATGCTCCTATAAAATAATAAGAAGCCCGGATTTTCCGGATATACTCATCGTCTACAGAAATTTCGTGAATACTTGACGCATTGATCTTTACCGTATGACGGTCAATGCGTTTTACTGTCGCTCCAATCTCTTCAATTGCCTCCAGCATGACATTTATGTCACGGACATCCGGAAGATTCTCTATCAGTACGTCGTCGTCAGTCATGATTGCCGCGGTCAGAATTCCTAAAGCAGCGTTTTTTGCTCCTCCAATAGTAACTTCACCTACAAGAGGATTACCGCCCTTTATGATATACTGTTCCATCCTAACTCTCCTAACCCCTTCATCGTTCCCATTTATTACAAAGCGAAAGATTTTATTGCAAATTTATTAATATTACAATTTTGCATTATAAATTATATCACAAAAATTTGACTTGTAAAGAAAATCTTATGAAAGCCTGTCTCCGGCACATAAAAATTTATCGGCTGATAATGCCGCAGACAAAGTCATTTTGCAAATTTTGGAAGTATGCCGAAGCGTCATTTAGTCCCATTTTCCAGGACTCTCCTGTCTCCGGCTGATATAGGGTTACGTTATATTGGTCAAATCCGGAAATAAAAAGGTATTTCCCTTCCCCGGTGTAAGCGATCACCGGGCAGTCTTGATCCACAAAATACAGGACCTGATTCATAGCCAAGCCCCTGGCATCTAATATAATCGTTCCATCCGGGAATTCTTTGCTTTCAGTAAAATTATTCAAATTTTGGATAATCCGATAGGCAGCATTTTGAGGATCCCGTATACTTTTCGTATTTCCCCGGTTTACCCGGTTCCATAACACATTCTGATCCCCATCCGTTACCAGTCCCATATCCTCATAGGCCAGCTCCACCGCCGTTTTAAAATCCTGGGTAATTCCCATCAGCCGGCCATTGCCGTATGCGTAAAAAGTCATTCTGGTAAAAGGCGTATTGGCAGTTAGCTCCAAATCTAGAGATTGGTCGTAGGACACCTTTCTTGGGCCTGACAGGTCTACATCCTGACTCGCCTTAATATCAACGGTCAGCTGAACAAAATAGACCTTTTCTTTATCCGAAGAGGCATACCATCCAATCCCCTCTAATTCCGTATTTTCTATCTCTGCATTACAGACAATCGTGTCCTTATCCACCACAGTATAAGAATCTCCTGATTCCTGGACAATGCGGTTTAAATGGATCCGGCTGTTCTCTACCGATACCCCGGAAATATAGTAACCTTCCTTTTCATACCGGGTCAGTATCTGGGCATCTTCCCCAAAAACTTCCAAGGCATACATAGGGATTTCTTCCAACCGATTATTGATTACCCAGCGGCTGCCTTGGCGGGCCAGACCATACAGAAAATCTCCGCCTACAAAGCCAAGACTTCGGATATAGTCCCCCTCAGGTGCGGAAATCGTCTGTTTCACACCGGTTTCCAAATTCATCAGGCTGACAGAGACCGCCTCATGTTTCTTGTGGCCATCCTGCCAGGCAAAATGGCGTCCGTCCCGGCTCACTGCGTAAGCCCCCTCTTCCAGGGAATCTGCGAGAATAATGTACTCACTGCTGTTTAAATCAATGCCGTATACTGCATGGTCCTGCATTAAATACAGCATTCCTCCCTGGGACAGGTAGCACAACCTATCCAAATCCAGCTTCAAATCTTCATAAGTGGTGATAAAGGGTGCAAAGAACTTTTCCTCCAGGGCACTGCTGCCATCAGAATAATGATATAAGCCAATTCCCATCTGCCCCTCCCGGCGTCCTCGATTCATATATCCGTAAACTAAAAAATCCACGTCTCCATTGTCGGAGACCTGTAAAATCCGTATATCGTGCTGATCATACTCCACTTTTGCACTGTTTTCTTGACTTCGAAAAGAAAATACACTTACCAGGTCCCGGTTTTCCTGATCGTAAAGCCACAGATCCCGATTAGTTCTAAATCCGATCTGGTTTCCATTGGGGCTGGACTTGGCGCTTACCTTGTCATCATCTGTAATTCCGAGAAGAATCCTTTTCCCTGAAAGGCAGTCCCGGTTTCCAGTAAATATCTCATTAACCCGGCGGTCAAAATCCATCATATAAATTCTCTGTTCGTTCCATTTTAAGGTAAAGTCATCCGTTACCTCATAAGTTTCCGTCCGGCCGTCCTCTGTCTTATGAGTTGCCAAATACTGAAGCTCTATCTGCCCCATAATGCCGTCCAGTTCTTTCAAAGAAACCTCTATACGGCTTCCTGGCTCCACGTCCAGGCCTCCCCAAGTTATCTGGGAAAAGCTGCAGTTAATGGTAACTCTTCCCAGATTGCTGTTGTCTGCTGTGGCATCAGGCTCCAGATACATAGTAAGCTGAGAAGCATCCTGATAGTCAAACGTCTTACTGGAAAAAGTTTTTGCCAAATTTATCATGGCCTGGATGTTGGGATTATCGGTCCATTTAATTCTGGTATAATAACCAATCGTTCCGTTTTCTGATGTAGTAACCGACAGGCTCAGTAAGTATTCCTGGTCTTTGGTTAAAAGGTTCTGAATGGGAAGCTGGGCCCGAATACCGTTTTCCGTTTCTGTCCAGGTTTCTATCTGGGTGCGTTCCACCAGTCGATCTAAATCCATACTCCGAATTTCATAGTAAATGCCGGTGATGCTTCCGTCATAGCCTTCTAAAAGAATAGGGAGCCTTCTGTCCTCAGGAAGAATTGTCAGCGTATCCCGCATAGCGGCCTCCCGCATATCTTGGGAATAGCCATGAAGGCAATTCATTTTTTCGCCGTACATTTCCATATACATAACCGGAAATGTACTTTCCTGAATGGCGGTATAGACTCGCTGGTTACCCTCTGACAGGTTGTGTTTTCTTATCCATATAAAATATCCAGCTACGGCTGATATAAATATCAAAAGAAGGATTATGGTTCTGAGGAAAAATTTTTTCATATTTATTTGGCTTCCTTCGTGGGGTGTGGAAATATTTTGCAAGGCAATTGTTAAAATCTATTTTATATAATATCCGCAGAAACTACAACCTAAACTTTTCTTAAAATTTTTTATAGTTATTGGATTTTGACTTCCCGCTGCCAGGGTGCGTTATGTATTCTCATCACTTAAACTATACCCATGTTGAACGCACACAAAAAAGAAGACCCCTGATTCCGCAGCCTTCTTTCTTAATTTTATATTTATTTACTTCTGTACTGATTCAGCAGTTTATTAATTCGTCCGGTAGGATTCAGCAGGTCACTTAATGATGAATCATGATTTAGATTGTCAATAATTAATGCAACATACTTGCTCATGTCTACATCAATATAATAGGGTTTATTAAGCAGAGCCTCTGTCTGATATACCAGGTTAGTGGTAAGAATCCGGTCAATCAGGCCCCTCTCATAATACTCGTCAAACTTGTCCAGGCCATTGGTAAACAATCCAAAAGTAGCGCAGATAAACACCTTTCTGGCTTCACGCTTCTTTAACTCTTTGGCAACATCCAGCATACTCTCGCCGGAGGAAATCATATCATCGATAATTAAAACATCTTTGCCCTTTACGCTGCTCCCTAAGAATTCATGGGCAACGATAGGGTTTCGGCCATTTACAATTTTGGTATAATCTCTGCGCTTATAGAACATTCCCATATCCAGGCCCAAAACATTGGCAAAGTAAACCGCCCGGTTCATTCCGCCCTCATCAGGACTGATCACCATCATATGATCACTGTCAATTTCCAGGTTGGTTTCGTGCTTTAACAGGTGCTTGATAAACTGATAAATAGGCTGTACGGTTTCAAAACCTCTAAAAGGAATCGCATTCTGTACTCTGGGGTCATGAGCATCGAAGGTAATAATGTTCTCCACTCCCATGTGAGCCAGCTCCTGAAGAGCCAAGGCACAGTCCAGGGATTCTCTGCTAGAACGCTTGTGCTGGCGGCTCTCATAGAGAAACGGCATAATTACATTAATCCTGCGCGCCTTTCCGGCAGCAGCGGCAATTACACGCTTTAAATCCTGAAAATGGTCGTCCGGAGACATATGATTTGTTTCCCCTCCCAGAGAATACGTAAGGCTGTAGTTGCACACATCTACCATTAAATATAAATCATCTCCGCGGACAGATGCTTCCAGGGTCCCCTTTCCCTCACCGGAACCGAATCTGGGGGTCTGAGCCCCTATAATATAAGAGTCCCTCTGATAACCGGAAAACGCAATGGTGTGCTTATGCTCACTTTCCCGTTCCCTTCTCCAGTCTACTAGGTATTTATCAACTTTTTCCCCCAGCTTTGAACAGCTTTTCAAAGGAATCAACCCCAGCGGTCCAACCGGAATTGTCTCAATAATCTTCTCTTCGTACAGCATTTCATCCTCCATTTATTCACACGATGGCAGCGAAACAAGAGCAAGCCGGCTTGCTGCGAGGTGCTTAACTATAAGTTCATATAATAACAAGCAATTCATTTATAACATTCCCTAAGAGAATAGTCAACCCCCAAGGAGCTTTCTCCTGCGTAAATCTTCTCCATATAAAGGAATAATCTGGTAACCGCTGATAATCCGTGAGGTAACCCGATCTGTGTAGTTATCCCGCAGCATATTTAAAGACAGATTGGTGGAAATGATTGTGGAACGACTGCCTGCCAGCCTGTCGTTAATGCAATAAAAAAGCTGAGAAGATGTAAAACTGTTATTGACCTCTGTTCCCAGGTCGTCAATAATCAGCAAATCGCACTCTAGTACGGATTGATAAGTATCGCGAATTTCTTCCTCGCTATGGGATTCAAAACGGTTTTTTGAAAATACCTCAAACAGGTCATTGGCAGACAGATATAAAACAGAGTAGTAGGAATCCATAGCTTCTTTGGCAATGCAATTCGTCAAAAACGTCTTACCTACACCGGTATTTCCGGTAAACAGAATGTTTCCTCCTTCTTTGCCCAGTTCCCGGGCAAACCGGAGACACTGCTCTGCCACTTTCTTCATATACTGAGCCGTTGTCATCCCCACCTCCGGGACAATCCGGCGATTATCAAAGCACTCGTAGGAAAAGGTAGAAAAATTTTCTTTTTTTATGATTTGAGCAACGTTGGACTGAGCGTAAAGAAGCTTCATCTGGGCCTGTTTAAAGCAATGGCATTTTTTTCCTTCTATATACCCTGTATCCCTGCAGTCTGGACAAACGTAGCTCATTTCCAAATAATTCTCCGGATAACCATAGGCTGTGAGAAGAGCTGTCCTCTGCTCTCCAAGCTCGGCAATCTCTCTCTTAAGCCGTTCTCTGGCTGCAGTATCGCCTTCCAGCAGCTGTCTGGCCCGTTCTACCGCCTTTAATCCTACCGTACTGTCAATCTCCCGGACAGCCGGAATCCTCTGATAAATCTCCTTTACCCGCCGTTCCTGACTATGGCGGTTATTCATCTGAGTTCTTTCGTAGTCCCGCATAATGGCGTTATATTGGGAATTACTCAGTGACATATTTCCTCCTCTTTCTACTGCCCTGCTGTCTATTTCTTTTGAAGCTGTTCTAAAATAAGGGCATCGTAGTCTACATCCCTTTGCTTAAAATTGTGAAACTGATTGGGCGCTCTTCGGGTCTGAGGGTGCGCTCCTGCTCCCCCTATATTCCGCTGTCTGGACTGATCTGCCTCTTTCTGCTCCTCTCCTTGTTTGGAAACAGCTTCTCTGCGTTTTGCATCCAGTGCCTTTACATCCTCCAAAGTATGTACCTTCTCCTCTTTCCAAACCGCCAGTATTTTATCTGCATATTGGAAACTAGGGGTGTGGACGGATTGAATCGTCCGGTTGCAGGCCTCGGTTACCAATTCCCTGCTAAATCCCCAGGTCCGAAACCATTTTTCCATAATCCGCCTTTCTGACTCTCCCGGCCTGCGGTCTGTCAGCCCAAAGGCTTTCATCACAGCAAAGGCTTCTTTCGTATAAGCGGAGGCAGAAAGTTTCGCTTCATCCGCAGTGCGGATTCCCCTCTCATGCCAGCTTAGAGCCACTGTCTCTATATATCGGATGCTGGTATGTCCCAACTGAGCACAATATTCTACCAGGTATTCCAACAGATCCTTTCCCATGTGCAAACCGTCGTACAAATAGGCAAAGGTTTGACATTCTCTCTGAGTAAAAACTTTATTCATATATTTCTGTGCTATATAAAGAAGTTCCGCAAAAGCTTCATCCCCGTTTAATCGGTTTAAGTTATCCAGAGGATATCCTGCCGCCCCTTCCGGCTTGGGCGGCGTTTCAAGCTTTGCTGAGGCCCTGTCTGCACCGTAAAAATTCTTTTCTTCTGCAACCTGAATCTCTCTGCTGTTTTCCGGATAAGAGTCAGAATAAAGGGGAGGAGCATCTGCCGCAAAGCTTCCTTCCTCTTTAGACAGAATTCCTACTCTCTCCCAATAGGCCAGAGCTCGGCGTACGTCCGCCTCCGTGTGATTTAATGCTTCAGCAATGGTCCCCAGCTCTACCAAATCGTTTTGGTGGCGGAGAAGATATAAGTAAACTTTTACATATTCGCCATTGGCAGCCGCCATGTATTTATCGATAAACTCATTGGTTAGAATTGTAACTTCCGGCAGTGCCTGTGGGGTTAACTGGTATGCCATAATCTGCTTCTCCTTCTTTTTGGGGGATGAGGGGACGGGGGTTGCCGCTCTCTTTCGCTTTGGCTCTGCTGTGCCGCTCTCTTTCGCTTTGCTCAAGAGAGCTCACGGGCTTCGCCCTATAAAAAAGGCCAGGCAGGAATCTGCTTATGTGCAAGCACAACGCAGATTCCTGCCTGGCCTTTTTTGCACTGCTCATTGCTTTCGTGCACATTATATCATAAAAAAAAGAAAATGAAAATGGGTGGGGTTTTCCACAGAGAGGATTGTGGATAGTGTGGATAATGTGGATAAGTATTTCGAAGAATCTTCGGGGAATATATCGAAACTTGTCGAATTCCTTGTAAATCCAGGCTTTCCAAGATTATCCGAATTTTTATTATGCAAATAAAAGAATCCACATAGTTTCTTTACATAAAATGTTGAAAACTATGTGGATAATGTGGATAACTACTGCCCTAATAGCTTTTCTCCCACTTTTACAATATCTCCGGCACCCATGGTTATCAACAAATCACCGTTGACACAATTTTCTAAAAGAAAATTTTCAATTTCGTCAAAAGAAGGCAGATAGTGAACTCTGGTTCCCAATTTCTCTATTTTTTCCGCAAGATCCGCAGAACTGATCCCCAAAGTATCCGTCTCCCTAGCCGGGTAAATGTCCGCTAGTACTACCTGATCCGCTTCGGAAAGAGCAGCAGCAAAATCATCCATCAGCGCCTTGGTTCTGGTATAAGTATGAGGCTGGAATATACACCACAATTGTTTATGGGGATAATTTTTGGCCGCTGTGAGGGTTGCATGGATTTCTTGCGGATGATGAGCGTAGTCGTCAATAATCGTGAGTCCATGAATTTCCCCTTTTTTCTCAAAACGACGGTGGGGCCCTGAAAATCCGGCCAGCCCTTTCTTTATGGACTCCAGGGAAATTCCCAATTCAAGGCCGGCTCCAATAGCCGCCAAAGAGTTATATACATTGTGCTCCCCCGCAACTCCCAGATGGATATGGCTTAACTTTTTTCCTTCTTTTATCAGATCATAGGATGGTCTGGCAAATTCATCATACGTAATGTTTTCTGCCCAATAAGTGCTGTCTTTACGTTTACCAAAAGTAATAATCCTGGCATTAAGGTTTTGGATAATCTCCTCGTAATTTTTAATGTCACTGTTAATGATCATAACTCCGTCCTCAGGCAGCTTCCCGGCAAACCGCCGGAAGGAACTGCGGATGTCATTTAAATCTTTAAAGAAATCCAGATGATCCGCCTCAATATTTAAAATAATCTCCACAGTGGGAAAAAAAGAGAGAAAGCTGTTGGTATATTCACAGGCTTCTGTCACAAATAGATCAGAGCTCCCGATCCGGATATTTCCATGTATAGAGTCCAGCATACCGCCTACGGAAACGGTGGGATCGGTCCCTGCGGCCAGCAAAATCTCTGTTATCATAGAGGTAGTGGTGGTCTTTCCATGAGTTCCGGCAACCGCAACCGCCTGACGGTAGTTATGCATCATTTCTCCTAAAAGCTCTGCCCTGGAAAGCATGGGGATCTGCCGTCTTTCAGCTTCCATAAACTCCGGATTATCCTGATGGATGGCGGCTGTATAGATCACTACCTCCGTCCCCTCCAGAATATTGGAGGCCCTCTGTCCGATAAAAATTCTGGCACCCTTCTGCTCTAAATGCTCCGTAAGAGGGCTCTTCTGGGCATCTGAGCCGGACACCCGGAAACCCTCCTCCAATAAAATTTCTGCAAGGCCGCTCATACTAATACCGCCGATTCCTATAAAATGAACTGCCTGAGGCTTATGAAAGTCGATCTGATACATGGTAATTTCCATCCTTATCTAATTTTTTTCCTATTTTACTTGTATGGGGTAAAAACCCTCTTTGACAGCAAGGCCGGCCCGGTAACCATTACCGGAACCGGCCTCTGCCGATTAATCATATTTACTTTTACTTCTTTTTGCTGAGAAAGTCAATGTTTTTACCGGGATTTTCCTGAAAAAGCCGAATTTTTCACTCCATGGGCGCCCGATAAAAACCTCCGTAAAAATCTTCTGTCCTAAACATATTAATAATGACATGGGGATCTTTCTCCCTCAGCAGCATAACAATCTCCGGCACCTCATAGGACGAAACCACCGTATGAAGCAGCGCCATCTTTTTGTGGCTGTAACCCCCTATGGCATCCACACAGGAAATTCCATGGCGGTATTTTGCCACATATATGTTCATCAGCGCTTCCGGCCTGGATGTAGTGATTTGCAAGGTCACCCTCTCATACCGATGATGGAAGGCAGATATCGTCTTGGTAGAGATAAACTGAAACAGGATGGAGTAGCCTGCGTACAGCCATCCGAACATATATCCGAAAATGCACAGGATGACCACGTTTCCGGCAAATACATATTCCCAAATAGATTTTCCCGTCTTATTTGACACATACAGGGCAATAAAGTCCGTGCCCCCGGTAGAGGCGTTGCCTCTCAAGGCCACAGCAATAGAAAAGCCGTAAAGAAAGCCTCCGAAAATCACGTTAAGCATTAAGTCATCAAACAACGCTTCAAAATGGCAGACCTTAAGAAAAAAGCTGGCCAAGAATACTTGTATCATGGAATAGAAAGTAAACCTCACGCTAATGCTCCGGCTGCAGAGAATCGCTACCGGAATATTTAACACCAGCATACCCAGAGATGTAGAAAAACTCTTCCCGTACAAAGAAGCAATTTTGTCAATCAGGATCGCCACCCCTGTAAATCCGCTGGAAAGGAGATTGGAAGGGCGAATAAACACCTGGATGACATAGGTCTGCAAAAGGGCGGACACAACTACGGCGATGATTGTAATCACTCTTCTTACCATTATGTTATGTTTATATTTGGCAAACATATTTTTAAACCTCGATTTTCATCATGATCCAACTGTCCAAACATACCCTATACGCTGGCCAGCAGTTTTCTTACCAGATCGGCGGAAACCACATCATAGCACAACTCCTGGGCACCTGCAGCAATGCTGTAAGAAACGCCGTTTTGAACGGTGGTAGGATCGGTAAGCCAATCCTTGCAAGAGCTGTGAACCTGATCCAGTCCTGTCTTATCCATAAGGGTTCTGGCATTCGACGCGTTGACGCCGCTGCCCGCAAGAAACTGAATCCGGCTTCCATAACGCCCATTCAAATCCTTTAAAAGCTCCCAGCCGTCCATAGCCTTAGGCTTTAAACCGCTGGTCAGGATCCGATCCACCCCCATAGCAATTAACTGTTCCGTGGTTTCGAAGGGGTTTGAAGAACAGTCAAACGCCCGGTGGAACACTGCCTCCTTTCCCTTATCTTTAATAATCTCCAGCATACGTTTTATTTTGTCCTGATCCAGGGAAGCGTCCTCCTTTAAACAGCCGAAAGCAATGCCGTCAGCCCCATAGTCTACCAGCATCCGGCACTCTGCTTCCATTACCTTAAAGTCTTCCGGCGAGTAGCAGAATCCGGCTCCTCTTGGGCGAACCATAGCTACTACCTTTAACCCGGGCATTTCCTCTTTTACCATGGCCAAGGTGGATATGGTAGGAGTCAAGCCTCCCAGCATTAAAGCAGTATTCAGCTCTATCCGCTCTGCCCCTCCCAGAAACGCCTGTCTGGCATCGTAATAGCTTCCGCAGCATATTTCAACTATTGGCTTCATAATCCGTTTCCTGCCTTTCTCTTGTTAATCCCGATTTTATGTAACCATTCAGCCATGCGGCAATTTATATAGGCATGGCTGAATAACTACGATTCTATTTCTCTCCCCGGGGAAGCAAGCCCAGCTTGTAGAGCCCCAACCCATAAATTTTTGCATTGGATACCAAATCTTCTACTGTCATCCATTCATTGGGGTTGTGGCCAATGCCTTTTTGTCCCGGGAAGCTGGGGCCAAAGGGAACTATCCCCGGCATAGCCTTTGCATAGGTTCCGCCAGTGGTAGTTACCGGAGTTCCGTCCAGGCCTGTCACCTTCTCGTAAGCCGCCTGCAGGGCCTTTACCATTGGACTGTTCTTCTCAAAAATAACCGGATCATAATTGTGGATCAGGGATACAGAAAGATCCCCGGCTTTATCCTTAATCTTCTCCAAAATTTCCTCTACCTTATGGCCTGCCGGATAGCTAAAAGCCGCCTCAAAGTAAGGAGTTCCCTCCGCAGTCGTAGCCAGTTTATAATTACGCATCTCCATAATGCCGTATTCCGGATGTTTAAAGTCAATCCCCAGGCGGTCGCCGTTGTTCTTGGCACTGATAAAATATTGGGTTACAAAGGCAAAAAACGTCTCTAGCTCTTGCCTGTTTCCGGATATCCGGATAACCGCCCGGCCTCTCTCGGCATAAACGACCGGATACTTGCAGTCCGGGGTAAAGCCATAAGCCGGAGCCGGTTCTTTTGACAGATAATAGGTCAAATCTTCAAAGCCTGACTCTTCATCACAGCCAAAAATAATCCGGATTGGGCGGACAGGACAAAAGCCCAGTTCTTTTAGCGCATAAAGGCCAAACAAGCAGGCCATAATAGGGCCTTTATTGTCCAATATACCTCTGCTGTAAATTACCCCGTCTTCCATATAACCGCTAAAGGGGGGCTGTTTCCATCCGTCTCCTGTAGGCACCACATCCACGTGCCCAATGGCACATGCGTAGTCTCCCTTCTGTCCGTCTTCCGTCGTGCCAAACTCTGCGTATCCTATCTGGTTATCTAGATTAACGGTACGGAATCCCAGCCTTTCACTGATTTCCAAAGCCTTTAAAAGGGCCTTTTTTACTCCCGGCCCATAGGGGGCATCCGGCTCCGCCGGGGCCTCCACACTGTCGATCTTTACCATCTGGATAATGGCATCCAGCATGTCTTCTTTTATTTCTTCTATTTTTCTGAAAATTTTTTCTTCCATAATTATCGCCTATTCTTCAATGGGAGCCATTCTGGTCTTCATATAGTTTTCCATCCACTCCTCAGAAGCCACCTCAAAGGTGCAGTGGCCATCCTGGCCTCTGGTTACCAGATAAACGGTAGGAGCCTGATTCTCTGTTACCACTGCAAAAGAGAATCCCTCAATATTGGTTGCAACACCCCACTCCCCCTTGTTATTCATGGCAATAAGAGACAAATCCCCGGCCTTTCCCCGCCGCTCTGTAAGCTCCTTATCCAGCTTGTTGACCGCAGTCTCACAGGCCTCCTGGGGATGCATCCCCTCACTCATTAAACGGACAATCTCATAGGAAATACAGCCCTTCATCAAGTCTTCGCCTAAACCGGTAGCGCTGGCGCCTCCCCATTTACTGTCTGCATAAAATCCGGATCCGGCAATAGGTGAGTCGCCTACGCGGCCCTTTTTCTTCATAAATAAACCGCTGGTGGAGGTGGCTGCGGTCACTTTCCCGCTGCTGTCCAGACATACCATTCCTACTGTATCGTGCCCGGAGTAAGGTTTTAGTTCTTCCTCCTTCATCTCCTTCACGCGCTTGCGGTAATGGGCTTTGGCACGGTCGGTCAGCATGTTTTTACGCTCAAATCCTTCCTTATGGGCAAACTTTTCCGCTCCCTCTCCTACCAGTACACTGTTCACCTTTTCCCGGCTCAGCCTCCTGGCAATGGAAACCGGATTCGCATAGTCCTTAATAGCGGCAACCGCGCCAATATCCAGGGTATCCCCATCCATAAATGCCGCATCCAGCTCTACCTCCATCTCCTCATTTGGCAGGCCGCCGTAACCTACTGACTTATAATACGGAAAGTCTTCTACCTCCCGGATGGCTGTTTCAATAGCATCTCCTGCACTGCCGTTTTCTTTTAACATTTCAGCGCCCTTTGTTACGCCTTCTACGGCCATGCGCCAAGTTGCAATCATTCCCCACATAGGTTTTTCCTCCTTGTCTTTCTGCCTGAGGCTCTTGGCCCCAAGGGTATTAGAAACAGGTCTCTTTCTTTAAACCTTGAATATCTGCGCCGTCAGCCAGTGCTTTTGCCATACGGCACATATTTTTTAATGAATCATTTAAACCCAGACCACCCTTTTTAGGAGTCTTTACAATCGCTACTTTATCCTTATAAGCCGCGATAGTATCCGCATTTTCTTCAGACATAGCGGCAAAAGCTTTTGCCTTGGTAGCGGCGTTAATGTCCACGGCCACCCTGGCGCTCATAGCGGCATAATCTGCAAAGTTAAATGCAGGACCGCACATCACCACATCCGGCTGAAGCTTATTTACCATAGCGCATAGTTTTCTGCTGACTTCGTCCGGATTTGCCAGATAAGTTCCGTTTCCGCAGCATAGACAGGCAATCACATGGCCGTCCACATCCTTTAAAAAGGGCTGCATCATAATAGCCGGTCCTACGGCTTCCTTTTTTCCCGTTAATGGCACCATGGTATCATCTTTGGTTCCCAGTCCGGACTGAATCTGGTCAAAAATCATCACAATCTTCATAGCATTATTTCCTCCATTTATTCTATACAATATGTTTAAAACAAAAGCTGCCGCAAAATGAAACGTCGGACATTTGATTCTTGTAAATCCTCTTTTTTCATTTTGCGACAGCCCGGCAAAATTTTATGAAATTTTACAGATCGTCAAAGGACAAATCATCAAAGGAGATGTCATCGTCATCATCCTGGGTCTCTGTCTTTTTGGTCTCGTCAGCCAGATACTGTTTATCCATCATCTTGATAAACGGCATATACATAAATACTCCCAAGATTAACAGCAGGCACTGAAGCACAGCTCCCCTCCAGTCAGTGGCCAGGAAGCCGGACAGGATAACAGGCATGGTCCAGGGAATTGCAACGCCGGTACAAAGCGGTACTAAACCAATGCTCATGCAAATATAAGAAATAATAATGTTAACTGTAGGAACCAGCATAAACGGAATCAGCATAATGGGGTTTAACAGAATGGGAAGACCGAAAATAATCGGCTCATTGATTCCGAAAATACCCGGAACTAATGCCAGCTTACCTAATTCTTTTACACGCTTGGATTTGCAGAACAGCAGCATAGCAATCAGCAGGGACAAAGTAGAGCCTGCACCTCCGAAAGTTGCAAACAAATCCTGGAACTGCTGGGAAATAATATTGGGCAGAGCTTCTCCTGCCTGGAATGCAGCCAAGTTTTCTGCGGACAAAGTCTGAAGGATGGGGTTGAATACTGCGCCTACTACGGAACCGCCGTTTACACCAAAGAACCAGAAGAAGTGGAGGAAGATGTAAGCGATAACCATAGCCGGAAGAGTATTGCCCAGCTTTAACAGCGGAGTCTGCAAAATGGTAAAAATAAAGTTAAAGGCGTTGCCGTAAGGAGTTGCCGCAAAAATAATGTTGATAACGAAAAATACCATTACTGCCATGCCTGCCGGAATCAGGGCTGCAAAGGATTTTTCAACTGTAGGCGGAACGCCGTCAGGCATCTTAATAACCCAGCCCTTTTTGTCAACCCATGCATACACATGAACTGCCAGGAAAGCGGTGATAATTCCTACGAAAATACCTTTAGAACCAACCCAGCCTAAAGGAATGCCGGAAACAACGCTTTCCCCTACCAGAATCTCATAGGGCATAATCAAAAACCAGCATACCAAAGCAATCGCGCCGCCGAACAGCCTGTCTACCTTCATCTGCTCTGCAAAGGAATAGCCAATCCCAACAACCGCCAGAATCGCCATAATGGAGAAAGTAGCATCGGTAGGCTTGGAAAAATATTTTGTCCAGTCATCGCCAAAAAACTTTGCCCAGAATTCGGTCCATCCGGGAATAGGGAAATTGGCAATGAGCAAGAAGAATGAGCCTACAATCAGCAACGGCATGGATAACAAAAAGCCGTCACGAACAGCAATTAAATATTTATTTTTACCGATTTTTTCTGCCAGAGGCATCAAAACGGTTTCAAGTTTGTTTAACATAATCTATACTCCCCCTGAAATTATTATTTTATTATTTGGCGGATTTTAACAATTTAATTGCGGATTTTAATACCTTTTCGCCGTTCATCATACCGTAATCCGTCTGATCGATAACCTGAATCGGAATACCGGTAGAGCCGTATTTATCCACGATTTCCTGATAGCGATATTTTACCTGAGGACCAAGGAGAATCACATCCGGATGTTTCTCATCAATAATCTGTCCGATCTTTCCGTCCGGGAAAGCCTCTACTTCAATGGGAAGGTCATGGCTGTTGGCCACCTGCTGCATCTTGCTGGCCAGCATACTGGTGGACATTCCTGCGCTGCAGAATAAATATACACGTTTCATATTCACAATCCTCCATTTTCTTAATTATTTTCTGTTTCTGCAATTTTTATCCCAGCTTTTTTTCCAATTCCACAATTCTCTTGTAACTGTCAATAAGTTCTGTGGCGATGATCTTAAAGCCTTCTGCACTCATAAGCTGATCTTCTGCGTGAATCAAAATCAGAGAACCGCCTACCGGTGTGCCGGAGGATTCTTTTTGGAGCAGCTCAAAATGTGCTTCATGGCCTTTTAAAAACTGTTCCTGACCTGTTGCAATCAGTTCCTCCGCCCCTGCAAAGTCTCCTGCTTTTGCTTTCTGGATTGCCTCAACGTAGCTGGACCTTGCCGCTCCTACATTGGAAATAATCTGAAAGCAAATCATTGCTAATTCTTCCATGCGTCCTTCCTCCTATTATTTTTTGGCATCCCGTTTCACCCGGGATGCAAGAGATGCACCAAAACGCTTCCGTATTTTCCGCATCTCTTATTTACTTGCCCTAATTATATGGCGAACCGGATGATTTTTGTAGTAATATTGCTTCCTAACAGTTAGGAAATTCCTTCCGCTTTTGTGCAGATATTCCAGTTTCTCTTATTCCATGATCCTCTCGATAAAAGTTTCATAGGAACATTCTGAGGTCAGCCCGGCAAGTTCCTCCGGTTTTCCCAGGATCTCGGAAACCCAGTCGAAAAAAATCTTAATCATTCGCTGATCTCCTTCGTTTATAGCAAAAAGCATTACCAATTTTACCTCAAAAGCTCCCCATTTTACCGGATTTTTCAACCGGGCCACCGCTACTGTGGATGTGGTGGCAAATGCCTGGAAGGCATGGGGAATCGCCAATGCATTGCTAAAAGAAGTAGGGGACATTTTCTCCCTCTCCAGTACAATATTCAGATAGTCTTCATCTACGATCCCGGCCCCTTTCAAGCTCCCGCACAAACAGGCGATGATTTCCTCCGGAGTATTGAGATCTAAGTCCTGAAAAAAATGCTCCTTACGGATTAGCTGACCGATATGGGAAGCGAATTCCAAATGGAAACGCTTTTTATCCAGACGATTTAACGCCTGAAGGATATTCGCTTCCGTTTCCGAATCCACAAACAGGCTGATAAGCACGGTAGGGATCTCCAGCTTATGCTCAACCTGGAAATTGGTCAAAATCAGATCCGGTTCCAAAAGCTTTACCGTGTCCTCCTCAAAATAGTGGAGGGTTTTCACGATTTCCATCCGCTCCCGGAACATATCCAGAATCTTGTTCCTGCACATTGCGGAAAAAGACTGGTTGTGGGGCAGAATCATCACGACCCGGTATTTTCTTACCGAGTTCATTCTCTCACTGGCAGCTCCAAGATGCAGGGCAATGAATCCGCTTTCCATATCTGCCACCCCAATTCCCAGCTGCTCTTCCAGATAACCCACAACATAGACTCCCATCTCAAAAACCAGGGGGTATTTCTGTTTGATTTCCTCTAAAAACACGTCCTCCAGGGACACCTGATTTTTAGCCCTCTCCACCAGACCGTAAAGGTGCATCTTAAGGCCTGCTTCCAAATCCTCATCTCCGGAAAAATCCACGCCGAACACTTCTTTCAGGCGGTTTAAAGCTCCCTGTACCAGTTTATTGGTATTAAGCCATTTCCCCTGAAACTTAATGTGATCCCCTGCGTAATTTGACGCTCTTCTGCCCATAATAACCAGGGCAAACATGGCGATCTCCCCGTCCTGAACTTTAATGTGAAGGCGGTCGGAAACTCTCTGAAAAAAGCTTTTGGCAATCTGGTACTCAATGGTTTCCTCTAGTCCCTGGTGCTGATCGTCAACTTTAATATAATGGCAGGTACTCATCCGCTCAATACTGGTTCCCGCATGGATAATCAGCATAGGAAACAAGGCCTCATGAATAGAATAGTCGTATTCTTCTAAAACCTCTGTAAAAAGATCCTTTATCTCGATCAGGTCAAAATTTTTATATAAATGGGCCAAACGGTTCAAATTCAGGAAGTTTTCCTGAACCTCCGCTACCAAAAGCTCCCGGTAAAACTTCCGCTTGCTGCTCTCGTCCCCCTGAAGGGAAATGCACTCCCGGCTGCGGATCAATTTCAGCTCCGGATAAGGCTCGATCATTTTCCGAATCCTCTTTAAATCATTTTGAATGGAGGAATCGCTGATATAAATCTGGTTCTGCAGTTCTGTTAAGTTTAGCTCACTGGTCTCAAAAAGCAGGCGCTGGATAATATAAATGCATCTGGCCCCGGGAGTCTGCGGGATTGAAGAAGTCCCCGAATCCTGGACAGCCTGCTGCTTTTCCGGAGTCAGATATTGTGTTCCAATAACCCGATACCCCAGACGGACATTGGACTCAATGGGAGGGGGATCACTCTTTTTGTTGATGGCCTCCACATCGGATCGGATAGTCCGATCCGATACATTTAACAGGACGGACAGCTGCTTTCCGGTTACCCAGCCCTGTCTCTCAGACAAGATGGCAAGCAGCTGCTCCTGCCTTTTATTCCGCATAATGATTTCCTCCGCCTACAGAAAGGCAAATCGCTTCCACGGTTTCGCATAATCCAGCAAAATTTTCTCATAAGAGGGAAGATGACCGATAACATTTTTACGTCCGTCGTTTTCCATGTCTTTTAAGACAATATGAAGCTCCCCTTTATATTTAGAATATCCGTCATTCAGAATCACTACATCCCCCCGCGTCATATCTCTGGTATTGGCGGCAGGAATCGACTCGCCGGCAAAAGTGACCCTGGGCCAGGTGGAACGAAGCATATACTCGCTCATATCTCCTCTGACAACATGGCCCTCCTCAAAGTAAAGGATTGCCTTTTCTGTCTCCGTCAATTCCTTTTCCAGCTCAATTCCAAAAGTTAACACTGCCGGATTCACCTTCGCGCAGGCTTTCAGCTCATCTTCGGAAGCATAGGCATTGGCAATAATCACATCATCCACCAAGCCATCGGCATAAAGATGGCGTACCTGAAAATCTACAGGAAGTCCCCTATGCAGCTCCAGGGTGCAGAGTCCCTCGTTTACCGGCCAGGGACCGTAGGCGCCTTCCTGATTGCTGGATACAAAAGCGGCAATATTTAATCCGCATTGATGAATATAGGCATTGCAGCGGTTAAAATGTTCAAGACTCAGTCCGGTAAATTTCTGCGGATAAAAATTGTGACAAGTAATCAGCTTTTTCGCATCCGGATGATGGGTCATCACGCTCTCAATATATCCCATATCCGTACTGGAATTCAGCTCTATCTTAAGCCCCTGGGGGTTATAAGTTAAAGCGCTGGTACGCATTCCATCAAAGCCTTCGTCCAAACGGATTCCGTCTGCGTGCATGGCTTTAAAAGGTTCCAAATTTGTATAAGAAGCCCCCAGCTTCTCAAACACAGCCGGATTTACATCCAAAAGCACTTCCATTCCCTGCTGGTGAGCCGCGTCAATACGTGAGCGGAACTCTTCTGTTAACTCTTCCCTGGACTTGTCTCCGGCGCTTAAAAGACAGGTAAAAATCCTCTTAAAACCATAACTTCCCGCAAGGCGGATATAAGTCAAATCATCCTCCAGCTTTGAGTGTTCCGGATAAATCGAAATTCCTAATCTTGCCATATTCCCATTCTCCTTTACATGTTTTTGATTATTATAAACGAAAAAACAGAAAATTTACGACAAGAGGCTTTCCTAAGAGTTAGGAAAGCCTTTATTCTCTTTATCCGCCGGAGAAAAGACAGGCGGCGTTTTAAACTACCTCTTTTACCAGGGCCTGCAGATAAGCAGCTGCTTGTGCCTCGTCCTCCCCATCCAGAGAAAACAGCAGTTCAGCGCCTTTTCTGGCAGACAATCCAATCAAGCTCAGAACCTGCTTTCCGTTGGCAGTCCTTTCCCCGCTGGACACTTGAACCCGGCACTGATATCCTTCCGCCGCCCTGGCAACCTGCAGGGCATTTCTTGCATGAAGGCCGTTGGCATCCGAGATAATGTAGGTAAACGTAATCATAAATTCCCCTCTTTTAGCACCCTCAGCAGAAAACGGAGCACAGATCCGTCGCCTTGCCTGCTGACGATAAATTTATTAGCTATATCTTACCAATTTGAAGAAATAAAATCAACTGGTTGGGGGAAAAAGTTTGGCCCGGCAGACTTTTGTATATAAAAGACTGCGGCAAAATACAATACACATTTTGCCGCAGTCTTTCTTTCGTTATGCTCTGTTTCGGTTGAAAATTAATCCTTTGTATTGTTCCAGCACAAGCATCAGTCCGTTTCCTAAAACACCTACCGCCAGAATCTCCCCGATTCCTACGGTAATCATCATGTAGAGGATCATATCCTCTGCTCCATAGGCATAGCGCAGGACAAAGGGAATAATCAGCGAGTTCGATATGATAGGAGGCAGGCACACCAGCCATTTATATTTTCGCACGGCATAAGAGCCGGCTGCTCCAATCAGTGTGGCAAAGGTTCCGAAAACCACATCCGGAAGCATAGCGCCGCAAAAAATATTAGCAAGGAGGCATCCTATTGCCAATCCCGGCACCGCCGCCGGTGTGAAAAACGGCAGGATACACAGCGCTTCTGAGATACGGAACTGAACCGGCCCAAAACTGATAGGCGCAAAGATCATGGTCAGAGCCACATAAATTGCCGCAATGGCAGATCCATAGGTCATTAGATACACGGTTTTCTTGTTTGTTTTCATTGTTTTGTTTTCTCCCTGTAGTTTTGTTTTAGGTGTGGAAGGTCTCGAACACACCGGTCTGTATATGCAACGCAACCTTAAAGTATAGTAAAATCAAGGTTCCTGCGACCAGTAGTATAACATAGCTTTTTGAGGATCGCAAGAGTTCAAACACTGCTCAATAAAATCTTACCACCACTTGATCTCCTGAGTAACATTTTCTCGCAAATCAATAAATTCTCCCGAAGGGAAGGAAACATTATCTCTTAATTCCAAGTATATAGCCTCTACGGAAGGCAAAATGTTATCTCTTTGCAAAGGAAAAACTGTAGATAGTTTTTATTATCCAATAGAACGTTTTGCTTGGTTATGCGAAAAAGGAAGTAATTCGAGACTACTCCTGTAAGCATGCGTTAAAAATGGTATTACTGCTTTTTATATTGATATATGAGCGATATACGGATATAATCAGATCAGACGTGGCGATATACTGCTGCAGCGTCTTGACTTCAAATCGTTGTCAAGATCGCATTAGGAGGTAGACTATCATGAATCTTAACAGCATCAAATGTTTTTTAGCCATTGCAGATTTGCAGAACATTTCTCGGGCGGCTGAGAAGCTGTACATGTCTCAGTCAACAGTCAGCCATCGGCTAAAACTTTTAGAGGAAGAGCTTGGCTGTGAGCTGATTGACAGGGGGCAGGGGCAGCGCAGCAGCCTTCTTACTCCCAAAGGGGAAGCATTTCTTCCTCTGGCCCGCCGTTGGATGAAGCTGAACCAGGATACTCAGAATTTCAAAAAAGTATCGCCTTTTCCTGCCATTACGGTAGGGTGTGTGGACAGTTTAAATATGTTCTTCTTTCACCCTCTGTATATCCGCATTATCGATCAGGAGCTTCCCCTGACCCTTCATCTGAAAACCCACAGCTCTCCGGAACTGTATAAAAGGATGGAAAACGGCGCTATCGACATTGCTTTTACCATTGAGCATATCCGCTCCAAAAACATTGTGACAGAGCCGCTTTTTAAAGAAGATCTATTATTGGTTTGTCCTCCCGGATATCTGCCGGAAGGGCCGGTTTATCCGGGAATGCTGGATCCTTCTGAGGAACTTTTAATCGACTGGGGAACCAGCGAGTTTGAGCTTTGGCACGATCACTGGTGGAGCCCCAGCATTACTCCTTTTCTGGAGATCAACGCACCCTCTTTTGCTATGCGCTTTATCTGCAACAGAACTTGCTGGATGGTGGTTCCTATCTCCGTAGCCCAATACTGTCATAAGGCTTACGGGCTGGATATTCATCCCTTAACAGATCCGCCGCCTCAGAGGATCTGTTACAAACTGACCCCCAGACATCCCCACTCCAGCCATCCGGAGGCAGAAAAAATTTTTAATTCCTGTCTGGATGCTTTTTTAGCCGAAGTTTCCTGGATCAGCGATCCGGGTTAAGGCTTTGTTTTCTTAGTCAAAAAGATGGCAGGCCACCTTGTGTCCCGGCTCTATCTCTTTTAGCTGGGGGCGGACGGTCTTGCACACGGCCTTGCAGTCCGGACATCTGTCATGGAATACACACCCGCTGGGAAGATTAATTGGGTTGGGAATTTCCCCTTCTAATTTTACAGGGGGAACAATAGGTTCCTCCCCTACTGTAGGCACTGCAGAAAACAGCAGTTTGGTGTAGGGGTGGGCCACGTTCTCAAATACATTCTTTTTGCTTCCCAGTTCTACGATGCATCCTAAGTACATAACCCCCAGTCTGTCGCTGATATGTCGTACTACCGACAAGTCATGAGCAATAAACAGATAGGAAAATCCATATTCATCTTTTAAATCCATCATCAAATTCAAAATCTGGGCTTGAATGGATACATCAAGCGCCGACACCGGCTCATCGGCAATAATAAACTCCGGCTCTACTGCCAGCGCCCTGGCGATTCCGATTCTCTGCCTCTGGCCTCCGGAAAACTGATGGGGATAGCGGGAAGCCTGTTCTGGCCTTAATCCTACTTTCTGCAAAAGCTCCATACATTTTTCTTCTGCTTCTTCCCTGGT
This sequence comes from Enterocloster bolteae, assembly GCA_021772025.1. Classification (GTDB taxonomy): domain Bacteria; phylum Bacillota; class Clostridia; order Lachnospirales; family Lachnospiraceae; genus UMGS1370. The sequence continues at coordinate 107,416 of JAETNT010000001.1, read as the reverse complement.
TTCTGCGGTTTTATGAAACAGCATAGGCTCCATAATAATATTTTTAATGGTTTTCTGAGGATCCAGGGATGCATAGGGATCTTGAAAAATCATCTGCATTTTCTTTCTGTAAGGCAGCATTTCCCTTGTTTTCAGTTTGCTGATATCCCGGTCCCGATAATAGATGTGCCCGGATACCGGATCTAAGAGGCGAATAATCGTTTTCGCAGTAGTAGATTTGCCGCATCCGCTTTCTCCTACCAGGCTGAAGGCCTCTCCGGGATAGACCTCAAAAGTCACATCATTAACTGCATGAACCGCCTTTTTCTCCCTTACCAGCTTGTTGTCTTTTATCTTATAAGAATCCAGAACTCCCTGTTTTACAGGAAATTCCTGTATCAAATTTTCTACGCGAATTAAAGAATTCATCTTTTACCCCTCTTTCCTGCAATCCTTTGACTAACGGAGATTCTGTGTGAAATGGCAGGCTGCTTTATGATCTTTTCCAACTTCCTCCATATCCGGCATGGCATTCTTGCACACTTCCTGGCAGTATTTGCATCTAGGGGCAAACAGGCAGCCCTTTGGCAGATCGTACATATTGGGAACCATTCCCGGAATAAAGTCCAGGCGGTTTTGTTCCTTTCTCAGTCTTGGAATGGACGCCAACAATCCTTCTGTGTAAGGATGCCTGGGGTTATGAATAATTTCTTCTACAGGGCCCTGTTCTACAATTTTTCCGCAGTACATCACCACAATTCGATCTACCATCTCCGAAACTACAGCCAAATCATGGGTAATCAAAATCAGAGAGGCATTTCTCTCCTGAACCAGCCGCTTCATGAGTTTTAATATCTGGGCCTGGATCGTTACATCCAAAGCTGTGGTAGGCTCATCGGCAATAATCAGCTTAGGATTTGCCGCCAATGCAATGGCGATAACCACTCTTTGGCGCATACCGCCGGAAAACTGATGGGGATAATCCTTTAACCGTTGTTCCGGATTAGGAATTCCTACCGCTTTTAAAAGCTCTATGCAGCGCTCTCTCCTCTGCTCCTTGTTCATCCCATTTTCATGGAGAATCAGCATTTCTTCAATCTGTTTTCCCACCGTATATAAAGGGTTCAGGCTGGTCATAGGATCCTGAAATACCATAGCTATATCCTTTCCCCTCACCTTGGTCATCTCCTTTTCTGTGGCTTTGGTCAAATCCCGCCCTTGAAAAGAAATCTTATCCGCCTGAACTACTCCCGGTTCTTCCACCAGCTTAAGGAGAGAAAAGCAGGATACCGATTTTCCGCTTCCCGACTCTCCTACAATTCCCAAAATTTCTCCTTCATCCAGATGAAAAGAAATGCCGTCTACCGCCTTTACCACACCGCCAAAAGTATAAAAATAGGTTCTTAAATTTTCTACTTCCAACAATCTTTCACCCATAATCTATCCCTCCTATTTTAATTTCGGATTCAGCTCGTCTCTTAAAAAGTCACCCATCAGGTTGATTCCGAATACCAGAAGCATAATATACATGCCAGGAAATACGGAGGTCCACCAGAGGCCGCTGAACAAAACGTCAAATCCGTTTTTTACCAGGAGTCCCAGAGACGGCTCCGTAACCGGCACACCTACTCCCAAAAAGCTTAAAGCAGCCTCTGTTAAAATAAAATCGCCCATCTGAATAGTTGCCAGAACAATCACCGATGAAATTACATTGGGCATAACGTGGCGGATAATAATAAGAAAATTTGGAATACCCACTGTGCGGGACGCCTCAATATACTCCATTTTCTTTACTGATAAAGTAGCGCCCCTTACAGTCCGGGCATAGGTAACCCAGCCTACCAGAACCAAAGCAATAAGAAGTTTATCAATTCCCTGTCCTACAACAGACAGAATGAACAAGGCAATAAACATAGAAGGGAAGGACAGCTGGATATCTGCAATCCTCATAATAATGCCGTCTGCAATTCCTCCAAAATAGCCGGCGATCAGCCCCAGGGTAGTACCGATAAGGCAGGCGCAGGACATTCCGCAGATGCCAATGGTCAGAGAGCTGACGCTTCCGTAAATAATCGCGCTGAAAATGCACCTTCCCTGATTGTCCGTTCCCAAAGGAAACTGCCAGCTTCCTCCTTCCAGCCATGCAGGCGGCAGATAGGAGTTAGACAAGTCTATTTGAGTTAAATCATAAGGGTTTTGAATGGCTAAAAGCTGTCGGCCAAATAGAGCTACAAATATGGCAATTCCGATGAGAACCGTACCGATAATTGCCGGCAGGTTCTTTTTATAGTGGAAAAAAAATTCCGACTTTAAAAATCGTTTTACTGTTTTTTTCATGACTTTGTCACCTCAATTCAATTCTCGGATCAATAATGGTGTAAATAATATCCACTATAAAGTTGATTCCCACAAACATTACAGAGGTTATCATCAGGTAAGCTACGATTATGGGACGATCGGAACGGTAAATAGCATCAATAAGAAGCTTTCCCATTCCCGGCCAGGCAAAAATCGTTTCCGTAATGGTGGTAAATGCAAACATTTTTCCGATATTGATGCCAAATACCGTAATTACGGGAATCAATGCATTTTTCAGAGCGTGACGGAACAGGACGTTTCCGGCGGAAACCCCTTTTGCCCTCGCAAATTTAATGTAGTCCTGTTTCATATTCTCCCGAATTCCGGTTCGGGTCAGCCGAAGAATTGTTGCAATATAGGCCAGAGATAAAGTAATGGCAGGCATTACCAAATAGCGCCAGCCTCCGGGGGCAAAAATACTTAGCTGCATTCCTAAGGCTGCAACCGTCTTTCCTCTTCCGGAAGCGGGGAGAACGCCATATTTTACTGAAAAAATATAGATCAGCATCATTCCGATCCAGAAGGTGGGAAGAGAAATTCCCAAAATAGATCCGGTCATAATCAACTTACTTATCCGGCTTTTGGGAAATGCACCTGCAAATACGCCGAGAGGGATAGCGATTATCAGAGTCATCAAAGCGGTAATGCATACCAGTTCTAAAGTAGCTGGCATCCTTTCTCCGATTAGCTGGAGAACCGGCTGTTTATATACATAGGAGTTTCCGAAATCTCCTCTCACTGCGTTTTTTATAAAATTTACAAACTGAACCGGAAGCGGATCATTTAATCCCAGCTGCTCTCTTACTTCCTGTATGGTTTCGTAGGTAGCTTCTTCTGTCAGCAAAGCCGCCACCGGATCTCCAATATAATTGGTCAGAATGAATACTACCATAGCCACTACAAAAAGCACCACTATAGTCTGCGCCAAGCGCTTCACAACGTATTTAAACATGTTCTCACCTCGTCTGTCTCTCCGTCTTGCCCTGGGAATAAAGGACAAATGCCTGATACAAGTACAGGGTCTGCTGCAAAACAGGCGGACTTAAACAACAAAATCCGGCCTTTCATTCTGCAACAGACCCCATCATAGGACTATTTTACACTGATTTCCCAAGCAAATATATATTTGTTAAATCTGGGTGTGTAATCAATGTCATCTTTTACTGCAAAAATATTTTCCTGAACATACAGAGGAATATATGCAACATCATCATGGGTCATCTTGTCAATCTGCCTTGTCAATTCGGCCCTGCGCTCTTTGTCGCTTTCCTGCATTGCCTCACTGATTAACTTATCAACCTCAGGATTACTGTAATGGCCGCGGTTTGCATTTCCGGTACCCTTTTCCTGATCATAAGTATAGCAGTGCTGATTCATCATGCTGATTCCCTCGCCGGTATATACAGACCATGCAGAGATCAAAAGTCCGGTTTTGTGCTCATAGGGACGGATATGAGGAAGGAAGGTTGCGGTAGGCATCAGGTTCAAATTTACCTTAATGCCGATCTTCTCCAGATATCCGGCTACTGCCTGCGCTACTTCAGAGCTGTTTACGGTAATATCGCTTCCGGCATCTAGAGTAATGGTAAATCCATTGGGATAGCCTGCCTCAGCCAACAGCGCCTTTGCCGCTTCCGGATCATAGGGGAAGCGCTCCAATTCCGGGCTATAACCGTTGAATGTATCACGGATCAGGGTGGCTGTCGGGTATGCATGTCCCTGCATTACGTTGTTAATAATCATGTCCGTATCGATTGCCTGATACATTGCCTGACGTACACGGACATCCTTTAGAGGATTGCCTCCGCCTTCTACTGCCGGGTTATCATCCAGCATTTGCTCCATGTTCATATAAATCATTTCCATACTGGGTTCAGATACAACATGAATCCCCTCTGCTGCTTCCAATCTCTCTACGTCCTGTACGGATACACCGCCCATAACATCCAGTTCTCCGCTCAGCATGGTTGCGGTACGGGTAGCTGCGTTACTGATTGGCCGGAAGCGTACGGATTTGATTTCCGGTGCACCGCCCCAGTATTCTTCATTTGCTACCATATCAATATGGTCCTCTTTTACATGTTCCACCAATTTATAACGTCCGGTACCGATTACACTATTTCCGATTTCTTCTTCAGTCTTACCTTCAATATTTTCCTTGCTGCTGATGCAGACCATCGCCAAATCGGTAAGAAGCAGCGGATATTTATTCTTCATATGAAGAACTACCGTATAATCATCAACCGCCTCGATAGAATCTACGGTTGCAAAACGGCTGTTGTAGGAAGCGCTTACATCCTTTGCATAGTTATAAGAAGCCACTACATCCTCGGATGTAAAATCACTGCCGTCATGGAATTTTACTCCTTCATGAAGCTTGAAAGTCCAGGTCATTCCATCCTCAGATTCCTCCCAGCTGTCTGCCAGGCAGGGAATGATGCTTAAGTCTCTGTCCTGGGTTACCAACGGCTCGTAAATATGGAACATAACCTGATTCGTTACATTGTTATCCTGGCCATAAGGATTTAAAGAAGAAACATCCGTAGCCAGCGCAATGGTTACATTATCTCTCTTTGGCCCTGTCTCCTGGCTTTCCTGAGATTCTGCGCCTGCCTCCTGCGTCTGAGCCGCCTGAGTTTCCTGAGCTGCCGGCTGGGTTTGATTGGTGTTTTTATCAGAACCGCCGCCGCACCCGGCCAGCAGAGACATAGACATGGCTCCCGCCAATAAAAGTGCTAACTTTCTATTCTTCATACTACTTCTCCTCCTCTTTTTTGTATAGTAGAGTATCTAAAGCTACTAAAGCTTCCGCAAATATCCCCGCCGCTTTCCTAAGACCGGATATGGAGACGGCTTCGTCCGGCAAATGTCCGGTTCCTTTTCCCGGCCCGAAAGGATGGGGGCCCGGGCAGTTTGGTCCGTATCCTACTGCAGGAGCAGGTATTTTTCTCCCATAGGTTCCTCCTTTTGACGTATAGGCCTCTAAAGCAATGCCCAGTCCTTTGCAGGCAATCCTTTTCAGAAGGTCAATTGCCGGATGGGAAGAGTCCAGAAGATATCCCGGATTATCGCCTATAGCTGTAATTGTAAAACCATAGCCTGTAAAAATATTTTCCAATTTCCGGCAAATCTCTTTGCCATCTGCCGTTACGGGATAGCGGATATTAACAGAGCCTCTCCACTCTGTCTGATCCATAAACATTCTGGTAAGCACACAGGTAAGCTGTCCTGTGGCCTGATCTTCACAGCTTATTCCCAGTTCTTCTCCATAGAATCCACCCAGCAGCGCTTCTATCCGGGAAAGCAGTCCTCTCTCTTCATCTGAAAGATCTGTTTCCAAAAGGTATCTGATAAGCTTTAAAATGCCGTTTTCAGAACCCTCCGGATAGGCAGAGTGAGCCGCTCTCCCGTGAGAAGTAATCCATAAGGCATCACCTTCCCGATAAAGCTCAATTCCTTCCTCAAGATGGTATTCTTTCAGGCCTTGATTCTCCCCAGCCCTAATCCTCACCTTTGCGGATTCCGGAATCAGATTAGATGCCGCACCGCCGCTGAATTCTAAAATCTTCTGCTCTTTGGAAGTACGATGTTTTTTAAGTTCCAGCTCAATTACCCCTTTCTCTCCATAGCATACGGGAAAAGGAGAATCCGGGACTATAGAAAACAAAGGTGCATCGTGGCTTTTAAAATAATATTCTGCATCAGTCATTCCCAATTCTTCATTACATCCAAAGAAAATTCTGATTCCATGGTTAAGGAAAATCTGATGTTCCATAAGGAATTTTACTGCGTAAAGGGCGGCAACCGCTGCTCCTTTATTATCTCTGCTTCCTCTTCCTATAATCAAATCTCCCTCTTTTATTGCTGCAAATGGCGGATACGTCCATCCTTCCCCTGGGGGCACAACATCCAGATGAACAAATATTCCCAAATCTTTACATGTGGGATCCATGCCGGAAAGAAAAGCGGTTCCGCAATAATATTCATGGCATTGCGTCTGAAATCCCATACGTCCGGCAAGGGCCAGCACTTCATCCAAGGCCTTGGCACACTCCCGGCCAAACGGAAATTCGCTATTCCTGTTTACCGGTTCACTAATACTTGGAATTCGAATCAAACTCTTCAATTCCTGTACCCACTGATTTTGGCAGGAGGAAAGCCATCCTTCTGCCTGCTCCATAATTCCCTTTGGGCAATTGTTCATCTTATAGCTCTACTCCTTTCCTTATTTCTTTTCTCCTGCATAAATATTAATAAATTTAACTGTTTTCACCAGAATATCACAATATAATGGAAATGAAAAAAAGTTTTTCCTGATAAATAATATCAAGTTCCGGCATAAGTTTATTGTGATAATGTAGTCTTTTATTATGAATATTTCTGGTAAAACTTATGAAATAACACCATAATTTGTAATATTTACTTTTTTTCATCTATTCTTTATAATCAAATTATCCTTTCACGCCCCGCATGGAATATTATTCGTTAACTGTTTTAAAACCTGAATATTTGAGGAGGATTTTTGTATGTCTATTTCTATGGTTCGCCGTGAAGAGATCGTTTTAGATTTTAAAGACGGCTTTGCCCAGACTGAGCTTCTGCCAGGAACTTTTAAGGGTATTACCAATTACCGGTGTGAATTAAAAGCAGGCTTTACCGTACAGCCAGACCTTTACTCTGATAAAGTAGTTGTGTACTGCTTTACCAAGGGCCGCGGATATATTACCGATGGCCTTAAGGCCTATAATATTACCGAATTATCTTTCTATACTCCGGATTTTGACAGAAATGAATTGTCCATTCACGCTTCCAGTGATATGGAATTTTTATGCCTGATTTCAGACATGACCGAAGGAGACTGGCGTACTTACGAGGAGGGTCACCATGTGCTTCCCATTTTTGCTCCTATCTCTCAGTGCCGGGAATATACCCAGGATTGCAAGGGTCCCCATACCCAGAGCTGGTCTGTATTAAGTTCTAAAAATATCGGCCGTATTATGGTAGGCGTTGTCCGTGCTGTCGGGGAAGGTACCACTGAAAAAGGCCATCCTTCTGTTGACCAGTGGAATTACTGTCTGGAAGGCGCTGATTTTAATCTAACCGTTGACGGAGAAACCGTTTCTCACAAGGACGGCGACTGGAGCTTTGTTCCGGCCGGCTTGGATCACTCTCTGGTAGCAGAACCGGGTAAACTGGTTTACTATATCTGGTTTGAACATTTTGTAAAAGAATTTGGCGAATAACCCTTCCGGATTCTATGCCGAAAATCTGTCCCCCCGGGCAGAACTGGTTTAGGCGCAGTACAAAGCGGCGGCTTCCTGACTGAAATCATAGCCAGGCAGCCGCCGCTTTCTATATTCAGTATCTCTAAGTTTTATACCTCTGAGGTGCAGTGTGCACACTTGGTGGCATCAATGGGAATCTCACTTTTGCAGTAAGGGCAAGTCTTGGTGGTAGGTGCCGCAGGCTCTTCTTCCTCTTTTTTATTTCCTAATGAAACTGCCTTGTTAATAATTTTCAACAGGCAGAACAAAATAAACGCCATTAAAATAAAGTTTACCACCGCGCTGATAAATGCAGAGACAAATCCGGCCATATCCGTCAGGTTATACACCTCATGCCCCAGCAGGAAGTTTAAGATAGGGTTAATAAAGTTGTCCGTTAACGAGGTAACAATTCCGGAAAAGGCGCCGCCGATGATAACACCGATTGCCATGTCCATCACATTACCCCTCAGTGCAAATGCCTTGAACTCTGAAATAAACTTTTTCATATAAACTCTCCTTGTATCTTTGGCTCCAGCCTGTCCTTTTTAGGGCTCCCTTTTGTCATCAGGCCGGAGTCATTTATCGTTTCTGAATGATTGTATCATATTTTTCGGCAAATAGCAAAGCTTTGAAGGTGCATTGCCATTCATACTGTAACAGTTCAAGCAGCGGGCCTTACAGAGAAATTCCTCCCTTTGCCCTGGCCCTTCTGTCCCTGATAGACTGAATCACCGGAACCAAAAAAATTGCTACGATACCGCCTGCAAACCCATTGTTGTACAAATTCATCCCTCCGTATACGATTCCTACATTAAGAGCCACTGACGAATGTAAAAATCCTGCCAGAATTCCCGCAACCCATCCGAACTCTCCGGCAACGGGGGCAAGGGTGGTAGACAAAAGCAGTGCCAAAATGGCAGATGGATCATATATGTTCCAGTTTTTTGTAATTGCTCCCAGACAGACTCCCAGCATAATCGGCAAAATATTACGCAGGTGCTTTCCTGTGGCAGAAAATCCAACTATGGTAAAAATACTTCCTATCGTTGGCCCATTTAAATCCCCTCCCACCGCCAGTACAAAGCAGGTGGCAAACAGGCCGTTGACTCCCATGTTAAAAACAGTAGCCGCCCCTCCTTCTTCCTTCAGGTAGTCTGTTCCCGAAATGCCATAGGATTTTAGAATGTTGTGGTAAGAAGAAAACAGCTCTTTTCCTTTATATAAAACCGCCCCTGCCATCATGCCGCCAAACAGAATTGACAACATAATCAAAAACATCATATCATTTCCCGATGACCAGATTAATCGGGATTCCGTAGTAATTCCAAAGGATTTTAATACGGATACCACTACGGTTGCTATAATTCCGGCAGCAAATCCTACATTGTAAAGAGAATATCCTTTGTGGGCATAGTGAACATGGGTAGCCAGAGGCGGCAGCACGAATCCGATAACGCAGCCCACAGCCAGGCTTAAAAGGAAACGCAGGGGCAAGGGCATATGCCAAATTTGCATTACCTGGGTCAAAATCGGAGATAAACTGGTACCATAAAAGCCCACATAAATATACCGGGCCACCGGCGTCTTGTGATACTTAGCGTAAAAAAGCACTCCCATAAGAATGGCCCAGATATTGAGAAGATTTTTGCCAAACAGCGAGAATCCAAACATCAGACAGACCGAAGTAATCGTATGTCCCGTAATATCCATCTTCAGCTTATAAATAATCCAAATACTGATGAGAGAAAGTACCCCCGCATTGATAAAAGCCGCCCCAATCCCGCCTATTACAAAATAATCAGTAATCAAAAAATCCGGCTCCATAATCAACTTTACCAACCCTGGTACTATTTCCCCAATGGGTTGAACTATCAAGCCGGCTATAATAAAATAAATCGGAATTAGTGCCAAAAGACGAAATTTCGTCTTTCTGGATAAGTTTTTTCCCTTTTGCGCCTTTCCCATGGCAGTTCCTCCCCGTACATGTTTGCTCTATTATAGCGTATAAACAGGGGATTTACCAACGGATTTTTGCAGAAAAAAGAGGATGGTCTGCAAAAATTTTACAAAAACTCTTTTTCGGCTATTCCTTTGTCCTGTTTTCGTGTATAATATAGATAAATCCCTTCAGGGGACAGCCACTTTTTCGCAGTCATATATAAGGGAGGAGTCTACATGAAACCTATTATTATTGGTATCGCAGGCGGCACCGGTTCCGGTAAATCTACCTTTACCAATCGTCTCCATGATGCCTTTGGAGAACAGGTAGCCGTTTTATATCATGACAATTATTACCGCTGCAATGATGAAATTTCTTTTGAGGAACGGAAAAAGCTAAATTATGATCACCCGGATGCTTTTGAAACAGAGCTTTTAGTAAAACATCTGGCACGGCTTAAAGAAAATCAGGCCATTGAGTGTCCCATCTATGACTACTCACTGCATAACCGTGCCCGTGGGACTATCCGAATCGAACCCAAGCCTGTTATTTTGCTGGAAGGAATTCTGGTTCTCTTTGACGAAAGAATTCGGGATTTATTGGATATCAAAATATTTGTGGATGCGGACGCAGATGAGCGGATTCTGCGCCGGATTCTCCGTGATACCAAAGAGCGGGGGCGGGATGTTGACGGAATTGTCAGCCAATACCTGGCTACAGTAAAACCTATGCACAATCTGTATGTAGAACCAACCAAGGTCTTTGCCGATATTATTACCAACAGCGGTATGAACGATGTGGCTTTTGATTTGATGGAAGGAAAGATCCGGACTTTATTAAAAGAAGCCAAAAGAAATTCAACTTTGTAGATTAGCAGGTTCGCTTCAAAAACAGGGGCATGCTGCAAAGTGAATAATGCGGACAGCGATAGCAGCAAGTCCGGCAGTTTCATTTTACAGCATGCCCCTTTTCTGCCTCTTCTTATTTTTTAATCTTCCATATCTAAAAAACGCTCCCGAAGGCATGGAAAATATTTGGCCATCAGCGGGATATAAGTAGCGGCAAATACCATAAGTGATATCTGAATCACCGGCCTGCGGTATTCTTTTTTTATTGTGCAGCCAATAGCAATGCCTAATGACAGCAAACAGAATTTCAACACCGCTATGTCCTTCCAGGTTGCCTTTTTTAAATAGTCATCTGCAGAGAGAAATAATTTGTCCATTGTTTCTTTCATAATAAAAACCCCCTTTTCTTTTAGTATAACCAATTTCGGGAGTTAATACAACCCAAGACCGTGTATTTTTCGTTTCACAAGGCGCAGTTTCCTATGGAAGCAGTGCTCTACTAATGAAAAAAGAACCGGCACCCTAAGATACCGGTTCTTTTTTCATAATACCCGAGCAATCAAATAGCAAAAGATTGGATTACTTTAAGGTAACCTTTGCGCCTTCAGCCTCTAACTTGGTCTTGATCTCCTCAGCCTCTTCCTTGGAAGCGCCCTGCTTAACTACCTTAGGAGCCCCGTCAACTACATCCTTAGCTTCCTTTAAGCCTAAGCCGGTAACTTCACGAACTACCTTGATAACTTTAACCTTGTTAGCGCCAACTTCAGTCAGTTCTACGTCAAACTCAGTCTTCTCCTCTGCTGCTTCTGCAGGGCCTGCTGCTGCAACTACTACGCCTGCTGCTGCAGATACGCCAAACTCTTCCTCACATGCCTTTACTAATTCATTTAACTCTAATACGGATAATTCCTTGATAGCTTCGATAAACTCAGCAGTTGTTAACTTTGCCATGGTTCTTACCTCCATAAATATTTGTTTTTCTATTAGTTTCTTTTCAATGAAGTTCAGCTCCTTTTCGTCGCTGAACCGCTAAACTTCTCGGCTCGGCAAAACCTCACCAGGAAACTTATGCCTCTTTGGCTTCTGCGATCTGATTCAGGACGCGAGCAAAATTGGTAATGGGGGACTTCATGCTGCCAAGCAGCCGGCCCAGAAGAACCTCTCTGGACGGAACAGAAGCAATTACATTCATTCCCTTTGCATCGTAGTAGGTTCCTTCTACAATACCAGCCTTAATCTCCAGCTTTTCAGCCTTCTTCGCAAACTCGGCCAGAATTCTTGCCGGTGCAGTAGCATCTGTCTTAGATACTGCCAATGCAGTGGGCCCCTCTAAGTTGGGATCCAAAGCTGCAAAATCAGTTCCTTCAGCAGCGCGCTTAATCAGAGTATTCTTATATACCTTATAAGTTACGCCTGCTTCTCTTAACTGTTTACGAAGCTGAGTATCCTGCTCTACGGTTAAGCCGCGGTAATCTACTACCACTGCACTGGCAGCGCCGTCCAATAAGCCGGCAATCTCATCTACGATAGGCTGCTTTAATTCAACTTTTGCCATGATTGGTTTACCTCCTTTATTATTTTGAAGTATCCCTGCGAAAAAATCCCTCTGTCAAAAAGACAGAGGGCTACAAAATCAATCTGTGTTTGATTTGTATGTTCCTCGGCAGGCGTTTGCACCTTAAGCCTTGCGGCACCTGCTGTCTTCGGCAGTCAATACTTGTGTAATATAGCATATAAGTCCTTTCATGTCAATGGTATTTAAAAAAGAAGTATGCAAAAACACACCGATCAAGATGACCGGTGTGCAGTAACATGCATTTCTGAAGTTAAAACAATAATTAGTTAACCAGCTTCGCTACATTAAGCTTTACGCCCGGGCCCATGGTGGAGGTCAGGGTTACGCTCTTTAAGTAAGCGCCTTTTAAAGTGCTGGGCTTTGCCTTCAGGATTGCATCCATAAGCGTCTGGAAGTTGTCCGCTAACTGCTCCTCAGTAAAAGAAGCTTTTCCTACTGGCACGTGGATAATGTTAGTTTTGTCAAGTCTGTACTCAATCTTACCAGCTTTAATATCGTTAATAGCCTTGGTTACGTCCATGGTTACGGTACCAGCCTTTGGGTTAGGCATCAAGCCTTTTGGACCCAGGACACGGCCCAGACGTCCTACAACGCCCATCATATCGGGAGTAGCCACTACTACATCAAAGTCTAACCAGCCTTCATTCTGAATTTTCGGAATTAACTCCTCTGCTCCTACGTAATCTGCTCCGGCAGCCTGAGCCTCATCAGCCTTGGGTCCCTTTGCAAATACCAGGATGCGAACAGTCTTACCGGTACCGTGAGGCAGAACTACTGCACCACGGATCTGCTGATCAGCGTGACGTCCGTCACAACCGGTTCTGATATGAGCTTCAACGGTTTCATCAAATTTTGCAGATGCATTTTTCTTAACCAGAGCAATTGCGTCTGCTGTATCGTACTGGATAGCGCGGTCTACTGTTTTGGCAGCCTCTGCGTATCTTTTTCCTCTTTTCATTCTAATAACCTCCTAGTGGTATTGTCGGGGATTTCCCTCCCACGTATTTGTTCGTTCCATCAGACGGGATTAGTCTACTACCGTGATCCCCATGCTTCTTGCAGTACCGGCAATCATGCTCATAGCAGCCTCAACGTTTGCTGCGTTTAAATCCGGCATCTTTAACTCTGCAATCTTTTGTACTTCTGCCTTGCTGATGGTGGCTACCTTAGTTTTGTTCGGTACTGCAGAACCGGACTCGATCTTACAGGCCTTCTTTAACAAAACGGCAGCCGGCGGAGTCTTGGTGATAAAGCTGAAACTTCTGTCAGCATATACAGTGATGACTACCGGAATAATCATACCAGTCTGATCAGCAGTTCTTGCATTAAATTCCTTAGTGAACTGTACAATATTAACACCATGCTGTCCTAATGCAGGACCAACTGGCGGTGCTGGTGTTGCTTTTCCAGCAGGAATCTGTAATTTGATATAACCTGTTACTTTCTTTGCCATTTTAGGCACCTCCTAAATTATGTGGTATTGTCGGGGATTTCCCTCCCACCAGCCTTTACCCGGTAAAGGCCGATTCCTGTTACATAAGCCTTGCGGCCTACAGCTTAAAAGAAGGCGGGGCCTTGCCCTTACATCTTCTTTATTTCGCTGAAATTCAGTTCGACCGGTGTCTCACGGCCAAACATTTCAACATTGATTGTGATGGATTTCTTGCTCTCGTTGATAGCCTTGATGGCGCCAACCGTATCCTTCCAGGCTCCTGCAGTCACCACCACCACATCGCCAAGCTCGAAGTCTACGGCTACTTCCTTCTTCTGGAAGCCCAGACTGGCAATCTCTTCCTCGGTCAGCGGCACCGGTTTCGAGCCCGGACCGACAAACCCGGTAACGCCTCGGGTATTTCGTACCACATACCATGTATCATCATTCATGACCATGTTAACCAGCACATAACCCGGAAACATCTTTTTGTCCGCCTGCTTTTCCACACCGTTCTTTAACTCGGTGACAGCCAGCATAGGGACAGAGACCTCCAAAATCTGATCCTGCAGATTTCGATTCTCGATGGTTTTTTCAATGTCAACTTTTACTTTGTTTTCATAGCCCGAGTAGGTATGGACTACATACCAGCGTGCATCTGCCATTCTAATCCACCTTTCAGTTTACAGGATGAGATTCAGACCAAACTTAATTATCAAATCCAGAATACCGATAATTAAGCCCAGCGCCAAAGACACAACCAAAACCAACACGCTTTGCTTGGTAATGGTCTCCTTATTCGGCCAGATAATCTTCTTGAACTCGGCTTTCAAACCTTTGAAAAAGCTTTTCTTGTCAGCTTTCTCTTTCACCGCATCTCCCATAATTTCACATCCTTTACTAGCTCAATTACTTAGTTTCCTTATGCAAAGTATGTGTTTTGCAGAATCTGCAGTACTTCTTGGTTTCCATTCTGTCAGGATGAGTCTTCTTATCCTTGGTCATGTTGTAATTACGTTGTTTGCATTCGGTACATGCCAGTGTAATTCTTGTGCGCACGACTTCCACCTCCACTTAAATTCTTTGTTGTTGTCGGGGCCCTTTTTTCTGTTAATTTTGAGCATAAAAAAAAGACCTAAGTTCTTCCATTCGCCCGTTAACTATACCATAAAAACTTTTATTCGTCAATGTTTTTTTAGAACATCAAGGGCACAAGACACCCCTTAATCCGGGAAAATTGCGGACTATCCCAAACAGTATTAAGATTCCCGTCATAATGCAGAGAATTCTGTTCTCCATCTGTGTAGGGGAGAACGTGCCGTATTTTATATACCTGACCGCCGTCCGGACCGCTATTATAATGCCGAAAGGAAGCAGAAGCATAATTGCAGCATTGGCCCGAAAGGCTGCCCGAAAATCCAGCCTGAGCAGAGCCAGGCACATGCGGCTCACGCCGCAGCCGGGACAGCAGAGGCCTGTTGCCATATGAAATACACAGGGAATAATCGGATGTCCGGCCATCCGGCATATAAATGCATAAAGCAGGCCGGCTCCCAAAAAACCGCCTGCTTCTACACATAAATATTTAAAACGTTTGTACATTATCTCCGTATTTGTTGAGTTCGTTCTGAATCAGGGCGTAGGCTACAATCCCTAATCCAAACAGGCTCAAAAGTAAATATACTATCGGTGCGCTTCCTCTTGGCTCTCCATGCTGGTCATGAATCATCTCTACTGCCACGCCCATTTGGTACATCCAGTAAATAGAATAGATGCCGCAGGTAATCAGTGAAAACAAAAATACCATCCCGCCGCTGGGGCCTAGTTTTCCGGAAAGATAATTGGTGTCATCATTGAGCACAATCATCCAATAAACGGAATAGATGCCGCAGGTGATAATACTTAGCACAATGCATAGCACAATGTTACGCTGTTTCATACTATTTCCCTCCTATGTAAAAACGCTGGTCGGTGGAAATTTTACCACAATCCGGCCCATTTATCAATATATCACTGCTAATATTATCGTCCGCCTATTCTTTTTCATATATTAATCTCCCAAAACATTTTTTATGGCTACCGGGGTTCTATAGTACATATCGGATTTGGTAATGCCCACCCGTTCATTGGAAGCATGGACCACCTGGCCGTTTCCCACATATATGGCTACATGATTAACATTGCTTCCATTGCTGTAAAAAACCAAATCCCCCGGTCTGGCCTCTTCTGCCGACACGGTTCTCCCCTGGCCGAACTGAGCCGCCGCGGTCCGGTTTAAATAAACTCCTGCTATATTTCCCAAAATATACCTGGTAAAACCGGAGCAATCCACCCCAGTGTGCGGGTCATTCCCGCCATAAACATAAGCATTGCCGATATAGCTGGAAGCGCTGGCCACAATAGAAGCCCGCAGGGCCTCCTTTCTTGCCTTTTCCGCTGCCGCTGCCGCCTTCTGCTCTTCTATGGTGCTCATATACCCTTCATACTGTCCGGTCTTTTCCGAGAGCATAAGCTGCAGTGTTCCCATTTCTGCCTGAATCGCCCGAAAACTTGCCTCGTTTTCCGCCAAAGCAACCGGCAGATCTACAGAAGCTGCCCGGAGCATTCCGCCTCGGTCCGCTGCTCCTTCTCTAAGACCCTGGCCTGCAACGTTTTCTTCCGCTTCCCAGTCTAAAGACTCTTCTTCCTCAGGCAGCCCTTCCGGCGCATCTCCGTCCGAATTGTCTATATCCTGAGCCTCGCCGGAATCCGCATCGGGCTCCTCCAGTCCCAATTCCTGGCGGATCTGTCCCTCTCGTTCTACCAGATCCTCCAACTCTTTTAAGGTGTTTCTGGTCCTGTTTTCCAGCTCCTGAAGCTCTTTCTTCTGCTGTTCTTGCTCCTTACGAAGAATTTCATTTTCCTGATCCGCCAGCTGCTTCTGTTCTGCCAGCCGGTTCCATTCCTGTTCCAGCTGCTCCTTCTCCCGGCGCACCTGGATAAGCTGATGACGGGAACCGGCAAAAAACAGGCAGGCCCCTGTCAGCACTAAAAGCCCCAGGAAGATAACCCCGAATGTCCAAACTGGAGTTTTAAAATGAATCGGCTTTTTCTGGGAATGTGGAACCAGCATAACCGTATAGTCCAGAGAAATCCGTTCCTTCTTAAACTTTTTCCATTTCATGGGCGCTTAATTCTTTTCATTTCCTTTTTGTTTTCCCTGGCCATTCTCCTTAAGCTTATCCTGTTCCTTTCCTTTTTCTAAAGGAGATTCTTCTGCCGGAAAGCCTCCGCGGATATCTTCAGGAGCTCTTTTCTCCTCCACAACTTCCATGGTACAATTTCCCTTAAAGGAGGCTCCCTCATCAATCACCAGGCTTCTGGTAACCAGATCTCCCAGTACCCGCCCGGTTTCTGTCAGCTCAATTTTGTCTTCAGCTTTCAAATTTCCATAGACGGTTCCCGCAACCAAAATCTCAACTGCACGGATGTCTCCTTTTACTATTCCGCTTTCTCCAACAATAACGGAACTTTTAGACAAGATCTCTCCTTGTAAGAGTCCGTCTACTCTGGTAGGATCCGATGCCACTAAAACACCCTCAATTTTGGAATTATTTCCGATAATCGTGTTGATCATACCTGTGCCGACCATATCCGCTTTCTTTTTTGTATTAAACATAGTGCCTCCCCGTTTTTCCTCTGGAATTTCTCTTATTCTGGTTTCTATATTAATACTTTCAAAACAAAAAAGCAATATTCTTTAATATTTTTGTAACACATTCTGTCTTCAGACACAAGCGGCCCGGTTTATCCTCTATTGGTTTCCTATACATATGGTCACAGCGAAAACCTCCTTTACTCCTGCCTTTTTCAGTGCTTTGGCGCAGGCATCCGCCGTACTTCCCGTGGTATAGATATCATCCACCAACAACACTCTGCGGATATTCGCGGGAATCTCTCCGGCCTCAAAGGCTTTTTCCAAATTTTTCAGGCGTTCTTCCGGATTTAAATCCTTTTGAGGAAGGGTCTTTTTCCTGCGGTACAGCAGATCGTTTCTCACGGAAATTTTTATCCCGTAAAGCCGCTCCATTTCTATAGCAATTCTCTCCGCCAACACCTGTGCCTGATTAAATCCTCTCTTTCTCTCTCTGGCCGGATGAAGCGGAACCGGAATCAGCCCGTCTGCTTTAAGAGCAGCCACCCTTCTTCCCAGCCGTTCCGCTATGGCAGTTCCGTAAAAATCCAGATATTCCCTGCGGCCCTGGTACTTAATTCTGGCCATAGATCCGCTAGTTATCTGATTGTAATTACATAAAGACATTCCTCTGTCAAATATATGGCGCCGGCGCATACAATCCGGGCAATATTCTGTTCGTTCATCCGGGACTTCTCTTCCGCAGGTTTTGCAGACCGGACCGGCTACCCAGGAAATCTGTTTTAAACATTCGGAGCAGATCAAGGCTCCTTTCGGCGCTGCAATTCCGTCACACACAGGGCATCTTCTGGGATAGATGCTTTCCAGCAGAAAGCCGCCGGCTCTCCTTGCTGCGGCGGCAATATGATTTCTTAATTCGGGATTTAAGATAATACGCATATTTCCCTAATTCTCTCCTTTAATCCGGAATATCGTTTCTGCTCCACCGCGTTGTCTGCCATAGCCTGGAACGTCTCCGGAAGCCCTACCAGACACACACAGGCCTTGGCCCGAGTGACACCGGTATAAATTAAGTTGCGGTTCATAAGCATCCTGGGACCGTTGTAGACCGGTATTACTACTGCCGGATACTCGCTTCCTTGGGATTTGTGGATGGTAATGGCATAGGCCAGCTCCAGCTCTTCCGTCTGTTTAAAAGAATATTCTATCAAACGTCCTTCGTCAAATTCTACCGTAATGATTTCCGCAAACAGGTTAACCTCCTTTATCCTGCCGATATCGCCATTAAATACACCCGTTCCTTTTTCCACAGGGATTCCGTACTTATTTCGGATTTCCCACTCAATCTGATAATTATTTTTAATCTGCATAACCTTGTCTCCGGTCCGCCAAGTAACGTTATTAAGCTCTTTTTCCGCCTTGCTTTTATGCGGTGGGTTCAGACAAGACTGGAGAATCTGGTTCAGCCGCTCTACTCCCAAAGCGCCCTTACGCATAGGCGTCATAATCTGAATCTCCATAGGATCCGCATTGACATAGCCCGGTAACTTTTTCTGAACCAGGGTAATCATTGCGCTGATAATGGCATCCGGCATATCTCTCCTGATAAAAAGGAAGTCTTTGCTTGGCTTGCCTAAAGGGACGGGCTGCCCATTGTTGATACGATGAGCATTGACGATAATATCGCTTTCTGCTGCCTGACGGAAAATTTTTGTAAGTTTTACCACGTTAAATTGTCCGGAATCAATGATATCCCGAAGAACATTTCCCGGCCCTACACTTGGAAGCTGATTTACATCTCCCACCAGAATCAGACGGGTTCCTACCGTAACCGCTTTTAGCAGGGAATGAATCAAACTAATGTCAACCATAGACATTTCATCGATAATAATCACATCCGCATCCAGAGGATTTTCTTCGTTCCTCTCAAAATGCATGCCCGCAGTCTCTTTTTCTCCCGGAATTCCTGTAAGCTCAAGCATCCGGTGAATCGTTCTGGCCTCGTATCCCGTAGCCTCTGTCATACGCTTGGCGGCCCGGCCTGTAGGGGCTGCCAAAAGGATTTCCATTCCCTCAATTTCAAAATAACGGATAATGGCGTTAATTGTAGTGGTTTTTCCGGTTCCCGGCCCTCCGGTAATAATCATCAGGCCGCTGTTCACTGCCTCCATAACTGCCTGTCGCTGCATTTCGTCCAGCTGAAGGGCCTCCTGCTTTTGAATCTCATCCAGGCGGCTCTCAATCTGACTTTTCTCAATATTTCCGCGAATATTCAGATCATGAAGCATCTTGGCAGTATTCAGTTCCAGATAGTAGTATTGAGCGGCATAAATAATACGCTCTTGGCTTTCTTCTGTCTGGCCGCGTACTATAATCTTCTTTTCCATCTGGAGATCCATCAAATGTTTATCCATATCTTCCGGATGAATCTGCAATAGCTCCGCCGCATTGGCTTTTAGCTGGGATTCCGGAAGATAGGTGTGACCGTTTCCCACGGCCTGGAGTAATGTATAGAAAACACCGCTTTTAATACGGTAATCCGAATCTGTAAATAATCCCACCCGCTGGGCTATCTCATCCGCCATCTTAAATCCCACTCCCGGAATATCATCCGCCAGACGGTAAGGATTTTCTTTTAAAATACTATACATTCCGGGGCCGTATTCCTGATAGATCTTTCCTGCCAGATTCACAGAAATGCCATACTCTTGGAGAAACATCATGGCCTGGCGCATCCCCTTTTTTTCTTCTATCTGTTGGCTGATCGCCATGGCCATTTTTTCGCTGATTCCTTTTACCTCGGAAAGCCGTTCCGGCTCTTCCTCCATTATGCGAAAGGTATCCGCCTTAAACTTTCGGACAATTCTGGCAGCTAAAGCAGCTCCCACGCCTTTGATAGCGCCGGAGCCCAGATATCGTTCAATTGCCGTATTATCCTCGGGAGCCTTGATCTCATAGCTTTCCACCTGAAGCTGCTCCCCGTAAACGGGATGCTCTGTCATAAGGCCGGTAGCTTCTATCATCTCCCCCTCACTGATATAAGGAAAGGTTCCTACTAAAATGGTCTCATCCTTTCCGTCCGCAATGCTCAAAACCGTATATCCATTTTCATCATTGCGGAATTTAATCCGCTCTACAAATCCTTTTACTGTTGCCATAAAAAATCATAAGTAAATTAATAATCGTCCTTTCCCTCGCCATGAGCAAATTCAATAAATTTGCCGGTGCCGATTGCCACGGCAGTCAAAGGGTCTTCTGCTACCATTGTAGTAATACCGGTTTTCTCTTCAATCAAGGCATCCAGGCCACTGAGCAGAGAGCCGCCTCCGGTAAGCACAATACCTCTCTCAAAAATGTCGGCGGCCAGCTCCGGCGGAGTCCTCTCTAACACGCTGTGTACAGCATCTACAATCTGCATAGCAGGCTCCCTCAGAGCTTCCAAAGTTTCATCAGAAGTTACCACTATCGTCTTGGGAAGACCGGTTACCAGGTTCCGTCCCCGAACTTCCATAGTCAAAACCTCCGGCCTGCGGTATGCCGCGCCAATATTGATTTTAATTTCCTCTGCGGTTCTCTCACCAATAAGAAGGTTATGCTTCTTTCTCATATAGCGGACTAAAGCTTCGTCAAAGTCGTCGCCGGCCACCTTAATAGAGGCGCTGACTACCGTACCCCCCAGGGAAATTACCGCAATATCCGCAGTGCCTCCTCCGATATCTACGATCATGTTTCCGCAGGCCTTGGAAATATCAATACCTGCCCCGATAGCAGCCGCTACCGGCTCTTCAATAATGGATACCTCCCTGGCTCCGGCCTGGTAGGTAGCATCTTCCACCGCCTTTTTCTCCACCTCTGTGGCCCCGCTTGGGATACATACGCTGATGCGGGGCTTACGCAGAGTTTTCTTACCTACTGCTTTGTTGATAAAATACTTCAACATTTTTTCCGTCACAGTATAGTCGGAAATAACACCCTGGCGCAGAGGGCGCACCGCCACAATGTTTCCCGGGGTTCGTCCAATCATCAGGCGCGCTTCCTCTCCGATTGCCATAATTTTATTGTTGTCCCGATCAATCGCCACAACGGAAGGTTCCTTTAAAACAACGCCTTTTCCCTTAATATAGACCAAAATACTAGCCGTACCCAGGTCAATTCCAATGTCATTGGACATCATAGTAAACATATATTTATTTCCTCCGAATTTATATAAATCTGTAATCAGGTTGTAAGATTCCTATCTTATTATATACAATCTCCAAGAGTTTTCAAAGGTTTTTTTTATTTTTAATAGAGTTTATTCTTTTTTTATGATGCCGTCATACTTCGGACACAATTTATGGATATACTTTAAGTAAGTTATCCGAAAGGATAACGGGCCTTTGTTTCAAGTGGTTACTTGAAATCACAAAGCTTTTTCATACTCATACCGGACGGCTTACGCCGTCCGGCCCCCCTAAACATTTTCTTATTTATTATACCTACCATTCCCAAAATCCCGCAGGGCAGCACCTGCGGGATTTTCGTTTCCGGGATCTTTTATTTGTCCGCCGGAATCGAGGCCCTGCCAAAAGATATTTTCTCTGCTTACACCCGCAGGGACCAGTCGCTGCACTCTAAAACCCTGGTGGCTATCCCTTCATAAAACTCCGGTTCGTGGCAGATTAAAACAATGCTTCCTTTATAAGCCCTCAACGCCCGGCCAAGCTCCTCCTTTGCGTCCGGATCCAGGTGATTAGTAGGCTCATCCAAAAGAAGCACGTTGGTTTCCCGGTTAATCAGCTTGCATAATCTCACCTTAGCCTGCTCGCCGCCTGAGAGAACCCGAACCTGGCTTTCAATATTCTTGGTAGTCAGTCCGCATTTTGCAAGGGCTGCACGGACCTGATACTGGGTATAAGCCGGGAACTCTTTCCAAATCTCTTCAATACAAGTGGTGGTATTTCCCGGTTCCATCTCTTGTTCAAAGTAACCCAGGTACAAGTAATCACCTAATTCCACCTGGCCGGCAATAGCAGGAATCTGACCCAGGATACTACGTAAAAAAGTGGTTTTCCCGATGCCGTTTGCTCCTTTTAAAACGATCTTTTCTCCCCTTTCCATAGAGAAATTAATGGGCCTGGACAGGGGTTCGTCATAACCAATTATCAGGTCATGAGTTTCAAAAATATATTTCCCGGCAGCCCTGGCTTCCATAAAATGGAATTCAGGCTTAGGCTTTTCCTTTACCAGTTCAATAACCTCCATCTTGTCCAGCTTTTTCTGGCGGGACATTGCCATATTGCGTGTCGATACTCTGGCTTTATTGCGCGCCACAAAATCCTCAAGCTGGGCAATCTCCTGCTGTTGACGCTTATAAGCGGCTTCCCGCTGAGCCTGCTTTGCGGCGTGAACCTCCTGGAATTTATTGTAGTCGCCTGCGTAACGATCCAGACGCTGGTTTTCCATGTGGTAGATAATGTTAATTACACTGTTTAAAAACGGAATATCATGGGAAATTAAAATAAATGCGTTTTCATATTCCTGCAGATACCGTTTCAGCCATTCAATATGCCCGGCATCCAAATAATTAGTAGGCTCATCCAAAAGAAGAATGTCCGGCTTTTCCAGGAGAAGCTTAGCCAAGAGTACCTTGGTTCTCTGCCCTCCGGAAAGCTCTGCTACATCTTTCTCCAGTCCCAGCTCATTAAGTTCAAATGCCCTGGCGACTTCCTCTACCTTGGCATCAATCGCATAAAAGTCATGAGCCATAAGAAGATCTTGTATCGTTCCCAGTTCTTCCATCATAGCTGCCATTTCTTCCTCAGAAGCAGCGCCCATTTTGTCGCAGATTCCGTTCATGCGGGTTTCCAGCTCAAATAGAAAACCAAAAGCGCTTTTTAACACGTCCCGTATGGTCATACCCGGCTCTAAAACAGTATGCTGATCCAGGTATCCTACCCGGACATTTTTAGCCCACTCTATCTTGCCCTCGTCCGGCATAAGCTTATCCGTAATAATGCTCATAAAAGTGGATTTGCCTTCGCCGTTGGCTCCTACCAGGCCGATGTGCTCTCCTTTTAAAAGGCGGAAGGAAACATCCGTAAAAATTGCCCGATCCCCGAATCCATGACTCAAATGTTCTACATTTAAAATACTCATATAGGTTACCCCTTTATATCTTGCCTGTTATAGTTTATAATATCATGTAACGGTTTAGGCGGCGTAAAATTTGACAAGCTCCCGTCTAAACCGTTACAATATCTTTACTATTTTACATGACAGCAGAGATTCTGACAAGCGGAAAGGATATTCATATGTATACTTATTCTTGGTACCACTGGATTACATTTTTTTATTTGTATTGTTTCTTTGGATGGGTTTTTGAATCCGCCTATGTTTCCCTTCGGCAAAGGCGTTTTGTCAACCGGGGCTTTCTCCGCCTTCCTCTGCTTCCCCTCTATGGGACAGGCGCGGTGATGATGCTATGGGTTTCTCTTCCGGTAAAAGACAATCTGGTATTGGTCTACTTATCCGGTTTTTTTGCCGCCACTGTACTGGAATATGTGACAGGCTGGACTATGGAGCAACTATTTAAAATGCGGTATTGGGATTACAGCGATCAAAAATTTCAGATTAACGGATATGTATGCCTCAGCTCCTCCATTGCCTGGGGATTTCTGACTATCCTGATGACAGAAGTGCTTCATAAGCCGGTAGAGCGGCTTGTTCTTGGCATGAGGCCGGCAGTAGAATTTAGTTTTTTAGCGGTGGTCAGCGTCCCCTTTGTTCTGGATACTATTCAGTCTGTGCGGGCCGCTCTGGATCTTGGCCGCGCATTGGAAGCCATGACCAAGGTGAAAGCCGAGCTGGAGGATTTGCAGGTACAGATGGCACTTTTGCGTACAGATGCCAAGGTCTGGGCTACAGATTTGCGGGAAACTGCATTAGAAAGGGCTTCGGCCATCCGGGAAGAGGCCGTTACTTTCCGGGAAGAAATCCGGGAGCAGCTAGCCCCGGCGGGCGGACCGGAGCTTACCGTTTTGTCAAAGCGGCTGGATGCCCTGAAAGAAAAACATCTGCATCTTTCCCGGCACATGAGCTTTTACCGGAAGGGGCTTTTGCGGGGCAATCCAAGCGCAAGCTCCCGGCGTTTTAGCGAGGCATTAAAGGAGCTGAAAAACCGGTTGGAGGACGAATAGCCTGAGGCTGCCGGACTAACATGCCCAGGGGTTCACTCCTTCCGGACAATCCGCCGGATAAACGAAACTAATTTATCAATTTCTTCCTCCATGACAAACCAGTTTAAGGATACGCGGATCCCCTCTTCTTTTGTATAAAGATTTACCGTCCGCCACTGGATAATCATGTTCTCCTCTTCCCATGCCTGTTTTACGATTTCCCGGTGATCCATCCCCGGCAGTCGGAAGGAAAAAATCCCTGTTACCAGACGTTCATCCTCCGGAGACAGGATTACCGCCTCCGGTATCTTCTGTAAAAAAGCGTTCCGGCAATACTCATGAAGTTCCTTTTTCCGGGAAATTATACAGTCCAGGCCAATTTCCCGGGCCAAACGGATCGTTTGGGAAAAAGCGGTGTACATGGGTACGTGCCTGCCGCCATATTCAAACCTTCTTGCATCCGGCTGGGGGATCCAGGTATTTTCCTGAAAGTCAAAGGACTTTTGGATTCCCACTCCCCCAAAGGGAATTTTCAGTTCTTCCAGCAGTTCTTTTTTTACATATACGGCTCCGATTCCTTCCGGTCCGCAGAGCCATTTATGACAGGAAAGGGTGTAAAAATCACAGTTTAAATCTTTTACGTCTATCATAATATTCCCGGCCGCCTGAGCTCCGTCTAAAACTGTAATAATCCCTTTTTCCCGGCACATGGAACACATTTCCTTGGCAGGGACAGCCGCTCCTGTAGTGTGGAACACATGGCTGAACACTGCCATTTTGGTTTTTTCCTGAAGCTTGTCCTTGAATGCCGCCAAGATTTCTTCTTTGTTTCCCAGCCCGCAGAATTTATCCGTTTCTGTTTTATATTCCGGCCCCAAAACAAAGCACGGCAGAATAGACGCCGGATTTTCCTGATCAGAGATTAATATTCTGTCCCCGGGCTCCCACCAGAACATACGGTTAATGGTATTTAATCCTTCTGCAATGCAGCGCACAAAGAAGATCTCTTCCGGCTGGGCATTAATAAATTTTGCCACGTCATTTCTGGCCTCTTCTAAAAGCTCCTTTACCCAGCTATGAATTTTAACATTAACCTGTCCCTCTTTTGCCATACAGGTAAAGACCTCTGTCATACGGTTCAGAACCGGAAGCGCCAGCGGACCGCAGCCGGCGGAATTTAAATATGTATACCGGTTTGCAGCCGGCAAAAGTTTCCGATATTCCTGAAAATATTCTTTTGATTGTCTGTTGGTTTCTTTCATCACTCCACCTTTTTCCCGCGTTTCATTACCATAACAACATCCTTAAGATTTAAAAAAGAGTCAAATGGATTCTCTTTTACAATCAGAATATCCGCCTGTTTTCCCGGCTGGATGGAGCCGACTTTGTGTCCCACTCCCAAAATATCTGCCGCAAGACTTGTGGCGGACAGCATTACATCCTCCTTTGACAAATGCATCTTTTTTTCCATCATGTCTAAAGTAAGATAGAATTCATTAAATTTCGTGTTTTTGCAGCCGGCATCTGTTCCGGCAAAAATAGGAACTCCCGCTTGGTACATACGCTCTGTAGTAGAAAAGCGGCTTTTTTGGAATTCGGCCCACATGGCTACTTTATCTGGCTGCGGAGCTGCTTCTTCCGCCGGGAGAATATAAGCCTTTCCTACCGCGGGATTTACGGCTATATTTTTTTCCTTCATCTTCTCAACCAGTTCTTCCCGGTAATCCTCTCCGTCTCCGTCTTTAAAGCTGCAGTGCTCTAAAATATCAAAGCCCGCCTGTACCGCTCTTCTGATTCCTGCCACGCTGTGGACATGACCGGCTACTTTTTTCCCCCTTTCATGAGCTTCTTTTACAATGGCGGCCAAAGTCTCTTCTTCATACTGATCGATCATGGAATTGCTTCCCGGCGTCATGTTTCCGCCGGAGACCATAACTTTGATATAATCGGCCCCGCTTTTTAAGAGGAACCGAACCGCCTTTACCACCTCTTCTTTGCTGTCTGCTTCCAGACCGCAGAAATTGCAGTGTCCTCCGGTTATGGTAATGGGCATCCCGCAGGAAATAATATCCGGTCCTTGAATTACTCCTTTCCGGATAAAATCCCGCAGCTCCAAAATAGACATTCCCTTGGCGCCGCAATCCCTTACCGTCGTGACTCCGCTTTTTAATTCAGTCTGGGCCGCTGCCGTCTCTCTGAGAAGGATCTGAGCCGGAGTGTCATTTACCAATTCCGTCACTGGTTGGCGGCTGGCGCTAAAGCTTAAATGAAGATGGCCGTCAATCAACCCGGGCAGTATGTAGCCTTGTCCTCCGTCTATTTTCTCTATTTCCGGATCCTCCACTTCTTTTTGAAAAGCCTCTGCCGGCGCTACCTTTTCAATATTCTCCCCACAAATTAAAATCCCCGTGGGACGCTGATCCAGCTTTGCCTGTCCATCCGTACAGCTGATAAAATTCTTTGCAATAATAAGTTTCTTTTCCATATGTTCTATCTCCTGCATTATAGCATAGGCGGCAGCGAGGAATATTCCAATGCCTCAATTGCCTGATCAATGTGGTTCTGCCCTCCGCTTAGAGTAAAGCGGTAATGAGAAGGAATAAGGGCATCTATATTCCTTCCCGCCAGCTTATGGATATTTTTCCTGTAGCCTTCCATCGTAGAGCCGTAACAATTAATTAAGCTTAACTTTCCTTCCAGATAAATGCTGTCGCCGCTAAATAAATACTTTTTGTTGTTCTTTTCCAGCAGATAGCACACAGATTCAATGCTGTGTCCCGGAAGAAGAATGGCCGTTATCCGGGCACCTCCCACCTGATAAACTTCTTCATCCTCTGTTATATGATCCACTTTTCCGTGGATATAACGGTAATCTTTAGGATATGCGCCCTTTTTCTTGGCGGCAATAAGCCCTAGTTCTTCCTCTGTTCCTTCTTCCAGCAGACGTTTTTCCCCTGCTGATGCAACTACAGAAAGAGCCTGTATCTTTTTCTGAAAATCGTGGACACCTCCGCCGTGATCCCCGTGAGCATGAGTGAGAAACAATGTGTGAATCCTCAAAGGATCCGTTCCTGTCTCTTTAATGTTTTTCATAATCTGTCCGGTGTCCATACCGCTTCCGCCGTCAATTAAAACCGCTTCCCCGGCATCCTCAATCAGATATACATTGCCATCCTTGGGGTGAGAAATCCCTGGTCCGCCTTTTCCCCCTGCTACCATATAAATTCCTGCATCTAAACGAATATACATATCTATCCTCCTGCCTCCTAAGAATAATTTAAGTAACTATTTCGGATACAAAAAAGAGAGTATCCTAACAAAAGGCACTCTCTGTCTGTTTTCTCTTCAGACTTTATCCGGATTCTTTTCCTCTCCAGTTTTCCTGTCTCCCCGTATAATGTCCAGATAATTGTACAATGTAAATTTGGAAATCTGTAATAACCCACAGATTTTCTGACCGCTTTTTGAAATCAGAAACGCGCCCTTCTGATCCAGAAAGTCAATAAATTTCAATTTTTCCTCCCGGTTCATACTGGCGGCGGCTTTTCCTGCCATCTTCTCCCCTTCAGCAATCAGATATTCCAATAACTGTTCCACATTGTCTGTAAAGATTTCTTCCTGCTGCCCCTGATTGGTTATTTCATATTGATTATAGTCTTTCAAAAACTCTTCAAATTTCACACTTTTTGTTATATCCAAGTTGATACAGAGAGAACCTATTGTCTGGCCCTCCTCATCTTTTATGTACATGCTGGAGGAACGAAGAATTTTTCCGTCTCTGGTGTGGATAATGTAGTTAAAGCGGTTTCCGTTTTTTACATTTCCGCTTAACACTTCTAACCCCAGGTTACTGCCGCAGCCTCCAATCCTCCGTCCTGTAATATGCCCGTTGCGAATATCCACGATAGTATGGTTATAATCCTTTGTCAAATCGTGAAGAACAATCTCGCAAGAATTACCAAACTGCTTTTCCAGCATATCCATAAAATCCTGCCATAAATCCCACTGTTCATAAATATTCTTCATTCTGTTACCACCTTTAATTTCTTTATATCATACTTTTTGTTTTAAGTCAATCAATTTTTCTAACTTTTAGTATTGCAAGCAACATTAATCTATCCCTATTCTAAAAAAGCCCCTGGCAAACGCCAGAGGCCCTAATTACGAAATTTTTAATTACTTTAACATCTCATCTACCATGGCCTGAACAGCTGCCCCCATATCGGCCGCCTTTTTGTCTGCATCTTCTAAGGAAGCGCCCTTTACTCCATAATAGAACTTAATCTTCGGCTCGGTTCCGGAAGGTCTTACGCACATCCATACGCCATCTTCCATATCATAATAAAGAACATTGGATGAGGGAAGGCCTGTAGGCTTCACCTGGCCGGTAGCCATGTCCTTAATGGTATCCAGTTTGTAATCTCTTGCGGAAAGCACCTTGTAGCCGCCAACCTCTTTTGGAGTGTTGGTCCGCAGGTTTTCCATAATGGACTGAATCTTTGCAAGACCTTCAATACCGGACAGGCCGATAGATTTAACCGCATCCTTATAATAGCCGTATTTCTCATACATTGCGATCATGGCATCCCACAAGGTCATATTCTGCGTCTTGTAGTATGCTGCGGCCTCACACAATGCGGCGGTTGCGGAAATCGCGTCCTTATCCCGTGCGTAACTGCCAATGAGACAGCCATAGCTCTCTTCCATGCCGAACAGATAAGTCCCCTTTCCAGTACGCTCATTCTTTAAAATCTGCTGACCAATCCATTTAAATCCGGTGAGAACCTCAACAAGCTCCGTATTATAAGCTTTAGCAATCGCATCAATTAAATTGGTAGAAACAATGGATTTTACAACCTGTCCGTCTTCCGGAATCTTGCCTGCCGCCTGCTTCTGACTCAATACGTACTCACACAGAAGAGCGCCGGACATATTGCCGGTTAAAGGAATATATTCGCCGGACTTATCATCCTTAACATAGACGCCCAGGCGATCTGCATCCGGGTCTGTTGCCAGAACCAGATCCGCATTCTTTTCTTTTGCCATCTTAAGGCCAAGCTCAAAAGCTTCCTTCGCTTCCGGATTGGGATAGCTTACCGTGGGGAAATTGCCGTCAGGCAGCTCCTGCTCCGGAACTACATATACATGCTCAAATCCCAGCTCTTTCATAACCCTTCTTGCCGGGATGTTTCCAGTACCATGAAGAGGAGAATAGATAATGGTAATCTTATCCTGCATTTCATCAATGGCCTTCTGGTTTACAACCTGAGCCTTTACCTGAGCAATGTACTTGTCATCAATCTCTTTGCCGATTACTTCATACTTGCCTGCAGCAACAGCAGAAGCCTCATCCGTAGTCTTAACAGTGGAGAGATCCTCAATTGCCAAAACCTCCTCGGTAACTCCCTTGTCATGAGGCGGTGTAAACTGTGCGCCATCCTCCCAATATACTTTGTAGCCGTTGTACTCCGGCGGGTTATGGCTGGCAGTAATGTTAATCCCGGCGATACAGCCCAGTTCACGTACCGCAAAGGACAGCTCCGGGGTGGGACGTAAAGACTCAAACTTATATGCCTTAATGCCATTGGCTGCCAGAGTCATGGCTGCCTCCATAGCAAACTCAGGGGACATACGGCGGGAATCATAGGCAATGGCAACGCCTTTATCAGCTCCGCCCTGTTTGATAATATAATTGGCCAGTCCCTGGGTAGCACGGCGGACCACATAGATATTCATCCGGTTAATACCGGCGCCGATAATTCCCCGCAGGCCGGCAGTGCCGAACTCTAAGTCCATATAAAATCTCTCTTTGATCTCGTTTTCGTCGCCCTGAATCGCTTTTAGCTCTTCCTTGGTAGCCTGGTCAAAATAAGGGTTGGACAGCCATTCATTATAAATCTTCATGTAGTCTTTCATAAAAACTTTTTACTCCCTTCTCTGTCTCTGACAGAACGCTGCCGGAATCTCTGCCAATTCGTCAAAAAATCCCTGCCAGCCTTCTTTTTATCTATGCAAATTATACTATATTGCCAAACAAAAGGGAAGTATTTTTTCAGTATTTTATTTCTTTTAGAAAGGCCTGCCGGGCCTCCTCCTGCTCCTCCAAAGCCTTTAATTTGTCCGTGTTTCTGGCAGGAATCCAAGCCTTGTTTGCATTGTAGTAATAGTTAAGCTGCTTCCAGTATTTTTCCGGATATAAAAACAAGTAATACAAGCACCGGCGCTCCTGGGCCGTCATGGGAAGAATCCTCTCATAAGCCTCCAGCATCATTGTTCCAAGACGCAGGTTCCATCCATGCTTTTCCATGACCTTACGCATAAATCGATAAAGGTCTGCTGTCTGGAATCCCAGATGCATCCGATTATACTCTACAATAGCTACATAATGATTTCCCATAAGAATATGGTGATGATCCAGATCTCCATGGCATAAAAACAGGGGACTTTTTCCTTCCTCATCCATAGCTTTCAACCCCCTGGCGGCCTCCTGGGCCTGTTCAAAAAATTGAGAATAACTGTCAATTACGCACAGCTCAAATTCACTTTTTCCTCGTTTCGCCCTGATAAAGCTCCTGGCTCTTTTTAGCTCTCGGTTGTGCCGGCTCATTTCCTCATGAAGAGGTTTTGCCAAAATTGATCCCATATTCCATTCTTCCCGAAAGTCCACACGGCGCAGCAGCTGGTGAAGCATTCCAATTCTGGTAACCGCGCTGCGGATTTCCGAGAATTCCTTCAAATTACACTCCCTATCTAAAAACCATTCCTTTAATATAAAGCGTGTACCATCGCCGGCGTTAGTAAACAAACCCTCTTCTCTGCTCTTTACATACTGGTCTGCCTTTAACCCGCTGCTTTCCTTCAGCCGCTCCAATACCGCCGCCTCAAACTCCAGGCGGCGGGCAGTTCCGCGGTATTCCTTCAGCAGGCGACAGCCCCGGTCCGTGTCTAAAATCCATGCTCCGCGGCCCTTCCGAACCCCGTAGACCTCCATATCATACATCTCCAGTACTTCTGTATACCGTTCCGTCATTGCCTACCCCTCCAACTCCTGCTTTCTGTATGTTCTCATAAGCTATTTCTAGGGTATGAAAGCCGTACCGGGATTATGACAGAAAGAAAGCCCGGGGCACAAGCAATTTTCAGAATCACTGCTGCAGTGCCTCAGGCTTTCTTTCTAATGCATACTGGATTAATGTTTCTTTTTGGTTATATTCCGGATGGTTTAATACCAAATCCAGAAGACAGTTTAATGTTTCCCCCACTGCCTTTCCCGGCCGGATTCCGGCATCTATTAAGTCCTGGCCGCCTACGGCCAAGCTTTTTAGAGAAAGACAGTCTCCCTCTCTGCGGATCTCCTCTGTCAGCCGCCGAACCTGAGAAAGAGCCTCCTGTCTGGTTTCCTTTAAAAGTAACAAATCATCATACAGCTCCGGTTCCATCTGGCTCATAATATGTCGGATAGCTGCTTTCTCCGGCAGAATAGAAGTTTTTGCAAATCGTACCAGAATTTTTGTCCGGTTAATGGTATCGTTATCCGATTTTAACTGCTTTAAAACCGATGCTGCATCACCTTCTGTTTCGTTCTGCAAAAAGGCAGCCCAGCGCAGGTGCTTTTTGGCCGGAAGGGCCGGGCTGATGGCAGGCAGAGGCAAATGAACCCGGCCAAATGCATCCGAAATGTAAAGAGCCATACCGGTATTGAAAACCATCTGGATCTTCTCCGGATGAGGGGACAGCAAAAGCTTGGTTAATTCCATTTGGATCCGCTCTCTGCTGATCTGCTTTAAATTAGGGGCCATAGTCTTGATTGCCTCATAAGTTTCCCTCTCAATCTCAAACCCCAGTTGGGCGGAAAAGCGAAGGGCCCGCAGAATCCGGAGGGCGTCCTCCGTAAACCGGTCTATAGGGTTGCCTACACAGCGGATAATACCGGCCTTTAAGTCTTCCATGCCTCCGAAAGCATCTACAATCCCTGTGTCATGGCTGTAAGCCATAGCATTAATAGTAAAGTCCCTGCGCTTTAAATCCTGGATCAAGTCCGGAGTAAATTCAACCTCTTTTGGATGGCGGCCATCTTCATACTCTCCGTCGATCCGGTAAGTGGTCACCTCATAACCGGTCTTATCAATCATAACCGTTACGGTTCCATGGGCGATCCCGGTATCCACGGTACGGCGAAACGCCGCCTTCACCTGAGCCGGGTGGGCCGAGGTGGTAATGTCCCAGTCCCCGGGAACCCGGCCAAGAAGGCTGTCCCGGACGCAGCCGCCTACGGCACAGGCTTCATATCCGCAGCGGTTTAACTGTTCTATAATCTGCTCCACCGGAGCCGGAATCTGAATCTCCATAGGGACTGCCTCCTTTCTTGAATTCTATTTTGTCCGCCAGGTATTCCTCTCCATATTTTAATATGCCTTGCCCCAATACACCATTTTGGCTGCAGGCTTACCGCAGTATACACAGGTGTCAGACAGCTTTTCCTGGGCAAACGGAATACAGCGTGAGGTAACGCCGGCCTCCTCTTTTAATTTCTCCTCGCATTCCTGGCAGCCGCACCACATGGCCTTAATAAAGCCAGGCTTGTGATTCGCAATATCCCTTAGTTCTTCTAAGCTGAGAGCCGTATAAGTGTGGGCGTCTCTGTGATCTCTTGCCCGCTCCAGCATATCTGTCTGGATTTGGTCTAACAGCTCCGCTATCTTGGCTTCTAACTCCTCCAAGGAAACCTCCAGTTTTTCGTGAGTATCGCGGCGCACCAAAACCGCCTTATTTGCCTCTATCTCCTTAGGGCCAATCTCCACGCGCAGCGGAATTCCCCTCATCTCACTTTCGTTAAATTTCCAGCCCGGGCTCTTATCGCTGTCGTCCACTTTCACCCGGAAGCCTGACAAGCGTTCTTTTAACTCAAACGCCTTGTCCAATACCCCTTCCTTTCTCTGCTGGATAGGGATAATCATGATCTGGACCGGCGCTATTCTGGGCGGCAGCACCAGGCCCTGGTCATCCCCGTGAACCATAATAATGCCGCCAATCAGGCGGGTGCTCATACCCCAGGAGGTCTGATGCACATACTTTAGCTGGTTGTCTTTATCGCTGAACTGAATGTCAAAAGCCTTTGCAAAGCCGTCTCCGAAGTTGTGGCTGGTACCGGACTGCAGCGCCTTGCCGTCATGCATTAAAGCCTCAATGGTATAGGTGGCTTTTGCCCCGGCAAATTTCTCCTTATCGGTCTTACGCCCCCGGATGACAGGCATTGCCAGAACCTCCTCGCAGAAGTCTGCGTAAACATTCAGCATCAGCTCAGTACGCTCCTGCGCCTCTTCTTCAGTTGCATGCGCGGTGTGGCCTTCCTGCCACAAAAATTCTCTGGAGCGGAGAAACGGACGGGTAGTTTTTTCCCAGCGCACTACCGAGCACCACTGATTGTAGATTTTGGGCAGATCCCGGTAAGACTGAATATCTCTTGCATAAAAATCGCAGAATAGTGTCTCAGAGGTAGGCCTTACACACATTCTCTCCTGAAGAGGCTCCAGGCCTCCATGGGTTACCCAGGCAACCTCCGGGGCAAATCCTTCTACATGATCCTTTTCTTTCTGCAAAAGGCTCTCAGGAATAAACATAGGCATATATACATTACGGACGCCTACTTCTTTAAATCTTCTGTCCAGTTCATTCTGAATATTCTCCCAAATCGCATAGCCGTCAGGCTTAATAACCATGCAGCCCCTTACGCTGGAATAGTCAATCAGCTCGGCCTTTTTTACTACATCCGTGTACCACTGGGCAAAATCCTCTTCCATGGACGTAATAGCTTCTACCATTTTCTTGTCGTTTGCCATTTTCTTTCTCTCCTTTTGTTGCGGTTTATAGATGGAAACGGAGGCTAATGGCCCGGCCTGTGTATCTATAACACCAAAAAAGCCATCCGTTCCCTTACATAAGGGACCGAATGACTCGGCGGTACCACCCAAATTAGCGCCTGTCATACTCCAGAGCGCTCACTCTTTTCCGTTAACGCCGGATGCTACGCTCTGTTTTCACAGAGATGCTCCAAGGCGGGTTGGGCAGCCAGGGACCCGGAAGCCTCTCACCACCGGCTTCTTCTCTGGGGAGTTTGGATGCTTACTAATCCTCTTCATCGCTGCGGCCTGTTTTTAATAATACTCCATTCTGACCGTATGTAGTAAGATTTTACGTCAACCGCTTATATTTGTCAATGGTTTTTCTTCCAAATCTTCATATCTCGGTCCCGGATTCTGTTCCGTCCCCATTCTCCTGTCCGCTAAAAATCGGCTAAAAGCCCGGATCGGGAATTTTTCCAGATCCGGGCCATATGTTTTTTAAAAGGCACTGTTGATTAATAGTTCTCAGCTTTTCTCTCGAAATATGCTCTGGGATGTGCACAGCAGGGACAGATCTCCGGAGCCTCCTCCCCTTCATGAATGTAACCGCAGTTACGGCACTTCCAGCCAAGAGGAGCATCACCTTTAAAGGTGCCATCATTTTTCATGTTCTCCAGCAGCTTCAAATAGCGCTTCTCGTGAGCAGCCTCTACCTTAGCAACCAACTCAAACTTCTTTGCTAATTCCTCAAAACCCTCTTCTCTTGCCTCTCTGGCCATACGGGCGTACATGTCAGTCCACTCAAAATTCTCGCCGCTTGCAGCATCTGCCAGGTTCTCCTGGGGGGTGCCGATACCGTGGAATTCTTTAAACCACATCTTAGCGTGCTCTTTTTCCTGATCAGCTGTCTCTAAGTACAGAGCAGCCAGCTGCTCATAACCTGCCTTTTTTGCTGCAGACGCATAGTAAGTATATTTGTTGCGCGCTTGGGATTCCCCTGCAAACGCATCTTTTAAATTCTGCTCTGTCTTGGTTCCTGCGTATTTAGACATATGTTTTCTCCTTTTCGCCCTGCTTTTTGGCATACAAATATACCTGCAGGGTGTTTCCCTCTTCTTTGGTTTCGTCAATAGGCAGACATCACTTGTATCTCTGTTCGTTAGTTTTCAAAAAGGGGCCAGAAATTTCCGGCCCCCTTCTTATCAGCTTTAATGGCTATATATTTAATTTTCTTAGCCAAAGTATCTCTTAAGCAATCCAGCGAAGGCCTTTCCGTGTCTTGCCTCATCTCTGGCCATCTCATGCACGGTGTCATGGATTGCGTCCAGATTTTCTTCCTTTGCTCTCTTAGCCAGAGCAACCTTTCCAGCGGTAGCGCCGTTCTCAGCTGCTACTCTTAACTCCAGGTTCTTCTTAGTGCTGTCGGTAACTACTTCGCCTAACAGCTCTGCAAACTTAGCAGCGTGCTCTGCCTCTTCCCAAGCTGCCTTCTCATAGTATAAGCCAACCTCAGGATATCCCTCTCTGTGGGCTACTCTGGCCATAGCCAGATACATACCAACCTCGCTGCACTCGCCTTCAAAGTTTGCTTTTAAACCTTCGATAATATCTTCGCTAACACCCTTGGCTACGCCAATTCCGTGCTCTGCTGCCCAAACCATCTCCTCTTCCTGCAGTTTAAACTTATCTGCAGAAACCTTACATACCGGACAAACCTCCGGAGCGGTTTCTCCTTCATGAACATATCCGCATACTGTACAAACCCATTTTTTCATAGTTGATTTTCTCCTTTTCTTATATGAATTTTATTAATTCCTTACTTGTCCCTATTTTCAAAATAGTAATCATTACTGTTTTAGACTATCATACCCGGCTAATTTTGTCAACCTGTTTTCCAGAAATATTTTCCAATTTCAGACAGCGGGGACAAACTCCGTAAAATATCGTCTCATGGTTCTCTATTCGTCCCGGATAATAGCGCCCGGCCAAAGTATTGATTTCCTCCATATGGCTCATAGGTATATCCGCTACTTGTCCGCATTCTTTGCAAAGAAAATGGTAATGAGGGGCCATATCCCCGTCAAAATGATCCGGCCCGTTTCCACATCTGAGTTTTCTTACCTCTCCCAGCTCTTCCAATAAATTCAAGTTGCGGTACACAGTACCCAGGCTGATATTCGGGTATTCCTCCCGAATTGATGCGTAAATGGCCTCTGCCGTCGGGTGATCCCTGCGGGCCATAAGACAGGCTTTAACAGATTCTCTCTGCCGGCTGTACTTAATTGCCTTCATAGCGCCGCCTCCCTTTAAATTAGTAATCATTACTATTTTAGTATAAAGGAATTTCCTGTCGCTGTCAACCCTTGAATTGCATTCTTTTATTCCACCCTGTTCTTGATGGATCCGATTCCCTCTACAATACACTCTACTTCGTCTCCTGCCTTTAAAAATCTCGGTGGATCAAAGCCCATGCCGACTCCGGCAGGAGTTCCGGTAGAAATAATAGTTCCCGCCTGCAGCGTCATCCCCCGGGACAGCTCACTTACAATGTGATCGATAGTAAAAATCATCAGTCCGGTATTACTGTCCTGCCGCAATTCCCCGTTAACTTTGGACTGGATGGAAAGCTTTGGCGGATAAGGAATCGCGTCTATAGTGGTAATGCACGGTCCCATAGGCAGGAATCCGTCCAGGCTCTTTCCAAAATAATACTGTTTATGAATTCGCTGAACATTGCGGGCGCTGATGTCATTGATAATGGTATAGCCAAATAAGTACTCTTTTACTTTTTCCGGAGGAACATTTCTGGCCTCTTTGCGGATAATGACAGCCAGCTCCGCCTCGTAATCCAAACCTTCTACAATATCAAAATGGCCTGGAATCGGATCGCCATCTGCGCTGGCTCTATTGACGCGTTTGGAAAAGTACACCGCATGCTCCCTCTTTCCATCAAACTGTTCCTTTTTAAAACGAGCGGATTCTTCAGCGTGATCCATATAGTTGGAACCCAGGCAGATAACGTCCTGTTTGGGATATTGAATAGGGGCCAGCAGGCGAACCTCTCCCACAGGAGCGGCCCCATGGAGCCCATAAGGCTCTTTTTTACTGGTATACTCTAAAAGCTGCAGCTCAGATTCGCCGATTTCTTCTATTAATGTCTCCATCTTGCTGTAATCCACGCCAATGCTTTTAATCGGGTACACCCATGTCTCGTCCTGATTTAAAACTCCGATTCTGGTTTTTTGCTCTCGTTCTAATTGATAGGTTATTAGCTTCATAGTTTCCTCCTCCTGACACATAGTCTGTCCTTTAGACATTTACTGCGTCATCCAGGTAGATTTGAAAGTTTGCTTCCAAACTTTTTTCTTTGTTGTGTCCTGACTGGACAAATAAAAAGCGATATAAATAAACACCTTGCTTTTCAATATAGCACTTCCCTGTTGATAATACAAGTAATTTTTCCTGCTAAAGCTCCTCTGCCTGAACTGCTGCCGTTTATGGAGATACGGCAAAACGAACTATCACTGCCTTCTATCAGCGGATAATCCCATTTCGCCGCATCCTCTATCTGTGCAGACATTCTCTGGCCAGTTTCCATGCCTGAATAAAAAGAGTGGGGAGCAGAGCCAATCCGACCACGGCGCCTATCTGTCCTAAACTCAAATCGGATGCCGCAAATAAGTGCTGTAACACTGGTACAAACAAAACAGCGGCCAGCAAAACAGCTCCCGCTTCAAAGGCCATAATACTGTACAAGTTGCTGAACAAGCCCAAACGAAAAATGGAATGATGGCTTCGGCAGTTAAAGCCGTGGAACAGACGTGCCAGAGTTAAAGTAGTAAAGGCCATTGTAGCTGCTGTGGCAGAATTACCAGATGGGGGAGCCGCTACAGCTGCTGCCGGAATATGGGCCGCCGAAAATTCTCCCGCAAAAACTCCAGATGCCGCCCCTCTCTGTCCCCCGCAGGCCAGCACATCTACCGCTTTTCTTATATTTCCGGCTGTCAAAGCAGAAACCGCTTCCGCCCCATCCGCTCCCAGGATTCTTAATCCTCCGGTCAGTGCCTCCGGTATCTGGCTGAGAGTGCGGACTCCATATCTTGCCGCATCCCCAAATCCTGACAGGCAGTCTGACAGGCTCCCCGTCAATCCCACATAATATGCAGCCATAGTACACACGGCAATCAATCCTCCTTGAACAAAGATGTCTTTTAAAAAGGATTTTGTTAAAATTCCTTTGGAGGGATCCCTAGGCTTTTGTCTTAAAAGCCCTTCTTCTGCCGGCTCCATACCGATAGCCAGGGCAGGAAGAGAATCCGTAACCAGATTAATAAAAAGCAGGTGTACCGGAGCAAAAGGCAGAGGCAGAGCCAGCAGAGAAGTATACAATACGCAAAAAATTCCAGCCATATTTCCCGACAGCAGAAAATCAATGGCATTTTGAATATTTCGGTATACATTTCTTCCGTTTTCCACAGCTGAAATAATAGTGGCAAAATTGTCGTCCGCCAGGATCATAGATGCCGCGTCCCTGGAAACTTCAGTGCCTCCCAGTCCCATAGCTACTCCAATGTCAGCTTTTTTTAATGCCGGAGCATCATTGACGCCATCGCCGGTCATGGCAACGATTTTTCCTTTTCGCTGCCAGGCCTCTACAATACGAAGCTTATGCTCCGGTGATACCCGGGCGCAAACAGAAATATCAGGAAGTTTTTCATCCAGCTCCGAATCTGTAAGACGATCCAGCTCTGTGCCGCTAATAACGGTTTCTCCCGGAAGAAGAATTTTGATTTTTTCCGCAATAGAGCGGGCTGTTACCGGATGATCCCCGGTGATCATTACCGGCTTCATTCCAGCTTCTCTGGCCTTTTCCACTGCCTGACAGGATTCGGGGCGGGGCGGATCCATAAGGGCCGCCAGTCCGACAAATGTCAGGTTGGTCTCCATATCTTTACTGTCCAAAGCGGTCCGGATATCCTGCGGGTCATTTCCCTTTTCTCTTCGATAAGCAAAAGCCAAAACCCGCAGGCCTTCTTTCCCCCAAGCTTCGTTTTGAGTCCGGATCCGACTGCGATCCACTCCGGTCATAAGATCAATTCCATTGTTTTTTTCCATATAAGTACAGCGGGGCAGCAAAACGTCAGCCGCCCCCTTCACAATGCGGAAGGCTTCCCCGCCTTTCTTCCTGCACACTACGCTCATCCGTTTTCGATTAGAGTCAAAAGGAATTTCCTCTAGCCGCGCCCAAAGGCTGCGGATCTTGGAAATATCCGCCCCTTCTTCTGCCGCCATAAAAAGAAGGGCTGTCTCTGTCGGAGCCCCTATACACTCTGACTGTCCTTCAGGCCTGACAAACTCTGCATTATTTGCCAAAACAGCTGCCGTTGTCAAAGAAATAGGGCCTTTCCCCTTTATATTCCCTGACAACCGGGCGCTGACAGCCCTCTCTTCCTGCCCGTACGGATGTGCTCCCACGGGACTTGCTAAGATGCCGGACGGATTCAATTTCCGTACCTTCCCGTTTTCATAAACCGCCTGAACTCTCATTTTATTTTGAGTCAGAGTTCCTGTCTTGTCGCTGCATATCACCGAGACACAGCCCAGGCTTTCTACCGCCTTTAAATCCTTAATAATAGCGTTCTGTTTCGCCATTCTCTGGGTTCCCATGGCCTGGACAATGGTAACAATCGTTCCCAATGCCTCGGGAATAGCCGCCACTGCCAGGGCCACAGCAAACATCATAGAATCCAAAATCCGGCTGCCCCGGTATAGCCCCAGTAGAAATACTATCACCGAAATCCCCAGAATCCCTATGGCCAGGCGGCTGCTAAATCGATCCAGGCTAATCTGAAGAGGGGTTTTCTTTTCTCCGGTTTCGTTCATCAGCCCGGCAATGCGGCCGATTTCCGTATCCATTCCGGTAGCGGTTACTGCAGCTATTCCTCTTCCCCCGGTTACCAGCCCTCCGGAAAATACCATGTTGGTACGCTCTGCCAAAGGCAGCTCCCGGTTCATAACCGCCTGCTCTTTTTCCACGCTCTCCGGTTCTCCTGTTAAAGAGCTTTCATTAATCTGAAGTCCGACAGACTCTAAAATTCGTCCGTCGGCCGCCGCCAGATCCCCGGCCTCCAATACCAGGATATCTCCCGGCACAATTTCCCATGCCGCTACTTTCTGCCGCGTTCCTTCCCGTATAACCTGGGCCGCTGGAGCGGAAAGCGCTTTAAGGCTCTCTAAAGACTTTTGCGCCTTTTCATGCTGAATTGTGGCTAAAACTGCATTGAGCAGAAGCACTGCAAAAATTACAATCGTGCTTTCTCCGTTTCCTGATATCAAAGAAATAATAGCCGCGCCGATTAAGATCTGAACCAGCAAATCCTGGAACTGACCGAAAAAGATCTGCCACCATGCCTTTTTTCCATTTTCCTTTAGAGCATTTTTCCCATGAGCTTTAAGTCGTTTTTTTGCCTCGACCTGGTTTAATCCCAGCCTGCTTGTTCTTAACCGGGCCAGCACCTCCTCTTCCGGAATCTGATACCAATCCTGCATTTGACCGCTCCTTTCTTTTCTAAACACAGGAAAACTTCATGCGCCCGGCGAGGGACGCACACCGCCAAATATAAAATTTGACGGCGAATTTTCATATGTAAAAATGTATGGGAATCAGAGTGGCTTTATGCTATAATATGAATACTTGGCCAGGTCTTATAGATGTTGGCGCAATATGAATAAGAAGGAGATTTGTTTTTATGGAGAAGATTGCAAGCTTTACTGTTGATCATTTAAACCTTTTGCCTGGAGTTTACGTTTCCCGCAGGGATACCATAGGAGAACAGGTTATCACTACCTTTGATCTCCGTATGACCCGGCCTAATTTTGAGCCGGTGATGAATACGGCGGAGGTGCATACCATTGAACATTTGGGGGCAACTTTTTTGAGAAATCACAATGACTATAAAGATCAAGTTCTTTATTTCGGACCTATGGGCTGCCGTACTGGTTTCTACCTTCTGTTAGCCGGAGATCTGAAGTCTGAGAATATTATCGGCTTACTAAAAGAAATGTTTGTCTTTATTCGGGATTTCACCGGAGATGTACCTGGCGCTGCTGCCAGAGATTGCGGCAATTATCTGGATATGAACCTTCCCATGGCGAATTATTGGGGGAAAAAGTTTTTAGAGGAAGTTCTGGAAGGGATCGGCCCGGAGCGAATGTATTATCCTGAATAAGCTCCCTGACCTCCTCCCATCCTTTTCCCGGCTAACATTTTTTCTGCCCTTCTATGATTCTCCGAAGCTCATCTACGACTCTCCCCAAGGTCTTCCCTGTTTCGTCAATGGTGATCTCGGCGTATTCTTCATAGTAGGGCACTCTCTCGTTGTACAAATCCCGGAGAGTTTGACCTTCTTTTAATACCACTCCCCGCTCCACCACATTGCCAATACGCCGCTCTACTTCTTTGTAGCTCAGTTTCAAATAGACAATTTGGCTGATTTCCTTGTAATGCTCCATAGCTTCCCTGCCAAAAATTACGGAACCGCCAGGGGCAATGACAGAGCGCTTTACATCTAATTCTGCATTGACCCGGTTCTCCACCTCCATAAAACCATCCATGCCTTTTTCCGCAATGATGTCCTTTAACAGGCATCCCTCTTTTTCCTGAATCACAATGTCTACGTCCACAAAGGAATAAGCCAAGCGCTT
The DNA here is from genome assembly GCA_021772025.1 of Enterocloster bolteae. Classification (GTDB taxonomy): domain Bacteria; phylum Bacillota; class Clostridia; order Lachnospirales; family Lachnospiraceae; genus UMGS1370. The sequence goes on along the minus strand of JAETNT010000001.1, from coordinate 65,680 downwards.
GGCAAGAAGCACACCCACCGTGCTTTTGCCTGATGACGGCATGCCGATTAATGTAATATTGGTTTTCTTGTGTGGATTCATCTCTTTGGTCCTTTCCGGGCAGGTGATTTTGTTTTCTTTCTGGCAGCAAATTTCTTCTTTACAGAAAAACCAAAAGTGCCAATCTTTTTACCCAGTTCCAAATACTCTCCATGGGCATAGGCCATAAGGCCGGAAGCGGTTAAATCAAATTTGCCCCTTTCATCTATATAGGCTTCCTCCGCGTGAACCGCCAGAACCTTGGCTATAAACATGGTGTGGCTGCCAAGGTCTAAGCGGTTTACCACTTGACATTCAATATTTACCGGGCTTTCTCTGATGAGGGGCGCCGGGATATAGTCTGCCTTTTCAGGGGTCAGACCGGTTTCTTTCCACTTATCTACATCCCGGCCGGATCGAACCCCGCAGAAATCCGTGGCTTTGGCCAACGCCTTGGTGGTCAGGTTAATCGCAAAGCATTGAGTTTCTTCTATCATATGGTAAGAAAACCGCTCCGGCCTCACGGAAACATAAGTCATAACCGGATCGGAACAAATATTCCCGGTCCAGGCCGCTGTGATAATGTCTGTTTTTCCTTCCTTATTTGCTACACTGACCAAAACTGCCGGGGCAGGGTAAACCATATTTCCGGGTTTCCAGGTTTGCTTTGCCATTTTTCCTCCTCTTAACGCAGAGTTTATTTTTTGGTATTTAATGTCTCCGCTGCTTTTATCCGGCAAAAATCAGCCCGTCAAAATATTCAAACAAATCTACTCCATCAATTGTATAGCTGACCCATTCCACCGGGTTTTCGTAATAAACCCGGTAAACCGTTCCATCCTGGGTCTCCATATCTACATAGGTTTTGTTGTCGGTACAGATAAATTTTACCGGGGTTTCTGCTGGAATAGCGACAGGTTCTGCCGGAACTTCCCGTTTGGTACGAATCCTGCTGTAAGAAGTCTCCTCTTCCCCCATACCGCCGGTAAATTCCATTCTATATTGCTCCTCCGCCGCTTCCGGCAATCCGTCAGCCCCAATCCGGTAGGTACGGCGGGCGTCGTAGGTGCTTAAAGCATACAGTCTTTCCTTCATCAAAAATTCTTCCGAATCCGTAGGCGCTATCCCTCCGAAGCCCAAAGGTCTGCTTCCTTTATAGACAGGTTCTTTTCCGCTTAAATCAAAAACATGGATGCTGCGGTAATCATTATCTCCGGACGCTTCTGCATACAGCCAGGTTTGGCCGTTTTCCTGGCGCAAAACAAAGCCTTCCGTAAAACTTCCATCTAAATACTCTTCCACACTGATATTGTCAACGCTGACTTTTAATGTATCGTACCAGGAATATTCATCCGGCGCTTCTCCAAACTCCAGTTTAATTTCCTCTTTTTCCTCATCTCCGTCCACATCCATTATTACGGTGCCATAAGCTCCTATCTGAATTACCGCCTTGTTTTCTTTTTTTATATACTCTTCCCGAAACAGTTCTTTTTGTTCCTCATAGTCGGCAGTCACTTCTACAGTTCCAAATCCGTAAGGCGCAAGTACATAAGGGCTGAAACATATGGTAAGTCCCTGCGAATCTAACACCCATTCCAATAGACCCGCCCCTTGGTCCCCGTCTATCATATTCCGGACAATTTGCGGATAGCCTTCAAAGAAATTTTCCTCTATTTCGCTCTCAGCCAGTCTTTCCATTACATATTCATAGAGCTTATCCGTATCCGCAATTACATCTGTAAGCGTTATCTTTTCTCCGTTATACGCATCAAAGGTATATCCGCTATAGTAATAGTTGGGGTGAGGTCCTCCGGAGTTGTCGTATTCCATATCCCAAAAGCTTAATACTCTGGAATCTCCACGCTGAATATTGATACTTCTTTCATAAGAATACTCGTAAAAATTTTCCGGAAATTCCATATAAATCTCCCTGAAATAGGGAAGATTTTCTGTATATAGGGTGATAGTCTCCTGACGCACCTTTTCATTATATTGATCTAAGGCGGCTTTTAATGAACCATTATCCCCTTCTTGTTTCTCCAATAAGGTAATCCTGGGATAGCTGGCAGTAAAAAGAGGAGAGCCATTATCCAGATATTCCCCCATATATTCTTTATCGATTTGAAGAGAATACCATTCTGCAGAAGGAGAAAAAAGAGAGGTTGCGGCAGTTTCCTCCTGAAGCTCCTTTTCTTTACTCTGGCATCCTCCAAGTAAAACAGATATGGTAATGGCGGCTAACATTGTTCTGAAAATGGATATGCCTCTTACTTTTTTCAATACTCTTTTCTCCTTTCATCCGAAAAGCCCGATAGTCCGGCAGAGTATTTTTATTCCTGTTCTGCCAGTACCAGCGCCGGTACAAGCTGCTTTTTACGGGAAACTACCCCGGGAAGGGTTATCCAGTTTTGATTCTCCGGCACCCCGTCGTTCTCTAGGTGAAAGGCTTTGGTTACCAGTTGCTCCGCCCCTTGTCCCTCATAAATTAGATCCGTCGATTCCGTGACAATATTAGTCAGCATAAAGAACATCATATCCATGTTGCGGTCTGCCTTAGCCTGCTTAATAAACAATCCCATGCGGGCCCGCAGATCGGCCAGTTCTTCTTCGTTTAAGGAGCTGACCTGCGCCACTCCCAGAACAATCTTGCCGGCAGTAAAGGTTTTGAAATCCTGGTAGAAAATCTCAGAGTCATTTTTTCCTTTTAAATTGCTTCCGGCAGCAAACATATTTCCGGCATACTTTTCAATCTCCACTCCGGCTATATCAGCTAACTTCATAGCTGCAGCCCGATCCACTGCAGTACATGTAGGGGATCGGAACAGCAGCGTATCCGAAATAATCGCGCTGCAGAGAAGCCCTGCTATCTGTTTCTCGATCTCTATCCCTGCTTCCTGATACATCTGATACACAATAGTAGCCGTGCATCCTAATGGCTGGTTGCGGAAGAATACCGGGGAAATGGTCTCCACTGTGCCCAGACGGTGATGATCGATGATCTCACGAATATCCGCGGCAGCGATCCCGTCCACCGCCTGGTTTCTCTCGTTATGGTCTACCAAAATCACCTGTTTTCCGGTAGCCCCCAACAGATTTCGTCGGGAAATCATGCCCTTATACAACCCGTTTTTATCTAAAATCGGAAAATCCCGGTGCCGTTTGCTGGCCATCACCTCCCGGATCTCATCAATGTAGTCCTCTTCCTCAAAAGTAATCAGTTTGTCCGTAGTCATAAAGTAGCTCACCGGCATACTTTGGTTAATAAGGCGGGCCGTTGTATATGTATCGTAGGCAGTAGCAATTACCGTACATCCATGCTGTTCCGCCAGTTTGCGGATGGTTAGAGACGCGCCTGCCCCTTCGCAAACGATAATACAATCCGCCTCCATCTCAATGGCGCAGAGTTGAGATTCATAACGATTTCCCAAAATGACCAGATCATGAGGTTCAATATAAAATTCCATTAAATCCGGGTTAGCAGCGGCTACCAGTACTTTTCCCTGATTAAAATAGGCATCTGCGTTTCCTACTACCAAGTCGCCTTCCAGGGTTTCCAGGATATTAGAATATTGGGTATTTGCCTTGGATAAAATGCTGCTGTCGTAGATATTCATATAAGATTTTGTAATATCTCCTACTGTAATCAGCCCTTCCATTGCTCCTTTATCCGTTACAACCGGAAGCGTTACGGCATTATTGGCCTGCATCATATTCCAGGCCTTTTTCAGAGAAATATTTCGATCTACGCCCTCCATCAGACGAATCTCAATATCCATCACCTGGGTTCTCACATCTTCCACTAATCTCGGCGCCTGTACTCCAAAATAATCCAAGACATATTGAGTCTCGCCGTTAATCTTTCCGGCTCTGGCCGGTTCATGGTATTTTCCTGTAGATTTGGTCTTTAAATTGGCATAACAAATGGCGGAACAAATCGAATCCGTATCCGGATTCTTATGGCCAATAACAATGGGATTTCTTTGAGTTTCTTTTGGCACGCTTTTCATCCTCCTTTATATTTTCATAATCTATTTACATGCAGTTCATAATTTATTCACATTTGTTTTTTATACTAAATGTATAGAAATCAAATACGCTTATACGATTTATTCGTTAAATTGCACATAGATTTTTCATAATTACCCCGGTTGTATACATTTTGTATCAGCCGGGGTCTCCTCATGTCTAAGCAGAAGACAGGCTTGGCTAACCTCCTATCTTCCCTCTTTAGCCGTGCCTATGAAAATAATTTTTCTTTATATGCTCCTGCTTCTATCAGCCCATGAATAGCATTTACTACCTGTTCTTTATCCTCCTTATAAGTGATCCCAAACCACTTGTCAGGAGTATTTAAAATTTTCACTGTAGCCTGTCCGGACTTTATTAGTTTATCAATAATCCTTGGAAGCAGATATTCTTTTTTTATATCTCCTTCCGGCACAGATGCCAAAAATTCCGGAAACCCCCGTTCCAGTTCGTTCAGAAAAGATGCCGGAAGCCCCCACATATTCATGGATACCGGCTGAAAGGCATCCAATGCTATCCTAACGCCGTTTTCATCTGTACCCTCCAGCCCTTTCGGAGTCATACGAATCTGGTAGGTTTCCGCAACTTCTTTTAAAGTGCCGTCCGGGTTGGCCTTACATACTCCCCGGGTTACTGTGCCATTTTCACTTAAGGTATTGGCAAGAATAAAACCGCTCATGCAAATATCGTAAATCTTTCTCTCCGTATCCATCTCTTCCGTCATATAATGGTGCATATTTTTAAAACATTCTTTTCCATAATAGTCATCGGAATTAATAACTGCAAACGGCCCGTCTACCAACCCCTTAATGCTTAATACTGCCTGTCCTGTGCCCCATGGCTTGGTACGGCCTTTGGGTAAGGCAAAACCTTCCGGCAGGCCGGTCAGCTCCTGATATGCATAAGCTACTTCTGCAATCCTTGCAATGCGGTTGCCGATTACCTCCTTAAAATCCTTTTCCAAATCCTTTCGAATAATGAATACCACCTTTTCAAAGCCAGCTTCCAGTGCGTCATGGATGGAATAGTCCATGATAATCTCTCCCCCCGGTCCCACAGGCTCAAGCTGTTTAATGCCGCCCTCAAACCGGCTTCCAATACCGGCCGCCATAATTACCAGCGTTGTTTTCATCTAGTTCCTCCTTGGTTTCCTGCCATCTCCCAAAAGATGCCAATTATTTCCTTTCTGTCCTCAGGCTTCTCTTTAAGTTCAAGTGCTCACATTATACCATACTCCTATGAAATCTGCCATAGGGAAGTTTATAGTAATAAAAAGAGGATGCTGCAAAATGAAACTACTGGCTTTATTTCATTTTGCAGCATCCCTTTTATTCTTTTATCTCTGTGATCCGAACAGCTGTACCCAATATTTTCTGCCGTTATGGATATAACAGCCCACACCAATCTCCTCATATTCTTCTTTCAGAATGTTGGCTCTATGTCCGAAAGAATTCATCCAGCCATTCATAACATGTTCCGGGCTGGTGTAGCCTTCTGCAATGTTCTCTCCCATAGCGCTATAACTGTATTCACCCTCTGCTACCGTATAGCAGGAGCTTCCGTCCGGTCTGGTGTGGGAAAATTTCTCTACCAGTTCCTCGGCACGAATTTCGCAGCATCCCATCAAGGTTTCATTCATTTCTAAAGGGTTCAGGCCGTTCTTTTCCCGTTCTTTATTTACCAGTTCAATGACCGCTTCTGCATATTCCCGGTTATGCCCGTCTCCCGTTACAGAAGAATTTTCCCTCTGAGAGTCTGTGACAGTACTATTGTTATTTTTATTACTGCTGTCAGTCGTTTTATTGCTGCCGGATTTGTAGGTGTACTGACTGCTTTCATAGTCCCACTCATCTACTGCATCTAAAATCACACCCTGAGAGTTTACAATATAAACCTCTCCGTCAATGGTAAAGTTTTTGGTCTGCAAAACACCTTTATTGCTGAAATAATATTCTTTTCCATTAATTTCTGCAAAACCTACGGTTACATATCCGGATTCGTCAAAATAATAACGGCTGCCATTAATCTCCCTCCAACAGTTTTTTACATAGGAACCGTCAGAATTTTGATACCATCTGCCAACATTGTCCTCCTGCCACCCGGATTTCTTTTTCCCCGCTTCGGTTCCCTGTCCGGCTTCCTGAATCCATGCGCCGGAAGCGTCCACCTGGTAGCCGTCTGGAGTCGTTGTGCCCGCCCACATAGCACCGGAAACTATATCCAGGTAATAATGTTTGCCCTCATCCTGAATCCAGCCGGTCTGCATATATCCATTTATATCAAAATGATACCACCGACCGTCCGCCGGATCTTGAAGCCAGGTGTTTACCGGATAGGTTTTGTCGTCGTTCTCGTACCACCGGCCCGTCTCATTTTGCCGCCATCCTGCAGCTGACGCTGTACCGCTGATTCCCAGGGAAAGCATCATTGCCGCTGCGGTAATTAAAATCTTCTTTTTCATGGCTGTTTCTTTCCTCCATAATTAAAGTAGGTCTCACAAGATCTAATTCTTGGTAGGGCAAAATACCGGCGTGTTTTACCACGCCGGTATTCTCTCAATGCATTTTTTATTTTCGCATTTCCAAGCGCACCAGCGCTCTCTTAAGAGCCAGCTCGGCGCGGACCACATCGACCTCAGCACTGTGGCTTTTAAGCCGCCTCTCGGCGCGGATGCGCGCTTCCTCAGCGCGCTTTACATCAATTTCTTCAGGCCACTCCACAACTTCTGCCATAATAACCACCTGGTCAGGGAGTACCTCAATAAAACCGGACATTAATGCCGCTTCACGAACCTGGCCTTCTTCATGAATATGGAGGACGCCCGGGGACACAATGGCCGTTAAGGGGATGTGGCCTTTGTAGATACCAATATCTCCTTCTGTGGTAGTCAGCTCCACCATGGAAGCCTCCCCTTCATAAAATCTCTGATCCGGGGTGATAATCTGCAAACGGAATACCTCTGCCATAATCAGCCCTCCTATTTCACGCGGGCAAGAACGTCATCGATATTACCTGCATTTAAGAATAAATTTTCCGGAATGTCATCATGCTTGCCTTCCAGGATCTCTTTAAATCCCTGAATCGTCTCGCTTAAAGGAACATACCGTCCCTCCATGCCGGTAAACTGTCCTGCAACGAAGAACGGCTGAGATAAGAATCTTTGGATCTTTCTTGCACGGGACACGGTCAGCTTATCTTCTTCGGAAAGCTCATCCATACCTAACATGGCGATGATATCCTGAAGCTCTTTATACTTTTGCAAAACCTCCTGAACGCCGCGGGCTACGTTATAATGCTCCTCTCCGATAATACGGGGATCCAAAATTCTGGATGTAGACTCCAAAGGATCTACTGCCGGGTAAATACCAAGCTCAACAATGGAACGGCTAAGTACCGTGGTTGCATCCAGGTGGGCGAAGGTGTTAGCCGGAGCCGGATCCGTAAGGTCATCGGCAGGCACATATACAGCCTGAACAGAAGTAATGGAACCGTTTTTCGTAGAGGTAATACGCTCCTGAAGGGCGCCCATCTCCGTCTGCAGGGTAGGCTGGTAACCCACTGCGGAGGGCATACGGCCTAACAGAGCAGATACCTCAGAACCTGCCTGAGTAAAACGGAAAATGTTGTCAATAAAGAGCAGCACATCCTTACCGCCTTTATCACGGAAGTACTCTGCCATGGTAAGTCCGGTTAATCCTACTCTCATACGCGCTCCCGGCGGCTCATTCATCTGGCCGAATACCATGGTGGTTTTGTTGATAACGCCGGATTCCTGCATCTCATGATAAAGGTCATTCCCCTCACGGGTACGCTCGCCTACGCCGGTAAATACGGAATATCCGCCGTGCTCGGTAGCAATGTTACGAATCAGCTCCTGGATCAAAACGGTTTTGCCTACGCCGGCACCGCCGAACAGACCGATCTTACCGCCCTTCTGATAAGGGCAGAGAAGATCAACAACCTTAATACCTGTCTCTAAAATCTCTGTCTCAGTGGACTGTTCCTCGAAGGTCGGAGCTTTTCTATGGATGGGAAGATATTCTTCTACGTCCGGCTGGGGCTTGTTATCGATTGCATCACCTAAAACGTTGAAAATACGTCCCAGGGTGTTCTCACCTACCGGAACCGAAATCGGTGCGCCGGTAGCCACAGCATCCATACCGCGGACCAGACCATCTGTGCTTCCCATGGCGATGCAGCGGACTGTATCATCGCCAAGATGCTGGGATACCTCAACCGTCAGCCTGCCGCCGTCGTTTAAAGGCACCTGAATGGCCTCATTAATTTCCGGAAGCTTGCCCTGGCTGAACTTGATATCCAACACGGCACCGATGATCTGTGTAATCTTACCTGTGTTTTGTTCTGCCATCTTGTTTCTCCTTACTTAAAATGGTAATAATATCTGCCGAAGCAGACTTAAAATGTTACGAAATCGCATTTGCGCCGGCAATGATCTCTGTCAGCTCCTGAGTAATGGAGTCCTGTCTAGCACGGTTGTACTGCAGGCTTAAAGAATCGATCATTTCCTCCGCGTTACTGGTCGCCGAATCCATGGCTGTCATACGTGCGCCGTTCTCACTGGCTACTGCCTCAAGAAGAGCTCCGTAAATGAGGCTGCTCATATATTTGGGGATGATGGCATTTAATACCTCGTCCTCATTAGGCTCATAGTTCATAAGCAGCGTATTGGTTTCCTCTTTGGATAGATCCATTTCCACCGGAAGAAGCTTAATAAGCTTGGGGATATGAACTACCGTATTCTTAAAGGAAGTGTACGCCAGATAAATCTCACCGATCTCTCCTCTGGCAAACTCGTCCAAAAGTTCCAGAGTCAAATCCGCCGCATCCCGGTACATAGGTTCATTAATTACATCGGAGTAGTCTCTCTGGATCTTATAGCCTTTACGCATCAATCCGTCACGGCCTTTGCGGCCGATGGCATAGATATAAGTGTCTTCTACAGGAGTTTCATCGCTCCCTGCAAGCAGCTTTACAATGCTGTTGTTATAGCCGCCTGCCAAACCCCGGTTTGAGGTTATGGCAATAACTGCTTTTTTCTTAGACTGCCCGGGGCGAAGATACTTATGGTCAATGGTGCCGGATTTACGAAGCATAGAACCAATCGTAGTATACATCATCTCCGAATAGGGCTTAGATGCCTCTGCCTTGGTTCTGGACTTCTGCAGCTTAACGGTGGAAACCAACTTCATGGCCTTGGTGATCTGCTGGGTGCTCTGGATACTGGCGCGCCTGCGCTTAATGTCTCTCATGGATGCCATGATTTGTCACCTGCCTATTCTACATCTGCGCTTTACATTCTGTAATTGCTTTTACTAACAGCTCATCTACTTCCGGGGTAATTTCCTTAGTCTCGCGAATCTTAGCGGGGATCTCCGGATATTTGGTATCAATAAATTTAAACAGTTCCTTCTCAAAGTCCAGAACCTTAGCGGTAGGAATATCTAACAGATACTTCTTGGTAGCCGCATAGATAATGATTACCTGATACTCAACCGGCATGGGCTGATACTGGCCCTGCTTTAATACCTCTCTGATTCTCTCACCTTGAGCAAGCTGTTCCTTGGTGCTTGCGTCCAGCTCGGAGCCGAACTGCGCGAAGGAAGCGAGCTCACGATACTGAGCAAGCTCTACACGGATAGGAGCCGCAATTTTCTTAATCGCCTTAATCTGAGCTGCGCCGCCTACTCGGGATACAGACAAACCGGCATTAATTGCAGGACGGAAGCCGGAGTTAAACATCTCCGTCTCCAGATAAATCTGACCATCAGTAATGGAGATTACATTGGTGGGGATGTATGCGGAAACGTCGCCTGCCTGAGTTTCAATAATCGGAAGAGCGGTTAAGGAACCTCCGCCCAGCTCATCTGACAGTTTGGATGCACGCTCCAGAAGTCTGGAATGCAGGTAGAATACGTCTCCAGGGTATGCCTCTCGTCCCGGCGGTCTCTTAAGCAGCAAGGACAGCGTACGGTAAGCGGCGGCATGCTTACTTAAGTCGTCATAAACAACCAGTACATCTTCACCGTTCTCCATCCATTCCTCCCCGATAGCGCATCCGGAGTAAGGAGCAATGTACTGTAAAGGAGCAAGGTCGGATGCCGTAGAAATCACTACAGTAGTATAGTCCATTGCGCCGAACTCATCCAGAGTTTTTACAATGTTTGCTACCGTAGAAGCTTTCTGGCCAATGGCAACATAGATACAATGTACCCCTTGTCCTTTCTGGTTGATAATGGTATCAATGGCGATTGCCGTCTTACCTGTCTGGCGATCGCCGATAATCAGCTCACGCTGGCCTCTTCCGATGGGAATCATGGCATCAATAGCCTTGATACCGGTCTGAAGAGGGGTATCTACGGACTTTCTCTCAATAACACCGTGAGCAACTCTCTCAATACGGCGGAATTTGTCTGTTTCAATAGGGCCTTTGCCGTCTATCGGCTGACCCAGCGCATTGACTACCCGGCCCGTCATAGCATCTCCTACGGGCACCTCTACTACTCGTCCGGTGGTCTTTACGATGTCGCCTTCGTTGATGTTCTTTGTATCACCAAGAAGAACAGCGCCTACGTTGTCTTCCTCCAGGTTCAAAACCATGCCGTAGATTTCTCCCGGAAACTCCAGAAGCTCACCCTGCATAGCCTTTTCAAGACCGTGGATACGCGCGATACCGTCTGCAACCTGGATGACGGTACCCACATCGGAGACCTCCAGCTTAGTTGAATATTTTTCAATCTGTTCTTTAATTACAGAACTGATTTCTTCTGGTCTTAAATTCATAACTGAGGTTCGCACCTTCTTTCTGTTATCAGTAATTATCCGGACCTGCTAGGCCAGTTGGACTGTTAAAAGCTGCTTTTTCAGCTCATAGAGCTGGGTTTTTACGCTGCTGTCCACCACCCGGTCACCGATGCGTATTACCATACCGCCGATCAAAGCCGGGTCCACTGCATAATCCATTTCAAACTCTACATAAGGAGTAGTTTCTAAAAGCTTTGCCTTTACCGCGGCCTTCTGCTCATCCCGCAGATCTACCGCACTGGTAACGGAAGCCGTTCCAATCTTTTTATATTCCCGGACTGCCTGAATAAAATAGTCGAAAATCGCCGGGATCTCTCTCTGCCTGCCTTTGTCAACAATGATTGTCAAGAAGCCCATCATCTCATCCGAGACTTTCCCCAGGAAAATCTTCTCCATGACGGAAATCTTCTCTTCCTTTACAATCTGGGGATGATTCAGCGCATCCATAAGCTCCGGATTTTCCCGGAAAATGCCGCTTAAGGCCCGGGCTTCCTCATAGACAGCCTCCAAATCCTTCTTGTCCATGGCTGCCTCAAACAATGCATCGCCATACACTTTTGATATCAGCTTTGCCATGTATGCTCACCCATCTCCTTCAGCGTCTCGTCAATCAATGCATCCTGCACCTTGGTATCAATCGAAGCGGCAACTACCTTGCCCGCCATTAAAGAAGCAATGGAGACAACCTCCTGCTTCATCTCGTCAAGCGCTTTCTTTCTCTCCAGCTCAATTTCTTTGCCGGCCCGCTCAACGATTCTGGCAGCTTCCGCTTTAGCCTCGTCAATAATCTCAGCCTCGCGGCGTTTTGCCTTTCTTCTGGCCTCTTCCAGGATGGCGTCTGCCTCCTTGTCTACAGCCTTCAGCTTCGCTTCATACTCTGCCTTCATTTCTGCTGCGCTCTTCTGATCCTGAGCAGCCTGATCAAGCTCATCCGCAATCTTTTTGCGGCGCTTCTCCAGGAAATCCCTGGCCGGGTTAAACAGCAGGTAGGATAATGCAAAGAACAGGATAAAGATATTAATTCCAGTAAGCACTGCGTCATGCAGCAACTGGGGGTCAAATCCAATTAACCGATCCAAAATCTCGCCTCCTCTTGTGCTATTATCTCATAATCGTCCGTTTTTCGGATAATCAACCGAAAGGCTTAACGAACATCAGGATAATAGCAACAACCAGGCCGTAAAGACCAGTGGTTTCGGCAACTGCTTGTCCTAGCAGCATGGTGGAAGTAATATCAGATTTCGCACCCGGATTACGTCCAACTGCAGAAGCGCCGTAACCTGCAGCAATACCCTGTCCTACACCAGGACCAATACCAGCGATCATCGCCAGACCAGCGCCGATAGCGGAACATCCATAAATAAAATCCTGACCTGAAAAGTTCATATTGATTCCTCCTGTAATGAAAAATAAATTTGTGTAACTATGTTATTCCATTTTGTCATTGATGTAAACCATGGTCAGCATACAGAATACATATGTCTGGATACAGCCTGAAAATACATCACAGTATACGTGCAGCGCCGCCGGGATACCGATATTGGTAAGAAGCGGCATCATGCCGTACCACAATCCCATAATGATAACTCCGGAAAGCAGGTTCGCAAACAAACGGAGCGAGATGGAGATTGGATTGGCCAGCTCTCCGATTATGTTAATCGGAAACAATACCGGTGTCGGTTCAAACAAGCTGGTAAAGTGGCGAAGCCGGCGGTTTTTGATCCCCTGATACTGGACAATGAAAAAGGTAACCATTCCCAGCAGAAAGGTAACGCCGTAATCCGCGGTAGCGGCTCGAAGTCCCAGCAGACCGCTTAAGTTATTAAGCAAGATAAAAGCAAAAATCGTGCCTATATAGTTGGCGAATTTGTATGCATTCCCGTTTAGGATTCCTACTGCCATCTTGTCTAACATCTCTGTAGCCAGCTCCAGCACATTCTGGAACATTCCGGGGACGTCGGTGGCCCTTTTCATGGTCCGGTTTGCCGCAAAGGCCAGGGCCAGTATTAAAAGCGACACAATGGTCATAGAAACGGTGGTGGTGGTCAGCCAGAATTCCTGACCAAACAGCTCGTATTTGAGCACACCGTGAATCATGAAATCCGGTTCTCTTGCAACCAGCATTCCCATACTTCCCATACACAGGTCCTCCTTTCTTAAGTTTTCTAAAAATTAAATGCTGCTCTGATCCAGTCCCCCTTCCTCCGATCCGTACAAGCGCCAACCGCCTAAACGGTGAACAATGGGCTGAAGGTATGCACCGGTTTTTAGTCCCATTGTGCCTACCACCATTGCCAGGGGATTGACCTGATGCAACCGGAACAATACTACTGCCAGCACGGCAATATAGACTGCTTTCCGGCCTATGGCATGTGCCATTGTGGTTTTATTGGCGTATCCCTCATCCCCGCAGTCCATGGCTCTCTCTGTAATGACAGCCATATGAATCAGCATCAGTACTGCGGAAACGGCGCCTGCCAGCAGGCCCAAGAATATGGGCATCATCTCCTGATCTCCTGCAGAGCAGACGATAACCGCCAGAATTCCTAATACCGCATTATGAAGCGCAATCCCTGCAGACATTTCCAGGATTAGATTTTTTGTATCTTTTGTCAATCCGACTCCTCCTTTACCTTGTCTGCCTCTCTGCTGCTCTCTGAGAAGCTTTGGAGCGCACCGCTTCCTCTTCCGGTAATGCGGCTGGGTGTCTTGGGACGGCTGACTTCCCGGTAAACCGGGCCGTTTTTCGCCTTTTGGGCAGCCCGCTCCCGGTCCTCTATAGCTTCCTGCTTCTCGTTGACCAGAAAAGTGTTTCTCGCCATCACGTAGCCGCACCTGCCCCCAGAGAGAACTCCCAGTATAAGCAGCGGGAGGATCAGGCTGGTTCCATAACGGGTATCAACATAATACCCAGCAAAAACACACAAAAAGACAGGTGTCATAACGCTGAGCCCTAATTGTGTTACCATAGCAAGGCTTCGGAACACACTTTTCTGATGCCGCATCATTTCACCGGTCTCCTTTCATATTTTTGCACACGTATAAGATACATTATAACCAATAAATCAGCCTTTGTCTATTATACGAAAAAAATTTTTTAAGGGTTTTTTACACAAATTCAGGTTAGGCCCCTGTCGGAGTCTAACCCGGTAATGTTCTCCAAATGAATTTTTAACCCTTTACTCCGCCGCCGGTAACACCTGCAATGATCTTTTCTGACAGGAAAATATACAGGATAAACGTAGGCAGAAATACAATTACCACCGCCGCAAACATACCGGCCCAGTCTCCCGTGTATTTCATAGAGTTAATCATGGAATACAATCCTACGGCAATGGGCCGCAGCTTGTCGGAATTGGCAAAAATTAGTGAGATAAAGTATTCGTTCCAGATGTTAATAAAGTTAAATATAGTCACGGTGATAATTCCCGGCTGGGCCATAGGAAGCATAATCAGCCAGAATGTTTTGGTAGGCGGACAGCCGTCAATAGCCGCAGCTTCCTCAAAGGCCCGGGACAGGTTGCTGAAGAAGGTCATGAGGAATATGGTTGTATACGGGACATTGATGCCGATGTATAAAAAAATCAGCAAGATTCCATTGCTTAGCACATGATTCAATATGCCCATATTAGCTACGATTCCAAAAAGAGGAAGCACAATCATAACCACAGGGACGCCCATAGCAGACACAAATCCGGTCTGAATCATCTTGTTGCCCGGGAATACAAAGCGGGCCAGAACATAAGCCGCCGGAGCACAGATAATAATCAGCAGCGCACAGGAAATAACGGAATATATGAGAGAATTTCTGAAGATCCCGGCCACATCGGAATTTATCCATGCTTTTACATAGTTCTCAAAATGGATTCCTGATGCCAGAAGCTTACTGGAGAAAATCTCCTTGGTGGTAGAAAAGCTGGCCAGCAGCACCCATCCCAGCAGAGCAAAGGTAAAGGAAATCCAAAGGAGCAGAATTAAATAGCCCGGAGCAAGGCGCAGCTCTTTTCTCCAATTGATTGGCTCACGATATTTTTTTATTTTTGCCATAGGTCTCCCCTCCTTTTAGAATTCTAAATCATCATCGCGCAGCAGATGGTTGCACAGCCAGAAGACGGCCACCACGCAGATGCTTAGGAGTACACCGATGGCAGCGCCTAAGCCGGAGTTTCTCTCTGTAATACTGTTTCCCGCGCCAAAGATCTGCATATACATATAAACCATGGGGGTAATGGTCTGGGTATCCGCCGTAACGGTGGAGAATAACTGTGACCATACAAAAAAGCCTACGCTGGTAACGCTCCACATGGTAATATTCGTCTTAAAAACGCCCTTTAGCAACGGCATGGTAATGTAGCGGAACTGATTAAGTTTATTGGCTCCGTCCAGGGTGGCGGCCTCAAAATAATCTAAACTGATACGCTCAATCCCGCTGGCAAATATCAGCATATGGTATCCTACCATACCAAAACAATAAGCGCACAGAAGAGCTGCAAATTTGTGATCGTTGTCCAGCCACTGTATTCTGGCTAGGGAGGTAAGGCCCAGATTGGTAAACACAGTTTTTAAAAGTCCGAACTTAGGGCTGTAGACATACTGCAGCCACATTGTAGCCAAAGCTACTGCACTGACAATATTAGGCAGATAAATCACTGCCCGGAAGAAGCTTTTGAAACGGATTCCACTGGTGATGATTACAGCAAACAGCAGGGCCAGCGACATAACAATAATTCCGCCGATCAACCAAATCCGGAAAAGATTCCACATAGAAATGCGGAACAGGCTGGTATTGGCCAGTTTAATAAAATTGGACAGGCCGGTAAACTGCCATTTCGCTACCGGGTCAGTGATTCCGTCAATTTTGAAAAAGCTCATGATAATAGTACGGATAATGGGATAGAGGAAAATTACAGAAAACATCAATACTGCCGGAGTCAAAAACAGTATGATCATGCCTTTGTTGCGTTTCATCCCGGTTTCCCCCTTTCAAAATAAAAGCAGACATTTTTGTTCTTGCAGATACAAAAAGGCGGCAGCGTATCTCTGCCGCCTTTTTATTCATGTTAATTTCCTGCTTTTTTCAAAGCATCTACAAACCCTTGAGCATCAATACTGCCGCCGCACAGCTTCAGGAAATTCTCCTTGATAATCGGTGTCATGTCTGCATTGGCCTCAGCACCTGCTGCCCATGGATAGCGGGTGTTCATACTGTCCATTACCGGTTTTACGCAGGAAATCAGAGCCGGCCACTCCGCATTGTTGGAATCGGCAGGAATACCGATAGACAGTTCCGACATCTTCTTATCAAATTCACCCTGTGTAATGTAGCAGATCAGTTTAAATGCGTTTTCTGCATTCTGAGAATCCTTGTTAATAGCCAGTACCTGGGCACCGTAGTTTGCGGCATCCACGCCGTCCGTTCCGCCTTCCACTGCCGGATAGCTAAAGCAGCCCCACACAAAGTCATCTCCGGCCATATCCTTTACCTCATTAGGCAGCCAGGAACCGTTTAAATACATAGCGGCAGTTCCCATAGCCAGCTCCTGATTCTGTCCGGCCGGCCATACATTGGAAGCAATGGTTTCGGAGAAGTAGCCCTTGCTGGCAAAATCGGCATAAGCTTCAGCAGTAGCGATTACAGACGGATCATCCCACTGACCGCCCTTTACAATCTCTTCCGTCTTAGGTTCTCCTACTAAGCGGGACATGTGATAACCAAACATACAGGTAATGTAAGCGTCATCGCAGGTAATGGGGGTGTATCCCGCCTCTTTAATCTTAGCGCAGGCAGCATCCAGTTCTTCCCAAGTAGCGGGCACAGCCGTAATACCTGCCTCATCAAAGATTGCCTGATTGTAGAAAAATGCAAATACATTAGGCTGGTAAGGAATTGATTTTAAGGTGCCTCCGCCCACCTCGCGGCAAGCAGCTATCAGTCCGCTATTAGCTGTCGCTTCGTAGTCAGCGGCCTTTGCCAATTCCTCCAGATCCATCAGATACTGGCCCCAGGTAGTATTAACCCTGTCAATATCCTCATCAAATAAATCAATCTTAGTTCCTGCATCCAGGGCCGGCTGCAGACCTTCGCGGATGCCAGTACGTCCCTTAAATTGCAAATCTACACTAACGCCCGTGTCTGCCGTAAACTGGTCAACTGCCATCTGAATAGCCTGCCCCTGGGGTTCTGTAGCTTCCCACATGGACCAGTACACCAGGCTGTCGCCGCCTCCTGCAGGCTCCGTTTCATTTCCCTGGCTGCTGTCTGCCGCCGGAGCTGCTGTTGTTTCTGCCGCCGGAGCTGCTGTTGTTTCCGCAGTCTGTCCGCCTCCTCCGCAAGCCGTCAGAGAGGCAGCCATAGCTGATGACAGAACTAATGCCATAAATCTTTTTCTCATAAAAATGTCCTCCTTTTTATACAACTTCATAGCATTTGGCTATGCTCCTATGAAATAGTATAGTAAAAATGCACAGAAAAATATTTGCACAATCAGCCCTTATATTTACACTTTAAGATGTTTGTGGTAAAATTGCATAGAGGAATTCTTTTATCCCGCGGCATCATATCCAATATTGACAATCTGTTAGATAAAAAGAACCGATTAAAATGACTTTTGACCCTGGCATCACATAATAAGGGCAAGCAAAACTACTACAAAGCGCGAATAAGGAGGCCTGCTTATGCCATACAAAAGCACCCGACTACAGACTATCCTGTCTGTTGACAGCATTATCTCCATCCACTATTTTGATTATATGAGCAACTTTTCCTTCCCTGGCGAGAGTCATGACTTCTGGGAGCTGTTGTGTGTGGATAAGGGAGAGATTGACGCATTGGCAGGGGAAGAACGCCACTCTTTGAAAAGAGGCAGTATTATTTTCCATCAGCCCAACGAGTTCCACAATGTAATCACCAACGGCCGCAGTGCTCCCAGCTTGGTAGTCATCGCCTTTGAATGCCATTCCCCCTACATGGATGCCTTCCGCAATCAAATCCTAACCGTCCAGGAGACAGAGAGCGCCTTATTGGCCCAGATTATCATAGAAGCCCGCCAGGCGTTTGTAGGCCGCCTGGACAACCCCTATCAAGAGGAACTGATTCGCAATACAGATGCCCCCGGGTTTGGAGCAGAACAGCTAATCCGCAATTATTTAGAGGAACTGTTGATCCATCTTTACCGCCGGCATTTTGCCAATCCCCTGCCGGTTCTTGCCAAGTATCCCCGTCTCGGACGGCCCAACGAGACTTATAATAGAATTATCCGTTACATGGAGGAACATATCAGCGAACAGCTGACCATCGAAAACATCTGCAAAAATATGCTTATCAGCCGTTCCAGGCTGCAAAAGCTGTTTCAGGAGCAGCACGGCTGCGGAGTCATGGAATTTTTTATCCGAATGAAAATCGATACGGCTAAAGAGCTGATCCGCAGCAACCAGCTGAATTTTACTCAGATCTCCTATCGTCTGGGCTACACTTCCATCCACTATTTTTCCAGACAATTTAAAAAAATCACCTACATGACCCCGTCAGAGTATGCTTCTTCCATCCGCCTTCTTTCAGAAAACCATCCTGTGCCGCCAAGGAAGCCGCTCTAGAAACGAAATCTTCCCGCATTTATTATCCGATCTTATTTTGTAAAATCCCCCTTAGCCCCTCTACATATTTTTCGCATTCCGGCAGCATGGTCTGCTGCCTGGTGCTGGGGGATTCCGGAGTAGCACAGATAGCCCCTTCGGGCAGCGTTATACGTCCCTCTAAAAGCAGCGGATCCCCGGTTTTTTTCTGCCAGGCAGCAAGACGCGCTTTCATATCCTTTAGAATCTCTCCATACTCCTTTTGCTCTGCCAGATTATCCCGCTCCTGAGGATCCAGAAGCAAATCGTATAGTTCCTCCTTTTTTATGGCTTTCTCATAATATCCGTTTTGAAAAAACACTTCCTTAGAAGGGCTGTCATCCGTATCGGCAGGCGGGCACTTCTCATATCCATTATCCCATTTCGCTATATACTTATACCGCCGGGTGCGTACACAGCGGGCCGGATGATAAGCTACATGAAAATTAATTTCCCCGAATACTTCTTCTTGAATTTCTTCCGCCTCTCCTTCTATTACAGGAAGGAAGGACCGTCCCTCTACCCATTCCGGCCTCTCTATTCCCAAAATCTGGCAAATAGTAGGGAATACATCAACATTGGAAAGAAGGGCATCGCTGACCATATGCCGTCCGGGCATTCCCGGATAGCGCATGAGAAAAGAGACTCCGGTTCCGTCATCGTATAAATTGCATTTCATCATGGGGAAAGGCAGTCCATGATCAGTAGTAAAAATGATCAAAGTATTCTCATATTCGCCGGCTTCTTTTAAAGCCTTTAAGATATCCCCGCAAAGCCGATCTACCGTGTGAACAGCAATTTTCATGGCTGCCATATCTTTTCTGGTCTCCGGCAGATCGGGAATTGCTTTGGGAACCCGGACGTAATCCGTCTCGTAATCTTCCGGAACCCTAGGGTATTCCCGGTGAGTGCATCCAAATCCCACTGCCAGATAAAAAGGCCGCTCCTTTTTGCTTCGGCTTTTCAGATAACGGATTGCATTTTCCGCTGCCAATTCATCCTGCCAAGTATACAAATCACATTGCTCCATATCCTTTCGGTAATATTCCTTGGGATTCAAACAGCGCTCATATCCTACCGTTTCTTCTTCATGAAGCTTTACCTCATGCTGAACGCCGGAAATGACCGTTTCATAGCCTGCCCCTTTTAAAAATGCTGCCAGGTGATGCTGCCCGTTTATACAGAAACCTCTGTGGGACAGTCCGATAAGGCCGTTGCTGTGGGGGTATTGGCCTGTCAGCAGGGCCCCTCTGCTGGGAGAGCAGGTAGGACTGGCACAGTACATATTGGAAAAGGCCATTCCGTCTCTGGAAAGCTCTAACAGATTGGGAGTATCCACCGAATATCCATAGGTCTCCAGATACCGGCCAATATCATGGGTATTTAAATATAGTACATTCATTCTCCTTCTCCTCTCAACGAACTGCGGGATATCCTTTGGAAGACTTCGGGTTGTCCTTCCAGCGTTCTGAATCGTCTGCCCCTGCTCCGGCCTCCCAGGCTTTCATCCATAGGGCCGTCTTGGCTCTCTGCTTTTGCTCCTTCTCTATCTGATGGAAATCAAATTCCTCTTTCGCCCGGCGTCTGAACTCAGCAGCCACTTCCGGATATCGGTCTATCTGGTTTGTCTCCTCTTTGCAGTCTGTTTCCAGGTCAAATAAAATATCCCGGTTCTCGTATCCGCTGTAAACAATATACTTCCATTTTCCGCTGCGAAGCATTAGACCAACGCGAAGAACTCCCTTATCCTTTTCCAACATCTGACTGACCGCCATCCGTTCCGGCCTTCCCTTTCCCGCCTCCATAACAGGAAGAAGACTTCTGCCATCCTGCTCCGGAAGCTCTTCCACCCCGGCCCACTGGCAGAGTGTCGGACCTAAATCCATGATGCTGCAGATCTCCCTTATCTGATTTCCTTTCGGAATCCCATCCCCCTGAAAAATCATGGGAATCTTGACCGACTTTTCAAAAAAGGTGCATTTTCCAAAAATATCCCTCTCTCCGACCTGGTCGCCATGATCCGACAGGTAGCAGAACAGTGATTTACTATTCTTTCGCTTTACAAATTCTTTAAATGCCCTGTGAATTTGTCCTACCTTTTCATCCGTATAAGTAATCAGCCCCAAATAAGCAGCCCCGGCTGCCAAAGCCGTTTCTTCGTCTACTACGTTTTTCCGGTTTATTAAAATCGGATTCATATAGTCCGGCGTCTGGTGGAACATAGCCGGAAGGGCTGCCGTTTTCCGGTACTTTTTATAAAGTTCTTCCGGCGCTACATATGGAAAATGGGGTGCGTAAGTCCCCACCACAATCAGCTGAGGCTTTTCATGATCCTGCGACAGATATTCCAACGCAGTTTTTACCACCATCTCATCATAATGGATTACCGGACTTTCGCCGCCGCCGATAACGCGGACACAGCCTCTGGCATCATAAGTCCCGTCAAATACTCCCCTTTCCTCTTTCAGCGCTTCTGCGGGACGGTTCCAGGTTACCGGGGTCATATCCTGAGCCAGCCGTTTAGTAAAGCCATGCCTTTGATCCTTCCCCACAAAGTGCATCCTTCCGATAAGAACCGTTTCATAACCTGCCGCCGCAAAGGGGTGGAGAAAGGTAGGCATCATATCCGACATCGCATCCTGATTCACCATAACCCCATTTTCAGAAGGCAGTCTGCCTGTCAGCATAGACATTCTGGCCGGGACACATAAGGGGCAGGAGGTATAACATTCCCGGAAGCTGGTTCCCTCCCGGCATAAATTATTTAATTCCGGCGTCGCCGCCGGACCGCCCGCAAACTGGGAAAGCAGGGGGCTGTGTTGGTCACTGATAAACACTAATATATCTTTCATTGGATACCTTCTCTATTTCTCTGCAAAAACAGGGGAAACCCAGGCCGCATCGCCGTTTTTCAGCCAAACTCTCAACCGGTACTGACTTCCCGGCTCCATAGTAACGGTCTTTTCAAATTCCATAGTGTACGCCTTCTCCGGAACCGCCTGACGCAACCTGGTTTTATATGCATTATGCCAGTAAAAATCATCCCGGTAGTGCTCTACCTTGCCGTAGGTTCGATTTGCCAATTCTACACTCTCTTGGTATTGAGGCAGGATCCGGCAGGTCTCCATAAGCTGGCCAATGGTAAAGTGATATTCGTAATTGTCTACCTTTAAGCAAATATCATCGGAAACCTTACCTTCCACCTCAAACACGAACCCTTCCTTTACTACAGTACTGGGCCCCATCCAATGACCGGTGGCAGTAGACATATAAGTAGTCATATGGAATTTGCAGCTATTATCCGTTACATCATAAAGCTTTTGACCATAGCTGTTCCAGGCCTTCTCAATCGATATCAGACGGCCTGGCACACTTAAAGAGCCATCCCATTCCCTCACCAGCATATCCTTGTAAAATCTGGGGTTAGGTCCCCAGCCGAACTCGGCCGCAAATTTTACTCGGATTATTTCTTCGCCGCCGATTTTCTCCCTTTCCCAGGTTCCGGAATGAACCACCATTTCATCCAGAATATTGTCCTTTAAAATCTCTACGCGATCAATAGCATCCGCTGCTTTAACAGAAAATTTCAGCACATGATTCCCCGCCGGAATTACGGAACCCATCGGCTGTCCGTCTATAGTAAAGTCAATATCCATGCGGCTTCTGCTGACACCGTACACCCGGCGGGCCCGCATCCCCTCCCAGATTGCTTCTTTGGAATCATTTTCTGCCAAAACGCACATACTCCCATGATCGTAAACCGCAGGAATTGTATGATTATCCCCGGAAGCGATACAGCCTACATGAAGCCCTGCTTCCAGCCCTCTCTCATAGCAGGTTTCACCGGTTCTGGGGCCCATATGAAGATGACGCTCCATATCCAGGGGGCCTGTGTCGTTCTCGCTGCAGCCATGGCTGGAAAAAATCTCTGCAAAAGGAGAAAATTCTTCATCATGGGTTGCCCAGTTTTTGCCTCTGCTGTTTAACTGATAAGCCACATGATGAGGAATGGCAATTGCCTCTGCCCCTTCATAAGCTTTCTTCAGCTCTTCATATCGCATAGGATGTTTCATAGGCTGGTTATTGTCCAGGAAAAACACATTATGATCCCCATCAAAACCGCAGCCCTGCCACTCATAACCCATGAACATAGGATAGCCTTCCTCATTGACCTTTTTTACCTTTTCCCGAACCTGCTCCCAGTCCTTTTCAATGGCCTCTTTTGGGCATAAATCCTCAAGGCCCGCGCCGCTCTCTGATTGAATCATCTGAAAAGGATAATATGCGATAGGCCAAAAATCCAATACTGCTCTGGCATGCTCCACCCATTTATCCAAATCCTTCATCTGGTTGTGATGGATATTACTGTGTAAATCGGTCCATAATTTTTTCATACTGATAACTCCTTAATCTCCCTGCTCTGTTTTCATAAATTTATCGGTTGCTTTTCTCTGCTTTGCATCACCTTTCTTCAAGAGGTAGATGAGAACAAAGGTAAGAATAATAAATGCCAGGCAAATGGGCCTCTTTACAAAAATACTCCAGGAGCCGCCGGACATAACCAGGGAGTTCCTTAAATTCGCTTCAGCTGTAGGGCCCAAAACCATACCCAGTACAATGGGTACCGGCGGCAGATCAATTTTCTGCATAAAGTACGCAATTACGCCGAAAGCCAGCATCACATATACATCCATCTCAGAGCTGCCAATGGCAAACGCGCCTGCACAGCAGATTACCACCAAAATCGCAGTCAGCAGATCCTGAGGAATGTGAGTAATCTTAACAAACAGGCTCAACAGATATTTCCCTTGAACAAACATTAAAATCTGCGCGATTACGCAGCCAATCAAAACGGCATAAACTACCGGACCGGATGTAGTAAATAATTTCGGTCCTACCACCAATCCATGCATGGTAAATGCGCCAAGCAGAGTCGCCGCAACCACGTCTCCGGGAATCCCCAAGGTAAGCAGCGGGATCAAAGTTGCCGCCGTGGCTCCGTTGTTGGCGGATTCAGGGGCTGCGATACCTTTTATCTCCCCTTCCCCAAACTTTTCCTCCGGCTTTGCACAGCGTTTCGCCTCATTATAAGCAATAAAAGAAGCAATCGCTCCGCCGGTTCCGGGAACTGCTCCGATAAACGCTCCGATAAAAGAGGATTTCAGCATAGTAGGCAGTGTTTTCTTTACGTCTGTCCCTGTAATATGGTCGTCCTTGTCGATTTCCTTCAGCTCAGAAACCGCAACCGCCTCTGTCTTGTTGATTCGCCCGATCATCTGGGCGATGGCATATACGCCCAACAGCACTGCCAGCATCTTGATTCCATTGTAAAGACGCAGGTTGCCAAATGTAAATCTGGTAAGCCCGCTGACAGAATCAATTCCTACGGAAGCCAAAAGGATACCCAAACCGCCGCTGATGAGGCCCTTCACCAAGCTTTTCCCGCTGACAGACGCAATTACCGACAGCCCGAAAATCGCCAATGCAAAATATTCAGGAGAGCCAAAGGTAATGGCTACCTTACTGATCTGAGGAGCAAAAAACAGCAGGCACAAGGCGCTGATAAACCCGCCTACCGTAGACGCTACCAAAGCCATGTCAAGGGCCCTTCTGGGCTGTCCCTTCTGGCACATGGGATAGCCGTCAATCAGAGTTGCCGCTGCCGCGTTGGTCCCGGGTGTGTTAATTAAAATAGCGCTGATAGAACCGCCGAAATTGGATCCAAAGAAGATGGCAGTCAACATTAAAAGCGCCGGGACCGTATCCATCTGAAATGTAAAGGGAAGCAGCACGGTAATTGCCAAATTTCCGTTCATTCCGGGAATAGCTCCAAAAATAATGCCGATAAACAATCCAATATTTACAAAAATAAAATTCTGTACAGTCAAAAGGTTGACCATTGCTTCACCGATTACCTGTCCCATAATAACCTCCTATTTGGTTTTGGTTAAGGAAGCTGTACATGCAGCACCTTGGAGAACAGCAGATACAGTATCACTACCACCCCGAGAACGATAAGATAAAATGTCTTCTTCCTGGAGCCGGTGAATATCAAAGTAGCAACCCCTAAGAATATGGTAGATGCCAAAAAGCTTCTGGTAAACAGAACCGCATAAATCAGCAGCACCGCCATATAGCCCAATGCCTTTACCTCTTTTGCCACTTCAAAGGATTTAATTTCTTCTTTTTTTAGTACCAGACTCTGAAACATCAAGACCACTCCGCAGACTATCCACAGAATAGCTACCGCATAGGGAACGGTTCTGGATGTAATGCCATAGGTTGCCGAATAATCCTCACCGATCTGCCGAGGGATGACACCCATGCAGATAATCCCCAAAATCACGCTGACAATTCCCGATACAAGGTTTGAGCGGTATTTCACCTTCATTATTGTCTCCTCCTTCTGTTTTTAAAAAGGTTCCTTGTGAAGGAACAAAAATCGCGAACCCCGCCCGGTTCCGGTTTCTTTTATGGATATGCCGGGCAAGATCCGCATTTTACTAATTGTGCAAAACCCCTCTGGTATTATTTGGCGTAATATTTATTATAAGCGTCCTGGCACATTGCCGCTGCATCTGCGATAGTCTGCCTTACTGTCTCGCCGTCAGATAAATCCGGAATATAGCTTGCATTGGCAGCCAGTTCCTTAAACTCATCGGTCTCGCTGTAATCCAGAATCGCCTGATAAATTGCCGCTACGTCATCAGGATTCACATCCTTCTTTGTCATCAGGAAATTGCAGGTCTGGAATACGATATCATAACCCAATGATTTGGCGGTAGGAACCTCAATTCCCTCATATCCGGTATAAGGCTCCTCGGAAAATACAACAATAGGAATCAGTGTCCCTTCTTCTACATACTGAGCACCCAGGGAAGACGTAGCTGCCGCACATACCACATTACCTCCTGCCACTGCCAGAAGGTCTTTTGCGGAGCCATCAGAAGTAACCGCCTCCGCCTCAATGCCGGCCTCGCCGAACAGCATGGTTTGAAGCATATGAGTAGCGCCGCCGGGAGTATTGGAACCGAAAACGATCCGATTGTTCTTTGCATATTCCTGAAGGCCCGCCCAATCTTTAATGCCGGTATTGCCGGGAGCCACAAACAGCATCTGATCTTCTGATACAATGCTGCATACGAACTGGTAATCATCCAGGCTTAAATTAACATCCGGATTAAACAAAGGAGCCAAAGTAAACATAGCAATACCGCCTACCATCAGCTCGGTGGCATCCGACTTGGCGCCGTCTAAATCCGCCGCCGCAATCGCTCCGTTTGCGCCGGTCAAATTGTTGATAACCGCGGAATTTCCATAAGTTTTCTGAAGTCCCTGACCGATGATTCTGGAAATCGTATCCGCAGATCCGCCTGCCGCAAAAGGAACCCGAATATTAAAATCTTTGCTTGGTTTAAAAGAGTCAGCGGTCACGGCTCCGGCCGCCTCTCCATCTCCCGTTTTTTCTTCCGCTGCTTTCGTCTCTGTCGGAGCCGCTGCGGTAGTAGATGCCGCAGTGGTAGCGGCTGTCGTCGTGGCGGCCGTTCCTCCGCCTCCGCAAGCAGTAACGGAAGCCGTCATAATGCCGGCCATTGTCAGTGCCAATACTCTTTTTCTCATAATGTCGTCTCCTTTTTCTGAAAATGTTTTCAGTTTCTCAATCTCTCAATATGGACATTATAACAAGTCATTTTCGGGTTGTCAATAGAATTTCTTGTGGTTTTTACTTGATTTTTAAGAATTATATTGCATTTTTTATGTCTTTTCACTAACTTTTCGCCTTTTTCTATCTGAAATCGTTTTCATTATGTGGAAAAATTCACTTCAAACAAACAATATTGTTTTTTAATTGTCTGTTTGAAGTTATTTTGTCGCATTAAAATCTATATTGAACCTTAATATCATAAATTTTAGGCGGACTGTCTTTGGGTTCTTCCTGAATTTTTCGGTGAAGGAGCTCTGACGCAGTAATTCCTACCGCTTCCGGGTTTTTAACAACCAGAGAACATTGAAGTCCCAGCTTCTGCGGCGTCTCCGCCTGGGCAAAACCCGCAACGTCCACATTGCCAATCCACCCAGGATAATGCTGATGGATCTCCATTGCCACATATTCCAAAATGTCCGACCCGAAGGCGACAATAAGCGGACGTTCCCCTTTCTGAATTTTTCCGGAAAACTGCTTCAGCGCGTCTACCACCGCATCAATCTTGCGGGCAGTTACCACCCGCAGAATTTCTTCCTCCGGCTTCCCCGCTTCTGCAAAAGCCTGATTAGAACCTTCCATACACATACGGGTATTGTAACTGTCTATCCAGCCGAACAACATCAGAACCTGCCGGCATGGCTTATTCTTTAACAGCCATGAAACCATATTGTAGGCATTTTCCCGATGGTTTTCCAGTACAATATCACAGCCCACCTTTTCCAGGCGGTCGATAACCACCATATTTTTGTACTCTCTGGATACATTCTGGAGATACATGGAATTCTGACCGCAGGGAGCGATAATAATTCCCGCTGCCTTTTGATTCAAAAGTTCCTGAACATAAAACTTCTCTTTTTCGCCGTCATTATCACTTTCGCAAATAAAAGTCACATATTTCCGCTCAAAAAAATAGTCGCTGACCCCCCGGCATACCCGGCTGAAAAAATGCTCTGTATGAGGCACCACCAGGCCCACTATGTTGGATTTGCCCCGCTTTAAGTTCTGGGCAAACATATTTGGCTCGTACTGAAGCTCCCGGATGGCATTTTTAATATTATATGCAGCCAAAGGCTGAATGCTTTTGGGATCTTTTAAATAACGGGATACAGAGCTGATAGACACTCCGGCCAGGGCTGCCACCTCCCGGATGGTTGCTTTTTTTTCTTTCATATGCTTCCCCCTGGTCTTACGGATTATCCCAGCGTCTCATCATACCCGGCCCGTTCCCCGCCGATATATTTCAACCGGGTTCTGGCGCAAACCACATGGGCGTTTCCAATCTCTTTTGTGCTGATACGGACCGGAACCGCCACCTCCCTTAAATGCATCCCTATAAGCGTATCACCAATATCGATTCCTGCATGGGCTTTTATATGTTCTACTACTACCGGATGGCGGAAGCCGCCATAAGCGGCTGTGGCAAAGGAACCGCCGGCCTTCAGCCGGGGAACCACATTAACCGGCTCATAGCCGTATCGTTCCGCCGCATCAGCCTCAAGAACAACAGCCCGGTTTAGATGTTCACAGCACTGGGCTGCCAAATATATTCCCCGGGAGCTCAACTCTTCTTGAAAAACTTCAAAAACAGCGGCGCCGATCTCTTGACTGGAATGAGATCCAATTTGAAAGTTTCCCACTTCACTGGAAGAGCAGCCCACCACCAAAATCTGGCCGGGTTTCAGTTTTGCCGCCTCCAGCAGCTCCCCTGCCGCCTGTCTAGTTTGCAGCTTTATCGAATCCAACATGGTATTTTCCTCTTTTCTGATTGATGATAAGACCAGTATACCATATATTTTTTCAGGGGGGAAGGGGCGGTTTTAAAAGCCGGATACGGTTTTAAATCTTTCCTACTGCCTGATGAACACGCTTAGCAATCTCCGGTCCGGCAATGACAGCCAGAACAATCTTAGCACTGTCTCCCGGCAAGTAGGGAATCACTCCCATTGCAAGCCCGGCCCCGAAGTCCATCTTCAGCTGCCAGCATAGCCAGCCGGTGCCAAAGGCATTGCAGACCATAGCTCCCAAAATCAAAGCACCGGCGCAAATCAGGCGGTTATTAGCAAAACGTTCTACAAGGAAACCGGCAATTAATATCATAAAGATAAATCCCACCAAGTAGCCGCCTGTAGGTCCTGCCAGCTTTCCCAGCCCGCCGCTGAAGCCAGAAAATACCGGAAGTCCTGCAATCCCCAGTAAAAGGTATATAAGATAGCTGAGCAGCGCTTTTTTCGTTTTCAAAATATACAGTGACAGGAAAAGTACCAGGTTTGTAAGAGAAATCGGCACCGGACTGACAACTATCGGGATTGCCAGCGGCCCCAGCATACAAGTAACGGCAGTCATCAATGCCACTGCCGCCATCTGGGTCGTGGTAAGGCGGCCTGCCTTCGCCTGCACGGAATGTTCACCGGAAATTGGTTGAGTCATATTATTAGATCTTCCTCCTTTTTTAAAATTATATGTGGGATTATACGTTCTTTCGCAAAAATTGTCAACTTATTTTTTATTTATGGTTTACAATCTTGTGAAAAGAACGTATAATCTAAATAAAAAAGCACCGTATCCAGACAAAACCTTTTGGTCTTGTCTGGATACGGCACTCTTTATAAAACCTTTGGCTACTTTATTATAATTCTTCCCTGCCCTCCGGGATTTCCGTATTCAGAATCCACATTTCCACCTAATTTTTCTGAAATATAGGAGGACAGCACGTCTACATCCACCATAACGTCGTCTCTTACTACCTTGGTTTTCCCGAACATACTCATACCGTCGCCGCCGGATTTGAGCATATAGTTGTGAGATGCCACTGTGTAAGTTTTATTGAGATCTAAAGGCTCTCCATTTACCCGAATATCCTTTACCCGGTAAGCTCCGGATACGCTTACAAAATTGCCCTTCTCATCTAGCTTTACACCAGAAGGAACAGAAGTGTCCACTGTATAAGTAATACCGGATACATGGAGGAATCCGCCGCTTTCCTGCGGACAGTCCTTAGCTGCCATCTCCAGGGCATCCTTGATCTGCTGTCCTGTGGCTTCTACTACACAGCCCATATTTCCAAAGGGGAACACTTTTAATGTATCATTATAAGTAATATTTCCTACTGCAATGCTGTCGCGGATACCGCCTCCGTTCATCAGGCCAATGTCAGCCCCCAGCTGGTATCGGAACGCATCTGCACACAGATCTCCCAGATTGGTTTCCGCATTTCTTACCGCCCGGTTTCCGGTCTCCGAATCCTTGATGGTCAGCTCTACTTCTGTATGGCCCAAAATCACTTTCAGGCTTTCATTGTACTGGGCCTGAATATTCTTAATATAAGCATCTGTAGCCGCATCTACAAACTTACCGTCCTCTGCCGTCATAGCGCCGCCTGGAATCGTGAGAACCGTACCTGCAGTGATTGCATCCGCTTTGCGGATTTTGTCCCGATTAGCACTGTAAATAACGGGCCAAGCTTCCGAAGAACCCAGCGTCTTTTTCGCAATCCGGCTCAAGGAGTCATTTTTCCGCACCGTATAGGTAGTAAAGCCTCCGTCCGGAACCTCTGTTACCATTTCTGTGGCAATGGTTCCATCTGGTTTAATAGTCATCTTCCCAATATTTTTCAGCTTGGTGCCGGTCTGAGTTATCACTACCTCCTCCCCATCTTTGTTAAGGCAAGTTTTGTCGTAAGTCTCATGGGAATGGCCGTCAATAACCGCATCCACACCGTTTGTGTTCTTAATAATCTTCTCAGAAGTCCACTGACCGGAAACCCCCTCGTTACCCAAATGTCCAACCAGGATTACGATCTCTGCCCCCTGGCCTCTTGCTCCGTCCACTGCCGCCTGAACTCGACTGTAAAGGGCTTGTCCGCTCTCATCCTCGCAGAACCCATACAGATAATTGCCGTTGGCATCCTGAAAGTATGCAGGAGTGGACTTGGTGAAGCTTTCCGGAGTGCTGACCCCTACAAAGGCTACCTGGGTATCTCCGTAGGTAAACATTTTATATGGCGCAAATACCGGGGACCCCGAAGCCAGATTTATAAAATTGCAGGAATAGTATCCGCAGTTCAGCTTTTGGGACAGCTCCAGAAAGCGCGCCATACCATAGTCAAATTCGTGGTTGCCGGGAACGGCAAAATCATATCCTGTCTGATTCATAATATCAATTATGTATCCGCCGTCCGATAAGGTGCCGATAGGAGCTCCCTGGATGGCATCGCCTGCATCTACCAGGGTTACATAAGGAGTCTGGGCCTGCATCTCCTTTTTGTACAGGGCCAACCCTGCATAGCCGATGTTGTCGTCTACGCCGCAATGGACATCATTGGTATACAAAACCACTATGTCCTGCTCTGCTGCCTGGGCAGTCAGGTCTGTAGCCGCCGTCACTCCGGCTGTCACGGAAACTGCCATGGCCAGAATCATCAAAAACGACCAAGCTCTTTGCTTTAATTTTTTCACAGTAATTCCTCCTTTACCAAAACCTTAGTCTTTTGTCCTTATATCCTGAATTTAAGGTGTTGCAAATATCTGTGCTTACTTAATGTGGAATCGGCTAATCAAGCCGTTCAGCTTCCGCGCCTGTCCGGACAGTTCTTTCGATACTGCCGCGCTTTTTTCAGCAGTAGAAGAATTTTCCTGTACCACAGCGGATATTTCCTTGATCCCCTGCTCCACTAACGTAATCATCTCAGACTGGCGGACGCTGGCAGCAGCAATCTCATCCATCAGAGTTTTGACAGACTGAATGCATTCGCTGATAACCTGCATAGCAGAAACAGCAAGAGAAGTAGATTCCGTTCCCGTTTTCACATCCTGAACAGAACGATTGATCAAGCTGCTTGTGCTTTGCGCTGCTTCGGCGGATTTTGCCGCCAGATTTCTCACTTCGTCAGCTACAACGGAAAAGCCTTTGCCTGCTGTCCCGGCGCGGGCCGCCTCCACGGCAGCATTCAATGCCAGAATATTGGTTTGGAATGCAATATCTTCGATTGTTTTAATAATGGTTCCGATCTGGGCAGAAGATCTGTCGATATTCTGGGTAGCGGCTGTCAGCTGTTCCATCTTAACATCTGCTTCTGCCGTATAACCGGTGGCTTTATCCACCAACTTGCTGGCACTGTCGCAACGTACAGTGCTGGTCTGAATTTGTGAAGTGATTTCCGTTACATTTGACACCAGTCCATCAATGGATCCCGCCTGTTCCAGTGTCCCCTGAGACAGCGCTTCTGCTCCCGTAGATACCTGCTCTGCACTGGTATCAACCTGCCGGGCCACAAAAGAGATATCACGGATCACGTTTATCAAATTCTCCTGAATGGATTTCAGGCTTGCCAGCAGAGCCTGAAAATCGCCAATGTAGTATGAGCTGTTTTTTCCTACATCAACAGCAAGATTACCTTTAGCCATCTCCCCTAAGATCCGGTTCACATCATCAATCGTCTTCCGCAGGCATCCGCAGACGTGGTGGGTAGTCTGGGCAATCTTTCCTATTTCGTCCTCCCTGCAGTAAAAAGCCTCCAGTTCCTCATCAGTAGAAAGATTCAAGTCTCCCAAGCAGCCAATAGCTCTCTCTACAGCCATCAGTTCTCTGCCTTCCCTGCGTAAAATCAAAAGGGTAATCAGGATAATGGCAGCAGCTACCGCCGCACACAGCGCTCCGACAACAATGCGTACTATGGCTACTTCCCCATAGACCTTTGCAGCGTTCTCTCGAACCATAAAGACCCATCCGCGGTTCTCCAGATACTTGTAAACCACCAGTTGATTGACCCCGTTTTCATCCCGGTAGGAATATGTATTAGCCCGGGTATCTCCGTTTTCACGAATGCGTCGAAGGATCTTCTGATATCCGGTATCAGCAGTCTCTGTATTCAGCAGAGTATCATCCTCATGATAAAGATACACTCCGGTGTCAA
This sequence comes from Enterocloster bolteae, assembly GCA_021772025.1. Taxonomy (GTDB): domain Bacteria; phylum Bacillota; class Clostridia; order Lachnospirales; family Lachnospiraceae; genus UMGS1370. Next base: position 33,587 of record JAETNT010000001.1, on the reverse strand, counting down.
CATTCAAAAATACATACTCACTGTCAGGCAACCCTTTGATGGACAAATTCAGCAAAGAGTCCATCAGATGGCTGGCATAAACGCCTGCTCCTACGTAGCCGATACACCGCTGGGCCTCAAATACTGGTTCATACATAGAGATGATCATACTGCCGGTTCCCGGAGATTTCATGATTCCCAGATTCGTCAGTCCCCTCCTGGACAAAATCGTATCCTGAAACGACTTTAGCGAGTCTCCTGTCCGCGTAGTCATCCCGACAGCGCTTTGAGAGGTATGGGTCAAGACGTGGGTATCCGGGGTAGCGATATACAGTCCTTCAAATACCCCTTTAACAGCAGCAAAGTCTTCCGTATATTGCTGGGCCCTCTCCGTCAGCTGCGGATCCTTCGGGTTTAAAAGGAGTTGGGAAACCTCGGCGCTTAAAGCGAATGCGGACATGTATTCCTCCGCAGAAGCGACATACTCATTAATAATAGCAGCCCTGGCCTCTACGGCATCCGTCATCTGATTAGTAATATCGTTTTTAACTATGGCGGCGACATTGGAAGATACAATAATCCATAGCAGTAACATCCCGGCCAGAGTGATGGCTGTCGTAATAATTCCAATGCGCGTGGCAAGCTTTTTGTTCACAAGGAATTTCATAAATTCTCCTCCACAAAAAACAGTTTTTAAATAAATCGGCCCAGCGGTTAAAAGCCTTTTTATATAAGGCTGCGTCAAAAAATCCGGCTGATTTATTATAGCATATCTTCTGTATTTTGTCGATCTCGCTTTTACAATAATGGTGTTTATTACTAAAGTATATGCTACGGTTACGGCAATACGAAACAGGAGCCGGCTGCTTCTGTTCGGCCGGCTCCTGTTTCGTATTATTTCAGAATTCAGTAAAACACACCTGTGGCATATTTTGCTGAATTTGCATCAACTTTCCATCTGTCTCCCTAAAAATCCGGCTGCGGTAGCAGCCAGTTTCATTTCCATTTCTCCGAATCTGACCCTTGGCTCCCGGCTCAGTATAATAACCGCGCCAATAGCATCGCCTTCACAGATAATAGGAGCGATCACCTGAGCGGTAATTCCTTCCAGCGGTTCTGATGTCAGAGAAATAAAGCTTTTGTCATCTTTCCCCGCAGTGACGGCCGCCCGTTCCTGAATCACGTTTTCCAGCTGATGGCTGATAGGTTTTTGCAGCAGTTCTTTTCTGGCTCCTCCGGCCGCGGCTACTACCTGATCCCGATCCGTAATGCAGACCATCATTCCGGTAGACTGGGCCATAGCATCTGCATACTGGCCTGCAAAAGCGGTCAGTTCTACCATAGGGGAATATTTCTTTAAAATAATTTCTCCTTCTCTGTCGGTAAAAATTTCCAGAGGGGTTCCTTCTCTTAATCTCAGAGTTCTGCGGATTTCCTTAGGGATTACCACTCGTCCCAGATCATCGATTCTTCTTACTATTCCAGTTGCTTTCATGAACAAGTCCTCCATTTTGTCGTATTTTGTGTATAAACCTTCCTGCACCCGTTTGCGGGCGCACCTCCAAAAATGTAAGTTTTACAGGCTTTACTTCTATTATCTGTAATAATTGGCTGAATATACACACAACCGATTCAAAAGGAAGGGGTTCATTTAACCATTCATTCCCTAATTAGAACCGTTTAACGGCGGCGGCCAGTGATAACCTCTCTGATTATAAAGCGTGAAATCGGCTTTCGGCGGATGGACAATCGGCTGATACCCCTGAAGCTCTCCGTCTTTCAGCCAAGCCATATCGCCTCCGTACAGATTGTCTTTTAAGTATTCTTTCATCTGCTCCGCTATTGTTTCATACCCTTTTTCGTTTATATAATCATGAGATTCATCCGGATTCCGCTCCAGGTCAAATAGCTGGAATTTGTTGCCGCAGGGATAGTAAATCAGTTTATAATTTTTCCAGCGGATCATTCGGGTGGCTTTCTCATCTTCTCCTATCTCCCCGTATAGATACGGATGTTCTTTTTCCGACATCAGCGAAATTCCCTCTACCGTATCGGGGATCGGAAGCCCGCACAGATCCAGCAGAGTAGGCATGACATCTCCCAGCTGAGCTAATTTTTTCTCTCTGCGCCCCCGGTATTGCTCTACCGGCTTTCCTGACAGAATCAACGGCACCTTTGCTGATTCCTCATAAAAGCATCTCTTTCCTACTATATTGTGGCGGAACAGCATCTCCCCGTGATCGCAGGTAAACACCAGAATTGTATTGTCTAAAAGGCCGCACTCTTTCAAAGTGCCTATCAGAAGCCGGATTTCATAATCAATGTGCGTGCACTGAGCAAAAAAAGCCTTCCTGGCCCGCAGTCTTTCCTTAGGGGAATATTTTTCCGCCTCAGAACCGAGGGCCTTAAAGATAAAGCTTTCATCCAGCCAGTCTTCCCCTGCCGGCCCTTCTATCTCTTCGTCCCGGTACATTTCCCAAAAAGCAGGAAGCGGAACCAGAGGCGGATGCGGAAACTGGTAGGAACAGTAAAAGAAAAACGGCCGCGTAGGATCTTTCCGTTTTATCTGCCGCATCATCTCTTTCGTTGCCCAGTTAGTGGGATGACATTCTTCTTCTAAATGCCATGGTCTTGTATAATAAGTATTGTTTCCCATTCCGTGTAAAAATTCCTGGCCCGGATGTCCATTTTCTCCCAGCCAAATCTGGTAATCATCTACGCACCCCAGCTCATAGCGGGCCTCTTCCATTAAAATGACATCTTCAAATCCAATCCGGTTTCTTTGGGGGTACACATGAAGCTTTCCTACTGCCATTGTCTGGTATCCATTTTCCCGAAATACCTGGGCCAGAGTCGGGACTTGGGGCATTTTCATTCTGTCGGAATAGACCCGATCCCCATGGCTTTTGGGCGATGTTCCGGTCATCAATGTTCTCCTTGCCGGAATGCAGACCGGACATTCGCTGTAACAATTTTCAAACTGGATACCATTTTGTGCAAGATAATCCAATGTGGGAGTCATAATATCCTTTTGTCCCCTGCATCCCAGAAACAAGCCCGGCCACTGATCCGCACTAATCATTAAAACATTCTTTTTTTCCATCTAGTTCTTCTCCTCTCTGACCGTAAAGTCCTGACATTCCTCTGTGATTTCCAGTTTTCGGATCATATCCCTTAAATTTTCTTCAACGGTAAAACTCCCCTGAATCTTTACGTTGCTGGCAAATCTTCCGTAAATGCAGGGAATTTCATGGTTATAGACATCCCGCTCTGATGGCTGTTCATCGAAGAGTTCCGGAATATGACGGCTCTGTCTTTTCCATTGGATAACCGCGTTTTCAATACGGATCTCACGAATCGGGGCATAAGCTTCCCCTCCAAGGAAAATACAGGACTCTGACTCAAAATCAATATGATCCGCAAATACTTTTTCGATCATCCCCGGAATCTGATCTCCGTCTTTTCTTTTTGTAGCGGATATAAAGATAGGCTCTCCTTTTCCCCACCACCTGGGGGCAAACTCCCGCTGAGGACAGTCTGCATACCGTCTGGTATTCCCCGTAATGTGATGAATATAAATATGGGAAATTCGTCCTCCGTCTCTGGACCAAATCCCAACCGCTCTGGAACAATCTCTCACCACGCAGTCGCTGAATATAATATTCCGGATATTGCCCCAGCTCTCCGTACCGATTTTCAGCGCCGAATCTCTGGAATGAAGAATGCATCCCCGGATAACAACGTTCTCGCAGTCTCCATATCTTTCATTCATTTCCCTAGTAGCCTTGACCACAATGCTGTCATCTCCGGATTCAATGATGCAGTTCTGAACTACCACATTCCGGCAGCAGTCCGGATCAATACCATCATTATTAGGACCTCTGTCATTATTTAAAATCCGGATCCCGTCCACCAGTACATTCCGGCAGCCGGCCATGTGCAGGGTCCAGAAAGCGGCATCATAAAATGTTATGTTTTTTACCGTAAGATTTTCAATATCCTCAAAAAAGCTGGTTCTTGGCCGCTCCCCTTCCACATTAAGGGGACATTCCTGATAGCCCCCGTCTCCGTTGTCCTCTGCAAACCGCAGCCTTCCCTGGCCGTCTATCTGTCCCTGGCCGGAAATGGTAATATTCTTTTCATGGCAGGCATATAAAAAATATCCCCCTTCCTGCTTCTCCAGATCTGATATCAGCACTGCCCCCTGCTCCAGATGCAGCTCAACATTGGAACGGATCCGCAAAAAGCCGGACAGAAAGCGGCCGGCCGGTACATATACTCTTCCTCCTGTTTTACTGCATACATCAATAGCCTGTTGGATGGCAGATGTACAATTTTTCTTTCCGCTTCCATCAGCTCCGTAATCTAAAATGTTATAAACCATCGGTTCCCTCCTTTCCTGCTGACAGCAATTTTTTCATAACGTAAAAATTCTCTCCTCCTGTCTTTTCCCTGTAAAAATGGCCCTTAGGATCCTGATCTTTCCACTGTTCGATAATTGCAGACGATTCCTTAACGCCCCGGATATTAGCCATGGTTTTCGGCTCTTCATAATAGGAAAACAGAACATTTTCATGAAGAGAAATAAACTGATATCGATCCCCGCAGAACAGGCCTTCCTCTACCAGCGCCTTATGCCAGTACACATAAGAGGTCAGTTTTTCTTCCTTTAGAAAGGCAATGCGTCCGATCCTTTCTTTTCCTTTTCGCCCTCTCATCCAGTTTTCCGGCTCTTCCGGAATGCAGTGGTAATAAACCGGATACATAGGCGCCCAGCAGATCTTTCCGGTTTCTTCCGGCCAAAGCTCCAGAAACGGAATCAGCATAGAAAAAGCGCTTTCCGGCTGAGAAGGAATCCCCTCAGCCTCACAATACAGAAAGCACATTTTTCTGAACCGGTACATGGATACGGACAGCAGGCTCCCGGTTTGAATCAATTCCTCTGCCCGTTCTTCTGCCTGGTTCAACACAATCTTTAATTCCTCCTCACGGCAATCCTCTTTTAAACACCCTCGATATTCTCTGCGTTCTATCATCCTTTTACCCCTCCGGCAGTAATTCCCTCTACAAAATATTTCTGAGCGAAAAAGTAAAGAAGGGTGGGCGGGATCATAGAAAGGAATGACATGCTCAGCACCTGATTCCACTGGGTTACAGCTCCGGTTCCGTCAATGGACATTTTCAGAGCCAAAGATAGTGTATAGTTTTTTACACTACTAATATAGATCAAATTATTAAAATAGTCATTCCATCTCCACAAAAACTGAAAAATTGTTACAGAAAAAATTGCCGGCTTCATCAGCGGAAATAAAATTTTTACATATGTCATAAAAGGATTGCATCCGTCAACCCAGGCAGACTCGTCCAGCTCTTTGGGAATTCCTCTTAAAAACTGTACCTGCATAAAGATGAAAAAGGGATAGCAGGCTAAAAGTCCGGGAATCCAAAATGGAAGGTAAGTGTCCACCCATCCGAATTTGTTAAACAGTACATACCGGGGAATAATAATTACCGAGTCCGGCAGCATCAATGTGGAAAGCATCAGCAAAAACAAAAGCTTTTTCCCCGGAAATTGGAATCTTGCAAATCCATAGGACACAATTCCGGTAGAAGCAACGGTAAACAAAACCGTTGGAATTACCATGAAAAAGGTATTGAGATAGAATCTGGTATAAGTAAATTGCCCGCTGGCTTTCCAGCCTTTTATGAGTCCGTCTGTTAAAAATTCCTTTGGCCAAAGAGACAGGCTTCCAAATAGCTCCTGATTGGATTTAAAGGTTGCAAAAAACAACCATACCAGCGGATAAACCATCAGAATTCCCACACAAACCAAAATAAAATAAGCGCCTATTTTGTGTTGTCCTTTTCTCATCAGTCCGCTCCTCCGTCATTGTAAAATACCCATGCGTCTGAGCTTTTAAACAGCATTGAGGTAACAAGCAGAACCACCAGAAAGAGAATCCATGAAGTGGCCGATGCATACCCCATTTTTAGAGTAGAAAATGCGTCCTCATAAATTTTCAGCCCCAGAAGATAGGTTCCGTGGTTGGGTCCTCCATTTGTGATAACGGAAACTGCCGTAAATTCCTGCAGCGCATTAATTGTCTGCATCATAAAATTAAAGAGAATAATCGGCGAAATCATAGGCAGAGTTATGGTAAAAAACTGCCGGATTTTCCCTGCTCCATCCACAGATGCCGCTTCATAAAGTTCTTGAGGCACATTTTTTAGTCCTGCCAAAAATAAGACCATGGACGAGCCAAACTGCCACACCACCAGCAGACTGATGGTAAACAGCGCCGTATCCGGCATCCCCAGCCAGTTAACCGCCGGAATCCCAAACACACTGAAAAGCTGATTTACAATGCCGTCCTTCATAAACATGAATTTCCACAATATGGACACTGCCACGCTTCCTCCCATTATACTGGGAAGATAATAAATGGTTCGAAAAATATTAATGCATTTCAGCTTCATATTAAGAATCATAGCAATAAACAGGGCAAAAACCAGTTTCATAGGCACTGTCATCACTGCGTACTTAATAGTTAAAATAAACGATTTCCAAAAATACCGATCTTTGGTAAACAGCTCCCTGTAATTCTGAATTCCAATCCATTTCCCGTCTGACAAAATAGAAAAATCCGTAAATGAATAATAGAAGGACTGCAGCAGCGGATATAGCTGCAATCCAAAAAATCCAAGAATCCAGGGACTGATGAATAAGATTCCCCACTTCCAATTCCGGGGGTACCGGCGCAGCTTTGCACCGGTACTTTTTTGTTTCAGCCCTGTCATGTGTATATTCTCCCCTGATTTAGCTTGTTTCGGCAATTCAATTTCTAAGTTCAGAAAGAAGCTCCTGATACTGAGTTACAATCTCTTCCGCTGCTTTTGCCGGCGTAATATCGTGATAAATAACTTCCTGGAGAATGTCTTTTCTCACCGTCTCCAGCTCTGTATTAATGCTGATTGCGTTGATGGTCATAGAGTCTGGCTGAGCAATCTCAATCGCTTTTTTCAAAGTTGCATCCACCTCTCCTTTTTCTTCCAAAGCCTTAATAGCAGTTGAGGTGGAATTATATCCATAATTGTCCTTAATAATCAAGGCCGCCTCAGGATCGTTTAACAAAAAGTCTAAAAATTTTGCGGCCTCCTCTTTGGAGGCAGAATTATCATTGATGCAAAAGCCGGTATTTCCTGCAAAATCTACACCGCTGGATTTTGCATCCTTGTTTCTGGGAATCGGAAGTACATCCAGTTCAGATGAGACGGACGCTTTATACTTTGCCAACCCTCCGGTAATATCTAAAAGAAGGCCAATCTTACCATTTACCCATTTTGTATTCTGATCCATCTGTCCAGAAAAAACTGCGCCCTCGCCAAAAGGTTCTAGTGTATTGGTATCATAAAGATTTAAAATCAGTTGGAAAGCTTCTTCCATCTGCTCTTTCGTAAAATTCAGCTCATAGGTTTCTTCGTTTACCAGACTTCCCCCTGTCACCTGACCGATATATGCCGGAATGATCAGGCGGTTCAGTACATCAATGTCTGCAGTCATCAGGTAAGCATCTCCATCCGCCTCATGCACCGCCTGTCCAAGCGCCATAAACTCGTCCCAGCTATAGGTTTTATCCAGCTCGATCCCGAAGGTTGAGGCAAAATCTTTATTGACATACATAACTTGGCCTGTAACGGTGCACGGAAATAGAATTGCTTCTCCTTTATACATGCCGGACTTTTCCAGAAGTCCTTCCGCCAAGGTAGACGTATCTATCGGAAGCTGCTCCAGATCTGCCAGATAGTGCTTTGCGCCCTGAACGTCTGCCAGCCATTCTTTCTTAAACAGCATTACATCCGGCGCCGTTCCGCTGGATAAAGTTGTCATCATTTTCTCATAATAGCCGTCAAATCCCTGGTATTCGCCCTCCACCACTACATTGGGATTTTTTTCCTGATACAGCTCAATAGCGTTTAACATAGCCTGATGTCTTGCATCTCCGCCCCACCAGGAGCAGCGGATTGTCACCTTTTCTCCTTCTGTCCCATTGTTTTCTGCAGACTCCTGCACTGCTGCGGAAGTATCTTTTGCATCCTGCTGTTTGCCGTTTCCGGCTCCGCAGCCTGCCAGCATAACCGCCGCCGTTACTCCTGCCGCCAGTCTTACCCATCTTTTTTTCATAAAAGTCCCCTTCTTTCTCATAAGAATTCTTTGATAAATCCACTATAGCAAATTCCGGCATTTTTCGGTACGAGCTCAATTTTTATTTCCATATCACTGTTTTCTATCATTTTTTCAATCCTATCACTATTTTAGATTCCTGCTCATTATAAAAGATGCTGCAAAATAAACCTTCTAATTCGTTCATTTTGCAACATCTCCTCTTTCGCGTGCCTTTTTAAGGAAGCCTGAAAAACACGCAAGTTCCACGTCCCTTTTTTGACGTTATGTGAAGGCCGGCCCCCTCTCCATAGCTTAGAATCAACCTTCTGTGAACATTGACAAGTCCCATATGATCCCCGTATTCCTCCCGGTTTCCCAGGGATGCCTTTAACATTCTTAATTCCTCCGTTCCAATTCCCACTCCATTATCCAAAACGCTGATATAAAGTCCCCGGGGACCCAGGTGAATCTTCAGCCGTATAATCCCTTCTTTGTCCAGAGATTTTATTCCATGGTTGATGGCGTTTTCCACTAATGGCTGCAATATCATCTTTCGGACAGGGCAGGCCGCTGCCTCTTGACTCACGTCATATTCCACTTCAAATTTATGGTTGTACCGTTTTGTCTGGATATAAACATAGCTTTTTAAATACTCCAGTTCTTCCTTCCCTGTAACCGTTTCCTCTGGGTTTCCCAAGGAATACCGCATAATCGAAGCCAATCTGGTAAGCATTTCCGAGCAGGTATTGGGGCCCTTGGTTAACCCGATGGCCTCCCAGTAAATGGTATTTAACGTATTATGAAGAAAATGAGGGTTAATCTGCTGCTGAAGCGCAGACAGCTCCAGTGCCTGCAGCTTATATTTTTGTTCAGATGTCTGAATTTTTAAATAGTCCTGCTGAATAAACAGGTTAATAATATTGTAAGTAATATAATTATATGGGTCTAAAAATGCTTCTGAAGGCTCCCCTTCCTTAACCAGCGCCTGATCCGGATGGCTTAACAGGTCTAAAATATTTTCCAGACTTTCATAATCCTTTCTGGCCCTGATAGCCGCCAAGACTATAGAAATCGCAATCGCACCGCATATCAGAAGAATAAATATTCTGGCAAATTGGCTGGAGGAACGGAGCACATTCCGGATAGGTACTGCAGAGACATAGTCCAAATCTTGAATATGCTGGGAATGGAGCGTAGACACCGTGTACTTTTCCCCTTCTATCACGGTATCATAGTATTCAAATTCTCCTAATTGAGGCTCTTTTTCCCGATTTACAAGCGCTTGCAAATCTATGGAATAGTTTTCCGCCAGCGGCTGGCACCCCCGGTTTACTACTGCAATAGTCTGTCCGGAATACAGGCTCAAAGAATTCATATACCGAATCAGAGCATTTCCGTCATATTCCACTGCAATAACACCGATGGGATTGGATGGATCAATCGTAGAATACAGCTTGCGGAAGTAATAAATCATAGGAGCCGGTTCCGAATATTTATCTTTGGAAACAATTTTCGTATCCAGCCAAATATCTTCCTTTGCTTCCCTAGCTTCTGCAATCCATTCAGTATCTTTATATGCCGCTGCTGACACCATCCCCTTTTCCGGCGCAAGAATCCTGTCGTTGTTGTTGTAGTAATAGACATATATGGTCTCAATATATTCGCTGGTATACATATAATACCGCAGCAGTGAGCAAATATTGTTAACATTTCGCAGGCTGTTAAGGGTAAGCTCCTTTTCGTTGTAAGCGCTTTTCAGACTGGTGGTAATAGAAGGATTAGACCGGATATAATAATAAACATTATCCAGTTCCTCCAAAAGGCTGTTCATGGTTTCATCCATCTGATAAAGCATACTGTAGCTGCTCTTTCTCAGTGAGTTTCTGCTCTCTCTGTTAATTTGATAAATGCTGTAAGGGCCAATAAGCAAAATGGGGATTAGAAGTAAAAAAGCATTTTCTAAAAAGCGCTTTATAAAAAAACGTCCTTTCATTGCATCCTTCCTTTATATGCTACTTGATACTCTCTGGGCGACTGACCGTATCTGGCTTTAAATGCCCTAGTAAAGTTATTGGGGTTCGTATAGCCTACCATTTCACTAATATTGTATATTTTCACATCTCGGCTTTTTAGCAGCTGGCATGCCTTATTCATCCTGGTATCAAAAAGCAAATCGACAAAATTTTTTCCGGTCTTTAATTTAATAAGCTGACTTAAATAAGAGGGATTCAGATAGAGCTTTCCCGCCAGCTTTGTCAAAGTTCCGTCCCGATATTCCTGCGATATATACTCCATCACCTGAGCAATAATTCCATCTTCATCGTGAACCCCTTTTAAAGGCTCAAAAACTTCATAGCGCTGATCCAGCTCCTGTTTAATTTCTCGAAAGGTCTCTTTTATCTCTTCAAAATCCGAAGGCTTTAATATATAGAAACGTACTCCATATCGGATAGCATTTTGAGCATACTGAAAATCGTCATAAGCGCTTAAGAATACCACAAGAGGGTGATCCGCCTCCTTTTGAAGCTGACGGGCCAGCTCAATTCCGTCCATAACCGGCATGCTGATATCGGCAAGCACCACATGAACTTTATGGCTTTTTATAAAGTCTAATGCTTCCCCGCCGTGAGACGTTTGTCCGCAAATATGAAATCCCTGTTCTTCCCATGGAAAATATGTGGCCAGACCATTTCTTGAATTTTCTTCATCGTCTACCAGCAGAAGCTCATATAGCATGTCTTTTTTCCTCCTATAGTTTTGATCTCAGGTCTTTATCATAACATAAAATCTATTCCCCCTAATAGTAAAAATTCTTTCTATTTTATATATCGCCCTTCTCCACTATATAATCGTTATATTTTTAACGATATTTTCCTCGATTTTTCTACCGTTTATGTAACTTCATCTCTAAACTATGTATATTTTTTAAATTTTCTCTGTTTTTTTTCGATTTTCTTTATACAAAACATAGAAACCATTTTTTCGTTAATTTATTATCGTTAATTTATTGACATTCAAGGCGCTTCGCAGTATAATGCAGTCAGAAAGAAAAATAACTTTGCAGCCTATCATTTATTTATGATAAAATAATCAGGAGGATATCAAAGATGGCAAAGACTAAGGCACCCGAAATCATTGACAACGTTGACGCATTAATCGCAAAGCTGAAAGCCATGCGAGAGGCTCAGGCACAGTTTGCTACCTACACGCAAGAGCAGGTAGACAAAATCTTCTATGCTGCCGCCATTGCCGCCAACCAGGCTCGTATCCCGTTAGCAAAGATGGCCGTTGCGGAAACCGGCATGGGTATTGTGGAAGATAAGGTTATTAAAAATCATTACGCTGCCGAGTACATATACAACGCATACAAGAACACTAAGACCTGCGGCGTTGTTGAAGAGAATCCGGCCTTTGGTACGAAGAAAATCGCCGAACCCATCGGTATTATTGCTGCGGTTATTCCCACCACCAACCCCACCTCTACTGCAATCTTTAAAACCCTGATTGCATTAAAGACCAGAAACGCAATTATTATCAGCCCCCATCCCCGTGCAAAGAACTGCACTATCGAAGCAGCAAGGATTGTTTTAGAAGCTGCCGTTAAGGCTGGCGCTCCTGAGGGTATTATCGGATGGATCGATGTTCCCAGTCTGGAAATGACCAACGAGGTTATGAAGGATGCCGACATTATTCTGGCAACCGGCGGCCCCGGCATGGTACACGCCGCTTATTCTTCCGGTAAACCGGCATTGGGCGTAGGCGCAGGCAACACTCCGGTTATTATTGACGAAACTGCTGATGTGAAGCTGGCCGTTAACTCTATTATCCATTCCAAGACCTTTGATAATGGTATGATTTGTGCTTCCGAACAGTCTGTTACTGTTTTAGAGCCCTTATATGATGCCGTTAAGAATGAGTTCGCATACCGTGGATGTTACTTTTTAAAGCCCGATGAAATTGAAAAAGTTAGAAAGACCATCTTAATCAACGGTTCTTTAAATGCTAAAATCGTTGGCCAGTCTGCCCATAAGATTGCCGCTTTGGCAGGTGTTGCCGTACCGGAAAGCACCAAAATCTTAATCGGCGAAGTGGAATCCGTTGACATTTCCGAAGAATTCGCTCATGAAAAGCTGTCTCCTGTATTGGCTATGTACAAGGCAAAAGACTTTGATGATGCCTTGGCCAAGGCAGAGCGCCTGGTGGCAGACGGCGGCTATGGCCACACTGCATCCCTTTATATTCATCCGGCACAGACCGACAAGATTATGAAACATGCTGAAGCCATGAAAACCTGCCGTATCGTCATCAATACGCCTTCTTCTCATGGCGGCATCGGAGATCTTTACAACTTCAATATGGCTCCGTCCTTAACCCTGGGCTGCGGCTCCTGGGGCGGCAACTCTGTTTCTGAAAACGTTGGTGTAAAGCATTTATTAAACATTAAGACAGTTGCCGAAAGGAGAGAAAACATGCTGTGGTTCCGCGCACCTGAAAAGGTTTACTTTAAGAAGGGCTGTATGCCGGTTGCTTTAGATGAGCTGGGCACCGTTATGGGCAAAAAGAAAGCCTTTATTGTTACTGACAGCTTCTTATATAAAAATGGATATGTAAAGCCTATTGAAGAAAAATTAGACCAAATGGGTATCCAGCACACCTGTTTCTATGAAGTTGCCCCGGATCCCAACTTAACTTCCGCAAACGCCGGCGCTGCCGCAATGCGCGCATTTGAACCTGACTGCATTATCGCTCTGGGCGGCGGTTCCGCAATGGATGCCGGAAAGATTATGTGGGTAATGTACGAGCATCCGGAAGTAGACTTCCTTGATATGGCAATGCGCTTTATGGATATTAGAAAGAGGGTTTACACTTTCCCGAAAATGGGTGAAAAAGCTTACTTTGTAGCCATCCCTACATCCTCTGGCACCGGTTCTGAGGTAACTCCTTTTGCAGTTATTACTGATGACCGCACCGGAACCAAATATCCCTTGGCCGACTATGAGCTGCTTCCCAACATGGCAATCATTGACGCGGACAACATGATGAACCAGCCTAAGGGCTTAACCAGCGCTTCCGGTATTGATGCTTTAACTCATGCTTTAGAGGCTTATGCTTCTATCATGGCTACTGACTACACGGATGGCCTGGCATTAAAGGCAATGAAAAATATTTTCACTTACCTGCCCAGCGCTTACGAAAACGGCGCTAATGACCCCTATGCCCGTGAAAAGATGGCTGACGCCTCCTGCATGGCCGGTATGGCATTTGCAAACGCGTTTTTAGGCGTATGCCATTCCATGGCTCACAAGCTGGGCGCTTACCATCACCTGCCCCACGGCGTTGCAAACGCTCTGTTAATCAGCCATGTAATGCGGTTTAATGCGGTAGAGGTTCCGCCTAAGATGGGTACCTTCTCCCAGTATCAATATCCTCACACCCTGTCCCGCTATGTAGAATGTGCAAACTTCTGCGGCGTATTCGGCAACAGCGATGAGGACACCTTAAACAAGTTTATTGATAAGATCGAGGAATTAAAGGCAAGAGTCGGCATTAAGAAGTGTATCAAGGATTACGGTATTACAGAAGAAGCCTTTATGGCAACTTTAGATGAAATGGTTGAGAACGCATTTGATGACCAGTGTACCGGCGCCAACCCCAGATATCCGCTGATGAGCGAGATTAAGGATATGTATCTGCGCGCTTACTATGGTGAGGAAAACGCAAACTAATATAAGTATAAGGAGGGTATTTTTATGAAGCTCAATGAGAAGGATATTATCTTTACACGTCCTTATAAAACCGTATACGCCACCAAAGACAAAATCATAAAAGTCTTTGATAAAAAGCGTTACTCTAAGGCCGATGTATTTAATGAGGCATTAAATGAAGCCCATGTAGAGGAAACCGGTTTAAATATTCCGGAAATCCTTGAAGTTTCCGAGACTCCTGATGGCTGGGCATTAGTTCGGGAACGAATTGAAGGCGTTACCCTGGATTCCTTAATGAAGGAGAATCCGGATAAACTGGAGGAGTATATGGAGCAGTTTGTAGCCCTTCAGTTGGAAATCCATTCCAAGAAGTGCCCTGGCATCAAAAAGTTAAAAGCAAAGCTGCAGAATCAAATCAATAGTCTGAAGGATATTGACGCTACCTGCCGCTATGAATTGAGTACCCGTCTGGACGGTATGCCCAGGCATACCAAACTGTGCCATGGCGATTTCAATCCCACCAATGTTATCGTTGACACAAAAGGGAATTTTGCCGTAATCGACTGGGCCCATGCCGCTCAGGGCAACGCCAGCGCCGATGCCGCTATGACTTATCTGTTATTTGCACTGGAAGATCAGAAACTGGCAGATATGTATATTGACATGTTCTGCAAAAAGAGCGATACTGCACGCCAGTACGTAAACCGCTGGCTGCCTATTGTAGCTGCCGCTCAGCTTACCAAGAAAAAGGCAAAAGAGAAAGACTTCCTTATGAAGTGGATCGATGTTGTAGAATACGTATAATAGATATGCAAACATCCAGAAAGAATCTTCAGGTTTGTTGATTCTTTCTGGATGTTTTTTCTATTTGCTCACCGAATCCAGCTGCCCTTCGATAATATACTTCTGAAGCAGCAGATACAAAAGGATTACCGGAGCCAGGGCAACTGCACATTCCGCACAGGCCAAAGGCACGTTCTGGACAGAACCATAAGCCGTATAGAAAGCTTTCCGTACCGTTAAAATCACCGTAGCCTTGCTGGTATTGGTCAGCAGGTAGGTAGGCATGGCATAATTGTTCCAGGTTCCCACCGCGATCATAATCAGCCTGGTAACCGTCACAGGCTTTAGTTGAGGCAGAATGATTTGAAAAAATGTTCTCAAAATCCCGGCTCCGTCAATAGCCGCCGCCTGATCTAAGTCTTTTGGAATAGAAACGATAAACGATGTGTAAAAAAACATGGTTCCCGCCATGCCGATAGCAGCTGTCTGAAGGGACAAAGCCCATATTTTATTGATCATATGGAACTTCACCATCAAAGAATAGGTACCTACCAGCAGAGACAAGCTGGGAATCATCATGACGCAAATGTTGAAAGTTCTCAGGGTAGAAGATACCTTTCCTCCGGACCGCGCCAGGCCGTAAGCTGCCAGTCCTCCCAAAAACACCTCCAGTGCACACACCTCTGCCACATATATCATGGAATTCTTAAATCCGTTAAGCAGGTTCGGATCGCGAAAGGCCTGAACATAGTTATCTGCTGTCCATTTCTCCGGCAGATACAAACGGGGAGTCAAATCCGTGATATAGCGAAAGGATTGATTCAGCATTACATAAATAGGCAGCAGATACAACAGAATCAAAAAGCCGGAGATTATGTATACTCCCCAACCTACTTTCTTATTCGGCGCATACACCTGCCTCATAGATACCTTCCCGCTTCTTTCTGTTTTCATCAGTACTCCACCTCCCTGCTTCTCAAATACTGGTTAATAGGAACCGCAACTACAAAAATAATAACGAACAATGCGATTCCCACTGCAGCCGAATATCCTGCCTTCTCGTCATTAAAATATAACAGGGAAATATAGTAGGAAAGGGACAGGGATTTTCGGTTGGGTCCTCCGTTTGTGAGGGTAACGATGATATCATACAGTTTAAATCCGCCGATTAAGTTGGTGATGACCGCAGTAGTAATGGCCGGCATCAGCAGCGGAAGGTCAATTTTAAAGAAGATCTGCCGCCGGCTGGTGCCGTCTAAAAGAGCAGCCTCTTCATACATCTTGGGAATATTCTGCAGGCCCGCCAAATAGATTAGCATACAGAACCCCATGGCCTGCCAGCTGTTAATCAGGGTAATAATCAGCACCGAACCTATGCCGCTCTGCATCCAATAGATATTTCCGATACCGACCAGATTCAGAAGATTGTTCAGGACACCGTTGTCATAATTGAAAATATAATACTGGATAGCTCCCATGATAACCCCTGAGATCATGATAGGCATGTAGAGAATCAGGCGCACAAAGTTCCGCCCCTTAAACTGCCTGTTTACAAACAGAGCGGCAGAAAGTCCGGCAATATTCTGGAGCAGAGTGCTGCCAAATCCATAAATAAATGTGTTCATAGCGGACCGCAGGAAAACCTTGTCCGTAAAAATAGAAACATAGTTCTCCAGACCAATCCACACCATTTTCTGAGAATATCCGTTCCATTTATAAAATGATACTTTCACTGCGTTTCCCAGCGGAACGATCATAAAAATAAAGATCAATAAAAAAGCCGGAATACTTAATGACAGCAGCGTCCATTTCCGCCTCTTTTCCATCTGCCTTATTCCCCCTCCTGATATTTTGAAGCAACGGGAGCCTGCAACCGGACTCCCGTTACTCTATTTACTCCTGCGCCGCCTCGTACAAATCCGTATAGTTCTCTTTCAGATAGGAGATAACTTCCTGTTTGTTCTCTTCTGACTGATCTTCACAGAACATTCCGGCTGCAACCTGGAACACACTCCACATTCCCGACGGCATGTACTTTCTGTCCCACAGATTATCGTAGAATACATCAGGATAGTGAGATTCCATCTCCTCCATCAGACTCATTCCATAGGATTTGGACACCTGGCAGGGCAGCGTGCTGATCTCACCGGCCGCGCTGTTAATTCCGTCTGCGTGTTCTGATACATAGTTTAAAAATGCCTTGCACACATCCATTTCTTTCGTGTCCTTCCAGATACCGAAAGAAGCTCCCTCTCCGATTCCGCAGAACCTTGCTCCGCCTTCCTTGCTGGCGCAGATAGGAATCATCGCCATCTTTACATCCGGGTTCTGGGCGGTAACTGCCGTCTGGTAAGATGTTCCGATTCCTACAATAAACGCACACTCATTTCTCGCGCAGCGCTCAATGGCATCGGCCTGCTTAATGGTTCCGCAGTCTGCGTACAAATATCCGTTGTCAAACCAGGTCTGCAGATAGTCCAGAATAGTCTTAAAGTCTGCCCAATCCCAGGTTCCGTTTAACATGGCTTCATTATCGTTAAATTGAGCTCCCTCATAGCTGAGCCAAGAACCATTGGCATTGGCCAGGGCTCCGGCAGAAGTAAAGTAATTGGCAATGGGAGTAAAACCAGCCTCCTTGATCTTGTCACAGGCCGCGTTAAAATCCTCCCATGTCTCGATAGCCCAGGGATCAACTCCGGCCTTTTCACAGACAGTTACATTGACCGCAGTGCCAAGGCAGGAGCCTGTAGTCATCAATGTATACAGCTTTCCATCTGTATCCTGAATTACACCCAGTGCCGCCTTATTTAACTTGTCGGCCCATGGCTCCCCGCTTAAGTCCGTCAGATACTCCTTGTAGCGGATTAAAGACCATCCATGGGTCTCAAAGATATCCGGAAGGTCATTGGACGCCATTCTGGTTTTCATCGTGCTCTCATAGTCCTCACCGTATTCATCCAAAGTCACCTTAACGCCTGTCTCATTTTCAAAATCTGCGATTACCTGTTTGTACGCGTTCAGAGTATCACCGGACAAGTAAGTAGCGATCTCGATAGTCTTTCCGCTGAGATCAGAAACCGCCTCTTCGCCTCCTGACTGTTCCGTTTTTGCGGACTCTTGATTCGGGGTATCTGATGCTGCTGCCCCGCTTGTCTGCTGAGCGGAAGAGGCCCCTCCGCATGCTGCCAGAAGCGCGGTATTGGCTGCCAGACACAAAGCCATTGTCGTCATTACCCATTTCTTTTTTAACATAACATTTTCCTCCTTTTTATTCTCATGGCGTTTTCGCCTTGATTTCTGTGTTTAATACCTAAAATTCAAAGATACAGCCGTCATAAGCCACCTCATAGCCTTTGGGATTTTCTGTCTCACAGATTTTTTCGTGGGTGAAATCCCCAAAATGGGCAAAATGGTTCAGGACTAACCGAGTATTTTTGTCAACGCATCCCATTTCCTTTAGCCTGTCTCTTACCTCATCTACCGCCTCAAATCCCATGTGTCCCTGTCTCCAGTCCCGGCTTAAGGCAGTACAATCCAGGCTTACAAAGTCTAATCGGATTCCCTCTAAAAATTTCCAAGTACATTCCGGGAAGATCCCCGTGTCATGGGCATAAAGAATTTTTTGCTCTTCCTTTTTTATCAGATAAATAAGGGATTCCTCCGGCTGGTTGTGGTCTGCCAGCAAGGGTATGATCTCATATCCGTCTTCTGTAAGAAAGATTTCAAAAGGCCTCACTCTCCGAAATTCGACAAACTTTTCAATGCCCCGATACAGCTTAGCTGCATCCTGAAATTTAGCCTGGGTCGTTTCATTTCCATATACAAGAAGCCTTCTCTCCCCGAGCCCTTCGGCAAACCCCGGCATTCTCATCCCGATATCGTAGGGAAAAAAATGATCGTGATGGCTGTGAGTAATTAAAAGTGTCCGAACCTGCTGCAGATCTAAGTCCAGATGCTGCACATGATATCCCGTATCCGGTGGAAAATCAATCAGCAGAGAAGTATCGATCAGCGCCTGACTTCTTGACCGTATATTTTTTCCGCCCAGCTTTTTGGCCAGCAAACAGGCCCGACAGCTACAAAATAGCGCAGGCCAAGCTTCTGAAGCTGATGTTCCGTAGTATGTTATCTTCATATCTGTTCACTCCTTGGTCTTTCTGTCCCATAGAACCTTCAGCTCACAAAATGTTGTTCCTTTTTCTCTGACATTTCCGGGGACAGCCAAAAGCTTTTTGGTTATTATGCCGAATTCCCTCTCTCTTTCTATTGATATTTATACCATATTCTGATATAAATAAAAGATGATTTTGTTGTTACTATTTCATATTTTGTTGTTTCTGAGAGGGATTTAATATGGAAATCAAAAATATTAGTTATTTTAGACAAGATATGCCCGGCAATGAATCAATTAAGATATTGGACAGCGGATATCACGAAACCATCCAGGGACATTATTCTTCTCAGACAGTGGTGGATCATTTCGTGCTTCACTGCGTTGTCAGCGGAAAAGGAATCTATCGGATCCACGAGAAAACTTACCATCTGAAGGCAGGAGACTGTTTTCTCCTTATCCCCAACGTGCCTATCTTGTATCAATCTGACGTGATGGATCCCTGGGTGTATTATTGGATCGGTTTTGAGGGTATCGGTGCTCTGCAACTGATGAATCTGTGCAATATCGGAAATAGCTCTCCCACGCTGCACTATGAGCCTATGGAAGAGCTTGTCTCTGTGATCAGGCCTCTAACCTCTCTGAATGCGGCTTCTATCTCAGATAGTTATACAGCTTTGGGGCAGTTTTACCTGCTCTGCTCCAAACTAATGCAGCATAATCAGAAAATCAAACCCCTGTCCTGTAAGGAATATTATGTTAAACAGGTCCTTTTTCTCATTCAAGATTCTTATTATAGAAATATCTCCGTTCAGGATATTTCCAACGCCGTCGGTCTGGACCGCACGTATCTCTATCGGGTGTTTAAGGAGATCAACGGAATCACTATACAGCAGTATATCACCAATCTAAGGTTAAAGCGGGCCTGCCATTTTCTTACAGACTCCAACCTCTCCTACTCTGAAATCGCATACTACTGCGGTTATTCCTCTGAACAATATTTTTCTATGGCATTTAAAAAGCATATGGGGATAGCTCCCTCTGCATATCGGAAAAACAGGGGCAGCGCAAAGTGAGAGCGTTCATTATAGTATTGACAAACCGCTGCCGGCTGCGTATATTATAAATGAACACGTTCACAAATAAAGTTTGAAGGGAGGACTTACGTGAGAAAAAAAGATGATACCCTGCGCGATACGCTGCTGAGTCTTGCCCGCAGCATTGCAGACACAGACGGGATAGATGCTGTTAACATCCGCACTATCGCCCAAAGAGCCGGTATTGCCACCGGTACCATGTATAATTATTTCTCAAATAAAGACGAAATTTTGCTTGCACTGACAGAAGAATATTGGATGCATGCGTTGCTTGAAATGAAGACCGTAATTACCGCTGATTCCTTTTGTGATCAGCTGAAAGAGATATTTATTTTCCTTAGAGAGCGCATTGAGCACTCTGCCGGAAAGCTCATGAACAGTCTCGGCAGCTTGGAAGAATTGGGACAAACACGAATGGCTTCTATGCAGTCTGTACTGGAAACGTCTTTGATTCAGTGCATGGAACAGGATGCGGCGATACGGAAGGACATTTGGAACGAACAATTTACCAAACAGCAATTTGCACGTTTTGTTACGAGAAATATGACCATGTTGTTGAAAGCAAAAGCGCCAATAGAAGAGTTTTGCTTCTTTATCATAATTATTAAAAATATCATCTACTAAATAAAAGAGGAGAAAAAGTTATGCCACAGGCAATCGCAGAAACTGTTTTTGACATTTTTTATCTAGGCTTTGCTGTCATCACAGGGCTTACTATGCTAATTAGCGGAAAGAGCCCCTTGGTGAAAAAAGCCGGATTCATGGCTGCGCTGTTGGGCGCGGGAGACGCTTTCCATTTGATTCCCCGCTCTTATGCCCTTTGGACCGCCGGTTTGGAAGCCAATGCGGCGCTGCTGGGAATTGGGAAGTTTATTACATCTATTACCATGACTATTTTTTATCTCATACTTTATTATATCTGGCGTGACTACAATCACATAAATGGCCGGAAAGGCCTTACAGGAATCATGTGGGGTTTGTCTGTTATTCGAATTGCTCTTTGCCTGCTTCCGCAAAATCAGTGGCTTGTATACCGCCAACCGCTTTTCTACGGGATTTTACGCAACATTCCTTTTGCTGTTATGGGAATTATCATAATTATTATCTTTTGGCAGGAAAACCTCAAGACGAATAACAGCATATTTCGCTTTATGCCTCTTGCGGTAGGACTATCCTTTGGATTTTATCTGCCTGTCGTTCTGTTTAGCGGGGCATTCCCGGCTGTGGGCATATTGATGATCCCCAAAACCCTTGCCTATGTCTGGATTATTTCCATGGGCTGGAAGCTTTTCAGAACGACGGAAAAACAAACGGCAATTGCCTAAAAGGAGGAGAACACAATGATAAAACGTTATGCAAATATGGCTTTAGTCTATGCTGCCATCGCCATGATCTTTGGAGTATTTTACAGAGAATTTACGAAGTTCAGCCACTTTACAGGCAAAACAAATCTGTCTGTTATGCACACGCATTATTTTTTATTAGGCATGTTCTTTTTTCTCATCCTTATGCTTGCCGAAAAATCCTTTTCCTTTTCAGAAAAAAATACAGGAAAGATCTTAATTGTTTACCACCTGGGCTTAAATATTACAGGGCTTGGTTTTCTTATGAGAGGCTTAACCCAGGTACGGGGCACTGAGTTGAGCGCCGGAATGGACGCTTCTATTTCCGGGATTGCAGGAATTGGCCATATTTTAATGGGTATCGGTACTATTCTTCTGCTGCTGAAAATCAGAAAAAAGGCTTTTTAAAGAGGCTTTTTTCTCGTCAAGCCATCACAAGGACAACTATCCTCCCATATTCTACATCAAGGGCAAATGCCGATACCTTTATATCAGGAGGGATTATTACATGGCTGACAGACAGAAAACTCCCGCAGATATTTTTGTGGAGATTTTAGAGAATAATGAACCTTCAGCCCTTGCATGGGTTACAGGGGGCACAAAGGTTCCCTCACTTAGCGGACTGGTAAAATTCTTCGAGACTCCCTATGGAGGAACTTTGGTGGAAGCAGAGCTTTTCGGCCTGCCTGACAGTTTAAATACCGGCTCCTCCGGTTTTTACGCAATGCATATTCATGAAAACGGGGACTGCAGAAACGATTTTCAGAACACGGGGGGACACTTTAATCCCACCGGGGCCGAACATCCCAACCATGCGGGAGATTTGCCTCCTCTTTTTGCCAATCAGGGATATTCGTGGATTTCTTTCTACGATAAACGGTTTATTATTCCCCAAATTCTCGGCAAATCGGTAGTGATCCACCAGATGCCGGACGATTTTCACTCCCAGCCCTCCGGCAATTCCGGCGATAAAATCGGCTGCGGAGTTATCCGCCTGACAAACCGTCAAGACCAAAAGAATCTGGGCTGAAAATTTTTTACACCTTCTGTTTTTTCTTCTCTCAGCTGCTTCTTAAGCTGAAACGGCTGAGAGAAATTGTCAGGCTCTGTGCTGTCTTTTCCAATGAAGCCGCCATCTGCTTACAGCTCTATTTTTTCCGGTACAATCAGCGTATACAGTCTCAGTACTTTCCGGCCCCGGCTCACTGCCCTGCACACAAGCCTTCTGCTTTCATGCCAGCTATCCATAGCTTCTGATACTTTTCCCATAAGGATCCTTCTCTCTGCTTCAGGGGAAACCCGAATAACACAGCGAACTCCTTCTCCAAAATCTTCTGCGTAAATCCCTGCCTCATCAGGAAGTTCTTTAATCCGGGTAAAATCCAGATGGTAGTACAGCTCCACAAATTCTCCCCTTTTCAGATTCGTAATGTCATCCCGGATAAACAGCCACGGACGTGGCTTAGACAGGTGATAATAGATTCTCCTTTCATGGATCACAGGGGCATATGCTTCTTGACGCATATGAATAAAATGAGGGGTTACCTCCATAATGTAGGCCGGCTTCTGTTTCCCATATTTCCAGGTTCCTATATAGTCAAAGGGACTTTTTCCGTTAACCAGAAGGGTATTGTGGTATTCCGCAGATTTAAACAGTTTCCGTGTCTCTCCTTCCTGATAAGTACAACGGCCCGGATCTGTCAGCATGGTTTTTCCAAAAGCGGTAAATTCAAAGCTTCCTCCATCAATATGAGCATGTTCATTCTGTACCGGAGCCTTACAGATCACTGCCAGGCTGGCGGCGTCCCTGCCCCAATCTCCCCGGACAAAAACCTGCCCCAGCTCCCGCTGGTAGTGGAGCAAGGGGAGGGAGACCGGGTTTTCCCCGCTTCCCCATCGGGTAAATTCCTCTCTGTCAAAAGCTCCGGATACCGGTAAATCCTGGTTTCCTCAGGAAGGGCGCAACGATTTCCGGTCTCCGTCACCTCGCCGTCTAGAAAGGAAGTCCGGCGCTCCTGCTATCCATACCTTTTCCGATAAATTTTTTATGAGGCTTCTGAATAATCTTCTAACGCAGGAATCCATTGGCCGGCATGCCAGGGAGCTTTCTATCAATTTAAGCTACCCCTGCTTTGTAGCTGCCTCCGGCCACATCCATGTAAACTCCGGCATGGATGGACTCCTTGACGGAAGTCAATATTTAAATCTCCACTCCTCTTCCATTAACATGCTTCGGGAAATTCTGAAAAAATATGTATCCTGTTATCTGGTTTCTCTGGACACCAGACATTTTGCCATTATCTTTGCTCTGGAAAATGAAGATGGACTCTATTCTTCTATTAGAGACGGACTGGAAGATGCGGTTTCCCTGTTGAAAAGCTACTTTTCCATCCGCATTACCCTAGGAGTAGGAACCGCAGCCAGGCTTCCTTCGGATATCCATATCTCATTTGAAGAGGCAAAAAAGGCAGAAGAAATCTCTGACGAGGAGAACCCCTTTGTATTTTACCGGGACGTCATTGAGCAAAATCGGATATCCGAAAAAGGAAAGTTAGTCTCCCAGGTTCAGGATTACATCAATCAGCACCTTACGGAACGCCTTTCTCTCAATGCTGTGGCTGAACTGTTTTTCCTGTCTCCGGGTTATCTCTCTACTACTTTCAAAAAGCACTGCGGCATGTCCTTTACCGAATACATTAACCATCAGAAAGTAAATCTGGCAAAAGAGCTTCTTCTGAAACAAGAAATGAAAATCTATGAGATCGCTTCCTTATTGGGGTTTGAAAATATTTATTATTTTTCAAAAGTATTTAAAAAAATTTCTGGTATGAGTCCCAGCGAGTTTGTTTCGGATAAGCTATCCTGATATCCGCTGATTTTTCTTTCCTGCTTCCTTTGACCTGGCGTTAAAAAAGTGTTATAGTTAGAATAATCATATTCGGTATTTTGCCGGTAAGAGAGAAGGTTTGATTTTCTATGCACAATACCCCAACCCAGGAACAGCGATATCAGATGCTTACCAGCCAGCCTGTGGAAAAGGTAATTCCCAAGCTGGCCGTTCCCACTATTATCAGCATGATGGTCAGTTCCATTTATAATACGGCAGACACCTTTTTTGTAAGCCAGCTTGGTACCAGCGCTTCCGGAGCCGTAGGAATTATTTTTTCCGCTATGGCAATTATCCAGGCCCTTGCATTTATGATCGGCATGGGCAGCGGAAATTATATGGCCCGCTGCTTTGGCGCAGGAGAGCGGGAAAAAGGAGAGAAAATTGCCTCCACTGGATTTTTTACCGGGCTTATTGTTGGTGCTTTCATTGTCATAATTGGTCTTTCCAATATTGAGAGCATTGTTATGCTGCTGGGATCCACGGAAACCATTAAGCCCTATGCCGTAGATTATGCCCGGTACATATTCCTGGCGGCGCCTTTTATGATCGGTTCCTTCATTATGAATAATCTTCTCCGGCTCCAGGGGCTGGCGGCTTATGCCATGCTTGGAATTGCCTCCGGAGGGATTTTAAATATCGTCTTGGATCCGATTTTTATTTTTGGGTTTCATCTGGGCACTGCCGGAGCCGCTATTGCCACCGGAATTTCCCAGTTTATCAGCTTCTGCATCTTACTGGCTCAATGCAATTTCCGTAAGGCCTGCGTTACCATCCGTTTTCAGAATTTTTCTCCGTCCTTGTCCATGTATAAGTCCATTATTATCGGGGGCCTCCCTTCTCTAGGCCGCCAAGGTATGGCTTCCCTGGCCGCCGTTATTTTGAACCTAACCGCCCGGCCTTACGAAGATGCCGCCATTGCAGCTATGGCTATCGTCAGCCGCTGCTCTATGCTGTTAAATTCCGCCGTTATAGGCTTCGGACAGGGATTTCAGCCGGTATGCGCCTTTTCCTTTGGTGCTGAAAAATACAGCCGTGTGAAAAACGCCTTCTGGTTCTGTGTTAAAGTCAGCAGTATTTTTCTTTTATGCATCAGCCTGGTTATCTTTCTGTTTTCCGGCCATGTTATCCAATTCTTCCGAAAAGGGGATCCGGAAGTTATCGCTATCGGCACACTGGCCCTGCGGCTTCAAATCTGTACTCTGCCTCTGGGCGGATTTCTGGCCATGAGCAATATGTGCACCCAGTCTATTGGCTACGGGGTGCGTTCCACCGTAC
Organism: Enterocloster bolteae; assembly: GCA_021772025.1. Taxonomy (GTDB): domain Bacteria; phylum Bacillota; class Clostridia; order Lachnospirales; family Lachnospiraceae; genus UMGS1370. The sequence continues at coordinate 8,240 of JAETNT010000001.1, read as the reverse complement.
TGGCCATGGCCAGACAAGGCATTTTTCTGATTCCCATCCTGCTTATCGCTTCCAGATCCTTTGGGCTTTTAGGGCTCCAAATGGCCCAGCCTATTGCTGATTTGTGTACCTTTGGACTGACGGTTTTGATTATGACCGGGATTTTTCGGGAGTTAAAGGCCTTGGATGCAAAAGCGGGGACGCCCTAAGGGCTCCCCGTTTTTTACTGCGCCAATGCTTTCAGACCTTCTAATATTTCCTTTGCCTTTTCCATCATGGCGCTGCTGTCCTGGTTTTTTTTGTTGGTTTCCTGATAAAGGAAGCTGGGTTCATCCCCCATCTGGAACTTAAGCCGGCCTTTATAGGAGGCCACCAGAGCCGGAATCCCCGCCGCGTCCAGGCGGGCCTTCGGGTACATGGTAAGCCGGATCTCCTGTCGGTTAATGCCTACCTCTGTAACAAAGGCACTGTGGGCAATTCCCTTAAGCGCCGCAATCCGAAGCAGGTTTTCCACCGGTCTGGGAATCTCCCCAAATCGATCCATCAGTTCATCCTGCATGTCAATATATTCGTCTTCATTTTCAATTGTCGAAATCCTTTTATAAACATCCAGTTTTTGATACTCATTTTTAATATAGGAGGATGGAATATGGGCGTTAATGTCGCAGTCCACTACGGTCTCGTAAGCCTCTTCCTCTTTTTCCAATCCTTGAATAGCCCGAACCGCCTGATTTAACAATTTGCAGTAAAGATCATATCCTACCGCCTCCATGTGGCCGTGCTGCTCCGCCCCCAGAACATTACCGGCTCCCCGGATTTCCAGATCCCGCATGGCAATCTTGATTCCCGAACCCAGTTCGGTAAATTCCCGGATAGCCTGAAGGCGTTTTTCCGCCTCCTCCTTTAAAAGTTTGTCCCGTCGGTACATGAGAAAGGCATATGCCGTCCGGTTGGATCTTCCCACCCGGCCTCTAAGCTGGTAAAGCTGGGACAACCCCATTCTGTCGGCATCATGGACAATCATGGTGTTAGCATTGGGGATATCCAGGCCGGTTTCGATAATGGTTGTGGATACCAGCACATCTATATCGCCGTTGATAAAGTCCAACATAATTCTCTCCAGTTCATGCTCCTTCATCTGCCCGTGAGCAAACACAACCGTGGCCTCCGGCACTAATGCAGCTATTCGGTTGGCAATCTCTACGATGTCATTGACTCGATTGTAGACATAATATATCTGGCCGCCTCTCGCCATTTCCCTGTGTATCGCTTCCCGAACCATTTCCTCATTGTATTCCATAACATAGGTCTGAATTGGAACCCTGTCAATAGGCGGTTCTTCCAGCACGCTCATGTCCCGAATCCCCGCCAGGCTCATGTGCAAGGTTCGGGGAATAGGAGTTGCTGTAAGAGTAAGCACATCTATGTCTTTTTTTAACTGCTTGATCTTTTCTTTGTGGGTAACGCCAAAGCGCTGCTCTTCATCAATGATCAAAAGCCCCAGATCCTTAAATACTACATCCCCGGACAAAACACGGTGGGTTCCGATTAAAACATCTACCATACCCTTTTTTAAATCTTCCAGGGTTTTTTTCTGCTGTCCGGGAGTCCGGAACCTGGACAGCATATCTACCCGCACCGGGAAATCCTTCATCCGCTGGACAAAGGTGTTGTAATGCTGCTGAGCCAGGATAGTGGTGGGCACCAGATACACTACCTGCTTGCTTTCCTGGACAGCCTTAAAAGCCGCTCTTAAAGCAATCTCTGTTTTCCCGAATCCTACATCGCCGCAAATTAGCCGATCCATGATTTTCCGGCTTTCCATATCAGCTTTGGTGGCGTCAATGGCTTCCAATTGATCGTCGGTTTCCTCATAAGGGAACAGTTCCTCAAACTCTTTCTGCCATACGGTATCCGGGCCGCACTGAAATCCTGAAGCAGATTGCCTGGCAGCATAGAGCTGAACTAAGTCCTTGGCAATCTGCTGGACTGCGCCCTTTACCCGGGTTTTTGTCTTATTCCATTCCCCCCCGCCCAGCTTGTTAAGCTTAGGCTTTTTTGCCTCTGCCCCGGCATATTTTTGGATGCCCTCCAGCCTGGTTGCAGGAAGGTAAAGGTTGCCTCCGTCTCCATACTCAATTTTAAGGTAATCCTTTACCACATGATCCTGCTCAATTTTTTCAATTCCCCGATATATTCCTACCCCGTGATCCTCATGAACCACATAGTCGCCTACAGACAGTTCGGAAAAGCTTTGGATTTTTTTTCCCTGATAGGCAGTTTTCCGGCGTTTTTTCTTCTTTTTCTCTACGCCGAACATATCTCCTTCCGTGATGACCACAAACTTTAGCAGAGGATATTCGAAGCCTCTGTGAAGATTTCCGTAAACCACCAAAATCTCCCCCGGCGCAACAGAAGGAACTTCCTCTCTGCCTGCGGCCCCTTCATCCGGACAATAGGCTTTTAAATCATATTCCCTCAGGTCGCTGGCCAAACGGCTGGCCCTTGTCCTGGACGCAGACAAAAGGATTACCCGGTAGCCGTTTTTCTTCCATCTTTTTAAATCCTTCAGCAGGATCTCAAAGCTGTTTTGATAGGAATTTACATTTTTTACATCAAATGCGAATTTCTCATTGACTGCCAGCTTTCCAAGGTTCTGATCCAGCCCCGTCAAATAGATAGTCCTCCCTGTTTGGATCCGGGCCAGGATTTCCTTTACAGAGTACAGAACTTCCGTTTGGCCCGGCAGAAGGTATCCCTTTTCCAACCGCTGAATCATACTCTCCCGAAACTCTGTCTCCACGGTCTCTCCTTTTTCCCAGAGCCGCAAGGGTTCATCCAGGTAAATCGTACCCGTTCCTTCTAAGAGCCCAGGCATAAAGTAATCGAAAAAGGACACGGTCTCTTTACAAAAATATCTTATATAAGCATCCAGGCCGGAAATCTTCATTCCTTCTTTCAGCTCTTCTGCCAGTTCCCCGATAATAGATCGGATCCGGCTTGCCTCCTCGATCTTTTTCTGACCTCTCAATGCTTTCTCATAAGCTTTTGCCTCTTTTTCCAGAATTTCTATCCCCTCTGCCAGCTGCTCCGAAGTCATTACCGCTTCTGCTGCCGGATAAATTGTAATGTTATCCAGCTGCTCAATGGATCTCTGACTCTCCAGGTCAAAGGTTCGAATTGAATCCACCTCATCGTCCCAAAGCTCAATTCGCACCGGCGTTTCTTCTGTTAAAGGAAATACGTCTATAATCCCGCCTCGGATGGAAAACTGGCCCATCCCATCTACTTGGGGCATCCGCTCATAGCCCATGGCCGTCAGCTGCTTTTTCCATACATTCAGGTCAATGGTCTGACCGCCGGATATGGTAAGTATCTGATTCTTTAAATGTTCTAAAGGAAACAAGTGATCCATCAGGCCGTCCATCGTGGTAACCACTACTCCGCCCGGCTCTTCCATTAAGTGCCGCAAAACAGCCAGGCGCTCTCTAGTCATCAAATTCCCATGAATATCTGCACTGAAAAACAGCAAGTCTTTTGCCGGATACAGCCAGACCCGGCTGGTAAAATTCCGGAAATCATCATAAATTTCTTTTGCTCTCAGCTCATCATAGGTAACTACCAGCTTCCAGCCCTGACTGCCTCCCAGCTCATACATGAGCTGAACTTTCTGGGAATCCATGGTGCCGGTTACGTGAAACGGTCCCTTGTTCTTTTTCAGTGCATCCGTCAGATCTTCATATTCTTTTAATTCCACTAACGGGTTAATCATACTTTCGTTTTTCCTTTCCGCAGTCTCACAGCCCCGATCCTCATACCTGGTGTGGTTCACATTCTTTTTCCATTGTAGCGGTTCATGGCAGACTCTATTCCATCCAAAATAATTGCTTGAGCCGCCTGTCCGGCTTCTTTGGCAGCATCATCCATAATCCTCTTTTCTATTTGAGAAAAGTGTCCCAGTACATAATCTGCCAAATCCATCCTGTCCGGCTTCTCTCCGATCCCCACCTTTATCCTGGGAAATTCTTGAGTCCCTAGATGAGCGATAATGCTTTTCATTCCGTTATGTCCTCCGGCGCTTCCCTTTTTGCGTATGCGGAGCTGGCCCGGCTCCAGGCTGATATCATCATATATAATCATAATATGCTCCGGTTCTATTTTATAGAAATCTGCAGCCGCCCGTATACTCTCGCCGCTGGCATTCATAAACGTCTGGGGTTTTAAAAGAATAACTTTCTCCCCGCCAATTATGCCCTTGCCGCAAAGAGCCTTAAGCCTTTTTTCTTCTATGGATATGTCCAAATAGTCTGCCAGGGCGTCCAATGCCATAAATCCCGCGTTATGTCTTGTATTTTCATATTGCCTTCCGGGATTTCCCAGTCCTGCAATTATATACATGCCAATCTCCTCCTTGTTCTTCTCCTTTTATTTCCGTAAGCAACGAACCAAATGTGCATGCGAGCATGCACATTTGGCGACTGCCGCGAGGCTCTGCAGCGCTGCAAGCTTGATGCCCCGTTGCCTGCAGCGGGGTTTTTGACTTCTCATCCGGAATCCGGACACGCCACAAAAGCGCTAAACCGCCTGCACTGGAGGTCTAACGCTTAATTTGATTCTTGGTTTGTTTCTTTCGTATAGTATATCCTATTTTAGCCATTTTGTATACTGGTAAGTTTTTTAATGATTTTTCTTAATTTTATCTGGACTGGCTTATATTTATTAAACTGGATATTTTAATCATCCCACTTGTTTGTTATAGTAAGCAGCAGGAGGTTAAAAATTATGAATTATACACATACTAAAAAATTGGTTACCGCTGCACTGTTTGCAGCACTGGTCTGCACTGCCACTATGTCTATCCGGATTCCTACACCGGGTACCGGAGGATATGTCCATCCAGGAGACGGGGTGGTAATTTTATGCGGATTGTTTTTATCTCCGGGCTGGGCTTTTCTGTCAGCAGGTATTGGCTCCTGTCTGGCGGATTTGTTGGGCGGTTATTTTATTTATGTGCCCATTACCCTGGCCATCAAAGGGCTCGTTGCTTTTTTCACCAGCCGCCTGGTTTTGTTTCTGGGAAAGCGATTCTCCTCCCCCTGGCCTGCTGTTTTCGGCGGCGGTATCCTTGATATTGTTCTAGTTGCCGGAGGATATTTTCTCAGCGAGTCCCTTCTCTACGGCGCCGGCGGCGCTGCCGCCAGTGTACCGGCTAATCTGATTCAGGGGAGCAGCGGGCTGGTGATTGCCTGCGTACTGTATCCGCTTCTGGCAAAACCTCTGACCGGATTTGTACAGCAATTTTCGATTAAAAAGACAGATTGCTAATCTTTCATTGCGCCTCTCCTTTATCTATGCTATACTTCAGGAGAAAAGGAGTTGTTTTTTATGAGTCAGACTAATTTTGACGTAATTATTATCGGCGCCGGCCCTTCCGGTATTTTCTGCGCTTACGAGCTGATTGAAAAAAAGCCCGATTTGCAAATTCTTATGATTGAAAAGGGTCGCCCCATTGAAAAGCGCATCTGCCCGAAGCGCAAAACGAAAGTCTGTGTGGGCTGTAAGCCTTGTTCCATTACTACAGGCTTTGCAGGGGCAGGGGCATTTTCCGATGGCAAGCTTTCCCTTTCCCCGGATGTAGGCGGACATCTGCCGGATATTTTGGGATATGAACAGGCTTCTATGCTGATTAAAGAATCCGATAATATTTATCTGAAATTCGGCGCAGATACCAACGTGTATGGCGTGGATAAGCAGACGGAAATCGAGGAAATCCGCCGTAAGGCTATTCAGGCTAATTTAAAGCTGATTGAATGCCCCATCCGCCATCTTGGCACCGAGGAAGGTTACAAAATTTACACCCGCCTTCAGGAGCATTTACTGGCGAGAGGGGTTCACATGGAATTTAACACCATGGTAAAGAATATCCTCATTGAAAACGGGCAGGCTGCCGGTGTCGTAACAGATAAGGATGACACCTTCACCGCGCCGGAAATTGTAGCCGCTATCGGCCGGGAAGGCTCCGACTGGTTCAGCCATATCTGCGGTGAACATGGCATCGAAACCCAGGTAGGCACTGTAGATATCGGCGTCCGGGTGGAAGTCCGGGATGAGATTATGGAATTTCTAAATAAAAATCTCTATGAGGCAAAACTGGTATATTATACTCCTACCTTTGATGATAAAGTACGTACCTTTTGTACCAACCCTTCCGGTGAGGTAGCTACCGAATATTACGAAAATGGCTTGGCAGTAGTAAACGGTCATGCCTACAAATCCCGGGAATACAAGACCCGCAACACTAATTTTGCCCTTTTGGTGTCTAAAAACTTTACCAAACCCTTTAAAACTCCCATTGAGTACGGCAAGCACATTGCTCAGTTAAGCAACATGCTCTGCGACGGTAAAATCCTGGTTCAGACCTTTGGAGATTTCCAGAGAGGCCGCCGTACCACGGAGGAACGTCTATGCCGCAACAATTTGATTCCCACCTTAAAAGATGCGGTTCCTGGAGACTTATCCCTGGTATTCCCTCATCGAATTATGGTGGATATCAAGGAAATGCTGCTGGCTCTCGATAAAGTCACTCCCGGCATTGCCAGCGATGAGACCTTGCTTTATGGCGTAGAGGTAAAATTCTACTCTAATAAAGTCGTTGTAAATGCAGACTTTGAGACCAGCATTAGGGGGCTCCGTGCTATAGGAGACGGCGCTTCTGTTACCAGGGGGCTTCAGCAGGCATCCGCCAATGGTATCAGTGTGGCGCGAAGTATTTTAAAGAAGCATTATGGGTTGGCATAGCAATTTTAAAGTCCGGCAAAACGCCCGGGAAATAATTTTAATTAGGCGGTATAGCCCCGATTATAAGGGCTGTACCGTCTTTATTTTCTTTATCCGCTTCACCACAGCGTCAGCTTCCCCGTCCACAATCCATTATTTTTTGTCGGTAGGGCTTACTATGCAGCCGCAGAGCGGCTTTGACGAAATTTTGAGAGAAATTTTTGTAAGTTGGCAGCTGATAGCTGTATCTTAGTATTGAACTCATTGAAGTATAGAAATCATAGGATATACTTAATAAAAAGCAGGTGACGAAATGGTAATAAAAACTGAACAAGATTTAAGTTGCAAGGATATTGAAGTCCTAATCCGTTATGCCAAAATAAATAATCAGGTGGGGCAGCTGATTACTTTCATACGGTCATTTGATACTCGAATTAAATGTAATGAAGAAAATACGGAGCGCTATGTAAATGTTTCTGATATTTTTTACATAGAAAGTGTTGATAAACGCACATTTATTTATCTTGAAAAAGATGTTCTCCGTACAGATTACCGGTTATATCAATTAGCTGAAACTTTAGCAGATTTGGGGTTCGTCCAAATCAGTAAATCATGTATTTTGAACATTAACTCTTTAGAGAGCATAAAACCGCTTATTAACAGCCGTATGGAAGCAACCTTGCAGAATGGGGAAAAGCTTCATGTTACCCGTAAATATTTAGATAATATTAAGCAGGCTTTACAGGGAGGGGCAGGGATTTGAAAAAAATATCCGTAAATATTTTATGCAGCACAGCAATTACTTTACTAATATTAGCCATTTTGGGCGCGGTTTCCGGTGCACAGTTTCTTCTTATCAACAGCGTTTTTCAATCTTTCCTTGTTAATATTGTCATTCATATAGGACTGCTTTTCACACATAGCTTTGAAAGCAATTATGCCATATTGGAGTTTATGCTAAACATTAGTTATATGGAAGTTGTAGTAATTATTTTTGGAGCAATTTTTAACTGGTATGGCAGTACCCCGATATGGGTGCTTGCCATAATGGTGACAATTATTTATATTGTTGCAGTTTTTCTAAATATGGTTCAAATGCGGCAGGAAGTTGAAGAAATAAATGAATTGTTGCAAAAACGAAAATGACATTACATCAAAGGAGACTGAAAGATGTTCCCTATTCTCAGCGCAGAAAAAATAACAAAAGACTATGGAAAAGAAAAAGTAATCAAGGGAATTACGCTTACTCTTTATCAAGAAACGTTTACTGTAATTCTTGGGCCAAGCGGCTCAGGAAAATCCACGCTTTTGAATATTCTTTCCGGTATGGTGAAGCCTACCACCGGCACAGTTAAATATAAGGATAAGATAATTACTGCTTTATCACAGACAGAGCTTGCCGATTGGAAACGAAATAATATAGGCTATGTTTTTCAAAATTATATGCTTTTAAGTAACCTTACGGCAGAAGAAAATATTAAAGT